>JEMX01000029.1:0-26605 GCA_000585055.1 Candidatus Accumulibacter appositus
CGGGCCGAAGCCGAGCGCAAAGCCGCCGCAGACGCCGCCCAGGCCGAAGCCGAGCGCAAAGCCGCCGCAGACGCCGCCCAGGCCGAAGCCGAGCGCAAGGCCGCCGCAGATGCCGCCCAAGCCGAAGCTGAGCACAAGGCCGCCGCCGACGCCGCCCGGGCCGAAGCCGAGCGTAGAGCCGCCAAGGAAGCCGCACAGGCCGAGGCCGATCGCAAAGCCGTCGAGGAAGCCCTGCGCCTGGAAGAAGAAGAACGTCTGGCGGTCGACCAGGCCATTGCTCGCGAAACCGAGCGTCAGGCTGCCGAGGACGCGCAGCGACTCGCCGCGGCCGCTAGCGCGACTGTTGCGCCAGCCAAATTGAAAACACCAGAAGAAACGGTGGTCATGGTTGCCGATGATTCCAAGGTGGTGCGCGTCAAGACCGGCCGGCTGCTTAACGCGCAGCGCTATCAAGTGCTGATGGCCGAAGACGGACTGGACGCTGCGCAGCAGATCGAGACAGCCTTACCGGATGTGCTAATTACCGACGTTGACATGCCCGCAATGAGCGGCATGCAGCTGACACGACAACTGCGCGCCAATGCGGCAACCGCGCGGCTGCCGATCATCATGGTCACTTCGGACAGCGAACAGCTGCGCGCGGAAGCCAACGCCGCCGGCGTGGACGTGCTGCTCGGCAAACCTTACCCCGAAGAGCAGCTGCTCGCCCATATTCAGCGGCTGGTCAGCGGGCAGAGCGGCACTTGAGGCCGCAGGCAGCGAACACCCCTGGCATGGCGAGCGCGGAAAGGAGCACTCAACCACCGCAGCGCACGGAACGAGGACCCGCGCTGGCCGAGTTCGTGATCGTCTGCCTGTGCGCCGAATGGTGCGGCGTGTGCCGCGAGTACCGGGACGGCTTCACGGACGTCGCCCGCCAGCTTCCAGCGGCTGGATTTCACTGGCTGGATATCGAGGAACACGCCGACGACCTCGGCGACCTTGACGTGGAAAACTTCCCGACGCTGCTCATCAAGCGCCGGGAGCTGGTTCTCTTCTACGGCGCCATGCTGCCCACGCCAAGTCACCTGAAACGGACGATCGAGGTCTTCCTCGAACAAAGCAGCGACGAGAGTCGGGAATACGCCTTCTCCAACGTCGAGCGGCAGGGCTGGCAGGAAGACGCCGATCTGCGCCGACTCAACGCCGTGAGCCTGGGCGAGCTCTGCCACCAGTCATAAGCCGGCATAGCCGCCACAACACCACGCCGCCCCGTGTCGCGCCTACAGGGCAAGCAGCACGCCCTGCTCGTCACGCAGCGTCCCGACTCGGATCAGGTCGCGGACCAGGCGCTGCGCCAGCGCCTCGTTGCTGAGATTGAGGTAGCGCGCATTCACGCTCTGGCAAAAACTCAGGCCGGCCAGAAAATCGGGCAGCTCGGCGCGCGGCAGCTGCCGCCTTTCGAGCAGGGCAAAAGCAAGGATGACCTTGAGCGCGTGCCAAACGAGCAGGTCGATGTCCTGCTCGAAAACCGCCAGCCGCCGATAGGCCCGCTCGAAAGCATCTTCGACCTCGACGAACGGCGCGCCATGACCGGGGATCACCACCTCGACCGGCAGACGAGCGAGCACATCGAGCGTCTGCCGTGCGGCCTTCAGGCCGCCGGCGTCTTCCGGATGGCCGAGAATCTCCGAGAAGATGACCCCAAAGCCGTTGCGCCACAGGGCATCGCCGGAAATCAGGAGGCGCCGCTCGGGATTGTGAAAAGCCAGCGCGTCCATGTCGTGCCCGGGAACCGCGATTGCCCGCCAGTTGAGACCGCCGAGCTCGCATTCATCGCCCGCGGTGATCGTCGCGTCATGGCGAAAGCGCGTCGCGGACTGGCCGAGCGGCGAGAGCAATAGCGCCTCTTTGTCCCACTCTGCGATCGTCGCATCGATCCCGTGCGGGACAATGACCCGGCAGCCGAAAGCCTCACTCACCGCCGCATTGCCGCCGATATGATCAGAATGCGAATGCGTGTTCAGCAAGCGGGTCAGGCGCCGGCCGGCCAGCGCGTGTTCGAGCAAGGCGACCGTCTGCTGGGCGTGCGTGACGTACCCGCTGTCGATCAATGCCGCCTTCTCACCTTCGAGAAAGACGATGTTATTCGACGACAACCAGCCGCGCTCGAGGACCAGCAGGCTCTCGGGCAGCATCAGGACTCACCCGGAGAAACACCGGGCCGCATCAGGACTCGCCCGGAGAAGCACCGGGCAGCATCAGTGCTTGCCTGGAGAATCGCCGTCAGGGCCCGCATCGCCGATGCGCAGCGGATGCACCTCCTCGACGACAATCCCCTGCGAGACCTCGGACACGGGCTCTGGCGGACGTCCGCAACCGAGGCAGTAGCCCGAGTCCGGGTCGAACATGCAAACGCCGACACACAGATAGTCGTCTTCAGTGCTGCTCATGCTCGCGGTTCCTGCGCCAGGAGTCCGCGGCCTACTGGTCTATTCTTCACTCGCTCACTCCTCGCATCTGCTACTGCCTGTCAACGCTCGCAGTCGCCACGAAAGTCGCCACCGCCCGCGCAGCCAGCCGGGTCGTGTTCGACGCGGCGACGCTCGACAGCGAACAGGATTTCCAGGCGCTGCTCATCTGGCGCGCGGCTCCAGAGGGCAATTTCGGCGATGGTCCGGAAACACCCGAGACAGAAACCGCCGGCGTCGTCCATCTTGCAGACGTTGATGCACGGCGAAGCGACGCTTTGTGTCGGCAGCTGACTCACGAAAATTTCCTCTCCATCAACGGGCCTCCTGCTTTTCGCCAGCCCGCCGGCGAGCGAGCAGCGCGCGCGCGGCCTTCGACGCCGCTTCACGGCCCAGCTGACTCGCGATGAACTGCCCGGCGGCCAGCAACTTGTCCATGTCGACACCGCTCTCGATACCCAGCCCGTCGAGCAGATAAACGACGTCTTCGCTGGCCACGTTACCACTCGCCCCGACGGCATAAGGACAGCCCCCGAGGCCGGCAATCGAGCTGTCGAAAACGGCCATGCCCATTTCCAGCGAGGCGTAGATGTTGGCGATCGCCATCCCGTAGGTGTCGTGGTAGTGACCGGCCAGGCGCTTGATCGGCACCACGCTGGCACAGGCTTCGATCATTCTCCTGACCGACGCAGGCGTCCCGGCGCCGATGGTATCGCCGAGAGAGACCTCGTAGCAACCCATGTCGAGCAGCTGCCGGGCAACCCAGGCGGTGCGCTGCGGATCAACGCTGCCTTCGTAGGGGCAGGCGACGACACAGGAAACATAGCCCCGCACGCGGATCTCGAGGGCGCTGGCGGCGTCGACAACAGCAGCAAAACGCTTCAGACTCTCGGCGATGCTGCAGTTGATGTTCTTCTGCGAAAACGCTTCCGACGCGGCAGCGAAAATCGCGACTTCCTGTGCGCCCGCTTCCACGGCCGCGTCGAAACCCTGGAGATTGGGCGTCAAGACCGGGTAGGCCACCTGCGGTCGGCGCCGCGGACTCGACAGCACCGCTCGTAGAACGTCGGCGCTGTCGGCCATCTGCGGCACCCACTTTGGCGAGACGAACGAGGTCGCCTCAATGGCCAGCAGACCGGCGTCGGCCAAGCGTTCGATGAGTTCGATCTTGATCGCCGCAGGGACGATCTGCGTCTCGTTCTGTAAACCATCGCGGGGACCGACTTCGACCAGTTTGACGTGCTTCGGCAGCGCCATCTCATTTCTCCGCGGCAAAATCGACCAGTTCGGCGCCATCGGCCACCTGATCGCCAGCGGCATAGCAAAAAGCCTTGACGATGCCGTTCTTCGGCGCGGTAATCGTATGTTCCATCTTCATCGCTTCGAGAATCAGCAGCGGTGCACCTTTTTCCACCGCCTGACCCACTGCCGCCAGCAAGGCCACCACTTTGCCCGGCATTGGCGCCGTCAAGCCACCGCCATGCGCCCCACCTGCTTCGACCAGATGCAGGGGATCGTCGCGAAGAATCAGGTAATTGCTGCCATGCAGGAAGACGTAGCGCTTCTGCTCCTGCTTTTCGTTGACCGCGACAACGCTAGCCACCAGGCGGCGGTCGTCAAGCTCGACCGCCAGCTGCCCAGCAAAGCGGCCGCTCTCGAGAACCCGGCCGCGGGCAAGCACCGACTCGCCAGCCAACGTCAGGCGCCAGCCGTCGGCCGCGTAGGCGACGGCCACTTCGTACACCGCATCGCCACTGCGATAGGTGAGCGTGCGCTGCGACTGGATGTTCAAGCGCCAGCCATCATGGGAACTCCACGGCGACCATGGATCGCCCGAATGGCTGGCCCTGTTGAGCGCCGCCGCCTGCTCGCGCAGCAGACCGGCGACTGCCGCGACGAAGAAAACATTGCGCGGCGGTTCACTGCGGGCAGGGAACAGGAAGTCGCGACTGCGTTCGATCAGGCCGGTATCGAGATCGGCATCGGCGAAAGCCGGACAGACCACCAGGCGTGAAAGGAAAGCGACATTGGTGTTCACGCCAACGATGCGATAGTCGGCCAGCGCCTGCCACATGCGCGCCAATGCCGCATCGCGGTCCACGTCCCAAACGACGAGTTTGGCAATCATCGGGTCGTAGAAAGGCGAGATTTCGTCGCCTTGTTCGATGCCCGTGTCGACGCGCACGTTGAGACTCTCGGCCGGAGGCGAAAGATGCACCAGCCGGCCGGTGGAGGGCAGGAAATCCTGCTCGGGGTTTTCGGCATAGATACGCGCCTCGAGCGCATGCCCACGGATTTCCAGTTGCTCCTGGCGCAGCGGCAGGGGTTCGCCACTGGCGACGCGCAGCTGCCATTCGACGAGGTCCTGCCCGGAGATCATTTCCGTCACCGGATGCTCGACCTGCAGGCGGGTATTCATTTCCATGAAATAGAAGCGGCCATCCGTCGCGAAAGTGTCGCTGACGATGAACTCCACGGTTCCGGCGCCAACGTAGCCGACCGCGCGCGCGGCGTCGACCGCCGCCTTGCCCATCGCCGCACGCCGCGCCGCGGTCATTCCCGGAGCCGGTGCTTCTTCGAGGACTTTCTGGTGCCGGCGCTGCACCGAGCAGTCGCGTTCAAACAGGTGCACACAATGGCCCTGCGTGTCGGCAAAGATCTGGAATTCGATATGCCGCGAACGGCTCAGATACTTCTCGATCAGCACCTTGTCGTCGCCGAACGAGGAGAGCGCTTCGCGCTGGCACGAAGCCAGTGCCGCTGCAAAACCCTCGCCGTGCTCGACCAGGCGCATGCCCTTGCCGCCACCACCGGCCGCGGCCTTGATCAGTACCGGATAGCCGATCGCGTCGGCCTCTTGCTGCAAGCGCCCGGGGGCCTGATCGTCGCCGTGATAGCCCGGCGTCACCGGGACGCCGGCCGCGCTCATGATCGCCTTGGCGGCCGACTTCGAACCCATGGCGCGAATCGCCGCCGCCGGCGGACCGATGAAGACCACCCCGGCAGCGGCACAGGCGTCGGCAAAGCCGTCGTTCTCGGACAGGAAGCCGTAGCCCGGATGGATCGCCTGCGCGCCGGTACGACGGGCGGCATCAAGAATCCGCTCGCCGACCAGATATGACTCGCGGGCCGCAGCCGGACCGATGCACACCGCCTCGTCGGCCAGACGCACGTGCCGTGCATTGGCGTCGGCCTCGGAGTAAACGGCGACCGTACGCACCCCCATGCGACGGGCCGTCTTGATCACGCGGCAGGCAATCTCGCCACGATTGGCAATCAAAATCTTGGTAAACATCGGAGCACCTTTCACCTCCACGCCGCCAGCGCGCCGTGGAGCCGTGGACATCGGTCAATGGTCAACAGCGGCAAGCCGCAAGGCAAGACAGCCTGAACTCGGGGCATCGTCGGCAAACGACTCGGACATTAGTCGAGCCGCCAGTTCGGTCGCCGCTTTTCGAGAAATGCCCCCAGGCCTTCCTGGCCTTCCGGGCTGGCGCGGACACGGGTAATGCGTTGCGCTGTTTCGGCGATCGTCTGCTCGTCGATTGGTTGCCCGGCGACGACGCGGATCAGCGCCTTGCACTCGGCCTGAGCGCACGGGCCATTGGCCAGCAAGGCATCGACGATTTCGCCAATAGCCTCGTCGAGTTCCTCGTCGCCAGGAACGATCTCGTGCAGCAGGCCGATGCGGTAAGCTTCAGCCGCCGAAAAGCGCTCAGCGGTCAACATATAGCGCCGGCTGTAGCGCTCACCGATGGCCGCCAGGACGTAGGGACTGATTACCGCCGGAATGATTCCCAGCTTCACCTCGCTAAGCGAAAAGACGGCGTCGTAGGTACCGACGGCGATATCGCAAGCGGCGATCAGGCCGACGCCACCCCCATAGGCAGGCCCCTGCACACGCGCAATCGTCGGCTTCGGGAGCTGGTTGAGGGTCGCCAAGAGTTCGGCAAGGCGCGTCGCGTCGCGCAGGTTTTCCTCCTCCGAGTAGCCCGCAGCTGCGCGCATCCAGTGCAGGTCGGCACCGGCACAGAAACTCTTGCCGCTAGACGACAGGACGACGACGCGTACCTCCGCGTCGGCGGCGAGTTCGCGCAGGCCGGCGGTGATCTCGGCGATCAGCTGCTCGTCGAAGGCGTTGTGGCGCTGCGCCTTGTTCAGGGTCAGGATGCCGACACCGCCGTCGACTTCGGTCACTATGGATTGGTAGTCGCTCATCAAGGCCTCGTTCACATCCGGAAAATACCAAACTTCGTCGCTTCCGCTGCCGCGTTCATCGCCGCCGACAGGCCGAGTCCGAGAACGCGCCGCGTGTCGGCCGGGTCGATCACGCCGTCATCCCAGAGGCGGGCACTGGCGTAATAGGGATGCCCCTGGACCTCGTACTGGGCGCGGATTGGCGCCTTGAAGGCTTCTTCCTCGGCAGCGCTCCACGCCTTGCCCGCAGCTTCGATGCCGTCGCGCCTGACCGTTGCCAGAACCGCCGCGGCCTGCTCGCCGCCCATCACCGAAATGCGCGCATTCGGCCACATCCACATGAATCGCGGTGAGTAGGCGCGACCGCACATGCCGTAGTTCCCGGCACCGAAAGAGCCGCCGATGACCACCGTGAATTTCGGGACCTTTGCACAAGCGACGGCGGTCACCATCTTCGCCCCGTCACGGGCAATGCCGCCGTTTTCGTACTTGCGACCAACCATGAAGCCGGTGATATTCTGCAGGAAAAGCAGCGGGATGCTGCGCTGCGCGCAGAGTTCGACGAAGTGGGCTGCCTTCAGCGACGATTCCGAAAACAGGATGCCGTTGTTGGCGATGATTCCGATCGGATAGCCCCAGACACGCGCGAAGCCGCAGACGATGGTCGTCCCGTAACGCGCCTTGAACTCATCGAAATCCGAGCCGTCGACGATGCGGGCGATGATCTCGCGCACATCGAAAGGCTTCTTGGTGTCGCTCGGGATCACTCCATACAATTCTTCCGCCGCGTACAGCGGTGCGCGCGGCTCACTTAGCGCGAGCGGCGGTCGCTTGCGCCAGTTGAGGTTACCGACGATGCGGCGAGCAATCGCCAGCGCATGCGCATCGTTCTCGGCAAGGTGATCGGCGACCCCTGAAATGCGCGTATGCACGTCGGCGCCCCCGAGGTCTTCGGCGCTGACCACTTCGCCGGTCGCCGCCTTGACCAGCGGCGGTCCGCCGAGAAAGATCGTTCCCTGATCCTTGACGATGATCGATTCGTCGGACATCGCCGGCACGTAGGCTCCGCCGGCGGTGCAGGAGCCCATCACCGCCGCGATCTGGGGAATACCAACCGCCGAAAGATTGGCCTGATTGTAGAAAATGCGCCCGAAATGCTCCTTGTCTGGAAAGACATCCTCCTGCATCGGCAGAAAAGCGCCGCCGGAATCGACCAGATAGATGCACGGCAAGCGGTTCTCGCCGGCAATCTCCTGCGCGCGCAGGTGCTTCTTGACGGTCAGTGGGTAATAGGTGCCACCTTTCACCGTCGCGTCGTTGGCGACGATCATGCACTCAACGCCGTTCACCCGGCCGATGCCGGTGATCAGGGAAGCCGCCGGCACCTCGAAGGGATTTTCGGCGCTACCGCCGTACATGCCGTAGGCCGCCAACTGCGACAGTTCGACAAAGGGCGAGCCAGGATCGATCAGCGCATTGACCCGCTCGCGCGGCAACAACTTGCCGCGTGCCAGATGCTTCTGGCGCGCGCTCTCCGGACCACCGAGGGCAATGCGCGCGACGGTGGCGCGCAGATCGGCAACGACCAAGCGCATAGCCTCGGCATTGGCCCTAAAATCCGCGCTACGCGCGTTGAGCTGGGTTTGCAGTACAGGCATCAAAAACCTCCAGAGGTCAGCCAACGTTCCATCTGTGGCAGCCGGTCCACACCAAAAAATGGCTCGCCGTCAACGATCATATACGGTGATCCACATACTCCCGCGGCAAGCGCCGCCTCGCATTCGCCTTTCAGGCGCTGCTTGAGCGCTACGCCGGCGAGCGCTTCAGACAGAGCCGCGTGATCAGCTCCCTGCTGTGCGGCCAATTCAAGCACCACCTCGAGAGCGGCGACGTCGCGACCTGAAACGTAAAGTGCGCGAAAAACCGCCTGTGCGAATGCGCGCGCCCGTTCCCAGGCCTGTTCGCCGTCCTGATCGCGCAGCCAATAGTAGGCACGCGCCGCATGCTGCGTGGCAAGCGGAAACCTCGCCGGATGGGTGTAGGACACGCCAAGGAAGCGCGCCGAGCGAGCGAAATCGCGCAGCGAATACTCGCCCTTGAGCGGCACCAGGGTCAGTGGCGCCGCACCGGTGTGCTTGAAAACCACCCCGAGCAGGATTGGGCGCCAGCGGACCTTGCGCCCGTGGCGCGCAGCCAGTTCGTCGATCTTTTCGGAAGCCAGATAGCCGTAGGGCGACGAGAAGTCGAAGTAGAAGTCGATGGGTTCCGGCATGGTCTGTGTCTCCCGAACGGCTCCGCGGTCATGGTCCCAATGCGTCACGGAGTGAGTGCTGGCGAGCCGGCCTTCGGCCAGAGCACCATCTGCGTGCAGCGGAAAAGCGCCAGGCGACGGCCGTCTTCGCTGCTCACTTCGGCGTCCCAGACCTGCGTCGTGCGGCCGCTGTGCACCGCTGTCGCTTCGCAGAACAAGACACCTTTGGTCAGCGTGCCGAAGAAGTTGGTCTTCAGCTCGATGGTCGTGAAACCGTCGGCGCCGACCGGCAGATGCGCCAAAGTCGCGTAGCCGGCCGCGGTGTCGGCCAGCGCAACGACTGTCGCCGCGTGCAGGAAGCCGTTCGGCGCCAGCATCTCGGGCCGAATCAGCAGGCTGGCACGCAGCTTGCCGGGTTCGATGGCCAACACATCCATGCCCAGCCAGCCGGGCAGATGCCCCGGCGACAGGGCGTTGAGCCAGGCGCAATCTGCTCCCGACCGCAGCACATGGCGGCTCATCTCAGGCATCGGCAACGGCGCGGCCGATGACCAGCCGCTGGATGTCGTTGGCACCTTCGTAAATCTGGCAGACGCGCACATCGCGGTAGATTCGCTCGACCGGGAAGTCGCTGACATAGCCGTAACCGCCGAGAATCTGGATGGCGTCGGAACAGACCCTCTCGGCCATTTCGGAGGCAAACATCTTGGCCATCGAGGCTTCCTTCAGGCAAAGCCTGCCAGCGTCCTTGAAAGTCGCGGCACGCCAGACCATCAGTCGCGCGGCATCGATCTGGGTGGCCATGTCGGCAAGACGGAAGCTGACCGCCTGGTGCTCGATGATTGGCTTCCCGAAGGTCTCGCGGTCCTTGGCATACTGCACGGCGCATTCAAAGGCGGCACGGGCCATGCCCACCGACTGCGCGGCGATGCCGATGCGGCCTGCTTCGAGATTCGACAGGGCAATACGATAGCCGTCGCCCTCCTTGCCAAGCAGGCAGGAGGCAGGAACCCGGCAGTTTTCGAAAAGAATCTGCGCGGTATCCGAAGCGCGCTGGCCCATCTTTTCCTCGATGCGCGCAACGATGTAACCGGGCGTATCGGTCGGCACCAGGAAACAGGAAATGCCTCTCTTGCCGGCGGCCTTGTCGGTAACCGCGAAGACGATCGCCACCTGTCCATACTTGCCGGTGGTGATGAACTGCTTGACGCCGTTGAGAACGAAATGGTCACCGTCGCGGTCGGCCCTGGTGGTGATCGCCGCGGCGTCGGAACCGGTGTGCGGTTCGGTTAGACAGAAGCAGCCGAGTTTCTCGCCGCGGGCCAGGGGTTTCAGCCAGGTTTCCTTCTGCGCATCGGTGCCATACTTCATGGTGATCCCGCAGGCCAGCGAGTTCTGGACGCTGACGATGGTCGAGGTGGCGCCGTCGCCGGCCGCGATTTCTTCGATCACCAGCACCAGCGACATGTAGTCCATGCCGGCACCGCCCCACTCTTCAGGAACCACCATCCCGAGCGCACCAAGTTCGCCGAGCTCGCGCAAGGCCTCCGCCGGAAAAGTGTGATTGCGGTCCCATTCGCCGGCGAAGGGGGCCAGTCGCTCCTGTGCGAATTCACGCAGCGAGTCGCGGATCATCTCCTGTTCCTGAGTCAGAATCATGCAGCTTTCTCCTTAAAGTTGGCACCGGCCGCAAGTTTCGCGCCGGCGCGATTGGTCATGTAGACGCCGGTAATCACCAGCGCACCACCGCTCAGTACCACCAACCCGAGGCGCTCACCGAGCAAGACGGCACCTAGTAGAACGGCGCTGACCGGGACCAGATTGATGAACGCCGCCGACCGCGTCGCACCGATGCGCTGCACGGCCTCGGCGTACCAGGTAAAGGCCAAGGCGGTGCCGAAAAGCCCGAGAAAGGCGATCGCATTCCAGCCACGCCAGGAGGTTTCGGCCAGCGAGAACAGCGAACCCTGCAGCAGCGCCGCGGCGGTCAACATCACCCAACCGGTGACGCTGGCGCCGAAAGTCATGGCCAGCGGTGACAGGGAGCGCGTACCGCGCCGCCCGAGAAAAGTGTAGATCGTCCACATCGCGGCGCAGCCGATGATCAGCCATTCGCCAAGGCCCACCTCGCCAGCGATCAGCAGATAGGGATGACCATTGGTGACCACCAGCAGGCAGCCGAAAGCAGCAAGGCCGATGCCAAGCACCTTGCCCGGCGACATTGGCGCGCCGAAAAACAGACAATCGCTGGCGGCGATCAGGGCCGGCGTCAGCGCCACGACCAGTGCCCCACGACCGGCCTGGATCATGGTCATGCCGTAAAGAAAGCAGACGTTGTAGAGGAAAATGCCACTTGCTCCCATCGCGGTCAGCGTCAGCCACTGAGCAAGCGACCAGCGAGGCCAGCCTTCGCGAACGACCAGCAGGGTGCCGAGAACCAAGGCGGCAAGCAGAAAGCGCCAGCTGGCCACGGCCAGCGGGGCGACCTCGCTGACCGCAACGCGCGCGGCGACCCAGGTCGCCCCCCACAGCGCTGCCACGGCCACCAGTTTAAAGTAGGTCGCCGGCGACGCGGCCACGCGCTCGCTAACCGCTGACAAGGACGCCGCCACGCTCAGCCCCGCAAGGCTTCGAGTGCTGTCAGATAAGTAGGCAGCAGGTCTTCCTGGCGGTGTACGGTAAACCCGAGATCGCGCATCAAACCGTCCTTGAGACCGTAGATCCAGCCGTGCACAGTCAGCGGCTGGCCCCGCTGCCAGGCGTCCTGGACCACAAAGGTCTGGCAGACGTTGGCCACCTGCTCGAGGACATTGAGCTCGCACAGGCGATCGTGCCGGTCTTCAGGCGGCAGACCATCGACGCGCGCGAGATGCTTGTCATGGACATCACGGACGTGCCGCAGCCAGATGTCGACCAGGCCGACGCGATCGCGATTGAGCGCCGCCTTGACGCCGCCGCAGCCATAATGGCCGACGACCATGACGTGCCGCACCTTGAGCGCGTCGACCGCGAACTGGATCACCGACAGGCAGTTGAGATCGGTATGCACAACGACGTTGGCAACGTTGCGATGGACGAAGATCTCGCCCGGCAACAGACCAACGATCTCGTTCGCCGGCACTCGCGAATCGGAACAGCCGATCCATAGATACTCCGGCGTCTGCAGCCGCGATAGGCGCATGAAATACTCGGCATCACTTTCCTGCATGCGATTCGACCAAGCGCGGTTGAAGTCGAAGAGGTGGAAGAGATTTTCGTTGGCCACCTCTTCCTCGGTCCAGTTCTGCAGGTCGAGAGCGAGAAACATCGTCCCTTCTATCGGCGTCTGGTAGTAGGCCGGTGCCTCGTGGAAACCCAATTCGCGATAAAGCCGGACGGCCACGCGCATCGCCGGCAAAGTGTCCAGCAACAGCCGCTTGTAGCCGATTTCCTTGGCTGCCTTGATCGCCGCCAGAGCCAGTTCACGGCCCACCCCTGCGCCGCGCTGACTGGGCTCGACGTACAGGCGCTTCATTTCGCAGAGACCCGTCGAGAGCGCTCGGATACCGACGCAGCCAGCCGGCTGGCCGTTGCGCTCGGCGTAGAAGAGGCGACCAGCGGGAGCAGCATAGGCTTCCGGCAGCGAAGCCATTTCCTCCTCGAAACCCTGGAACGACAGATCGACACCCAGCCAGGCGGCGTAGTTGCGAAAGAACTGGCGAACATGTTCGACGGCAGCGCTGTCGTCGGCGGAAAGGTGGCGCAGAGTGGTCGTCATGATCTTCCTGAAAGCAGCGTGCAAAGGCTGCAGAATGGTTGCTGGAACGGTGCGCAGCGCTGGCGACAGCTTGCTGCTAGCCGCCGCGCCCCAATGGGGGCGGCATGATGCACGGCGTACGGCGCCTCAACGAGTGTCGGTGAATAGTTCGCGGCCGATCAGCATGCGGCGGATCTCGGACGTACCGGCGCCAATCTCGTAGAGCTTCGCGTCACGCCACAGCCTGCCGGCCGGATACTCGTTGATGTAACCGTTGCCACCGAGTGTCTGAATCGTCTCGCCGGCCATCCAGGTCGCCTTTTCGGCGGCGTACAGGATCGCGCCAGCGGCATCCTTGCGCGTCGTTTCGCCACGATCACAGGCCTGGCCCACGGCATAGACGTAGGCCCGGCAGACGTTGAAGGTGGTGTACATGTCGGCGACCTTACCCTGCATCAACTGGAACTCACCGATCGCCTGCCCGAACTGGCGGCGATCGTGCAGGTAGGGCAGCACCAGGTCCATCGCCGCGGCCATGATCCCGAGCGGGCCACCGGCAAGTACCGCGCGCTCGTAATCGAGGCCGCTCATGAGTACGCGCACGCCACCGTTGACCTGGCCAAGCACGTTTTCCAGCGGCACTTCGCAATCGTCGAAGAACAACGGATAGGTGTTCGAACCACGCATGCCGAGCTTGTCGAGCTTCGAGCCGCAGGAAAAACCTTTCATGCCCTTTTCGACGATCAGCGCGGTGATCCCTTTCGGCCCGGCGTTGATATCGGTCTTGGCATACACCACGAGCGTGTCGGCATCACCGCCATTGGTGATCCACATCTTGCCACCGTTGAGCACGAAGCGATCGCCCCTCGCTTCGGCGCTCAGCTTCATGCTCACCACGTCAGAGCCGGCATTGGCTTCGGACATCGCCAGTGCGCCGACATGCTCGCCGGTAATCAGCTTCGGCAAGTAGCGCGCTTTCTGCGCCGCGTTGCCGTTGCGACCAATCTGATTGACGCAGAGGTTGGAGTGCGCCCCATAGGAGAGGCCGACGCTCGCCGACACCCGAGAGATCTCTTCCATGGCGATGATGTGCGCCAGATAGCCAAGCCCGGTCCCACCGTAGGCCTCGTCAGCGGTCATCCCGAGCAATCCCATGTCGCCGAGCTTGCGCCACAGATCGGCGGGGAACAGATTGTCGCGATCGATGGCTTCGGCACGCGGCGCGATCTCGTCAGCAGCGAAGCTGCGAATGCTTTCGCGCAGCATGTCGATGGTTTCGCCGTGGGCAAAATTGAGGCTCGGGTATTCCATGTCTCGTGCTCCTTGAGTGGGCCTGGGTGGGCTTGAATGCGGCTTAGCGCTGGTGCTCTTTCTTGCCATGCACGCTGATGATCGTTTGCTGCATCAGGGCACACATGCTCTTGCGACCGTGCAACACGGCAAACACTTCCGCGCGGGTGACGATCAGCGTCCGCCCGTAGCGGACCACCGAGCCCTCGGCAATCAGCAGATCACCTTCGGCCGGCGCCAGCAGGTTGAGTTTGTACTCGACGGTCAGCACGCTCGTTTCGGCGGTGGTCAGCGTACTGGCGGCGTAACCGGCCGCCGAATCGGCAATCATGCCCACCACCCCACCATGGATGTAGCCATGCTGCTGCGTGATCTCCGCTTTGTGCGGCAAATGGATCTCGGTGTAACCGGGCTCGATCACCGCCATGCGGGCGCCGATCAGCAGCATCGCCTGCTGGCGATCGAAGCTGGCGCGGACACGTGCGGAAAAATCGGGATCCTGAGCTTTGTGCATGGCCGCCATTTAAAGTGACGTTGACGTAAACGTCAACTACTTTCGCGCGGCGCGCTCACGCCGCCTTGTCGGCTTTCGCCGCTTTACCGGCGGCAGTGCTGGCCGTCTTGCTCACCCCGCTGCCGGTACCGCTGCTGACCACGGTTGTGGCCGATTCACTGGCCGCGCGGGCCAGCAACAGCTGCCTGCATTGCTGTTCGAAGTTGCAGACTTCCTGCAGCACCGCCTCAATGTCCTCGCGCTGCTGCAGCAGCGCCTCCTTGCGCTGCTGCAAACCGTTCAGAAACTCGGACAACTGCGTATTCTTGTCGCGCGCCCGGTCGTACATACCGATCAGATAGGAAATTTCGACCAGGCTGAAGCCCAGCCGCTTGCCACGCAAGGCAAGCTTCAGACGAGTGCGGTCACGGCGCGTGAAGACCCGTGTACGCCCCTCGCGCATCGGCGAAAGCAGACCCTGGTCTTCGTAGAAACGGATCGTTCGCGGCGTGATGTGAAACTCGCGCGCCAGATCGGAAATGCTGAAGGTCGTCGCTTGCTGGTCCACCACGGAGCTGTCCAGAGTCTGATCACGTGTAGAATGTTTCGCTGCAGAGGCCATCAGGGGCCAGCCTCCTGAGCGGCCAAGTTTATAGATTTCAGACGTTTTTACAATCCACGGCCCAATGCTCCCCGACTACCCTTTTACCACCCTGCCAGCCGCCGGAGAAAGCCTCGAGGTCGCTGCCGGCATCCACTGGTTGCGGATGCCGCTGCCCTTCGCGCTGAATCACATCAACCTCTGGCTGCTCGAGGACGACGACGGGTGGACGATCGTCGATACCGGTTTCGCCCTCGATACGGTCAAGGCGTGTTGGCAGACGATTCTTGCCCGGCTGGGCACGACAAAACGTGGTGGCCATATCGTACGCATTATCGTCACCCATTTTCATCCCGATCACCTCGGCCTCGCCGCCTGGCTGCAGGAACAGACCGGTGCGCCGGTGTGCATGACGCTGGGTGAGTATCTGACCGCGCACGCGGTCTGGCACGAAGTCGGCGGGCACGGCAATCAGCCGATGCTGCGCCAGTTTCGCGCGCATGGACTCGACGCCGACCGTTGTGCGGCGCTGGAACGGCGCAGTGGCAACTACAACCGCGGCGTACCGAGTCTGCCGACCAGTTACCAGCGCCTGTTTGGCGGCGACGAGCTGCGCATCGGCAAGCACCGCTGGCAGGTTCGCCTCGGCTTCGGCCACTCGCCGGAACACGCAGCGCTCTACTGCCGTGAGTTGGGAATCTTGATTTCCGGCGATATGCTGCTGCCCAAGATTTCGACCAATATCAGCGTCTTCGCGGTTACCCCGCTGGCCGACTCGCTGAGCGATTTCCTGAACTCGATCGACCGCTACCGCGAACTGCCTCCCGAAACGCTGGTGCTACCGTCGCACGGCTTGCCTTTTCACGGCATAGAGAACCGGGTCAATGCCCTGCACGCACATCATGAAGAGCGATTGCAGGTGCTCGAAGCGCAGTGCACCAGCCCGCACAGCGCGGCCGAATTGCTGATGACCCTCTTCGCGCGCGATCTGGACACCCATCAGACGATGTTCGCCATGGGTGAAGCAATCGCCCATCTCAATCGGCTCGAACACGCCGGTCGACTGCTGCGCATCGAGGACGAAAACGGCCTGATCCGCTTCGTCAAGAAGCCGGCTGCGGCCGGGCCACCAGGAAGACCCGCAGGACACTGACCATGACATTGCCGCCAGCGAGTGCCCAAGACCGATCCCTGCCTGCACCCGCAGAGGTCGCCAACAGCTATCTGGAAGTCGCCCAGCGCGCGTCGCGGCTGCTGCGTCGGCACATGAAGAAAACAGCCAGGAAAGGCCTCTGGTTTCCCAGCGAGGAATTCGAGCTCGCCAAGGCGTTCATGGATCTCTCGGCAGGCGTGCTGGCCAGCCCCTACCGCCTGGCGCAAACGCAGATGGCGGTGATGCGTGACCATATCCAGCTATGGCAGCAGAGCACGCTCCGCCGCATGGGCATGCCCTTCCACGCCGTCGCCAGCCCGGATGCGGACGACCTACGCTTCGATGACGAAGCCTGGGAGGACAACTTCCTCTTCGATTTCATCAAGCAGTCGTACCTGATCACGGCTCGCCACCTGCAGCAGGCGGTGGCCAGGGCCGAGGGGCTGGACGAGACCACCCAGCAACGGGTAACGGCACTCACCCGAAAATATATCGATGCCCTATCGCCAACCAACTTCGCCCTCACCAATCCCGAAGTACTGCGCGCAACGGTGGAAAGCAAGGGCAAGAACCTGCTCAAGGGCTTGAAGCACCTGCTCAAGGATCTGGCCGCAGGCGACGAGCAAGGGCTCGCTCGCCTGCTCCCCGGCAAAAGTGGCGGCTTGCGTCTCGGCGAAGACCTGGCCAGCACCCCTGGCAAGGTGATCTATCAGAACGAGCTACTGCAATTGATTCAGTACCAGCCAGCCGGCAGCCATCAACACCGGAAGCCCTTGCTGATCGTGCCACCGTGGATCAACAAGTACTACCTCTTTGATCTTCGCGAAAGCAATTCCTTCGTCCGCTGGGCAAGCGAACAGGGCTTTACGACCTTCATCATCAGCTGGGTCGACCCCGACCCGCGACTAGCCCAAAAAAGCTTCTCCGACTATCTCGTCGACGGCGTGCTGGCAGCGATCGACGCCGTCGAGCAGGCGACCGGCGAGAAACAGATCGATCTCGTCGGCTACTGCCTTGGCGGCACGCTGCTGATGGCCACCCTCGCCTGGATGGCCGCCCACCGCGACAAGCGCGCGGCTTCCGCGACCTTCCTGGGGACACTGATCGACTTTTCCGAACCCGGAGAGCTGGCCACGCTTGCCGACGCAGCAGCCGCGGCGAAGAGCAAGACCACCCGCTCTCGGGATCGGAACGGCGCGAAGCTGGCGAACACCTACAGAATGCTGCGCGCCAACGACCTGATCTGGTCCTTCGTGGTCAATAACTACCTGCTCGGCAGGGAGCGCTTCCCGCTCGAACAGCTGCACTGGAACGCCGACGCGACGCGCATGCCGACGGCGCTGCACCGCTTCTATGTGGAGAACTTCTACCTGGGCAACAAGCTGTGTCAGCCCGGTGGCATTTCCCTGGCCGGAGTGGACATTGACGTCTCGCGGGTCAAGCTGCCATGTTATTTCCTGGCCACCATCGAAGACCACATTGCCCCCTGGAAGAGCGCCTACAGCGGCGCGCAGCTGCCAGCCGGTCCGGTCAAGTTCGTGCTCGGCGGTTCCGGCCACCTGGCCGGAACGATCAATCCGCCCGCGGCCATGCAACATGGCTACTGGACCAATGCTAGCAGCCCCCTGCCCGAGCAGGCAGACAACTTCCTGACCGGCGCCACTCGGCACCACGGTTCATGGTGGCCCGACTGGCAGCAATGGCTGCTCGCGCAGGCCGACGGTAGTTCCCTGGTCGTCGCGCGGCAACCCGGCGAGCGGGCACTGAAAGCGATCGAGGACGCTCCCGGCAGCTATGCCGCCGGCCGCGGCATCCCGCCAGCGGCGGACTGACGGGCCGGCCGAGGCCTGCTGGAATACCTGCCCGATGAGCTCGACCCTACTCCCCGACTACGGTGGCGGCAGCATCGTCAATCTCATGCAGAGCATCGCCACCGCCTGCGGCAGCGCACGCTGCGACTACCCGCCGCTGGCCTTGCTGTCGGCCGCGCAACTGGCCCGCGCACGGCATATCGTGCTGATGGTCGTCGACGGGCTCGGCCAGCGGACTTTGAGCCGGCACGCCGCCAAGCTGCATCTGCAAGGCCACCAGCTGGGCAGCATGACCTCGGTTTTCCCCTCGACGACCGCCAGTGCGATCACCACCTTCATGACTGGCCTGGCCCCGGCGCAGCACGGCCTGACCGGCTGGCACATGCACCTCGACGAGATCGACCAGACGCTGGCCATCCTGCCGCTCACCCCCCGCGATGGACCGCTGCTTGCCCTGCCCGAGCAGCTGCCGGCACGGCTTTTCGAACATCAGTCGCTGTTCCAGACGCTGAACCGCGAATCCTGGGTGATCGCCCCGCAGAGCATCGCCGGCAGCGCCTTCAACCGCTGGCACGCGCGCGGCGCGCAAAGCATCGCCTATCGCGCCTTGCCGGAGCTCTTCGCCAGCATCTACGAACTGACCCAGGAAAAAGTCAAGTCGCGCTACATCTACGCCTACTATCCGGATCTCGATACCCACTCGCACCGCTATGGGACGGATAGCCGTCAGGCGCAGCAGACGCTGACCGCGTTTGATCGCCATTTCGGCGAGCTGCGACGGCGGCTACGCGGCAGCAATACCTGGCTGCTGGTCACCGCCGACCACGGCTTCATCGATTCTCCGCGGCGACGAGTCATCGACCTCGACGACCATCCGCAACTCGCCGCCCTGCTGCAACGGCCGCTTTGCGGCGAGCGGCGCGTCGCCTACTGCTACGTTGCCGAGACCAAGCGGCCGGCTTTCGAAACCTACGTCCGCCGCCACCTCGGCCGCGCCTGCCACCTCTACGCCAGCGAGCAGCTGATCGCCGCCGGCTGCTTTGGCCCGCCTCCCTACCATCGCGCGCTGGCGTCGAGAGTTGGCGACTACACCTTGCTGATGAAGGACAACTGGACGATCAAGGACTGGCTACCTGGCGAACAGCGCTACACCATGCTCGGCGTACACGGCGGCACCAGCAGCAGCGAGATGCGCGTACCCTTGATCGCCGTGCGCGTCTAACGGCAGCGCGAAAGCCCACCCACCAGCGACCGTATTCACTCATCAAGGGGTCCAGAAAATGGCCAACGACAATACCAAGAGCGCCCAAACCGATCGTCTCATCGCCGACGCAGTGCGCAATCGTCAGAGCCGCGAGGCCGGTTATCGCGAACGGGCACTGAAGATTTACCCCTGGATCTGCGGGCGCTGCAGTCGTGAGTTCAGCCACCACAACCTGCGCGAACTGACGGTCCACCACCGCGACCACAACCACGATAACAATCCTGTGGACGGCAGTAACTGGGAGTTGCTATGCCTCTACTGCCACGACAACGAGCACTCGCGCCAGCTTGACGCCGACGCCGCGCGTCAGGCAGGGATCGATTCGTCTGGCGCGAAACCCAAGACCGTAGCGACCGGCCAGCCTTTCGCCAACCTCAAAGATCTGCTGAAACGCGACTGATCAGCATCCGGCATCGTCCAGGATGCGCCACAACATCCTTGACCGGCAGCAGGCGCCAGGCGGCTAGAGGCGACGGATCTTCTCGAGCAGCGTGGTGGTTGACGTCTGGTGGAGGAACGGCAAGGACAGCACGCGCCCCCCGCAGGCGCTGACCTCGCCGTTGCCAACGATCTTCTCGACCGGCCAGTCACCGCCTTTGACGAGCACTTCGGGCCGGCAATCGAGGATGCGCTGCAGTGGCGTATCCTCGTCGAACCAGGTCACCAGAGTCACCGATTCAAGCGCCGCGATAACCGCCAGCCGGTCCGGCAGAGCATTCACCGGACGCTCCTCGCCTTTGCCAAGGCGCTTGACCGAAGCGTCCGAGTTCACCGCCACCAGCAGCGCCGCGCCGAGGGCACGTGCCTGGGCAAGCAGCGTCACATGCCCTCGATGGACGATATCGAAACAGCCATTGGTGAACACCAGCGGCCGCGACACGGCGGCGAGGCGCCCGGCCAGTTCGTCAGGGGCGACGATCTTGCTTTCGAAGGCAGGTAGTGCGGTGGCTGCCGCGGCAGGCGTCGGCAAGGTCGAGTCGCTCATTCGTAACTCCAGGAAACGGGTCGCTGCTGCCGGCTGGCGCTGTCGCGGCCACGCCTGACTACTTGACGTTGGGCGCCAGTGTCTCATCCGCCAAGCCGACCAGCAAGGCCTGACCGCGGCGCACACGCGCGAAATACGCCACAGCGCGCAAGGCTCTGACGCTGATGCCCTGCCCGTCGCGCCTCCCGTGTGTGGAGAAGGAGGATCCCCGGCGTGGCGTTCACCCCGTGACCTATCGCACGGCCAGTCGGCAAGCGACTCGCTATAATCGGCGCTCGATTGACCAGCGCCGGCCTGCCAGGCCGAATGCGCTATGGGCAATGCACAATACGGAATAGGGAGCGCGGCAGCAATCCCGCTACAGGAGAAGAAATGGAAATCAAGAACGAGGTGATCGCAGTGCTTGACGAGGTCTTGAGCCTCAAGGGGCGTGCCAGCGCCTTCACGCTGGACACACCGCTGCTCGGCGCCATACCGGAACTCGATTCGATGGCCGTGGTCGCGCTGATCACAACCCTGGAAGAACGTTTCGGCTTTGCCGTGGACGACGACGAAATCGACGGCACGGTCTTTGCGTCGCTCGGCACCTTGCTGGACTTCGTACAGGGCAAGCTGAGCGTCTGAGTAGGCCGACCATGCCCTGCGAAGCCTTCTTCCTGCCGAGCACCGCCGGCCAGCGCTTTGCGCTGCTCTACTCGCCAGAGCCGGCGGCGAAACCACGTGGTGCAGTGATCTACGTCCATCCCTTCGGCGAAGAACTCAACAAATCGCGACGAATGGCAGCCTTACAGGCCAGGGCGATGGCTAAAGCCGGCTATACGGTTCTGCAAATCGATCTGCTTGGTTGCGGCGACAGTTCCGGTGACTTCGGCGACGCCACCTGGGAAGCATGGCTGAGCGACGTCAAACTCGCCTGCGCCTGGCTGCAGGAGCGAACGTCAGCACCGCTGTGGTTATGGGGCCTGCGCAGCGGCTGCCTGCTGGTCAACGAGGCGGCGCACCGCATGCAAGCGCCGGTCAATTTGCTGTTCTGGCAGCCGGTCGTCTCGGGCAAGCAGTTTCTGCAGCAGTTCCTGCGCCTGAAAGCGGCCTCGGCAATGCTTTCCAGCGACAGCAAAGGCGTCATGGAGAACCTGCGTGGCCAGCTCCGGCAGGGAGAAGCCGTCGAGATCGCGGGCTATGCGCTCGCCCCGGCGCTAGCGCATGGTCTCGAACAGGCCGAACTCCTGTTACCGCACCGCTCGGGCCGCGTCGAGTGGATCGAGATCTCCGGGCGGCCGGATGCCAGCCTATCGCCGGCCGCCAGCGCTCGGCTCACGCAGTGGCAAGCAGCCGGCCAGGAAGCACGCGGCACGGCAGTGAGCGGTCCCGCCTTTTGGCAAACAACCGAGATCAGCGAGTGTCCGGCGTTGCTCGAAGCCAGCCTGCGCGCCCTTTGCGAGGCGGTTCCGGCATGAACATCAGCGAACAAGCCCTACTCTTCACCTCTGCCGGCGAGCAGCTGCCGGCAATCATTGCCCGGCCCCAGGCCATGCTCTGCGCCGGCCATCAAGCCTCTGCCGGCGGCGACAACGCTTGCCCGCCCGGCACAGCTGACGGCCACCCCGCCGAGGCCATTGCCGACGACCGCGTAGGCAAAGAGCGGGCCAGCTGCGGCGTACTGATCATCGTCGGCGGCCCCCAGTACCGGGTCGGGAGTCACCGCCAGTTCTTGTTGCTGTCCAGGCGTCTCGCCAGCGCCGGTTATCCGGCGATGCGCTTCGACCATCGCGGCATGGGTGACGCCAGCGGCAGCATGCGCAGCTTCGAAGACCTGTCGGCTGACATCGCCGCGGCCATCGAAGCCTTGCAGCGCAACTGCCCGACGGTGCAGCGAATCGTTCTCTGGGGCCTGTGCGATGCCGCCTCGGCCGCCTTGCTGTACGTCCAGACCAGCCACGATCCGCGCATCGCCGGCCTGGTGCTGCTCAACCCATGGGTGCGCTCGGAAGTCAGCCTGGCGCAAACCCACATCAAGCACTACTACGGCCAGCGCCTGCTGCAAGGCGAGTTCTGGCGCAAACTGCTCAGCGGTCGCATGGAAGTCATGAAATCGCTGCGCACCCTGTTCGACAACGCGCTGCTGGCGCGACGTTCGCGGGCACCAGGCAATGCTCCTGAAAAGCGCAGCTTCCAGGAGCGAATGGCAGAAGGCTGGCGGCAGTTTCCCGGAGAGCTGCTGCTGATCCTCAGCGGACAGGACTACACCGCCAAGGAGTTTCTCGAATTTGCCGGCAGCGACCCGGCCTGGGCAGGCCTCGCTAACGCCTCCAAGGTCCGCCGGGTCGATATCGCCGATGCCGATCACACCTTCTCCGCACGGGCACAGCGCGCGCAAGTGGAGGATGCGACGCTGTCCTGGCTTGGCGGCCTGAAGGGCGTTGTTGAAACAAACCGTCAACCACCGAGGGACCTTTCACGTGAGCATGCAGACGAGTAGCTCCTACGGCAGCCGACGCTTCAGCCGTGGCAAAGCCAAGACCGGTTCGGCACGCTGGTTTCGGCGCTATCGATGGCTGGTCGTGGCCGGCTGGCTGGCGATTCTGACGGCCATCGTGTGGACGCTTTTCATCCGCTCTGAACCCCCGGTTTTGACCACTGGCGCGGCTGCTCGGGCAGCGGCTATGGCCAGCGCCAAGGCCGGCAACCTGCCGCCGGTGACGCTGCCAGCTGACGACGCGGTGCACGACAAGCTCACCGAATGGTGGTACTACAGCGGCCACCTGCAAACCAACTCCGGCGAGAAGTATTCGTTTCATCTGGCCAGCTTCCTGCGCCGCGGAACGCTGACTCATACCGTATTTCACGGCTCGCTGCTCGACCATCAGACCGAGAAGCGCTACACCGAACAGGCACGGACAGCGGGCAACCCTTCGGATGGGCGCCTGGACGGCTTCAACCTGAGCTTCGGCGACTGGCAGCTGCAGGGCAACAGAGAAAAGCACCTGGCGAAAATGGCCGGCAAGGATTTCGCGCTCGATCTGCAATTCGTCGACAAGAACCCGCCGATCCTGCACCAGGCTCCGGGAACGCCGATCGCCGGTCTGCTCGACTTTGCGGCCGCCGGCAAGAGCTACTACACCTCGCGCCCACGCATGAGCGTACAAGGCACGCTGACCCTCGACGGCCAGCAGAAGGCAGTGCTCGGCGAGGTGTGGTTCGACCATCAATGGGGCGACTTCGAAGCCGCCGACCTGCGCTGGAACTGGTTTGCGCTGCAGTTGACCGATGGCGCCGATATCATGATCTTCGAGCTCTTCGATCGTCAGGGCAAACCGGTGCAGCGCATGGGGACGTACGCCAGGAACGGAATGGTCAGCGCGCTCGGCGATGCCGACATTGCGCTCAGTTCCTCCGGCAGCTGGAAAAGCCCTTCCTCGGGTGTCACTTATCCGATGGACTGGAGCGTGGCGATTCCGTCGAAACGGCTGCAACTACAGGTGGATCCGGTGATCCGCGCGAGCGAGTTCGATTCGCGCACGACGACGCTGAACGTCTATTGGGAAGGGGCCATCAAGCTGAGTGGCTCACACAGCGGCGTCGGGTTCATGGAACTGAGCGGCTACGAGCCAACGCAGGAAGCGCCAGCGCCGAAGCGTAGGAAGTAAGGCAGTCAACAGCGCTTGTCCAACGCCAGACTCAGGCCTTGCCTTCGAGTCGGTGCGCCAATTCAGCCTTGTTATTGACCCCCAGCTTGCGAAAGCAATGGGCAATATGATTGCGTACCGTTGCCGGAGAAAGCGACAGGCTGCTGGCAATTGCCGAATAGGTCTCCCCCTTCGCATAGCGGGTGGCGACCTCCCCTTCGCGAGGGGAAAGCTGCGCCAGCACGCCGTCCGATCGAGTGCTGAGGTAGCGCAGGTGACCGCAGGAGGTAACATCCAGACGCAACTCTGACGAGAGATACGCCTGTCCCGCACACACGGACGGAAGTAGAGGCTCTGGCAGGGCACTCCCCGGCCAGTGCGGCCACAGAATGCTCATGAGCGCAAGGAACGCCGGCGAGGCCTCGTGCAGAATACCGCGCGCGTCAACCACGGCCCACTCCCGATTGATGACGTTGGGGATTCTCAGGAAGTGGCGCAAGCGCACCGCACGATGCATTTCCACCAGATGCGGCATGACCAATTCCTTGATCTGCCGCTCGGCCTCGGAGAAAGGGCGCCTGCGGTCGTGACGCCAGAGCGTAAGGAACTCGTATAGCGACGAGCTCGGCTCCATCTGCAGCGTTCCCAGCGACCACTCCACCTTAAAACGCCGCCCCAATTGGCGATACAGCGCCGTGCGTACATAGCGTGCGCGCGTGGTGAGGTCGCTCATGTTGACCGTAACGCCTGGCGAAGCGACCAGGGCGGCACGAAAGAAGTCTTGTTCCAGCCAAGGCGGATAGTCCCGCAGGATGCTTTCGTCGCAGTTGTGCAGAAATACCTCGTGCAGTGCCGGAGGTTCCACCGCCGCGTTCCCCCACCAGGCCGAATCGAAAGCCAGCAGCGATTGGAGCTGTTCCAGGGCCCAAGCCTGAAAACTGCCCAGCGGCACCTCGCGCCCCTCGCGGTACATGCGCAGGATCAAGCGGTTCAATGCGTACGCGTCGACCATCAACATGTTGCGCATTCTGCACCAAAGAATCGGCGCCGCAACAATGCCTTCGGTGATAGTGCAAATGCACCATTCTTGCGTTTTACAGCTTCCCGCTACCCGACCGACGCATACCGCCACCAAATCTCCCGTAGCGTGCCATGGTTGTTTTCGTACGTCGTTGATACAACACAAACATGCGTTGCCGCGCAGGAAGCCCTTGTCAGCGGGCATAAGACTTGCTCTTTGAAACAGCATTGAATCGTTCTATCTATCTTTCCTGCCGGCATCGCTCGCCGTCGGCGTACAGCACGCCACCCAAGGAGACATCCATGCGCACCTCTTACCCCATGCACCGCAAGCTGATTCACATCGCCGTTCTCGGTGCAATGGCTGCAATAGCCACCCCCGCCTCCGCCCTTGACTTCGTCTGGAATGGCGGCACCGGCAACTGGAGCCCTGCAGGATCATGGAGCCAAGCGGGCCTGCCCGGCTCCGCGGACAATGTCTTCATCGATAACGGCAATCTGACCAACTCGGTGGTCAGCCTCAACGTTGGCGCCACCATCAATGATCTCAGCATCAGCAGCGGCGACAGCCTGGGGATGAACACCGCGACCTCCTTGACCATCCTCGGCAATGTCAGCAACGCCGGCAGCTTCGGCCTGAACTCCGCGCCGCACGTGACTGATCTGCTCATCGGCGACACCACCACCTTTTCCGGCTCCGGCACGCTGACCATGAGCAACAGCGCCAATAACCGGATCTACGGCCGCTCCGGCTCGGGGACCGAAGTCCTCACCAATGCGTCTGCCCACAGCATCCAGGGGGCCGGGCAGTTGGGTCTCAACCGGACGGGACTGAACAACCAGGGCCTGATCGTCGCCGACCAGGCGAATGCACTGACCATCGACCTGTCGGGTGGGGTGGGCGTCACCCGTACCAACACCGGCATCCTGCGCGCTGCCGGCGGCCAACTCACCATCCAGGGGAGCGACCTCATCAACACTGGCGGGGTGATCGACGCTGTCGGAACCAACGTCGTCATCACCGGCTCCACGGTCACCGGGGGCACCCTACAGAGCAGCAGCGGTGGCAAGGTCTTCGTCCAGGGTTCGAGCAACCTGTCCAGCGTCAGCAATACCGGGCAGGTGGAAATCGCCACCGCCCAGACCGGCCTGCTGACCGGCACTTTCACCAACACCGGCAACCTGCAACTGGCCTCGGCCAACCACGTGACTGATCTCACCCTCAACGGCGATGTCACCCTCACGGGCGCCGGCACGCTGACCATGAGCAACAGCGCCAACAACCGGATCTATGGCCACTCCGGCTCGGGCAGCGAAGTCCTCACCAACGCCTCGGACCACACCATCCAGGGCGCCGGGCAGTTGGGCGTCAACCGGACAGGACTCGACAATCAGGGACTGATCCTGGCCGAGGGGTCAGCCGGCCTGCTCATCGACGTGAGCGCCGCCGGAATGAGCAACAGCGGCATCCTGCGGGCTGGCACCGGTGTGCTCACCATTCAGAACTCCACCGTCACCAGCACCCCCAGTGGCCTGCTGGATGCCGCGGGCAGCGATATCGTCATCACCGGCTCCACCATCAACGGCACTGTGCAAGGCAGTGGCAGCAACAAGATTTTTGTCCAGGGTTTCAGCAATCTGGTGGATGTCACCAACAGCACGCAACTGGAAATCGCCACCGCCCAGACCGGCCTGCTGACCGGCACTTTCACCAACACCGGCAACCTG
>JEMX01000029.1:26633-73971 GCA_000585055.1 Candidatus Accumulibacter appositus
CAACCACGTGACTGATCTCACCCTCAACGGCGATGTCACCCTGACGGGCGCCGGCACGCTGACCATGAGCAACAGCACCAACAACCGGATCTATGGCAACTCCGGCTCGGGCAGCGAAGTCCTCANACCAACGCCTCGGGCCACACCATCCAGGGCGCCGGGCAGTTGGGCGTCAACCGGACAGGACTCGACAACCAGGGAGTGATCCTGGCCGAGGGGTCAGCCGGCCTGCTCATCGACGTGAGCGCCGCCGGAATGAGCAACAGCGGCATCCTGCGGGCCGGCACCGGTGTGCTCACCATTCAGAACTCCACCGTCACCAGCACCCCCAGTGGCCTGCTGGATGCCGCGGGAAGCGATATCGTCATCACCGGCTCCACCATCAACGGCACTGTGCAAGGCAGTGGCAGTAACAAGATTTTTGTCCAGGGTTTCAGCAATCTGGTGGATGTCACCAACAGCACGCAACTGGAAATCGCTACTGCCCAGACCGGCCTGCTGACCGGCACTTTCACCAACACCGGCAACCTGCAACTGGCTTCGGCCAACCACGTGACTGATCTCACCCTCAACGGCGATGTCACCCTGACGGGCGCCGGCACGCTGAGCATGAGCAACAGCACCAACAACCGGATCTATGGCAACTCCGGCTCGGGCAGCGAAGTCCTCACCAACGCCTCGGGCCACACCATCCAGGGCGCCGGGCAGTTGGGCGTCAACCGGACAGGACTGGACAACCAGGGACTGATCGTCGCCAACCAGTCGAATGAACTGACCATCGACCTGTCGGGTGGTGCGGGCATTACCCGCAGCAACACCGGCATCCTGCGCGCTGCGGGCGGCCAGCTCACTATCCAGGGGACCAACCTCACTAATACTGGCGGAGTGATCGACGCCGTCGGAAGCAATGTCCTGATCACTGGCTCCACCATCACCAACGGCACCCTGCAAAGCAGTAGCGATGGCAAGATCTTCGTGCAGGCTTCAAGCAACCTGAACAATGTCAACAATACCGGGCAGGTAGAACTCGCCACAGCCCAGACCGCCCTTTTGACCGGCACTTTCACCAACACCGGCAACCTGCAACTGGCCTCGGCCAACCACGTGACCGATCTCACCCTCAATGGTGATGTCACCCTGACGGGCGCCGGCACGCTGACCATGAGCAACAGCGCCAATAACCGGATCTATGGCCACTCCGGCTCGGGCAGCGAAGTCCTCACCAACGCCTCGGGCCACACCATCCAGGGCGCCGGGCAGTTGGGCCTCAACCGGACAGGCCTCAATAATCAGGGGCTGATCCTGGCCAACCAGTCAAACGCCTTGACCATCGACACCAGCGCGGCCGGCTTGATCAACGACGGCACGCTGCGTGCGCAAAACGGCACCCTGACGATTAACGACGCGCTGGGCGGCAGCGGAAGCTTGCAGGTCGACCCGGCCAGCGTGATGAATCTGGCGAACGTGGCCAACACCCAAGGACGCCTGCTCATGGGTGCTGCGGGTTCGATGCTCAACATCGGCACCCAGAACCTGACTATCAACGCCGACTACACCAACACCGCCGCCGGTGCGGGCAACGCCTTCGACCGCCGCGCGGGAGTAAGCGGGGCCGGCCTGATCCTTGCCGGCGGCGATGTCGCGCAAGTCATCACCGGCACCACGGTCACCAACGGCGATACGGCCAACGCCACCCTGACCATCGGCAACGTCCGCGTCGGCGCCAACGACGTCGCCTACCAGATCGCCAACACCGGCAGCACCGGGCCGGCACTGCGCGGCGCCGTTCAGACCAGCGTCAACGGCGCCAACCTGAGCGACGCCCGCCTCACTGGCGCCGGCGTCAGCGCGGGCAACTACAACACCGGCGGCCCGGGCAGCAATACCGGCGATCAGGTGGTGACCTTCACCGCCGCCGCCGCAGGCGCCCTCGCCCCACTCACCGGCCAGGTCCTCAACCTGCGCAGCAACTTCGAGAACATCCCCGACCAGAAGCTGAACATCGTCCTTGGCAGCGGTGCGGCAGCGTACAACGCCGCTGCTGGCAACGCTACCCCTTCGCCGATACAGATCGCCAATCAGCGCGTCGGCGGAACGCCGGTGACGCAGCTCTTCACCGTCAGCAACAACGCCGCCGCAGGCGCCTTCTCGGAAGATCTGAATGCCAGCTTTGCGGGCAGCAGCGGCGACGCCGCGATCAGTGGTGGCAACATCCTCGGCCTGATCGCCGGCGGCAGCAACGCCACCGCCATGGGCGCGCAGGTCGACAACAGCACCGCCGGCGCGAAAACCGGCACCGTGACGCTCAACTATCAGACGGCCGGAACGGTAAACGGCGTCAGCAACGGCCTGGGCACCGCCAGCGCCGGCAGCCAGGTGCTCACCGTAAACGGCAATGTTTACCAGGTTGCCGCGGGCGCAGTCCAGACTGCGGCGCTGAACTTCGGCACCATTCAGGTTGGCCAGAGCGTCAGCCAGAACCTCGTTATCCGCAACACCGCCAGCGGAGCCGCCGGCTTTGTCGAGGACCTCAATGCCGACTTCGGTGCGACCAGCGGCACCGGCGCCAGTCGGATCACCGGCACCGGCAGTCTGAACGGCATACTCGCCGGCACCAACAGCAATGCTGGTAACGGCGTCATGACGGTGAGCGTCAACACCCTGTCGGCTGGCGTAGTGGCAGGCGACATCGCGGTCAACTACACTAGCGCCGGCGCGGTCGGCGGTGTCAGCAACGGTCTGGGGACGACCCCTGCCGGCAGCGAGGCTTACGGTGTCAGTGGCACTATCCAGACGGTGGCCAACGTGATCAACCAGGCCAGCCCGCTGGTCAATAACCCGCTGATCAACCTCGGTGCTAAGCGGGTAGGCGACAGCGCAGCATCTGCCAATGTCAGCGTCACCAACCAGGCCACGCTGTCGCCGCAAGCTGCGCTCAACGCCTCTATCGCTCCGGCCGGCGGACCGGTCAGCGCCAGCGGATCTTTCGACCTGCTGGACCCGGGGGCGACCGATAGTTCAAGCCTGGTGGTCGGCCTGAACACCGCCACCGCTGGAAACTTCACGGGCGGCAATGCCGGCTCGGCGACGATCAGCTTCGTCTCCGACGCCAACAATGTTGGTGGCTGCGCGCCCAACTGCCAGATGACGCTGGCTTCTCAGAACGTCAGCATCGAAGGCAAGGTGTACACCCAGGCGGTGAGACAACTCGACACCACCAGTGTCGACTTCGGCATCGTACGCGTCGGTGACAGCGTCAGCGCACAGAACATCGCCGTGAGCAACACGGCCGCGGTGACCGCACTGAACGACACCCTGCGCGCCAACCTGAGCGGCGTGTCCGGCCCCTTCAGCGGTAGCAATACCGTCGGCGGAGTCAACGCGCAGAGCAGCGGTAGCATTGGCGTCGGGCTGAACACCAGCACCGCGGGCATCTTCACGCAGAATGGTACGGTCAGCTTCCTGAGCCAGAACGCCGACATGAGCGATGCCTCGGCCGGTGCCAATGGCGGCGTGCAGGTCAGAGCCCAAGTGAATAATCTGGCCAATGGCTATTTCTCCTTGTTCGCTGGCCTGGGCACGATGACGCAATCGGGTGACACCTTCACGCTCAATCTCGGCAATATCGCAATGAATTCGACCAACGAGCTGAAGCTGAAACTGAGCAACAACGTCGGCGGCCCAGCAGACGACTTGAGCCGCGGCCTGTTCGACCTCACCGCGGCCGACGACTTCACCTTGACCGGCTGGGGTCCGATCAGCAGTCTGGGCGCCGGCCAAATGAGCGACGACCTGGATCTCAGCTACCTGGCGACAGAAGTCGGTCTGTTCCGGGACACGATCGACTTCAGCGGCTTCAGCACCAATGCGCATGATCCCTCTGGTATCGCCCAGAAGCGCCAGTTGATTATCCTTGCCAACGTCGTCGACCACAACGGCACCGTGCCGGAACCAGGCACTCTGCTGCTCCTGGCGATGTCCTTGGCCGGCATGCTTCTCCAGCGTCGGCGTGAAATGCTAGACTAGAGGCCCAAGCGGGTTCCTCGAAAAAGAGGAATCCGCTTGGTCTTTGGCCATCCACATTGGCCAGCCTCTTGCCGCCTTTGGCCGCCAGTGGCTGGCCCTTCCGCTGCAAGGCGCCATACTTGAATTTCTCGGGAGTCCGCGATTGACCACTTTGCAATATCGTGTCCTGCTCGCCCTGGGGGCCTTGGCACTGGGTCTGGCGGTTGTTAACGCGGTCATGTTCAGCGGCAACCGGCAAGCTCAGAATGAACTGGCCACGCGCGGCCAATACATCCAGCAAAGCCTGCAACTGGAACCGCTCTACCAGTCCCTCATCAAATCGCTGGCCGATCTGGCTGCGCGCGACAACGACACCGCCCTGCGCGAGCTTCTGGCGTCACAGGGAATCACTTTCACCGCCGGAGCAGCAGCGGCTGCGCCACGGTCAGCGCCATGAACGAACATCCGCCGCAACAAACGAACCTCTTTCTCCCGCTGCTGCTGATCGCTCTGGCGCCGGTCGTCTGGTTCGGCTTCCAGGCCAGCCAGCTGAATCAGGAACGATCCCAGCTGGCCAATCTGCGCGTCAATCAGGAAAGCACCTATCAGAACGCCCAGAAGATGCGCGCGCAGCTCGATTCGCTGGCCGCCGGTACGCAGAAACTGGCTAGCGCCGGCAACAAGAATGCTCAGGCGCTGGTCAGCGCCCTGCAGCAGCGCGGCATCACCATCAATGCCGAGGCCAAGCCGGCCGCCCAGTAGTCCTGATCAGAGGCTGCGCGCCGCGCGCCCGACACCGGGGCACGAGCTTGTGCAGCCCGGGTACCGGGTATCCGACGTAGATTCGTCTTGCTTGCCGACTCGCAGACGCTAAGATGACGGGCTTTGCGCCTGCAAGGCGCCGCCCGGAGCCGCAATGAATCTCCTGAAGACCCTCGCCACCGTCAGCAGCATGACCCTGCTGTCGCGTACCCTCGGCTTCGTTCGCGACTTCGTGATTGCCCGTACCTTTGGCGCCGGCCTGCTCACCGACGCTTTCTTTGTCGCCTTCAAGCTACCCAACCTGTTGCGCCGGCTGTTTGCCGAAGGTGCTTTCTCGCAGGCCTTTGTACCGGTTCTCGGCGAATACCGGAACCGGCGCGGCAACGAGGAGACCCGGCTGCTGGTGGATCGTGTCGGCAGCGCACTCTTTCTGCTCGTCCTGGCGGTGACCCTGCTCGGCATGGCCGGCGCCTCGCTGCTCGTTTACGTTTCGGCGCCAGGCTTTGCCGACGACCCGGAAAAATTTGCCCTGACCGTCACCCTGACACGCATTACCTTCCCCTACATCCTTTTCATGTCGCTGGTGGCGCTCGCCGGCGGCGTGCTCAACACCTGGAGCCGCTTTGCCGTTCCGGCGTTCACGCCGGTGCTGCTCAATGTCTCCTTCATCGCCATGGCGCTTTTCGCAGCGCCGTACTTCGAGCCACCGATCATGGCCCTGGCCTGGGCGGTATTCATCGGCGGCGCCATGCAACTGGCCTTCCAGATTCCGGCGCTAAAGCGCATTGGCATGCTGCCACGATTCTCGCTGAAGCTCGGCGACGAGGGCGTGCGGCGCATCCTGCGGCTGATGGCGCCGGCCCTGCTGGGCGTCTCGGTGGCTCAGGTCAGCCTGCTGCTGAATACCGTTTTCGCCTCTTTCCTGGCGACCGGCAGCGTCTCCTGGCTGTACTATGCCGACCGCTTGATGGAGTTCCCGGCCGGGCTGCTCGGCGCTGCCCTGGGCACCATACTGCTGCCTTCGCTGTCGCGTCACCATGCCGCGCAACAGCACGACGATTACTCGCGGCTGCTCGACTGGGGGCTGCGGCTGACTTTTCTGCTCGCCGCGCCGGCGGCACTGGCGCTGGCAATTCTGGCGGTACCGCTGATCACGACACTGTTCTTCCACGGCGCGTTCACCGCGAACGACGTCCTGATGACCCGCAGCGCACTGCTCGCCTACAGCGTCGGCCTGCTCGGACTGATCCTGGTAAAAGTTCTCGCACCCGGTTTCTACGCGCGCCAGAACGTGCGCACACCGGTCAGGATCGCGATCATTTCACTCTGCACCACGCAACTCTTGAACCTGGCACTGGTGGGCTGGCTGCAACACGCCGGTCTGGCGCTGGCCATCAGCCTGGCGGCGATTCTCAACGCCAGCCTGCTTTTTCGCGGCCTGCGGCAGAGCGAGATCTATGTTCCGCAACCGGGCTGGCTGCTGTTCTACGCTCGCTTGGCACTGGCCATGCTCAGCATGGGTACAGCGTTATGGTTCGCCGTCGGCGAAGAAAGCGCATGGTTGAGCTGGAACCTCAGCCAGCGTTTGCTCAGACTTTCGCTGCTCGTTGCTTTCGGTGCGGGCGTCTATTTCGCTACACTATGGATTGCAGGTTTTCGCCTGCGCGACTTCAAACGCAGCGCGGCCGAGTAATCAATCAGGAGGATCAACCATGAAATTGAGCAGTAGTAGTTTCGGTGACGGGCAGCAGATCCCCGGTGACTTCGCTTTCTGCATTGCCGACCCCGATCACCATGTCTGCCTGGGCAGCAACCGCAACCCGCAGCTGGCTTGGAGCGACGCCCCGAGCGGCACACAGTCGTTCGCCGTCATCTGCCATGACCCCGATGTCCCGAGCCAGGGCGACGACGTCAATCAGGAAGATAGGACGGTGCCGGCGTCGCTCGCGCGCGTCGATTTTTTCCACTGGGTGCTGTTCGATCTACCGGCCAGCCTCAACGAAATCAGGGACGGCGAGTTCTGCAGCGATGTCACGCCGCGCGGTAAGCCGGGTCCACACGCCGCACACGACGCACGCCAGGGAATCAACGATTTCACCAGCTGGTTTGCTGGCGATAACGACATGCGCGGCGACTACTACGGCTACGACGGCCCCTGCCCGCCCTGGAACGACGAGATCGTCCACCGCTATGTGTTTACGGTCTTTGCGCTCGACGTGGCCAGGCTCGATGGCGAAGGCAAGCTGACCGGCCAGCAGCTGCGTGCGGCGATGCAGGGGCACGTCCTTGCACAGGCCAGCCTGACCGGCACCTACACGCTCAATCCGGCGCTCAGGTAAGGCGGCCGGCAGGGCACACCGCTCACCGGTAGACCACAGATAAAAAAAGCGGGCCGCACAAATGTGCGGCCCGCTTCCATTTCGCGATCAGGGTACAGCGCCAAGCCAAGGCATTGGCCGCACGCTGCCCCTGTCCACTACAGGTTCGACTACTTCACCTTGACCTCGACCCGGCGCGCCGCTGCACCTTCACCGGTGCCGGTTATGGTGACATTGATCGACTCGGGTTTCTGCATTTCGATGCGCTCTTCGGCAACTCCAGCCGCTTTCAGCGCCTCACTAACCGCCTCGGCACGATCCGTCGACAGCGCCGCACGAGCTTCCGTGCTGACGCTTGCATCCTGGAAGCCCGAAATGGCCAGCTTGGCGCCGGCATTGGCTGTGACATGGAGGAGGATGCCTTCAAGCGTGATCGCCACATCACCCGGCAACTCCGCCGAACCGACATCGAAATACAGCGTGGCACCCGGCAAGGGGGCGGCCATCGCCGCCGCAGGAGTAGCCGAAGCGGCGTGAGCGGCCACCGCGGCTGGCGCGGCCGGAGCCTGTGCTGCCGGCATCGGCTTGGCACCCGCGGCAGGAACCATCAGCGGCACGATCATCAGCGCAACGATGTTGATGATCTTGATCAGCGGATTGACCGCCGGACCCGCCGTATCCTTGTACGGGTCGCCAACGGTATCGCCGGTCACCGATGCCTTGTGGGCTTCGGAACCCTTGCCACCAAAGTTGCCGTCCTCGATGTGCTTCTTGGCGTTATCCCAGGCGCCACCACCGGTGGTCATCGAGATGGCGACGAAGAGGCCGGTGATGATTGTTCCCATCAGCAGGCCACCAAGTGCCTGCGGGCCAAGCATCAGACCGACGACGACCGGTACCAGCACCGGCAGCAGCGAGGGGATGATCATCTCGCGGATCGCAGCAACGGTCAGCATGCCGACAGCACGGGAGTAATCCGGCTTCGCCGTACCTTCCATGATGCCCTTGATTTCCGCAAACTGCCGGCGCACCTCGACGACCACGGAACCCGCCGCACGACCCACCGCCTCCATCGCCATGGCCGCGAAGAGGTAGGGAATAAGACCGCCGAGGAAGAGACCGATGATCACCATGTGGTTCGAGAGATCGAAACGCATGCTGGCACCGAAGTTTGCTTCGAGGGCGTGCGTGTAATCGGCGAAGAGCACCAGCGCGGCCAGACCGGCGGAGCCGATGGCGTAACCTTTGGTGACCGCCTTGGTGGTATTGCCAACTGCGTCGAGCGGGTCGGTGACATCACGCACCGATGACGGCAAACCGGCCATCTCGGCGATACCACCGGCGTTGTCGGTAATCGGCCCGTAGGCGTCGAGGGCAACGATGATCCCGGACATCGACAACATCGCGGTCGCGGCGATGGCAATGCCGTAAAGGCCGGCCAGCGCATAGGTGATGTAAATTGCCGCGCAAACGGAGAGCACCGGCAAGGCACAGGCCTTCATCGAGACGGCCAGGCCAGCGATGATGTTGGTGCCATGACCGGTGGTCGAGGCCTCGGCAACACTCCTGACCGGCGAATACTCGGTGGCGGTGTAATACTCGGTGATCCACACCAGCAGGCCGGTCAGTACCAGGCCGACGGTTGCCGCGCCGAAGATGCTCCCCGAGGTGATCAGCGAGCCATCAGCGAGCGTCACGCCCTCGCCAAGCAGCATTCTGGTCACCGGATAGAAGGCGACCAGCGCCAGGGCGCCAGCCACGGCCAGGCCGCGGTAGAGCGCGTTCATGATCTTGCCGCCATCGCTGGCCTTGACGAAGAAACAGCCGATGATCGAGGCAATGATCGAAACGCCACCGAGGACCAGCGGGTAGATGATCAGGTTGTCGTTGGCGTCAGGGACACCCTTGAGCATCATCGCGCCAAGCACCATCGTCGCCACCACGGTCACCCCGTAGGTCTCGAAGAGGTCGGCCGCCATGCCCGCGCAGTCGCCAACGTTGTCACCGACGTTGTCGGCGATGACCGCCGGGTTGCGTGGGTCGTCTTCCGGAATGCCGGCCTCGACCTTGCCGACGAGGTCGGCGCCGACGTCGGCACCCTTGGTGAAGATGCCACCACCCAAACGGGCAAAGATCGAAATCAACGAGCCACCGAAGGCCAGACCGATCAGCGGTTCAACCGCATGATGCAGATCGCCGCCCGGGTCTCTGAGAATGGCGTAGTAGCCGGCTACCCCGAGCAGGCCCAGACCGACGACCAGCATGCCGGTGATGGCACCCCCCTTGAAGGCGACATCGAGCGCCGCGGCAATGCCGTTGCGCGCCGCTTCCGCCGTGCGTACGTTGGCCCGTACCGAAACGTTCATGCCGATGAAGCCGGTGGCACCGGACAGGACGGCGCCGATCAGGAAGCCCATGGCCATGCCCATTCCGAGCGCCAGCCAGATGACCACGAAGAGCACGGCACCGACGATGCCGATGGTGGTGTATTGCTTGTTGAGATACGCAGAAGCGCCTTCCTGAATAGCTTTGGCAATCTCCTGCATTTTCGGATTGCCGGCAGGCAAACCGAGAATCCATTTGGTCATTACAGCGCCGTAACCCACTGCAATGAGCGCGCATAGCAGCGCGAACACCAGATAACCCATATACAACCTCCCTCTTTAAAGTTTCCCAGCTCCCAGGGCAACTTCCCCGTGGCTCGAATTTACCTCATAAGCGACTCAAACAATACGATCTTGGACACTGCTTGTGCGCTCACACCGAGTGAACCGCTGCAGCCGACGCAGCGACAGCAGCGCAACACACCTCGGCGGCGAACAAAGCCTTGGCCGCTCCGCAGACGCAACAAACGCCGCGGTGGCGGCGCTGGTGAGACCGCGACAGCCCCATGCCCGTAAGCGAGAAGCGGCCGCGCCGGTGCTGGCGAGCTGCACAGACGTACTTTTCTTCCGAGCCACCGCCAGCGACGGCGGATGCTTACTTAAGGGCATCGAAAGCGGCTTTCTTGATCTCCTCGACGCTACCCACACCGGCAATTCTCGGACACTGCGGTGCCTTTGGGTCACCAGTGGCTGCCCATGCACGGTAGTACTCGAGCAAGGGCTTGGTCTGCGAGTGATAGATCTGCAGACGCTTGCGGACGGTTTCCTCCTGGTCGTCGGCGCGCTGGATCAGCTCTTCGCCGGTCGCATCATCCTTGCCGTCCACCTGCGGTGGATTGAAGCGCAGATGATAGGTGCGACCGGAAGCGAGATGGACGCGACGACCGCTCATGCGCTCGATGATTTCCTCATCGGCGACATCGATTTCCAGCACGTAATCCAGCGCCACGCCGGCAATCTTCATTGCTTCGGCCTGCGGCAAGGTGCGAGGAAAACCGTCGAAGAGGTAGCCCTCAGCGCAGTCCGGCTGTTGCAGGCGATCGGAGACCAGGCCAATGATGATCTCGTCGGAAACCAGACCACCCGCGTCCATCACTTTCTTGGCGGCCAGCCCCAGGGGGGTGCCCGCCTTCACCGCCGCGCGCAGCATGTCGCCGGTCGAGATCTGCGGGATACCGAAATGCTCACAAATAAACTGGGCTTGAGTGCCTTTCCCAGCCCCTGGAGCACCGAGCAGAATGAGTTTCATGGTTCGCTTTCGTTGATTTTCAAGTCGAGCAAATTGTCCAAAAAGTTCAGACACTTGCACTTCAGCCACAGGTTCAAACCAGAACGTTGTCGTTACCAGGACGTCCCAACTTACCCTCAATCTGGCGCAGGGTCAAACTTTTTGAACCAGGCCTGAACGCGCTGCGCATCTGCAAGCGTGTCGACGCCGGGAAGCGGCAGTCGGTCGGAAATCGCCACACTGATGCGAAAGCCGTGCCACAGGGCACGCAACTGCTCGAGCGCTTCGAGGCTTTCCAGCGGCGAAGGCGCCAGGCTGGCATAGGTGCGCAGGAAGCGTGCGCGATAGGCGTACAGTCCAACGTGCCGATAGGCCAGCATCCGCGCGGGCAGCGTTTCGCCACCGGCCTCGCGGGCAAAGTGGTCGCGCGCGTAGGGAATCGGCGCCCGCGAAAAATACAGCGCGTCGCCGCCGGCGGCAAGCACCACCTTGACCACATGTGGGTTGAAGAAGTCGGCAGCATCGGTGATCGGGTGCGCGAGGGTGGCGATGTCAGCGCCGCTCTGCGCCAACTGCGACGCCGTCTGGGAGATCAGCGCCGGATCGATCAGGGGCTCGTCGCCTTGCACATTGACCACCACGGTGTCATCGCTCCAGCCGCTGGCCTCGACCACCTCGGCCAGGCGATCGGTGCCGCTGAGGTGATCGGCACGGGTCGGCAGGGTGCGCAGGCCATGGCTCTCGGCCGCCGCCAGGACTTGCGGATGGTCGCTGGCCACCAGCACCTCGTCGGCCCCGGACAAAATCGCCCGCTCGGCTACGCGCACGACCATCGGCCTGCCGGCAAGGTCGAGCAGTGGCTTGCCTGGCAGGCGGGTCGACGCTTGCCTGGCAGGCGGGTCGACGCGTAGCGCGCCGGGATCACCACCTTGAACGCCACCTTGAACGCCCCCTCGTATGCCATTGCCTCCCTCCTTGCGCGCAGCGCTCAGGCCTCGTCGGCGCTCAGCGGGCGGGCTTCATCCTGCAGCATGATCGGGATACCGTCGCGGACCGGGAAAGCCAGCTTGCAGGGCTTGCAGACCAGCTCCGACTGCGGCTTGCGGTATTCGAGGTTGGCCTTGCAGATCGGGCAGACGAGAATATCAAGCAGTCGTGCGTCCATTGAGTTTCTCCAGAATTGTCTCGAAAAGACCGGCACCACCCGGCGTGCCGCTGATGACCCACCACCCGGCGTGCCGCTGATGACCGCTTCGACCGGCAGCACCCAAGCCTCGCCGGTTACAATCGGCGCACATTTTACCGCATCTTTCTCGGTCATCAGCAGCACGCCATCACCGGCAAAGGCTAGCTCGGCCGCGACATAAGGATGGTGATCGGGAAAGGGATGGGCCTCGAACTCCAGCCCCAGCGCCTGCAGCTGCGCGAAGAAACGACCGGGATCGCCGATACCCGCCAAGGCATACAGCTTGCGCCCACGCAAGGATGCCGCATCGCAGCTGTCGGCAGGCCGACCAGCAAGCCCGCCGGCAGCGACGAAGCGCTGACCGAGGAGGCGCATCTCGAACTGCGGACAAGCCTCGGCGGCGTCCACCACGCCTGCCTCGCGACATCCGTTCCAGACCACCGCCGCGACCCCCGCCAAGCGCCGCAAAGGCTCGCGCAAGGGGCCCGCCGGCAGCAGCCAGCCATTGCCAGCGCCGCGCCCATCAAAGACCACCACTTCGGCGGTGCGCTGCAAACGATAGTGCTGCAAGCCATCGTCGGAGACGATCACGTCACATTCGGCATGGGCGGCCAGCAGGGCTTGCCCGGCCGCCGCGCGATCGCGGCCAACGAAGACCGGCACACCACTACGCCGCGCGAGCAGCAGCGGCTCATCGCCAATCAGCGCCGGCGACGCGCCAGCGGCCACCGCGCGCACGCCCTCGCCGCTACCACCATAGCCGCGACTGATGATCCCGGGTCGCCAGCCCGCTGCACGCAGGCGCTCGACCAGCCACAACACCAGCGGCGTCTTGCCGCTGCCGCCGACGGTGAGATTGCCGACGATGATCACCGGCACCGGCAAGCGCTGCGTGCGCAAGACACCGCAGCGGTACAGCCAGCGGCGCAGCCCGGCGAGCGTGCCGAACAGCCAGGACAGCGGAAACAACAGCCACAGAACGGGGGCCGGAGGGCGCTCGTACCAGCGCCGCGGCAAGCTGCGCGCAAGGCCGCCGGCGGCCATTAGCGCGGCGATTGCGTGGCGAAGGAAATGCGCGGGTAACCGGCAGCCTGCGCGGCCTGCATGATGTCGACCACGCTCTGATGGGTGGCCTTGGCGTCGGCGTTGATGACGATCACCGGCTCCTTGGCGTCGCCGGCGGCCCGGCGCAGGGCATCACTGATCGCCTGCACGCTGACCGCCTCGAGCGGCGTCTTGTTGACCAGCACCTGGCCGGACGGCGTCACCGTCACGCTGACTTCGTTGGGCGGCTCGTTCTGCTTGCTGGCGTCGGCCGTCGGCAGGTTGATCTCCAGCCCGGAGAACTTGGCGTAGGTAGTGGTCAGCATAAGAAAGATGATGATCACCAGCAGCACGTCGATGAACGGAATCAGGTTGATCTCGGGAACGTCGCTGCTGCGACCGCGGCGAAAGTTCATCGTCGCCTCCTCCTCAGGACCTGCGTTCGCCGTGCAAGACCTCGACCAGACGCACCGCCTGTTGCTGCATGTCGACGACAAAAGTGGAAACGAGGGCCCGGAAGTGCCGCCAGAAGATCATGCTCGGAATGGCGATCAGCAGGCCGAAGCCGGTGTTGTACAGGGCAATCGAAATCCCGTGCGCCAGCTGCATCGGATTGCTGCCGCTGGGCGACTGCGACCCGAAGATCTCGATCATCCCGACGATGGTACCGAAGAGGCCCATCAGAGGGCTGATCGAGGCGATGGTGCCAAGCGTCGTCAGGTAGCGTTCGAGTTCGTGCGAGACGACGGTGCCGGCCTCCTCGATCGCCTCCTTCATGATCTCGCGCGAACTGCCCTCGTTGCGCAGACCGGCGGCGAGCACCCTGCCGAGCGGCGAATGCGCCTCCAGGTCGACGACCATCGCTTGCGTGGCACCTCTTTGCCGGAACTCGGTGACCACGCGCTGCAGCAGGTCGGGCGGAACGACTTTGACTCGACGCAAGGCCACCAGGCGCTCGATGATCAGCGCGACAGCCACGATCGACGCCAGCAGCAAGGGCCAGATGGGCCAACCAGCAGCCTGAACGATGGAAAACACGGTGCACCCCAGGTGATTTTCAAGGGGGGAACTTTAGCCTGCAGCAGCATTTGCGGCAAGTGCGCAGCCCATGCGCACCGAGGGGAACCCTGTTGCTGGCAAACCGGGAATCCACAGGAACTGTGGATAAAAGTGCTGCCAGCCTGTTGGCAAACGCTGCAAGTGACCGACCGGCAAGCGTTTTTCTGCGGCGCCTGCGGTACGAGCAGGGACCAGGCGCGCCCAGGCATGTAGAATTCGCGGATGTCAGAGATCGTCGCAGGCAACACTTCCTTTCCCGCGCCTCCTCCGGTGATCCCGGTGGCCATGCTCAACCGCCTGGTCCGCGAGCGGCTCGAGGCCGCTTTTCCGCTGTGCTGGGTGGCCGGCGAGGTCTCCAACCTCAGCCGCGCGCCTTCCGGACATGTCTACTTCTCGCTCAAGGACGCCGCCGCGCAGGTGCGCTGCGTGATGTTCCGCAGCCGCGCACAGCTGCTCGGCTGGCGACTGGAAAACGGCCAGCACATCGAGGCGCGAGTACTGGTCACGCTCTACGAGGCACGCGGTGATTTTCAGCTAAATGTCGAGGCGGCACGGCGCGGCGGCGTCGGCAACCTCCACGAACAATTCCTGCGCCTCAAGGAAAAGCTCGCAGCCGAAGGGCTCTTCGCCAGCGCCGGCAAACGCGCTCTGCCCCCGTTTCCACGCTGCGTCGGCGTCGTCACCTCGCTGCAGGCGGCGGCGCTGCGCGATGTGCTGACGACGCTGGCGCGCCGCGCCCCGCAGGTGAGCGTCGTCCTCTACCCGACGCCGGTGCAGGGTGAAGGCGCGGGTGCGCAAATTGCCGACGCCATCCGCCGCGCCGGCGAACGCCGCGACTGCGAACTGCTGATCGTCTGTCGTGGCGGAGGCAGCATGGAAGACCTCTGGGCATTCAACGACGAGCGCGTCGCACGCGCAATCCGCGCCTGCCCGCTGCCGGTGATCTGTGGTGTCGGCCACGAAACTGATTTCAGCATCGCCGACTTCGCAGCCGATCAGCGGGCGCCGACGCCGACCGCAGCCGCCGAACTTGCCGCCCCCGAGCAGGCCGCCCTGCGAGCCCGTCTGTCCGTCCTGCAAACTGCCCTGCGCCGCCAGATCGAGCCGCTTCTCGAACAACGCAGCCAGCAGCTAGACTGGCTGGCCCGCCGCCTGCAACACCCGGCGCAGTACCTGGCCCAACACCGCGAGCGGCTACGCAATCTGCAACGCCAGCTCGGCGCTGGATTGCTGCAAGCCAGCGCGCGCGCGCGCGGCGAACTGACCCACCTTAGCCGTCGCCTGCTGCTCAACCGTCCACACCCGGCACGCCACGCCGGCCGACTGGCCGCGCTGGCGCCACGGCTGCGCAGTGCCTGGCACGACGCCCAGCACGGCAGGCGCGCCAAGCTTGAACGGCTGACTGCCGGACTGGCACACCTCAATCCGCAGGCGGTCCTGGCGCGTGGTTACAGCGTCGTCACCAGCGCCCAGGGCGAAATCGTTCGCGACAGCCGCAGCCTGGAACCAAGCGCGCGAATCGCTGTCTTGTTGCACCATGGACGCGTCGAGGCCGAGGTGACTGCGCTTTTCGAAGATCATGGCGCAGCCGCTGGCCTGCCCTTTCCAGCAAGCGGCATTGCCACTAGGCCGGGCGGCGAATAGAATTCTGCCCTCACCGATCCACGGCTGAGAGTCCTGAGCCGATCGACTATTCACGGCGGAAGCTCCTCAGCCGATCGACTATCCACGAATGAAGGTCTTTGGCCGATCGATTCATCGCGATCCCTTTCACCTTTTCACCCAATAACAACTCGCACGGAGAACAAGCAATGGAACATCAACTGCCGCAACTGCCTTTTGCCATCGACGCACTGGCGCCACACATGTCGCAGGAAACGCTCGAATACCACCACGGGAAGCACCATCAGGCCTACGTCACCAACCTCAACAACCTGATCAAGGGTAGCGAATACGAAGCCCTCGACCTCGAAGCAATCGTCAAGAAGGCGCCCGCTGGCGGCATCTACAACAACTCGGCGCAAGTATGGAACCACACTTTCTTCTGGAACTGCCTGAAGCCTGCCGGTGGCGGCGCCCCGACGGGCGCACTGGCCGCGGCAATCGACGCCAAGTGGGGCTCGTTTGCCGAATTCACCAAGGCCTTCCAGGCCTCCGCGGTCGGCAACTTCGGTTCGGGCTGGACCTGGCTGGTCAAGAAAGCCGACGGCTCGGTGGATATCGTCAACATGGGTGCTGCCGGTACGCCGCTGACCACTGGCGACAAGGCCCTGTTGTGCATCGACGTCTGGGAACATGCCTACTACGTCGACTACCGCAACATGCGCCCCAAATTCGTCGAGACCTTCCTCGCCCAGCTCGCCAACTGGAGCTTCGCCGAGAAGAACTTCGCCGGCTGAGCAGCAACAAGCATCGTTGATCGGCAAAACGGGGGCACGCGCCCCCGTTTTTCATTGGTGCGCAAGCTTCGCGAGCTTTGCACAGCGCGCATCCTGCGCTACGCGAGCGGCAAACTGAGCGTCACTTCCAGCCCGCCGCCCGGCCGGTTGCGCGCGCAGACCTGCCCCCCGTGCGAAACGACTGCCCGCCGGGCGATCGCCAGCCCGAGTCCGTAGCCGATCGTGCCGGCATTGTTGTCGGCGCGGTAGAAAGGTTCAAAGATCGCTTCGAGATCGGCTTCGGGCACGCCCGGACCACGGTCCGAAACGACGATCTCGAACACGCCTGCTGCTCCGGAGGTCACGGAAGTCCCCGGCGTGCCTGATTCCTGAGCCTCGACTCGGCGGCGCGCCATGATCTCGACGGCGGTGCCAGCGGCGGTATATTTCGCGGCATTGCGCACGACGTTTTCGACAGCACGATAGAGCAGCTCGCCCTGCACCGCCGCCGTCACTTCGCCGGCACCGCTGAAATGCACGCTGCGGCCGCTCGCCTCGGCCTCGAAACCGGCGTCGTCGGCAATGCTGGCAACCATTTCCATGAGGTCGATGGTCACCGGCGGCGCACCTGGCGTGCCGGCTTCGAGGCGTGACAGGGTCAGCAACTCGCCAACCAGTTCGTCGAGGCGGACCGACTCGCGTTCGATGCGCTCAAGCGTCATTTCGAGTTTCTCCGGACTCTGCCGCGCCAGTCCGATGGCTGCGTGCAGGCGCGCCAGCGGTGATCGCAACTCGTGCGAAACATCGTGCAGGAGGCGCTGCTGGCTATGGATTTGCGCCTGCAGGCGCTGTGCCATGCGGTCGAAATCGCGTCCGAGATCAGCCAGTTCGTCACGCCGATTACCCATCGACGGCTGCACGCGTGTCTCCAGGCGCCCTTCGGACACGGCGCGGAAAGCGCCGCGCAAGCTGCGGATCGGCTTCGCCACGTACCACGCCAGGGCAGCGCTGAAAGCCAGGCTGGCGAGCAGGCCGGCGACGATCGGCAGCGCTGGCGATGGCCGTTCGCGGCGCAGCAGGTGACCGCGAGCAGCCGGACGCTCGTAACGCGCGACCAGGGTGTAAGTCTCTCCGTCTGGGGCGAGCACGCGGCGCGCACCGGACATCGGTCCACGCCGGAAATCTCCCGAAGCCAGGGCGGCGCGCAGGTCGCCGGGTAGTTCACGGCCGAAAAGGTCACGACCGCCGGCGTCAATCACGAACAATTGCGCCTTGCCCGGCGCCTCGGCCCATTCACGCAATACCTCGCGCATCATCTGCGGGCCGCCGCGGCGCAGAAAGACCTCCGCGGCATCGAGCATGACCGCTGCCCGTGGGCCACCGGGCAGGGCCGGCGTCGATTCGAATTCGGCCTCGGCCTGACGATGCAGCCAGACGACACTGCCAACGCCGACACCGGCGAGCAACAGCGCCAGCCAGAAGGCAAAGAAGGATTTCCAGAACAGGCGTCCCATCTTCAGGCCTTGACGAACTGGTAGCCCTGGCCGCGCACGGTCTGGATCCAGGAGTCACCGTCGGGTCGCGCGCCCAACTTCTGGCGAATACTGCTCACATGGACATCGATGCTGCGGTCGAAACGCGCCAGCGGGCGCCCCATCGCCAGCTCCGAGAGATCGCTCTTGCTGACCACCCGTCCCGCCTGCCGGGCCATGACTTCGAGAAGGCTGTATTCGGTGCTGGTCAGTTCGAGCGGCTGTTGATGCCATTGCGCGCTACGCCGCTCCGGCCACATGCTCAAGGGGCCAACGACGATCGGCCCCTCCGACTTCCGTTCAGCGCTGTTGTCGGCAACCCGGCGCAGGATTGCCCGCAGCCGGGCGACCAGCTCGCGTGGCGAACAGGGCTTCGGCACGTAGTCGTCGGCGCCGAGCTCCAGCCCGATGATGCGATCGATGTCGTCACCCCGGGCGGTGAGCATCAACACCGGCAGGGGACTGGCGGCGCGGATTCGGCGCAGCACTTCGACGCCGTTGAGCCGCGGCATCATGACATCGAGAACGGCGATCGCGTAGCGTCCGCTGAGCGCTTCGCGCACACCGCTTTCCCCGTCGTGCACCGCCTCTGCTTCGAAGCCCTCCTGTTCGAGGTATTCGCGCAGCATGGCGGCGAGTTCGACATCGTCATCGACCAGCAATACTCGAGTCATCACGCCCATCCTTTCAACAGCGCTGATGATAAGCGCCCGAAACGCCTGGTCACGCGTCTTTACCGCCCTTTACCCGCTTTAACACCCGCAGGCGCCTCCTCGGAGCCATCGGCCGCCCATTTACACGGCTTTACAGACGATTAACTGCGCTTTACGACCTGCTGCGCGAAAGTTAAGCCAACAGTCGAGACAGCAGATGCCCGACTGGAAAAACCCAACTGACAAGGAGCAAAAGATGAACACATTCAAGCGCACTCTCGCCGTTTTCCTCGCCACCAGCAGCATCGCCCTGGCCGTCCCGCTGGCCGCCAATGCAGGCCCGATGATGGGCGGCGGCATGGAAGGCGGTTGCGGCAAAGGCGGGTCAGAAATGCGTGGCGGCCAGCGCGACGACCTGCCGCGGATGATGAAGAAGCTCGACCTGACCGCCGAACAGGAAGCGCAAATCAAAGAGCTGCGCAAGCAGGACGGCGAGCTGATCAGCGAGAAGTACCAGAGCATGCGCGACAGCCGTGCGCAACTGCACGAGATGCAGAAGAAAGGAGATTACGACGAGGCCAAGGTCAAGGCACTCACCGAGCAGGGCGCCCAGGCAATGGCCGAAATGGCGCAGCTGCGGGCACGCCAGCATCATCAAATAATGGAAGTCCTCACCCCCGAGCAACGCCAGAAGTTCGCGACGCAGCGTGAAGAGATGATGAAGCGCTGGGAGAAGAAGCGCGGCGAGAAGCCTGCGGCCTGATCTCGCGGCGCATGGCCAGCCGCGCGCCTGGCGCGCAGCTGGCCAAACGTTCATGACACGTGGAGACACCCCAAATCATGAAAGTCATGGCCGTCCCCTTCCCCTGGCCCTTCTCGCGCAAGGGGAAAAAGGAGGTTCGCGAGTCGCCTACGCGACTTTCACGGTAAGCACTAGGCCATTACGCCGCTTCTTGCTGCGACCGCCTGGGCAGGCTGGCCTGCATGCGGTTGATGCCGGTGATCACCGCCCGTAGTGAGGCGGTGACAATATTCGTATCCACCCCGGCGCCGTAGAACTCGCTCCCCCCACCGGCCACCGGTGCTACTTCGATGAAGGCGCAGGCCCGCGCGTTGCCCCCCTCGCCGCTGGGACTCATCGCACGTTCTTCGTAACTGCGCACCTGAATATCGATACCGACCCTCTGGAAGGCATTGACTGCCGCGTCGATCGGGCCATTGCCGGTACCGGTCAGCACCTGCGGCACACCATCGATATCGACATTGAGCCGGATGCCTTGCCCATTGCCGCCGCCATGCTCGAAAAGATGGTGCTCACGATAGCGTACCGGGTCCACGCCATCGATATAGGTCGCCGAGAACAGATCCCAGATGGCGGCGGCGCTCATCTCGCCGCCATGCTCGTCGACCTGCTGCTGGACGACGCCCGAGAACTCTACCTGAAGGCGGCGCGGCATGACCACCCCGTATTCGGCTTCAAGCAGGTAGGCGATGCCACCCTTTCCGGACTGGCTGTTGACCCGGATCACCGAGTCATAGCTGCGCCCGACGTCGGCCGGGTCGATCGGCAAATAGGGAACATTCCAGAAACCATCGCGCGGCTCGAGCGCAAACCCCTTCTTGATCGCGTCCTGATGCGAGCCCGAAAAAGCCGTGAACACCAGATCGCCGACGTAGGGATGACGCGGGTGGATCGGCAACTGACTGCACTGCTCGAAAGTACGCGCAACGGCGTTGATGTCCGAAAAATCGAGCCCGGGCGCAACGCCCTGGGTGTACAAGTTGAGCGCCAGGGTCACCAGGTCGACGTTGCCGGTGCGTTCACCGTTGCCGAACAGGCAGCCCTCGACGCGCTCGGCACCGGCCATCAGGGCGAGTTCGGCCGCGGCCACGGCGGTGCCGCGGTCGTTATGCGGGTGCAGACTGATGATCACGCTGTCGCGCCGTTCGAGATGGCGGTGCATCCACTCGATCTGGTCAGCGTAGATGTTCGGCGTCGCCATCTCGACGGTGGTCGGCAAATTGAGGATCACCTTGTCATCCGGCGTCGCGCCCCAGGCCGCGGTGACGGCATTGCAGACTTCGAGCGCGAAATCGAGTTCGGTGGCGGTGAAGGTTTCCGGGCTGTATTCGAGCACCCATTCGGTTTCCGGCGCCTGCGCGGCCAGCTCCCTGATCAACTTCACTGCCGACACCGCCATGTCGATCACTTCTGCCCGGCTCATCTGGAAAACCGTCTCGCGGAAAGGCTTGGAGGTGGCGTTATAGACATGCACGATCGCCCGCCGCGCGCCCTTTACTGATTCCATCGTCCGCCGGATGAGGTGCTCGCGCGCCTGCGTCAAGACCTCGATGCTCACGTCGTCGGGAATGTGCCCGCCATCGATGAGGCTGCGCACGAAGTCGAAGTCGGTCTGCGACGCCGACGGGAAGGCTACCTCGATCTCCTTGAAACCGATCGCGCAGAGCATCGCGAACATGCGCGTCTTGCGTTCGGCATTCATCGGCTCGAAGAGCGACTGGTTGCCGTCGCGCAGATCGGTGCTCATCCAGATCGGCGGCTTGCTGATCGTGACATTCGGCCACTGCCGGTCGGCGAGAGCGACCGGGGGGAAAGAGCGATACTTGCTGGCGGGATTGGACAACATGACGGCGACTCCTCGGGGTTCGGGTGTTGAATCTGATGACCGACATGGTAAGGAAAAGCCGCCCGCAGGTGCTTGCGTATTAACGCTCCAAACAAGGCCTTAGAGAAACAATATTGCGTACACAATCATCTAACGGCATTAAAATTGCGCCATCCCTTCAACGGAGCAATCTCGTGAACCTCGATCGCTACGACTGGCTGATTCTGCGCGTCCTCCAGGAAGACGGCCGAATCAGCAATCAGGAACTCGCCGACCGCATCGGCCTTTCCCCCTCGCCCTGCCTGCGGCGGATGCGCGCACTCGAGGAATCAGGGCTGATCACCGGCTATCGCGCGCTGCTCGACGCCAAAAAACTCGGCCTGTCGCTGATGGCGCTGATCTCCATTTCAATGGACCAGCACACCCCCGAGCGCTTCACCAGTTTCGATGCCGCCATCGCCGAAATCCCCGAGCTGCTGGAATGCCTGCTGATCACCGGCCAGGACGCCGACTACCAACTCAAGGTGGTGGTCAAGGACATGGACGCCTATCAGGAGCTGCTGCTCAATCGCCTCACCCGCATCCCGGGCGTGACCGGCGTGCATTCGAGTTTCGTCCTGCGGCGGGTGCTTGATCGAACGGCCTTGCCGCTGGCAATGCCGGCCAATTTCCTGACGAGTTGAGGAGGGGACAGGGGCAGCACTGGTGGTGGCGCTACACCAGCGTGTTTCTGCGATGACGGCTGTTGGTCTATGATCATTGTCGGAGGCGCCGCCGGCGCCGATTCAATCACGATTTCTTGTTCAACCAGAGTGTTGTTGGAGGATTGCAAAATGGCCAACGAAGGCTACCACGAACCAGTTTCCGAACTGAGCGACGAAGCACGCGACATGCATCGGGCCATCGTCTCGCTGATGGAGGAGCTTGAAGCAGTGGACTGGTACAACCAGCGCATGGATGCCTGCAAGGATGACGAGCTGCGCGCCATCCTCAAGCACAATCGCGACGAGGAAAAGGAACACGCGGCGATGGTTCTCGAATGGATCCGCCGCCGCGATGCGGCCTTCGACAAGGAATTGCGCGATACCCTGTTCACCGACAAGAAACTCGATCACGACTGATCGTTGGCCCGCTCGCCAGCCTGCCAACGACGCGGCGCCAGCTTCCTGGGAGGGACCGGCGAATGGAAAAGACCCTTGACGTCATCATCATCGGTGCCGGCTCTGCCGGCCTCGCCGCCTTGCGTGAAGTACGCAAGCGTACCGACAGCTTCCTGCTGATCAACGACGGCGCCTACGGAACGACCTGCGCGCGGGTCGGCTGCATGCCATCCAAGGCGCTGATCGAAGCCGGCAATGCCTTTCATCGCCGGCACAGCTTCGACGCTTTCGGCATTCGCGGCGCCGCCGCGCTGAGCATCGATGTCGCGGCGGTGATGCGCCGCGTGCGTGCCCTGCGCGACGATTTCGTCGGCGGCACGCTGAAGGCCAGCGACGACTTGGGTGAGCGCAGTCTGCCCGGCCGCGCCAGGCTGATCGATGCGCAGACGGTTGCCCTCGGCGACCGCCACTACCACGCCCGGCGCATCATCATCGCCAGCGGCAGCCAGCCGGTGATTCCTGACGCCTGGCGCGCCTTTGGCGAGCGCATCGTGACCACCGACACGCTCTTCGAACTGGAAACGCTGCCGCGCCGGATGGCGGTCGTCGGCCTCGGCGCGATTGGCGTCGAGATCGCGCAGGCACTGTCGCGACTGGGCGTCGAAGTCACCGGCTTTGGCGGCAACCCAAGGCTCGCCGGCCTGAGCGACGACGCCGTCGATGGGGCTTTGCGGGAAGTGCTGCACCAGGAGTTCGCTTTTCACACCGGCACCAGCGCTGAATTGGCGCCAGCAGGCGACGGCATCGAAGTGCGCAGCGGCGCCGTGCGGGTCATTGCCGACCGGGTGATCGCCGCCATCGGCAGACGCCCGAACATCGCCGGCATCGGCCTGGAAACGCTCGGCGTCCCACTCGACGCCCGTGGCATGCCGCCGGTAAATCCGAACACCCCGCAGATCGCCGACCTGCCCGTCTTTCTGGCCGGCGACGCCAACGGTCGGGCAGCCTTGCTGCACGAGGCCGCGGACGAAGGCCATATCGCCGGCATCAACGCCACGGCCACCGAGCTGCGCTGCTTCCGTCGCCGAATACCACTGGCGATCGTCTTCACCGACCCCAACATCGCGATCGTCGGCCAGCGCTTTGCCGAACTCGACGCGGCCGAAGTAGTGATTGGGCAAGCCAGTTTCAAGCGCCAGGGCCGGGCACGAACCGCCGAGCGCAACAAGGGCGTGATGCGCCTGTATGCCGACCGCAACAGCGGCCGCCTGCTCGGCGGCGAGATGTGCGTACCTGCCGGCGAACACATGGCACACGTTCTGGCGCTGGCCATCGAACGCGAGCTGAGCGTGCAGGAGCTGCTGCGCCTGCCCTTCTATCACCCGGTACTCGAGGAAGGCATGCGCAGCGCACTGCGCGAATTGTCGGCGCAGCTACCCGCGGGCAGCGACTCCGACCTCGCTTCCTGCGGTGCGTATCAGGCCGAGGCACTGGACTGAAGCCCGCCGCGCCGACAAGCCGCAGACAGCGGATTGACCGCACGCCGCCAGCGACGATATGGTGTGCAAACCCCCACCGACAGGAGAACCCGCCATGCTCTTCCATGACTGCAATTTTGCCCCCAGCCCGCGCCTGGTACGCGTGTTCATCGCCGAAAAGGGAATCGCTATCCCAAACTGCGAGGTCGACCTGCGCAACGGCGAACACCTCGCGCCGGAATTCCGGGCGGTCAATCCCTACTGCACCGTGCCGGTACTCGAACTCGACGACGGCACGCGGCTGACCTCGACGCAGGGCTGCTGGCGCTACCTCGAGGAGACGGTTCCCAATCCACCGCTGCTCGGTTCGACGCCGACCGAAAAAGCGCTGATCGCCGACCTGCTGTGGCATATCGAAACGGATGGCTGGCAGGCAGTGACCGAGGCGATACGCAATACGCTACCGGGGATGAAGGACCGGGCATTGACCGGTGCAGAGAACTACGCACAAATCCCGGCGCTCGGCGAACGCGGCAAGCTGCGCGGCGAACGCTTCCTCGCCCAGCTCGACAAAATGTTGGCCGGACGCGACTACCTCGCCGGTGATCGCTACAGCGCCGCCGACATCATGGCCATGGTGCTGGTCGATTTCGCCGGCTGGCTGAAGATCGCGCTGCCAGCTGACGCCGCCAACGCCCAGCGCTGGTACGCGGCCGTCAGCGCCCGGCCAAGTGCCAAGCTGTAAAGCTGCCAAGGTTTGCGCACAGGCGAGCAGCGCGGCCTCGCCCCGCTACAATTCGCCCTTTTCGCGCGACCCGCGTCGTCACTGATCGCCCCTCCTTGCCGCTTGTCGGCGGCAGCCCGCCGCCGACACCCTGCTAGACCGGCGGCTGTCGATGCCGTGAACGCTTCGGAGCCTGTATGGACATTCTCATCTCCCCCGTAACCGCCGCCGATGTCGAAGCGGTTGCCGCACTCGCGCGCCGCGTCTGGCAGCACACCTACCTGGGAATCATCAGCCAGCAACAGATCGACTACATGCTCGAACAGCGCTACCGAACGCAGCTGGTGAACGAGGAACTGCGCATGGACACCATATGGTGGGATCAGCTGCGCATTGATGGCCAGTTGGCGGGCTTCGTCTCCTGCCTGTTGACCGGCACGCCCGGCGAAATGAAGCTCGACAAGCTCTACGTCGACCCGCAGCGACAGCGGCTCGGAATGGGTCGGCGCCTCGTCGATCAGGTGCTTGCACGAGCGCGGGCAGCAGCTTGCCAAACGCTGATCCTGGCCGTCAACAAGGGCAACGAGAAGGCCATTGCCGCTTACCGCAAACAGGGCTTCGCCGTCCGCGACTCGGTCTGCGTCGATATTGGCGGCGGATTCGTGATGGACGACTTTATAATGGCACGCTCATTGCCATAACGGTCATGACAGGTCACAAGACACCTCAGATGAAAGCTATGACCGCCCTTTTCTTGCCCTGCAGTGGGGATTCCGGCTTGCACGCCGGAATCGTTCGCCGGGCAGGGAGCATGCTCGTTCGCCGGGCAGGGAGCATGCTCCCTGAATTCCCCGCCTCACCCCGCGAGGGGAGAAGGGAGCTTCGTGAGTCGCTTGCGCGACTTTCGCATTAAGGCCCGCCGCCGGATCCTGAACACCCATGAAACTGAGCTTTGTCAAAATGCACGGACTCGGCAACGACTTTGTCGTGCTCGACGGCATTCGGCAGTCAATTGAACTGGCGCCGGCACAACTGCGCTTGCTCGCCGACCGCCACTTCGGCGTCGGCTGCGACCAGATCCTGCTCGTCGAAGCAGCCCGCCAGCCGGGCGTCGATTTCCGCTACCGCATCTTTAACGCCGACGGCGGCGAAGTCGAGCAGTGCGGCAACGGCGCGCGCTGCTTCGTACGTTTCGTCCATGAGCAGGGGCTGAGCGCGAAGCGCGAAATCCGCGTCGAAACGATGAGTGGGATCATCGTCCCGCATCTCGAGGACGACGGCACGGTGAGCGTGGACATGGGGGTACCGGTCCTGGCGCCAGCAAGAATCCCGTTCATCAGTGCCAGCGATGATCTACTGCAGACGCTGCGCATCGCCGACCATGAAATTGCCATCACTGCCGTCGGCATGGGTAATCCGCATGCCGTGCAGGTGGTCGACGACGTCGCTACGGCAGCGGTCGAACAGCAGGGACCACTGATCGAAAAACACCCCTGCTTCCCGCAGCGCGTCAATGCCGGCTTCATGCAGGTGCTCGACCGGCAGGCGATTCGCCTGCGTGTTTTCGAACGTGGCGCCGGCGAAACCCTGGCCTGCGGCACCGGTGCTTGCGCCGCCGTCGTTGCCGGCATCAGCCGCGGCCTGCTCGCTTCGCCGGTAAGCGTCGAAATGCGCGGCGGCTCGCTCAGCGTCGCCTGGAATGGCCCCGGCACCTCGGTGCTGATGACCGGCCCCGCAGTCACCGTATTCAAGGGAGAAATAGAAGTATGAAATCCAGCGAAGTCGCAGAGTACCTGCACAGCAATCCACAGTTTTTCGAAGAGCACTCGGACCTGATGAGCAATATGGTCGTTCCGCACCCGCACGGCGGGCGAACAATCTCGATCACCGAGCGCCAGATGCTGGCGCTGCGCGACAAGAACAAGCAGCTCGAAAGCAAGATGGGCGAACTGCTGCAGTTCGGCGAGGAAAACGACGCCATCAGCGAAAAGATGCACCGTCTGGCGGTGGGCATGATCGCCGCCAACAGCTTCCAGTCGGTCCTGCACACGCTCAACTTCCACCTGCGCGACGACCTCGCCGTTCCGCACGTCGCCGTGCGCCTCTGGGATCGTCCCGCCGAAAGCGAAGAACTCCCTGAATTCACCGAAGTCAGCGAGGAACTGCGGGCGCTTGCCGAGACCCTGGCGCAGCCCTACTGCGGGTCGACCGCCGGCTTCGAGACCTCATCATGGTTTGGCGAAGCCTCCCTGCATATCCGCTCACAGGCCTTGATCGCCATGCGCAACGGCGGCGGCACGATGGGCATGATCGCCATGGGCAGCGAGGATAACGAACGCTTCTACAGCGGCATGGGCACCATCTACCTCGAACGCCTCGGCGAAATGGCCTCGGCAGCGCTGGCACGCGTCCTGCGCTGAGCGCTGAAAACAGAGCATCGCGCGCAGTGTCCCTGTCCGCAGCGTCCGCCGCCGCGGCCGGCGAGCGCCAGGGCAGCGTCAGCGCCTACCTCGACGAACTGGCACAGCAGCGGCGGCTGTCGCCGCACACGGTCGACAACTACCGGCGTGATCTGCAGTCGCTCTGCCGCCTGATCGGCGAGCTGCGAGGCGTGCCGGGCGCCGCCGGCGACGCAGCACCGCAAGACACCTGCGCCGACCTGGCCTTCGAGGCCATCCAGACGCATCACATCAGGCGCTTCGTCGCGCAACTGCATGCGCAAGGCCTGGGCGGCCGCTCGCTCGGGCGCACACTCTCCGCCTGGCGCGGCTTCTATCGCTGGCTCGGACAACGAGGGGCGGCAACCCACAACCCCGTCGATGGTCTGCGGCCACCGAAAAGCCCCAAGGCGCTGCCGAAAACGCTTTCGCCCGACGAAGCCAATCGGCTGCTCGAAACCGCCGACGAAAGCCTGCTGGCGATTCGCGACCAGGCGATGTTCGAGCTCTTTTACTCCTCGGGCCTGCGCCTCGCCGAACTCGCAGCCCTCGATCTGTCCTGCCTCGAAGACCTGCTGGCCGGCGAGGTACGGGTCCTCGGCAAGCGCAGCAAGCTGCGCATCGTCCCGGTCGGCAGCAAGGCCAGGGAAGCGGTCGCGACCTGGGTCGAACAGCGCCATCGGCTCAGCGGCAGCGACGAAAGCGCGCTCTTCGTTGGCCAGCGCGGCCAGCGACTCGGTGTACGCATGATCCAGCTGCGACTGGCGCGACGTGCTCTGGCGCAAGGCCTGCCAGCGCGTGTCCACCCGCACATGCTGCGCCACTCCTTCGCCTCGCACGTCCTGCAATCGTCGGGCGACCTGCGCGCAGTCCAGGAAATGCTCGGCCACGCCAGCATCGCCTCGACACAGGTCTACACCCACCTCGACTTCCAGCACCTGGCAGCGGTGTATGACAAGGCGCATCCGCGCGCCAAAAGGAAACAGGAACCCGAGTAGCCTCCCCGCGGGGTCGACTCATCACGATCGCCGCCAGCGCTGGAACAGCCAGCCGTACACGCCGAGATTGACGACGATCACTACTGCCGCCAGAACAAACTGAATCTCGCGGGTGAGGCCGAGCGGATAGATGATCGGCAACAGGTAGTGCTCGATGAAGCTGCCGGCATAGCCGGCTTCACCGGCGGCTTGCCGCCAGGCGTTTTCCAGCGGCGTCAGCGGACAAATCCCGCCACTCAGTTCGATGAACGCGCCCCAGCAGGCGGCCGGAAGATGGAGCAGCGCGAGCCGTGGCCGGCACAGCACCAGGCCGCCGCCAAGGACGACGAAGACGATGAACAGCAGATGCGCGAGGAGGAGCGCGTCGGCCAGCAGGCGGTAGCTCATGCCCATCGTGCCATCACGCCCCCCGCTCCCCGACGCTCAGAAGTTGTCGTTGAAACCGCGGATCAGGCGGCGCGCTTTCTTTGTTGGCCGGCCGCGCAGCTCGCTGCCGGGAACCGGTGCGAGGCGCTTGGCCTCCTGCTGTGCCAATCGGCGCGCGCGGCTGTCCGCGGTTTCCTCGTAGAGCTGCTGCGCTTCGACCGCCGGGCGGCGCTGCGCGTTGAGACCGCGCACGACGACGGTCCAGAGCGCGTCGCCGACGGCGATTTCGAGGCTCGCGCCGACCTGCAGTTCGCGCGCCGCTTTCACCGCCAGGCCTTCGAGTCTGACGTGGCCGGCAGCAATCGCCTGTGCAGCCAGTGAGCGCGTCTTGTAGAAGCGCGCCGCCCACAACCACTTGTCGATGCGCATCCGTGCCGCGGCGCTGAAGTCTGCTGTTTCTGCCATGACTATTCCCCTATTCGCGCGTGGGCCGTTTGCCGAGCTTGCGCTGCAGCGTACGGCGGTGCATTTTCAGGGCCCGCGCGGTGGCCGAAATATTCCCCTGCTGCTCGGCCAGGACGCGCTGGATATGCTCCCACTCCAGCCGGTCGACCGACAGCGGCGAGTCGGATACCGGTGTCGCCGAATCGCCTTCGTTGCTCTTGTTGAGGGCCGCGACGACCTGATCGGCATCACAGGGTTTGGCCAGGTAGTGGATGGCACCCAGCTTGATCGCCTCGATGGCGGTGGCGATGCTGGCATAGCCGGTGAGCATCACCACGCGCGTATTCGGGTCGAGCTCGATCAGTTTCTCGATGAGCACCAGCCCCGATGCGCCAGGCATCTTCAGATCGACGACGGCATACTCGGGCGACTGTTCAAGCGCGCTGGCCAGGGCGGTATCGACCGTCGCCGCAACGCTCACCGCGTAACCGCGGCGCTGCAGTGCTCGCGCCAGGACGCGGCGAAAGACTTCATCATCGTCGACCAGCAACAGGGTCGAGCGCTCATCGTCGGGCAGTTTCAGGGCTTTCTCGAAAATGGCAGGCATGGATTCAGCTCTCAGCTTTGCGCTTTCAGTCGCGCCAGCGGCAGGGTGACGCGGGTACAGGCGCCGCCTTGCGGCGCATCACGGTTGAAGAGTTCGACCTTGCCTCCGAGGCGCTCGAGGGTGGCGTTGGTCAGAAAGAGGCCGATGCCGAGGCCGCCGGCACGCTCGCCGTCGTCGGCCTTGGTGGTAAAGAAGGCCTCGCCATGCCGGTTTCGCGCTTCGGCATCGAGCCCGGAGCCGGCGTCGAGGATCTCGATGCGGCAGCAGTCGGCATCCCAGGACGCCGTAAAGCGTAGCACTTCCTGGCTGGCGCCGTTGGCATCAGCGGCATCGGCCGCGTTATCGAGCAGATTGAGCAGCGCTTGCTCGAGGGTACGCTCGGCGGCGATCAGGGGCGCCGGCTGCCAGCCTCGCAGCGTCGCACTGAGCCGCGCCTGCGGGCGGATCAGCTGCCATTCGTCGAGCACGTGGTGCAGGTAGGCATCGAGCGCCAGCGAGCGCAGGCTTTCCTCGCGACCCTGCCCGGAGGAAGCCAGGATCTGCGAAATCGTCAGCTTGCAGCGATCGACCTGTTCGCGCAGCAGCAGCAGGTCGTCGCGTAGCTCGGCGTCACTACTGCCATGATTGAGTTCAAGTTCGCGAATGACCACCGCCATCGTCGCCAGCGGCGTGCCCAACTGATGCGCCGCGCCGGCGGCCAGGGTGCCGAGCGAAAGAATTTGCTCGTCGCGCAGAACAGCTTCGCGGGCCGCAGCAAGCTCGCGTTCGCGCTGCTTGAGCGCCGCTGCCATGCGCGTCAGGAAGAAAGCGACGATGCCGACACTGATCACGAAGTTCAACCACATGCCGAGAATGTGCAAGGCAAAGCCGCTGCTATGGATGGCGTGTTCGCTGGCGCCACCGGTGGCGCGGGCGAGCAGCGCATCGAACTGGGCAAGATCGCCTTGCGGTGGCGGCAAGGGCAGCTTCCAGAAGATCAGGAAGGTGTACGCCAGCAGCGTAATCGCCGCCATGGACCAGGCGTAACGCGCCGGCAGCATCGCCGCGGCCAGCGTCGGCGGCAGCAGGAACAGCGAAACAAAGGGGTTGGTCGAGCCCCCGGCAAAATAGAGGAGGACGGCGAGGGCGCCGACATCGATCGCCAGATGGGCGAAGATCTCTCCTTCGCTGACCGGAGCACCGCGGGCCAGCCGCCAGCGGGTGAGCAGGTTGACCGCGGCGAGCAGGGCGATGACCGCCATCATCGGGGCAAGGTCGAGGGGGATCTTCAGCCAGGTCACCGCCAACAGCAAGACCACGGCCTGGGTCAGCACCTCAATGCGACGCAGCACGAGCACTCGGTTCAAGGGATTAACGGTCATGACATGTCGAGATAGCCCAGGTCATGAAAGTCATGACCGTTTCCCCCTCTTCCCCAACCCTTCTCGCGCACGGGAAGAAGGGAGCCTCGCGAGTCGCTGGCGCGACTTTCACAGTAACGGTGTCGGGCATGACTTCCATGGTCTGCGGCATCTCGACAGGGAATGAGCGCTACGGTGGTCGAAAGCCTTGATTTTACGCCTCGCGCCACAGCTTGGCCGGGGCTGCGGCAATCTGACGCAAGGGCGTCGAGGCGAGCGCTTCTCGTCGTCAGCGTCGGACCTCGGCAGGCACGAAAGAGAAACCTTGAAAATAACCACGCCAAGCTATTTTATTGCGAATGATTCTCAAGTATATTGGAGCCCTGTGCACTCGGTCGCTTGCCGTTGGTGCACCGCACTGACAGGGTCCACGCCCGCAGAGGCTAGACCTCCCTGTCTTTTCTTGAACACCTGAACGCTTGACCGCGTTCACCGTGCTGCAGATGCACTCGCAGGAAGGTTGCAAACGACATGAATGGCCCATTGGAACTGATTTCCCTTTTCGACCTGCCGCGGGGTCACGAAGCGACGGTAAGCTGCGGCGACTTTGCCGCCTTCGGTGAGCGCAGCGATCGTGAGCTGGCGCTGCGGCTGTACGAAATCGGCTTCGTCGACGGCGAGCGAGTGCGCGTCGTCGCACGTGGCTTCCCGGGAGGCGAGCCGATCGCGGTCCGCGTCGGCAGCACGATTTTCGCCTTGCGTCGTTTCGAAGCCGAGCGGGTGTTGGTCGCCCCCCTGCGCAACGGGAGAGCGAAAGCATGAGCAGCACCAGTGAAGCCATGAGCCTGGTCCTGCTGGGCAACCCGAATTGCGGCAAGACAGCCCTGTTCAACCTGCTCACCGGCAGCCGGCAGAAGGTCGCCAACTATCCGGGTGTCACCGTGGACCGCAAGGAGGGGCAACTGACGACGCCGGCCGGCCGGCAGTTCCGCGTCCTCGACCTACCCGGCGCCTACAGCCTCAACGCCGTCAGTATCGACGAGGAGATCACCCGCGACGTAGTGCTCGGCACGCTCGCCGGGGAGCGGCGCCCGGACATGATCGTCTGCGTCAGCGATGCCACCAACCTCAAGCTCAACCTGCGCCTGGTACTGGAAGTCAAACGTCTCGGGCTGCCGATGATGCTGGCGTTGAACATGACCGATCTGGCCCGCAAGCGAGGCATCGTCATCGACGTCGCCGCGCTGCAGCGCGAGCTGGGCATGCCGGTGGTCAATACCATCGCCGTCAGACGCGGCGGCGCCAGTGAACTGCTGACCCAGCTGGAGAGTAGCGTACCGGCGCAGCTGCCTCACCCCGCTGGCGAGCTACCGCCCGCGGCCGCCTGGCTGGCGCCAGATGTCGCCGACGTCAGCGCCACGCAGCGCGAGGTGCGCCGCATTCTCGCCGCCAGCGTCCGCGAGCCGGCGATCGACACGCGCTTCGACGAACACATCGATCGCGTCGTGCTGCACCCGGTGTGGGGGCTGCTGATTCTGGCGGCCACGCTGTTCCTGATGTTTCAGGCGGTCTTCAGCTGGGCCAGCCTGCCGATGGAGATGATCACCGCCAGCGTCGAGGCCTTCGGCGCATTACTCAGCACCCATATGCCGGAAAGCCTGCTGCGTAGCCTGCTCGTCGATGGCATCGTCGCCGGCGTCGGCGGCGTGCTGGTTTTCCTGCCGCAGATCCTGATTCTCTTCCTGTTCATTCTGGCGCTTGAAGATTCCGGCTACCTGCCGCGGGCGGCTTTCCTGCTCGACCGCCTGATGGGGACGGTTGGCCTCTCAGGACGTTCGTTCATCCCGCTGCTCTCCAGCTTTGCCTGCGCCATTCCCGGGATCATGGCCGCGCGCACGATCAGCAACTGGCGCGACCGCCTGGCGACGATCATGATTGCGCCGCTGATGACCTGCTCGGCACGTTTGCCGGTCTATGCGCTGATCATCGGCGCCTTCATTCCACAACAAGCAGTCGGGGTCTTCAATCTGCAAGGCCTGGTGTTGTTCGCTCTCTACGTCGCCGGCGTGCTCAGCGCGATGGCTGTTGCGGCAGTGCTCAAGATCACTGTCAGCAAGGGCCTACAGCATCCGCTGCTGCTCGAACTGCCCTCCTACCGCCTGCCGCACGGCCGCAATCTGCTGCTCGGCCTCCTCGAACGCGCGAAGATCTTCCTGCTGCGCGTCGGCAACATCATTCTTGCCCTGACCGTGCTGCTGTGGTTCCTGTCGACCTTCCCCGGCGCGCCGGAAGGCGCTACCGGCCCGGCCATCCAGTACAGCTACGCCGGCATGCTGGGGCAGGCACTCGAAGTGGTCTTCGCGCCAATCGGTTTCAACTGGCAGATCTCGATCGCCCTGGTGCCCGGCATGGCCGCGCGCGAAGTCGCCGTCGGTGCCCTGGGTACGGTGTACGCCCTCTCGGCAACGGGTGACGACGTGGCCGGACAACTCGGCCCGCTGCTGGCAGCCGGCTGGTCGCTACCGACGGCCTTTTCGCTGCTCGCCTGGTTCGTCTTCGCGCCGCAGTGCCTGGCGACCCTGGCCGCCGTCAAGCGCGAGACCAACTCCTGGCGCTATCCGCTGCTGATGGCTGGCTATCTGTTTGCCCTGGCCTACCTGGCGTCGTTCATCACCTACCGGGTGGCCCTGCTCCTGACCGGAGGCGGCCATGCTTGAGGATCTGATCGTTTACGCCGCCGTTGCTTGCGCCGCAATGTACGCCGGCTGGCGCCTCCTGCCGGCGAGCGCCCGTTGCTCGCTGGCCGAGCACACGGCCACGCTGGCGCTAGGCCTGGGCCTTGCGAAAGCCGATCCCGAGGCGGTAGTGGTACGCCAACGCCGCGCCGCTGCCCGACCGGAAAGCGCTTGTGGCGGCGGCTGCAGCGGCTGCGCCAGCAAGCAGGGAGCACAGCCCGTGCGCTTCATCAAGAAGCGGGATTCGTAGTCTGTTCGATCGCCATCGCTGCCGCCAGGTAGCGCGCCCCTAGTCGCGCAGCGAAATCGACTCCCCCGCCTGCTCCGAAAGCAGCCGCGACAGGGCGGTCATCAGCTCCTCGCCACCCCGGGTATCCTGCCAGCCGCTGCCGTCCCAGCGGTAATGAAAGCCACCGGAACGGGCGGCCACCCAGACTTCCTTGGCCGCGTCATGGCGGTTGACGATGATCTTGCCGCCGTCGGCGAACTCGATTTCGAGTACGTTGTCGCCGATCCTTTCAAAGTCCAGATCGGCGCCGCCACGTTCCAGCCCGGCCTCGATTTCCTGCAGCGCTGCGTCGGCAAGCGCGTTGAATTCGCGATCATTCATCCTGTGCTAACATTTCCCGTTTTTGGCGATTCGACCTATGCGGCACTATCTTGCGCTGGCTGTGCTGGCGACCATCACGCTCGCCGCCTGCGGCAGCAAGGGCGGACTGACGCTGCCCCCGAAACCAGTGGCCACGACCCCGTCGCCTAGCCCGGCAACGACTGCGGGCGATTCTAGCACGGCGCCAGCGAGCGCCGAAAAGTCGAGCAAATGACGCCCCGCCCGATGACCGCCTTGAACCCATTCCACACCCGTAACGGCGTCCTGCACGCCGAATCGGTGGCGCTGAGCGACATCGCCACCGACTTTGGCACCCCGTGCTGGGTCTACTCGCGGCAGGCGCTGGAAGAGGCGCTCGATGACTTCCAGCAAGAGCTGGCCGGGCTCGATGCACTCGTCTGCTACGCCGTAAAAGCCAACTCCAACCTCGCCGTCCTTGATGTCCTGGCGCGCCGCGGTGCCGGCTTTGACATCGTCTCGGCCGGCGAACTCAAGCGCGTCCTGGCCGCCGGGGCCGATCCGCAGCGCATCGTTTTCTCGGGTGTCGGCAAGACCGCCGCTGAAATGGAACTGGCGCTGAACACCATGGAACTGGCGCTGAACACCGGCATCCTGTGCTTCAACGTCGAATCGGCCCCCGAACTCGAACGCCTGAACGCCGTCGCCGGCAAGCTCGGCAAGCGGGCGCCGATCAGCCTGCGCGTCAATCCCGACGTCGACGCCGGCACGCACCCCTACATCTCGACCGGCCTCAAGGAAAACAAATTCGGCGTCGCCTACGACGAAGCCCGCGCCCTCTATCGACAGGCCGCCGCGCTGGCGCACCTGGAAGTCAGCGGCATCGACTGCCATATTGGCTCGCAACTGCTCGACGCGGCGCCCTTTGCCGAAGCACTCGACAAACTGCTGGTCCTGGTCGACCAGCTGGCCGGCGACGGCATCGAGCTGCAACACATCGACCTCGGCGGCGGCCTCGGCATCCGCTATAGCGACGCCGATGTACCGACCAGCGTTCACGCCTACCTGCAGCCGCTGCTCGCAAAGCTCAAGGGACGGCCCCTGCGCATTCTCCTCGAACCAGGGCGCCGTCTGGTCGGCAACGCCGGCGTGCTGCTCACCCGCGTCGAGTATCTGAAGCCCGGCGAAGTCAAGAATTTCGCGATCGTCGACGCGGCGATGAACGACCTCTCGCGACCGGCGCTCTACGGCTCCTGGCACGACATCGTTCCGGTGGCCGCCCGCGCCGGCGACGCCGCCAAATGGGAAATCGTCGGCCCGATCTGCGAATCCGGCGACTTCCTCGGCCACGGCCGAGAACTGACCCTGGCCGAAGGCGACCTGCTGGCGATCCTCTCCGCCGGCGCCTACGGCATGGTCATGAGTTCGAACTACAACACCCGCCCGCGCGCCGCCGAAGTGATGGTCGATGGCCGAGAAGCGCATCTCGTTCGCCGCCGCGAAAGCGCCGAAGAACTCTACGCGCTGGAACAGCGCCTGCCGTGACGGAAACGGCCGCCTGCCGTGACGGAAACGGCCGCCTTGCGGCGGCCGTGCGAACTTTCCCGAGGGCAACTCCTCAGTTCTACTTGACGATCAGCAGACTGTCGTCCCACTTGGCGTGTTTCTCGAAGCCGAGCAGGTTGGCGATAGTCGCCGCGATGTTGGAGAGGCCGGCAGTTGGGCTGGCCTGCAGACCGAGCTTTCCGCCGCTGGCGTTATCGTAGAGGATGAAGGGCACCGGATTGAGGGTGTGCGCGGTCTTGGCCTTGAATGAACCATCGGCGTTCTTCGCCGGTTGCTTGCTCTTCTTGTCGATTTCGTACATTTCGTCGGCGTTGCCGTGGTCGGCGGTGATCAGGGCCACGCCACCGAGCGCGTCGATGACCGGCAGGATGCGCGCCAGCTCCAGGTCCACGGCCTCGATGGCCATCGTCGCGGCGCGGAAACTGCCCGTATGGCCAACCATGTCGCCGTTGGCGAAGTTGCAGCGCAGCGTCTTGTACTGGCCGCTCTGCAGCGCGGCGATCATCGCGTCGGCGATCTCGGCAGCCTTCATCCACGGACGCTGCTCGAAGGGCACCACGTCACTGGGCACCTCCTGGTAGGTTTCACCGTCGAACTTGTTCGAGCGGTTGCCGTTCCAGAAATAGGTCACATGCCCGAACTTCTGCGTTTCCGAGCAGGCGAACTGGGTGATCCCGGCCTTGGCAAACCACTCGCCCATGGTGTCGAGAATAGCCGGCGGATCGACCAGGAAGCGATTCGGCAGCTTGAGGTCGCCGTCATACTGGAGCATGCCGGCATAGGTCACCTTGGGTACGCGCAGGCGATCGAACTTGTCGAAATCAGCGTCTTCGAAAGCGCGCGTGATCTCGATCGAGCGATCACCACGGAAGTTGAAGAAGACCACCGAGTCGCCATCATTGATCGTTCCGACGGGAACGCCGCCGCTGCCGATAACGAATGCCGGCAGGTCCTGGTCGATGGTGCCGGGAAATTCGGCGCGCAGCGCCTCGATCGCGGCGGCGGCACTTTCATATTGCGGGCCTTCACCGAGGACGTGCGTGTGCCAACCCTTGTCGACCATATTCCAGTTCGCCTCGTAGCGGTCCATGGTGATGTTCATGCGCCCGCCACCCGAGGCGATGCGGGCGTCGAAGCTAGCGTCGTTGATTTCGGCCAGGAAGGCTTCGAAGGGCAGCACATACTCGAGCGCGCTGGTCTCGGGAACGTCACGACCGTCGAGCAGGATGTGAATGCGCACCGCTTTGACGCCCTCTTCCTTGGCGCGGACGATCATCGCGCGCAGGTGATCGACGTGGCTGTGCACATTGCCGTCGGAAAAGAGGCCGAGGAAGTGCAGCACGCCGCCCCCGCTGTTGACGCCAGCGACAACTTCCTGCCATGCCGCGCCTTGCCAGATCGAGCCGGCGGCGATGGCGTCGGCGACCAGCGAGGCGCCCTGGCTATACACCTGGCCAGCGCCGATGGCGTTATGGCCAACTTCGGAGTTACCCATGTCGTCGTCGGAAGGCATGCCGACCGCGACGCCATGGGCGCGCAGGGTGATGTTCGGGTAGTTGGCAAAAAGGCGATCCAGGGTCGGCTTCCTGGCGGCGGCGATGGCACTGCCGACATCGGACTTGGCGATCCCGTAGCCGTCCATGACGATGGTTACGATCGGGCCCTGAATACCAGGGAAAGAGGCAGATTTCTGCAGCATGATGGATTCCTGGGGAGTGGAGAGGTGAGAAGTCAGGCCGCAGGAATCGGAACAGTCAGCACCATCGATAAGCCCGCGACGTCAGCGCCAGTATACCCCCAAGCCCGGGTGACCGGGATCGGCGAGGAAGCGTGGGCGAAAAGGGGGCCTGCTCGAGGCGCACCCGCCTCCGCCACGCGGGCGCGGCTTTCACCTCTAGGCGGCAGCGCCCCCCGCAGCTATGCGGACTGCCGCAGCCTGATTCGGGTACGCATGCGCTTCAGCCTGATGCGCGTGCGCGTGCGAGTGCGCTTCGCCTTGGGCTGTGCGCCGCCCGACTTGAGCCGCCGCAAACGCCGACGTTTCCGGGAGGTGGCAATCGCCAGCGCCACCTTGCCAATCAGCGCCAGAACAACCAGAACCCAGAACAAGGGGTACTGAACGACGCGTCGGCCCAGTTCGACGAGATCACGCAGCGGATTGGAACTGCTGGAGTGTGGGCGCTGCTCGGCGTCTCGCACCGCATCAAGCGCCGAGATCCGCCGCTCGAGCTGGGCACCTTTTACCCGGTTGAAAGCGAACAAGCTATCGCCATACCCCAGCGACACCTTCCCGCCGTCGGTCGTGATATGAAAGCCTTCCATGCCAGCCAGGGAAAAAGTGACCCGACCTTCGTCGTCGACGCGCGCGTCGAGGACTTCGGTAATTATTTCGGCGAGCCCTTCCTCCATTTTCAGAACCCCTGCGGCGATCTCTTCGACCAGAAAAGGGGTCACCTGATCAAGCTCTGTGGCAGGCAAAACGACACGCGCTGCCGAAGCTTCCGGCGGCCGATTGGCACTGACGTTGACCACCGACCGCAGCGCCCGGCCAAGCGGGTCAGCGTGCGCAGGGCTGGCAAGACCCCCTCCCTGGTGATCCTCTGGCAAGGGGTCGACGAACAAGGGAACGGGAGCCGCGCTGTCCACGCCGAGCCAAGACCCGGTCGACCAGGCACCAGGGTTCGCCTTCGCCGTCGCCGGCAACAGGCTCGGAACGTCTGTTGGCGTCGTGCTCGAATACACCTCGACGACGGCGGGCAAGGCGGCAAAGCCGTTGAGACTGACGCCGCCACGCACTGCCAACTCATCGTTGTCAAGTGGATACGCCGCGACTTGGGTTGCCAGAAAGAGCGCGGCCAAGAAGCCAAGGATCCCATGCGGTCGCTTGAAATGTGAAGTCATGCCAAGGATCCGAAACATTGGTCAAAAGCGAAGCAATAAGCGTGCCTTTCATTAACTTAACGTTAACTCAAGCGGTTATAAGATATATCAAAAGCAGCAGCAGCTTCGGTGTCAAGTTTTCCGACACTCGCTCCTGTTCGCATCCGCAGCTGCCCGGCCAGGTGCGCGAACGCTGTGCAAGCTGCACTGCCACCGCGGCTCGCCCGGGCAAGATCCGCGAAGACGCGCCCGGGCTTACCCTATAATCCTGGAAACGGGGCTGAAAACAATACTGGAAGCGATGACTTTCAGCGCCAACGATCATGACATGTGAGACGACCCAGATCATGAAAGCGATGAACGAGAAATCTCCACAACGGGTCGCCTGGCATTTTATCGCCGCTGAGGAAGCGGCAACGCGCCTGCAAGCGAGCTATGACCAGGGATTGGCCAGCGCTGAAGTGCTCAGCCGCCGCGCGCGCCATGGCGAGAACCGGATTACCCCAAAGCCGGGCAAGGGGCCGCTGTTGCGCTTTGCCCTGCAGTTCGTCCAGCCGCTGGTGCTGGTGCTGCTGCTGGCCGGCGTGGTCACTGCCTTCCTCGGCGAATGGGTCGATTCCGGCGTGATCTTCGGCGTCACCCTGATCAACGCGGTGATCGGCTTCATCCAGGAAGGCCGCGCCGAGGATGCGCTGGCGGCGCTGGCACGCTCGGTAAGCAGCGAAGTGACCGTCCTGCGCGACGGCAGCAAGCAGCGCCTGCCATCAACGGAACTGGTTCCCGGCGACATCGTGCTGCTGGCCGCCGGCGACAAGGTTCCAGCCGACCTGCGCCTGTTCCGCGCCAAGGATCTGCAGGCCATCGAATCGGCGTTGACCGGGGAATCGACAGCCGTCGCCAAGCATCACGACGTGCTGCCCGAAGCCACCGTTCTCGCCGATCGCGGCAACATGGCGTACGCCGGCACGGTGATGATTACGGGCCGCGGCGCCGGTGTGGTCGTCGCCACCGGCGACCACACCGAGACCGGCCGTATCTCGCAACTGATCGCCGAAGCGCCGGACCTGACGACGCCACTGACCCGCAAGATGGCCGTTTTCAGCAATTGGCTGCTGATTGCCATCGGCCTGCTGGCGATCCTGACTTTCGCCGTCGGGATGTGGCGCGGCTCGTCGGCTTTCGAGATGTTCATGGCCGCCGTCGCCCTGGCAGTCGGCGCCATCCCCGAAGGACTGCCGGCGGCGATGACCATCACCCTGGCAATCGGCGTCGCGCGGATGGCCAAGCGACGGGCAATCATCCGCAAGCTGCCGGCCGTCGAAACGCTGGGCAGCACGACGATCATCTGTTCCGACAAGACCGGCACCCTGACCGAAAACCAGATGACCGTCCGCGGACTATACGCTGGTGGCATGCAGACGACGGTCAGCGGCAGCGGTTACGCCCCCGAAGGCCAGGTCGGTGACGGCGGCGAGCTCGCCGGCGCCTTGCGCGAGTGCCTGCTCGCTGGCGTGCTGTGCAACGATGCCGCGCTAAGCAAGGAAGATGCGGGCAGCGAAGGCAAGGCTCTGGGCGAACCCGGCGAACGCTGGACGATCGTCGGCGACCCGACCGAGGGCGCCCTGCTGGTCGTCGCCCGCAAGGCCGGTCTCGACGAAACAGCGCTGCACAAGAGCTTCCCGCGCCTCGACGAGATCCCTTTCGACTCGACGCGTCAGTACATGGCCACGGCGCACGAAATCGAAGGCCAGCACCTGGCGTACTTCAAGGGCGCTCTCGAACAGTTGCTGCCGCGCTCGCAGCAGATGCTCGACGCGTCCGGCCAGCCGGTGGCTCTGCGCCACGAGGAGATAGAGAACGCCGCACGCGCCATGGCCAGGGAGGGCCTGCGCGTTCTCGCCGTCGCCCGCCTGGCCAACACCCCGACGGATGGGGCGCTGGCCCTCGACGAGCAGAGTGCCGACGCTGGCCTGGTCTTCGTCGGCCTGATCGGCATGATCGACCCGCCGCGCCCGAAAGCCATTGCCGCCGTGGACACCTGTCACGCCGCCGGCATCACGGTCAAGATGATCACCGGCGATCACGCCATCACCGCCCTGTCGATCTCCCGCCAGCTCGATATCGCCAAGGAAGGCGAGACGGCGCTCACCGGCGTCGAACTGGCGGCTTTCGACGACCAGGAGTTGCGCCGGGCAGCCCAGGAAGTCAACGTCTTCGCGCGCGTCGAGCCCGAGCAGAAGCTGCGCCTGGTGAGGGCGCTGCAAGCCAACGGCGACGTCGTGGCGATGACCGGCGACGGAGTCAACGACGCGCCGGCGCTGAAGCAGGCCGACATCGGCATCGCCATGGGCCTGGCCGGCACCGAAGTGGCCAAGGACGCCGCCGACATGGTGCTCACCGACGACGATTTTGCGGCCATCGAAGCGGCCGTCGAGGAAGGACGCGGGGTCTATGACAACCTGGTCAAGTTCATCACCTGGACGCTGCCGACCAACTTCGGCGAGGGTCTGGTGATCCTGGCCGCGGTTTTTGCCGGCGCCACGCTACCGATCACGCCGCTGCAAATTCTCTGGATCAACATGACCACCGCCGTCTTCCTCGGTCTGATGCTGGCCTTCGAACCGATCGAGGAGAACGTCATGCAGCGCCGGCCGCGCCGACCGGGGACGCCGATTCTCGACGCCGCGCTGGTGTGGCGGATCGTGCTGGTCAGCCTGCTGCTGCTCGCCGGTTCTTTCGGGCTCTTCCTGCGCGAACTGTCGCTCGGCCATCCGCTGGCCGAAGCGCGCACCGTCGCACTCAATGTCTTCGTCGTCGTCGAAGCGATGTACCTCTTCAACTGTCGCTCCTTGACCCGCTCGGCGCTGCATGTCGGCCTGTTCTCCAATCCGGCCATCTGGTACGGGGTGCTGACCATGGCGGTGCTGCAGGCGCTGCTGACCTACCTGCCGCTGCTCAACCGCCTGTTCGCCACGGCCCCGATCGGCGTCCGCCAGTGGCTGGAAATAGCCGCGGTCGGCCTGTTCGCCTATATTGTCGTGGGCATCGAAAAACGCCTGCGCGAAACTCGCCAAGCCCACTGATGCCTGCCCTTCGCCTGAAAGTCTCCCGCCCGATGAAACGAATTCCTGCCCTGCTGTCCCTGATCTTACTGCTGGCAATGAGCGGCGGCGCCGCCGCGATGTCGACCGACAGCGTCGCCCAGGAGATGACTTCGCTGTCGCTCGCTCAGCCGGTCGCCGCCGAAGATCCGGCGGTAAGCAAGACGCGGGCAATGCTCGAACAGGTCAGCAAGCGCAGCGGCGAGGACGCGACGGCCATCTTCGCTGCCTGCCGGCGCTATGCCGGTCATCTGCGCGACGCCGCGCAAATCAGGGCCAGCCAGCTCGAACTGCTGGCAGCGCTCGATACCTATGGCCGGACCGGTCAATCGATCAACGACACGCTGCAGGCCTATGTCGCCGCGCGCAAGGCGGCAGCGGACAAGACCCACGCCGCAGCAATGGCGGCACTCGCCCGGCAGAAGTAGGCGCGAACGGGCAGCGCGCAGCACGACAAGCCGGGACCGCGCGGGGATGGTGGAGCGCTGGCGAGTGCTGCCTTTGTCGGCATGGCGACCTTCATGAAAGTGGCAAGGAATGCAAATCTGGGTTGATGCCGACGCCTGCCCGGGCGTGATCAAGGAAATCCTCTTTCGCGCCGCACAGCGGACGCGAATCATGACCACGCTGGTCGCCAATCAGATGTTGCGCGTACCGCCCTCGCCTTACATCCGCTCGCGGCAGGTGCCGTCCGGTTTCGATGTCGCCGACCAGCGCATCGTCGAGGACGTAGAGCCCGGCGACCTGGTGATCACCGCCGACATTCCCCTCGCCGCGCTGGTCATCGAACGTCAGGCACGCGCCCTGAATCCGCGCGGCGAATTCTATACCCCGGAGAACATCAGCGAACGCCTGAGCATGCGCAACTTCATGGAAGAACTGCGCGGCAGCGGCGTCGACATCTCCGGACCGGCGGCTTTCAGCGCCAGCGACCGGCAGGCATTCGCGGCGCAGCTCGATCGCTTTCTCGCCAAGCCGCGCGCGCCGGGCTAGCGGTCATGAAACGTGGGGACACCCCAAATCATGAAAGTCATGACGGTTAGCCGGCCGCGCGCTTGTCGAGGTCCTGCTCAATCACTTCCGCCCAGGCGACTTCGTCGCCACGCGCCGCCCGCGCTACTCGGATCAAGGCCAGGTTGCGTGCCGTCGTTTCCGGCTCCCACGATTCGCGAACGGCGGCCAGAGAATTCCCGGCAGCCTCCATTGCTGCCTCTTCGTCCTTTTGCAGGACGGCCAGTTCGAGCAGCGTCGCATGGTCCCAATAGTCCGCAGTGCCGTTCGCCAGGCGTCGCTTGACTGCATAGCTGACCACCGGCAGCAGTTCATGCCGGCGCGGATCGGGCGGATTCTTCAGCTCCATCAGCGTCACCGCGTTGATGCCCGGGTAGGCGTCCCGCCAGTCGGCTTCGAAACCCTGCAGGTAAGTATCGATCGCCTTGCGCAACCAGCCGTTGGCCTTGAGTAGCTCATTCGCCTTGCGCGCCTCCTCCCAGCGATCCTTGTACACCCGCCCGAGCAGCCCATTGGTTTCGCTGCTCGCGCCGCGTTCCGCGATCAACTCGGCCAGCAAGGCCTCGGCTTCGTCGCCACGCCCGAGACGATTGAGGGCGAAGCCCAGCTGTTCGCGCACCAGCACGCTGCGCGCCAGCGGCGCCGACATCCGTGCCGCCACATCGACCATGGCCTGCCAGTCGCTGAGCGCACGATACGAGAGGAAGAGGTCAATGACCACTCCCGACTCGAGATCCTGCAGCTCGCCCAGCTCGCCAGCGAGCTTATGGAGCGCCTCCTTGCCGAGGCGCCGAGCATCGGCGAGCTGTTTGCGCGCCTCGGCCGCGTAGTGCGCCCGATCACGAAAGACGTCGGTCTTCAGGCGGGCGATATCCGGCGCGGTGTAGCCCTCGACCAACTGGAATACCGGACTGTCGGTACTCTCCTCACCGCGCGCAGCCCTGGCGGCTTCGAGCAGCTTGCACAGGGCCTGGCGCGCGCCCTCGACCTGAGTCGGCTTGCCATCCGCGCTCAACTGGTAGGGCAAGGCACGCAAAGGCGCGACGTCAAAAGGCATGCGCTCGCTGCCCGCATAGAGCAGGACGGTGGTCGCGGGGCGAACGCCATGGCGCAGGCCAAGCTCATAGAAGACATTGGCGTTGGCGCCGGTGAGATCGGCGACGGCGAAATCGCAAAGAATCAGTCGCTCGTACATCGGTTTATGGATCACCCCGCCGCTGACCTCCTGGTCGGCGCGCAGCGCCTCCATGCCCGCCGCTTCGATCGCCGGGGCGATCAGGTCGTGGTAGACGGCATCGAAATCAACCGTGCTCCCGGAGGGAATGGCTTTCTTGCCGAAAGGCATGAGTACGAAACAGAGCGGTAGCATCGTCTTGCTCCTTTACGCGAAATCGGCGTTTTACCTTGCCTTGGACTAGTCACCATACGGATGCTTGACGCGAATCAGCTGTTGGTTGACTCGTTGTAAGCGGAATACCTGCGGGCCGCCCTGTTGGCCATTCTGAACCCGGCCGCCGACTTGGCCAAGTACCACACCTGTACCTAAAGCCGCGAGGACGCCATGCAGCCGCTCTACTACCTCGCATAACGCGCAAGACAACGCGACCGCCTTGGCCACGGCATCGCGCAATCGCCGGATTCATCGCACGGGAAAATCCGACCCGCGCCAGATCGTTCGTAGATGAACTGGCAGCCGACTTCTTTCCCAGCCGAATACGGCGCGCCCGGGCTTGGCGGCAGAGTGCGAGCATTAGCGCGCAGGCGCCACGTGACCTTCTCCGCAGTGAATGCGAGGGCTGCACAAATTGCTCGCGCAACTCGCGCGCCAATTGAGCTCGTGGTGACCTGCCGCGGCACGACGAGGGAGCGTTTGTCGGGTGTAGCTAAACGACCCAGGAAGAGGCGGCGAAGAAGTCCGCCGATAGCAGTCATTGGCGCGGCCTTGCTGTATGCTATTGACCTATCCTTGGAAGTGCTGTTTTCACGATTTCTCAATACTAGTTTGAATCAGCGAATATAGGGCGCAGGGCCTGCTGCGACAGAGCTTCCACCGTTCCGAACGATGCCAAGTTAGGGAGCGGGCGCCGGAGTTATGGTGCATAGCCTGTCTCTCGATGACACGATTGGATTTCTTCCATCACTAGGAATGCTATGAGTAGGACCGACGACGACCTGATTGCGAGGCTTGAAGCTATGCCGCTCGAACAAGCGCGCACCGCCATTCACCACCGCCGCCTTGGCTGCGACTTCGACAGTCCAAATCATCGTCTGTGCTTGTCTTGGTTGACAGCCAAAGACGACGCGGCCAGGGCTGCGCGCGAAGAAGCCAGTCTCTCCATTTCGCGCGAGGCATTGGCGAATTCAGAACAAGCTCGGCGCGTGGCCGTCAAGGCCAATATCATCGCCATCATTGCTATGATATTGGCCACGGTTGCAGGAGTGCTTCCTCTTGTCATTAGCGTCATGCACTCGTCTCCAAAGTAGCGCACGTAGCTGCATCGGAGCTTGACTGGTTGCTCCTACCGACTGCCTTCGGCGTCGCCTGCCAGATAGTCCGGCGCTTGGGGCAGCAGCGAGCTTGCCGCGGCATACTGGAGTGCGTTCATCTACGGCGGCGGCTTACTGGCAGGACTGGGAAAGGAGGGCATGATGAGCAGCAGATCAAGAGCGCATGAGGATGCAACCATCGACAGTTTTCGGAAGGACCCGGCTTTTGCGGCCGAATACCTGAACGCGGTACTGGCAGACGGGAACCAGGCCGAACTGCTGACAGCCCTGCGCTACATGGCAACGGCCTTTGGTGGCGTGACTGGATTGGCCGATCAAACCGCGCTGAACGCGACGACGCTGTACCGCACCCTCTCGCCACAAGGCAACCCCGAGTTGCGCAGCCTCACCGCCATTCTTAAGGCGATGGGTATGCGGCTTGCCGTTCAGCCCGATGTCGGGCCGCGATCGGTGGTATAAGAGGCCAGATTTGAAGGAGCAGAAAATGGACGCAGAATGGGTTCTCACCACGCTCACCGACGCCATGGAAGCGCTCGAGGAAGCGATCGGCGAACTGGAGTCCGATCCGGAAGCGGTCGACGAGTTGTTGCCGCAACTGCTGCCGGCAATCTACGCCAAGCTCAATTACGCGTGGAACAGCCGCGAGCTGGGGCCGGAGGCGATTGACAAGCTCGACCATGACGAACTGGTCGGTTTTCCGAAAGATTTGCCGCTGTAGATAGCGGCAGGGTGTCGGTTGTCGCGGCGCCGGTGGCCCGCAATGGAGCGAACGCCAGCCGATGCCGCACTTCGGTCGCGCCGAGCCGCTGGCGCTCGGCAGTTGGCGGACGCGAGCGGCGTTTTTTCGCCGTGCCGCGCCAAAGCGTGTATAGTGCGGCCCAGAACTGAGCCGCGTTTCATCCGGTCGGCAGCTCGGTCCTCTCGCGGTTGATCCCCCATCGGCATTTGCCGATCGCCCCGCAGCACACCCATCCCCCTAGTTCCAAGCGCCTGAACCGGCTCTGTTGGCATCATGCCGCAGCAGGTCGTTCACCGGAGATTCACCTTGACCCAATCGTTTTCCGCGCTCGGCCTGTCGGCCGAGCTCACCCGCGTTGTCGCCGAGCAAGGCTACACCGAGCCGACGCCTGTACAGGCGCAAGCCATTCCGCTGATTCTCGAAGGACGCGACGTCCTCGCCGGTGCGCAAACCGGCACCGGCAAGACTGCCGGTTTCACGCTGCCACTGCTGCAACGCCTGAGCACCATGCCTGCCCGTGCCGGCGCCAATGCCCTGCCACGCCAGCGCGTGCGGGCGCTGATCCTGACCCCAACCCGCGAGCTTGCGGCGCAGATCGAAGAGAGCGTGCGCATTTACGGCAAGTACATGTCCCTCAAGACGACGCTGATTTATGGCGGCGTGAACATCAACCCGCAGATCGACGCCTTGCGCCGCGGCGTCGACATCCTGGTGGCCACCCCCGGACGCCTGCTCGATCACCTGCAGCAGAAAACCGTCGAGCTGTCGAATGTCGAGGTTCTGGTGCTCGACGAAGCCGACCGCATGCTGGACATGGGTTTCATCCGCGACATCCGTCGTGTCCTCGCGCTGCTGCCGGCGAAACGCCAGAACCTGCTTTTTTCGGCAACTTTCTCGGAAGAAATCCGCAAGCTCGCCGACGGCCTGCTACACAACCCGGCGATGGTCGAAGTCGCACGCCGCAACGCCGAGTCCGAACTCGTCGCGCAGCGTGTTCACCCGGTCGATAGCTGGTGCAAGCGCGACCTGCTGGTGCATCTGGTGTCTTCGGGCGACTGGAAGCAGGTACTGGTGTTCACGCGCATGAAGAGCGGCGCCAACCGCCTCTCCGAGTATCTGTGCAAGGCCGGCATCGAAGCCACCGCGATCCACGGCAACAAGAGCCAGCCGGCGCGCACGCGCGCCCTGGCCGGTTTCAAGAACGGCACGGTGCGCGTACTGGTGGCCACCGACATCGCCGCCCGCGGCCTGGACATCGAAGAGCTGCCGCACGTGGTGAACTTCGAGTTGCCGAACGTTCCCGAAGACTACGTGCATCGCATCGGCCGCACTGGCCGTGCCGGCAGTTCCGGCGAAGCGCTGTCGCTGGTTTGTGCCGAAGAGCGGCCGCTGCTGGCGGCAATCGAAAAGCTGCTCACCCGGCGTATCGAGAAACAGGTCGTCGAAGGCTTCGAGCCCGGCACGACGCCTGCGCCAGCGGTGACCACTCCGGCGCCGCGCGGCAGCCACGACGGCAACCGCCGCGGCGCGGGCTCTGGCCGCGATGGACGCGCGCGCAC
>JEMX01000030.1:0-118435 GCA_000585055.1 Candidatus Accumulibacter appositus
ACTGAGCTACCGACCCCCGAGGAGGGCCGAATTATAGGCAAGGGGCAGATGCCTGTCAATGCCGGGATCACGGAAAACATGTTCTCGTGCCGGGATCAAGGGGATAGGTGGCCTGGAGAATTTCTGCTCATGCATGGGGCGTCGAAGACCCAGCGGATGTTACGGTTCAGGTCGCGCATTTGGTCGGCAATGCCGGTGTTGCCATTGGAGACGTGACGGGCGGCGAAAGCCTTGCGTCACCCCCGGGGGCGTCCAGTTGGCGGCTCGATAGAAGGCCCCTGGAAACGCGAGGGCTCGACAAAGGTCTGCAGCAGCAGCAACAGCGGCTTCCCGAAAGCGAGCCTCGTCGCTCTTGCCTACCAGGCGAACACGCAGTGCACCCAGAACGCTTTGCATGCGCCATTTGTACGGACTAGCCGAGCGAATGGCAGCGGGAAAATCAGCTACGTCACGCACAATTTGGCGCTGGTCGAGAAGGTCAGGGCGGCGGCCAACGAGGTCCGCTGTACGCCGGCCCAGCTCGCGCTGGCATGGGTGCTCGCGCAGGGCGTTGACCTCGTGCCGATCCCCGGCACCAAGCGGCGCAAGTATCTGGACGAGAATGTAGGCGCGCTGGCCGTTCGGCTGACGCCCGAGCAGCTGGCTGCGCTCGACGAGGTATTTCCGTTCAACGCCGCCGCTTGCCTTGCCGCCGCCTTTACCGGCTTTTGGAAGTGGCAAACGGGGGAATTTAGGTTGATCTATCTCCTGTCAAGTTGGAGAGATCAGGGCGTCAGCCATTCGTAGGCGTAACCCACTCCGTAGACCGAGCGAATAGGGCTGTCGCCGTCGCAGGCCTGCTCGAGCTTTCTTCGGATGTTGCGGATATGGCTGTCGATGGCTCTATCGGTGACAGCCCTGCCATCGTCATGCAAGTGTTCCAGCAGTTGGTCTCTGGAGAAGACCCGACCCGGATGTTTGGCGAGCGTTCCCAGCAGCCGAATTTCGGCGGCTGTCAGGCCCAGATCGTGGTCGCCCCAACTCGCCCGGCAGGCCGATTCGTCGATACGCAGCGGAGCTTCGTCCGCGGTCGGGGGGGGCAGGGGCGCCTGGCCTGCGTGCCATCCGGCGCGCCGCAGCTGCGCCTTCACCCGCGCCACGACTTCACGCGGGCTGTACGGCTTGCACAGGTAGTCATCGGCCCCGGTCTCCAGCCCCAGCAGGCGGTCGACTTCTTCCACTCTGGCGGTGAGCATGATGATCGGCACGCGGCTGAAGCGGCGCACTTCCCTGCAGATGTCGACGCCATCGCGACCGGGTAGCATCAGGTCTAGCAGGATGATGGAAGGATCGAGGTCGTGAACCGCCTGCACCGCCAGGGCGCCGTCAGCGATCACGTGAGGGTCCAGCTCGGCGGCGCGCAGGTAGTTGGCCAGCAGCGTGGCGAGCTTCGGCTCGTCCTCGATCACCAGAACCGTGCTCATGTGGGCGATGCCTCCCGGGGCAGCGCAATGGCTATGCACACGCCGCCCAGTGCCGACGCACGGGCGCTGATGTGACCGCCGTGAGCCTGCACGATGTTGCTGCAAATGGGCAGGCCCAGGCCTGAGCCGCCGGTGGCGCGACTGCGCGAGCCATCGATCCGGAAAAAGCGGTCGAAGAGCTGGTCTTGCATGTCGCTGGGAACACCCGGGGCGCTGTCTTCAATGGCCAGCTGCCATTCGCTGACGCTGCCCTCGAGCGTGACCTGGACGATGCCCGGCGCATCGGTATAGCGCCTGCAGTTTTCAAGCAGGTTGTCCAGCAGCTGGAGTAAACGCACGGCATCGCCGGTCACCATGGCGATCGGCGGGACCAGTGACACGTTCAGGGTCAGCCCGGCGCTGAGCAGGCGCGGCTGCTGGGCCTGTGTGGCGCGCTGCAGCAGTGACACCAGATCGAGGGGTTCCTTGCGGTAGCTCAAGGCGCCGGCATCGGACAAGGCCAGTTCGTGCAGGTCTTCGACCAATCCGCCGATGCGCGCCACCTCGGCTTGCAGGGACATCACGGCCTCGGCGTTTAGTGGAACGATGCCGTCTTCCAGCGCTTCCAGTTCGCCTTTGAGAATGCCCAGCGGGGTGCGCAGTTCGTGCGAGACGTCGGCCATGAAATTGCGGCGCAGTTTTTCGTTGCGGCCCAGGGTCAGGGCAAGGTGGTTGAAATCCCGGGCCAGCTGGCCCACTTCGTCCTGGCTGTCCACCGGCACTCGGATGTCGTGGTGGCCGGCGGCGAGGCGGTGGGTGGCCGCAGCCACCCGGCGCACGGGCGTGAGCAAGGTGCGCGCCACCCACCACGCGATCAAGGCCGAAAGCACCAGCGCCAGGATGGCGATGGCCACGGTGGTTTTGGCCTGACCTTGCTGGAAGCGCTGGTCCCCGCCATCGGCAACCGACTGGAACGGAGCCATGGTCAACCAGCCGACCGTTTCGCCTTCAGCGCGCAGCGGCAGCTGCAGGACCTTCTGGCCTGTGCTGGGGAAGCCGGCCACCCACTGGTTCTGGCGGTCCAGCAAGCTCATGCGCAACATGGCGCCGGTGAGATCCGAAGTCAGGATGCTGCTGGTCACGGATTGCGCACTCAAATCGTCATCGGGTGCCGGGCGCAGCAGCTGGTGCCAGGCATTGAGATTGTCGTGCAGGAAATCCCAGTTGCCGTGCTGCAGGTAGGCGGTCTCCAGCCGGGGCTTGGCCAATGCCATGCGCTCGGTGGCCAGCTCGTTGAGGTAGCCCAGAAATCCGCGCTCGAAGTTCAGGCGCGTGGTCACGCCCACCAACGCCACAGCCAGGGCGGACGTGGCCAGGATGGCGAGGAACAGACGGGCGGACATGCCAAGGCGCATACCGTATTAGAACCGAAAGCGTGCCGCTCCTCCAAATGCGCTGGGTCATGCCACGGCAGATCCGGAGGCCTTCAAATTCTCTGCATATTTGCGCCGTACCATCGGGGCATTCTTTCAGAACCAACACAGGACTACTCATGATCGCCTCCACCCGCCGCGTGTTTCAACGCCGTCCCCGAGTTTCCGCAGCCCTGCAAATGCTTTCGTGTGTGAGTCTTGCGCTGGTGGTGGCTGGATGCTCGGACGGCAAGGCCAATGGTGCGAACGCGGCGCCCGCCGTTGTGGAAGTGGGCGTGGTGTCGGTGGTGTCGCAGCCGTTGGCGTTGCAGACCGAGTTGGCCGGACGCACGGTGGCCGCGTTGTCCGCCGAAGTGCGGCCCCAGGTGACGGCGCTGGTGCGCGAACGACTGTTTCAAGAGGGCAGCCAGGTCAAGGCTGGTCAGCCGCTCTACCAACTCGACAGCAGCAGCGCCGAAGCCAGCTTGCGGGTGGCCAAGGCCGGAGTGGTCCGCGCCAAGGCCACGCTTTCGGCCGCCGAAATGAAGGCGGCACGTCAAGCGGCCTTGCTCAAGGCCGAGGTGGGGACCACACAAGATAACGAAGACGCTCAGGCCGCTTTGCTGCAGGCTCGCGCCGATTTGCAATCGGCCCAGGCGACGCAGGTCAATGCCCAGTTGGAGTTGGATCGGACCCGCATCGTTGCGCCCATCGCCGGCCGGGTGGATACCTCGACGGTGGCCCGAGGCGCCCTGGTGACCGCGAACCAGACGGATGCGCTCACCACCGTGCAGCAACTCGACCCGATCTGGGTGGATGTGGCGCAGAGCAGTGCCGACTGGCTGCGCCTGCGCCGCCAGCTCGACAGCGGTGCGCTTGAAAAGGGTGAAACCAAGGTGAGCCTGACGCTGGAAGACGGCTCCGAGTATGAGCACGAAGGCGTGCTGCAAGTGCAGGGCGTGGCGGTCGACTCCAGCTCGGGCGCCATGACGCTGCGCGCCCGGGTACCCAACCCGGACGGCCTGCTGCTGCCAGGCATGTTCGTGCGCGTCAGCCTGAACCAGGCGATCGATCCGGAGGCGATTCTGGTCCCCCAGGCGGGTGTGACCCGCAATGCGCGGGGCGAGGCCAGTGCCATGGTGGTCAAGGAAGACGGCGCGATCGAGAAACGGGCGCTCACCACCGCGGCAGCGGTCGACGGCCAATGGCGCGTGACCGAGGGATTGAAGGCTGGCGACAGGCTGGTGGTGGAGGGCCTGGGCAAAGTCAAGGACGGGCAGATTGTTTATGCCGTGCCCATGGTGATCGCCAAGGCCAATACGGGATTTGCCGACACTGCTGCTATCGCCACCACCACACACTGATTGGATTCGACCCATGGCCCGCTTCTTTATTGACCGCCCAATATTTGCGTGGGTGATTGCCATCGTGATCATGCTCGCCGGCGCACTCTCCATTTTCACCCTGCCGCTGGAGCAATACCCCGATATCGCGCCCACCAGCATCCGCGTGCAGGCTACCTACACCGGCGCTTCGGCCCAGACGGTCGAGGACTCGGTGACCCAGGTCATCGAGCAGCGCATGACCGGGCTCGATGGCTTGCAGAGCATGTCTTCGTCGTCCAGCTCGACCGGCAGTGCGACGGTCACGCTCAGCTTCATCTCGGGTACCGACGGTGATGTGGCGCAGATGCAGGTACAGAACAAGCTGGAACAGGCGATGACCCAACTGCCCCAGGCGGTGCAGAACCAGGGCGTGACGGTGACCAAGTCGGGAAGTGATTTCCTGATGATCGCCAACCTGACCTCGGACGATCCGGCGATCACGGCGGGTGACCTTGGCGACTACGTGGCCTCGAGCCTGGTGGACCAGGTCAGCCGCATCGATGGCGTGGGCGAAGTGGTCACGCTGGGATCGGGCTACGCCATGCGCATCTGGCTCAACCCGACCTCGCTGCAGAAGTACAGGCTGATACCCAGCGACATCAGCGCGGCGTTGACCTCACAGAACACGCAGGTGTCCGCCGGTGCGCTGGGCTCCCTGCCCGCGGTCGATGGCCAGCAGCTGAGTGCCACCATCACCGCGCGCAGCAAGCTGCGCAGCGTGGCCGAATTCGAGAGGGTGTTCTTGAAGGCAAACAGCGATGGCTCGGTGGTCACGCTGGGCGACGTCGCCCGCATCGAGCTGGGCCGCGAGAGCTACACCGTGCAGGGCAGCTACAACGGCAAGCCGATGGCGGGATTGGGCGTGCGCCTGGCCACAGGCGCCAATGCGCTGGCGGTGTCCTCGGCGGTGAAGGCCAAGCTGGCGCAGCTTTCGCCATTCTTCCCCGACCAGATGAAGTATGACATCGGCTACGACACCACGCCGTTTGTGCAGGTGTCCATCGAAGAGGTGGTCAAGGCCTTGGCCGAGGCGATGCTGCTGGTGGTGTTGATCATGGCGCTGTTCATGCAGAACCTGCGCGCCACGCTGATTCCGGCGATCGCGGTGCCGGTGGTGCTGCTGGGCACCTTCGGGGTGCTGCAGGTGTTCGGCTATTCGATCAACACGCTCACCATGTTCGGCATGGTGCTGGCCATCGGCTTGCTGGTCGACGATGCGATCGTGGTGGTGGAAAACGTCGAGCGCCTGATCTCGGAAGAAGGCCTGTCGCCCCGGGACGCCACGCGCAAGAGCATGGGCCAGATCACGCCGGCCCTGGTGGGCATCACGCTGGTGTTGTCGGCGGTGTTCATTCCGATGGCCTTCCTGTCGGGCTCCACCGGCGTCATCTATCGGCAGTTCAGCATCACCATCGTCTCGGCCATGGTCCTGAGCGTGCTGGTGGCCCTGACGCTGACGCCGGCCTTGTGTGCCTCGCTGTTGCCGCCGGCCGGGCACGCCATGGTCAAGGGGCCGCTGGGTCGCTTCTTTTCTGCATTCAACACGGGATTCCTGCGCAGCGGCGAGGGCTACCGCAAGCTGGTGTCGCGCACCCTGAGCCGGCCCGCACGCATGGTGGTGATCTATGTGCTGCTGGTCGCGGGGCTGGCCTATGGTTTCACCCGCTTGCCCGGCTCGTTCCTGCCCGACGAAGACCAGGGTCTGCTGATGGTTCAGGTGCAGCTGCCGACCGGGGCGACCGATTCACGCACCGCAGCGGTCCTGAAAGAAGTCGAGGGCTATCTGGGTCAGCAAGCCGAGGTCTCTTCCACCATCGCCCTGCGCGGTCTGGGCGGTGATCAGGCCATTGCCAACATGTTCATTCGCCTCAAGGACTGGAGCGAGCGCGAAGGCAGCGATCAAGGCGCCAAGGCTCTGGCGCAGCGCTTCAACCGCGAGCTCGCCAAGACGCGGGATGCCCGGGTCTTCGTGCTGCTGCCGGCCGCGGTGCGCGGGCTGGGGAGCAATGCCGGCTTCACGCTGCAGCTGCAGGATCTGGGCGGCCTGGGCCAGGAGGCTTTGCAGACGGCGCGCGACCGCTTCATCGAGCTGGCCAACCAGGATGTGCGGCTCACCGGCGTGCGTGCCAGCGGCGTACCGGCCTCGCCGCAGCTGCAGGTGAGCATCGACGACCAGAAGGCCTCGGCCCTCGGCTTGAGCACGGCCGACGTCAACGCCACCCTGTCCTCGGCGCTGGGCGGCACCTACATCAACGATTTCATCAATGCGTCGCGGGTGAAAAAGGTGTACATGCAGGGCGACGCCAGCTACCGCATGCAGCCCGAAGACGTGTTGCTTTGGCGGGTTCGCAACAGCGCGGGTGACATGGTGCCGCTGTCGAGCTTTGCGTCGGTGGCCTGGAGCAGTGGTCCAGCCAAGCTGGAGCGCTACAACGGCTTGTCGTCCTATGAGATCGTTGGCTCCCCCACGGCCAGCGCCAGTTCGGGCGAGGCCATGGACGCGGCCGAAGAAATCATCGCCCGGCTGAACCAGGATGTCGGGCAAGGCATTGGCTTCGAATGGTCGGGGCAGTCTTACCAGGAGCGTTTGTCGGGCTCCCAGGCGCCCGCGCTCTACGTGCTGTCCATCTTGTTCGTGTTCCTGTGTCTGGCAGCGCTGTATGAGAGCTGGTCGGTGCCGTTCTCGGTGATGCTCATGGTGCCCATGGGTGTCATCGGTGCGGTCGCGGCGACCTGGATGGCGGGCCTGAGCAACGACGTCTATTTCCAGATCGGCCTGCTCACCACCGTGGGCCTCTCGGCCAAGAACGCCATCCTGATCGTGGAGTACGCGCAGCAGATGCAGGCCCGGGGTGCGACCTTGCTGGCGGCGACGCTGGAGGCGGTGAAGCTGCGGCTGCGCCCCATTCTGATGACTTCGCTGGCCTTCATGTTCGGTGTCTTGCCACTGGCCGTGTCCAGCGGTGCCGGGTCGGGCAGCCGGCGTGCCATTGGCACCGGTGTGCTCGGTGGCATGTTCAGCGCCACGGTGCTGGGTCTGTTGTTTGTTCCGGTGTTGTATGTGTCGGTTCGTCGCTGGTTTGAGCGACCTCGCCGTGCCCTGCCGGATTCCCTGCAGGAGGTTGCGGCATGAAGGCCACCTGGGTTTCCGCGGCGTGTGCGTGTGCGTGCGCGCTGACGCTGAGCGCCTGCGCCTCGCTCGATGGCGCCCCGCGCACGGGCGAGGCGACGCTGCCGGTACCTGCAGAAGTCACTGCGACGGCGGTGCCAGGGAGCATGGCTCTGCCCGCGGAGTTGCGTTGGCGCGATGTCATCGTCGATCCCGCTTTGAAGACCACGGTGGAATTGGCGTTGCGCAACAACCGCGACCTGCGTGTGGCGGCATTGAATATCGAAGCCACGCGCACGCAATACGACATCCAGGTTGCCGATAGCGGCCCCACGCTCAACGCGGGCGCTTCCGCCACGGCCGGCACGGCTCGGGCCGCGACGGCGTCCTTGGGCGTGGCAGCCTGGGAGCTCGATTTGTGGGGACGCCTGGCCAGCCTCAAGGGTGCGGCGCTGGCCACCTTCCTGGCCAGCGAACAAACGCGTGACAGCGTGCAGGCCAGCCTGGTGGTGTCGGTGGCCCAGGCATGGCTGACGCTGGACGCCGACCAGCAAAAACGCCGCGTGGCGGCGCAGACGCTGCAGAGCCGGGAGCGCAGTCTGGAACTGATCGAGCGACAGCGCTCCCTGGGGGCGGCGACGGCGCTGGAAATGGCGGCCGGCCAAGCCGTTGTTGAGACGGCGCGGAGAGACTGGGCGACCCTTGATGCACAAGTGGCGCAGGACCGCAACGCCTTGCGTTTGCTGGTGGGCGCTGATTTGCCCCCGGAGGCGATGCCGCAGGAACGCCAGAACGCCGCGGATGCGGATGCGGCGCCGGCCCCTGCAGCGGCCCAGCTGCTGGATGTGCCGGCAGGTCTGTCGTCCACCGTATTGCTTCAGCGCCCGGATTTGCAGGCCGCAGAGTTGGCCTTGCAGGCGGGTCGTGCCAATGTGGCCGCGGCGCGCGCGGCACGATTTCCGACGCTGACCCTGACGGCCGCGGCTGGACGCGCCAGCGTCGATGTGGGCAGCCTCTTCGCGGCGGGCAATGGCTTGTGGCTTCTCACGCCTTTTGTGGCTTCTCACGCCTTCGCTGAGCCTGCCGATCTTTGATGGCGGCGCCAGCCGCCTCGCCGAAGAGGCGGCGCAGGTGCAGCAACAAGTGTTGATCGCCAACTACGACAAGGCCATCCAGACGGCTTTCAAGGAGGCGGCGGACGCGCTGGCCGTGCGCGACAGCCTGGCCACACGATTGCAGGCACAGGCTGCGTTGCAGCAGGCGTATGCGAGAACCCTGCAACTGGTCACGGCCCGCCAACAGGCCGGGGTCGAAACGGCCATCGCCGTGCTTGTTGCACAGCGCTCGCTGTATGCGGCGCAGCAGGAGCTGATTGACTTGCGTCTGAGTGAGCAGGTCAACCGGCTGACCTTGTTCAAGGTGCTTGGCGGGAGTTGAGGCGCCACCTTTGCGACGATCCGCCGGCAACCCCCACCCTGGTGCGGTAGAGCAGCAGCAGAACCCCTGTGCCAGGTTGTGGCAGCAGCGAAAGGCGACAAACGATGGCGGCTTCGAAAACCCTTTAATCCCCGAGACCAGGAGACCACAGCATGCGCGACAAGGCCCTGGCGGGTGACCATCGTCGCTCTGTGTCGAGCAAGGCGGCTGTCCCCTGAAAGCAGCCATCCACGACGTGACTGTCGCGGCGCTCGCGTGGCCGGAGTTGGCCGCGTGGCGCCTCAGGGCACGAGCGGCCGTAAGTCGACATCAAACTCAGGATCAGTCGGTCGCTGTCTCGATCGAGGGAGCGAACACCAGCTCTTGCTGGCGCGGCTGCGACTGACTCTCGGTCGCAGACCGCCCCGCCAGCGCGCTGACCCGCACCCCGAGCAAGCGCAGCTTGCGATCGAGCGCTACGCGGCGCAGGCATTCGCCGGCGGCACGGCGGATGGCCTGCGCATCGTCGATGGCGGCGGGCAGGGTCAGGTCGCGGGTGACGGTCTGGAAGTCGGCGAAGCGCAGTTTGATGCCGATCGTCCGGCCCTGGTAGGCCTTGCGGCGCAGATCCTCGGCGACTTGGGTGCACAGTGTCGTGAAAATTGCGCCCAGGGTTTGGCGATCATCGCGCGGATGCAGGTCGCGCTCGAAAGTTGTTTCGCGGCTGATCGATTTCGGTTCGCACGAGGTGCGCAGCGGTCGCTCGTCGATGCCGTGCGCGGCGGCGAGCAGCCAGCGGCCATAGCTGCGGCCAAAGCGCTGTTGCAGTAAGCCGGCGTCGGCTTGCGCCAGTTCGCCGATGCTGTGGATGCCCAGCGCGGCCAGCCGCTCGCTGGCCTTGGGGCCGATGCCGTTGATCTTGCGCGCCGGCAGCAGCCAGATGCGCTGCCGGAGGTCCTCCGCGTTGAGCAGTGTCAGGCCGTCCGGCTTGTCGAGGTCGGAGCCAATTTTTGCCAGCAGCTTGTTGGCTGCGACGCAGATCGAGCAGGACAGCCCGGTGGCTGTACGCACCGCGTCCTTGATGCGCTGCGCCAGGGTCCGCGTGTCGTCGGCGAGCGCGCTCAGGTCGATGTAGATCTCGTCGATGCCGCGGTCTTCGATCTGCGGGGCGAGTTGCGCGACGGCGGCCTTGAAGAGCCGGGAGTAGTGTCGGTAGGCCGCGAAATCGACCGGCAGCAGAATCGCCTCTGGCGCCAGTCGGGCCGCTTTCATGATTCCCATTGCCGAAAAAACGCCGAGGGCACGCGCCTCGTAGGTGGCGGTGGTGATCACGCCGCGACCGGCGTAGTCGCGCAGGCGTGCGAAACGGCGCTCGCCGTCGGCGAGCAGCACGGGCTGCTGCGCGCGACTGCCGCCGATCACCACTGGCAGGCCGCGCAATTCCGGATAGCGCAGCAACTCGACCGAGGCATAGAAAGCGTCCATGTCGAGATGGGCGATTCGGCGCGGTGGCGAGTTCTCGGGGGGTGCAGCGGTGGCAGACATCAGTAGAGCAGGCAGGCCTTGCGCTCTTCTTCCCAGACGTCTTCGTCGGCGCGGGTCAGTGCGTCGAGGTCGGCGGGTGTTGCCGCCGGGTCGTCGACCCACTCGCGCAACAGTGGCGAACCGTTGATCAGGTCGATGGCCAGGCGCTGGTGTTCGTATTCGTAGGGGAAATCACGCCACAGCGGGTAGTCCGGCTGCAGCTGCCGCAGTGCCTTGAAGGCCAGGCTCTGTAGGCGCCAGGGGCGAAAGCGGGCATGTTGGTAGTGAGGGTCGTCAACGTGGATCTGGACGCCCTGGCAGAGCTTGCCGGCGTGCTTGTGGAAGGTCGGCTCGAACCAGCAGGCGCGTAGCCGGCAGCCGAGCAGCCAGTCCGGCGCCAGGGCGTGCATGGTCTTCAACAGCGCGCCAGCGTCGATGTCGGGGGCGCCGAACAGCTCCAGGGGACGCGTCGTGCCACGCCCTTCGGAGAGCGTCGTGCCTTCGAGCATTACCGTGCCCGCGTAGCAGCGCGCCATCGACAGGTTCGGTGCGTTTGGGCTGGGGTTGATCCAGCTGCGCTGCTCGCCCGGCCAGCCATAGCCGGGCGCGGTCGTCGGCGCCCAGTGGTGCATGGTGATGACCGTGCACTCGATGTCGAGCTCGAGGGTGGTGACGAACCAGCGAGCGAGTTCGCCCATGGTCAGGCCGTGGCGCATCGGCAGCGGCCCGGCGCCGACGAAGCTTTCCCAGCCCGGGCGCAACAGCAATCCTTCGAGCGGCCGGCCAGCCGGGTTGGGCCGGTCGAGTATCCACACCTCCTTGCCGTGCTCGGCCGCGGCCTCGAGCAGGTAGCGCAGGGTGGTGATGAAGGTGTAGATGCGGCAGCCAAGGTCCTGCAGGTCGATCAGCAGGACATCGAAGCTGTCCATCATCGTCGGCGTCGGGCGGCGCGTCTCGCCGTAGAGGCTGAATATCGGGATGCCATGTACCGGGTCGTCGAAGTCGGGCGACTCGATCATGTTGTCCTGCTTGTCGCCACGCAGCCCGTGTTGCGGGCCGAAGGCAGCGCTCAGGCACAGATCGGGCAGTGCGCTCAGGGCGTCGAGCGCGTGGGTCAGCTCGGCGCTGACCGAGGCCGGATGGGCGACGAGTGCCAGGCGGCGGCCGCGCAGCGGTTTGCGCAGTTGTGGGTCCTTGAGCAGGCGGTCGAGTCCGAACTCGATGGCGGGCATGCGGCGTCCCTTCAGGCGGGAGTTGAGGGCGATGATGAGGACGGCGGCGGCAGTTCGAGGGTGAAGCCGTCGCGGTGGTGAAAGTCGGGCCGTGCCGCCGGATGCTGCAGGGCCCAGTAGCTGTGGCAGCCGTCCACCGTATCCGCCGCTTCGACCACCGCCGCCAGAGCCATTTGCAGCCTTGCCTTGGCAGCCATCGGTGGCAGGTCGGCGGAGGCAATGACGGCTTCCATTTCCAGGCGGCCGGCAAAGCGCCTGGCGACGATTTTCGGTGGGCTGAAGTCGACGGGCCCTTCCTCGCGCTGCCGATAGTTCGCGAAGGCATAGCTGGCCCATTGACCGGATGGCGAAAAGTTGAACTCGCGGTAGGCCGCATCGCCGACGACGCCGACGAAGGCTTCGAAGCAGCTGTGTTCCCATAGGCCATCGGTACATTCCGGAGTGCCGGGCTCGGGAATCAGCAGGCGCGCCATATCGCCGCGCAGGCACCAGGCCAGTTCGAGAGCGCCGTCGGCGCGGCGCTCCGCGTGGGCTTCGATGCTCCGCACGACGGGCGCCGGTGTGGCGGGATGCGGACGCAAGCTGCGGATGAATTCGAACGGGAACATGGCGGATGGACGAGGGCGAAGAGGGCGGTCTGGGTTGGCGGCGAAGTCGGCACGCTGCCGCAAGCGCGGCCGAAGAAGCGCTGGCTGGCTATCTTGTCGCAAGCGATGGGTCAACGCAACGACCGCGTGCCGGCATGTATCTGCTTCCCTGAAGCAGGCTGAGTGATCACGTCGCTACCTGATGCGAAGCGACTCTTGCCCTCCGCTTCGCCACGCCCTCGGCGGCCCACGAAAAGCGGGCCAGAAATTCCGTTTGACTGGCCGCGAGAAACGGGTAGATACTGCGCCTCGCAGCGCTCTGACGTCCAACTAAATCATGGAGGTGCCTGTGTTTGGTATCCTGGGGATCGTACTTTCTCTGGCGCTGTTGATCTTTCTCGCCTATCGTGGCTGGAACGTCATCGTCATTGCGCCGATCTGCGCCATGGTCGGCCTGCTCTTCGGCGGGCTCGACGCGCCGCTCATCGCTACCTACACGCAGGTCTTCATGCCCGCCTTGGGCAACTACCTGATCAAGTTCTTTCCGCTGTTCCTGTTGGGTGCCGTCTTCGGCAAGCTGATGGACGACTCGGGTTGCGCACAGACCATCGCCCACAAGATCGTCGAGTGGACCGGCAAGGAACGGGCGATCATCGCCATCATTCTCGCCTGCGGTGTCCTCACCTATGGTGGCGTGTCGCTCTTCGTCGTCGCCTTCGCCGTGTTCCCGGTCGCCATGCAGATGTTCCGCGAGGGCAATCTGCCGAAACGCCTGATCCCGGCGGCCATTGCGCTCGGCTCGTTTACCTTTACGATGACCGCGCTGCCGGGTTCGCCGGCCATCCAGAACGCCATCCCGATCCCCTACTTTCACACCGACACCTTCGCCGCTCCCGGTTTGGGAGTCATCGCCGCACTGGTGATGTTTGGTTGCGGCAGCGTCTGGCTGATGTTTCGCGCGCGGCGTGCGCGCCTTGCCGGTGAGGGCTATGGCGACCACAGCGGCTACGAGACGATGGCCAGCGATCCAACGCCAGCACCGGCCGGTAACATGCCTTCCTTCGCGGTGGCGATCAGCCCGGTCCTGCTGGTTCTGGTGCTCAACTTCGTGTTTAGCAAGTACATCGTCCCGGCAATGGATACCGACTACCTGGCGCTGCCCACGTACGGCAAGACGTCGGTCTCGGCGGTCGGTGGCATCTGGTCGATCATCCTGGCGATGTTGATTGCCTGTGTGGTGCTGATCGGCCTGACCTGGAAGCGCTTCAAGAATGTTCGCCAGTCAGTGACCGATGGTGCGCTCGGCTCGATGCTGCCGATCCTCAACGTCGGATCCGAGGTCGCCTACGGCGCGGTGATCGCCAGTCTGGCCTCCTTCCTGATTGTCAGGGACTGGCTGATGACGCTGACCGACAACCCGGTGATCGGCCTGGCGGTGGTGGTCAACGTGCTCGCCGGTATTACCGGATCATCGTCCGGCGGCATGAGCATTGCGTTGCAGGCCGTCGGGCAGACTTACTTCGACCTGGCGCAGGCGGCCGGCATCAACCCGCAGATCCTGCATCGCGTCGCGACGCTCGCTTCGGGAGGTCTCGACGCGCTGCCGCACAGCGGGGCAGTGATCACCCTGCTGGCCATTTGCCAGATGAACCATAGGCAATCCTACTTCGACATCTTCATGGTTTCGGTCGTCTTCCCGCTGACTTCCTTGCTGGTGGTGATCGTTCTCTGGAGCATGTTCGGCACTTTTTGAGGAGCAGGCCCGTGCGCATCCTTATCGTCTTCCTCGCCGCCCTGCTGGCCTGGGTGCCGCACCTGGGCGCAAGAGAACGGGCGCCGGAGCTTCGTCTGCTGGCCGCGGAGTTGCCCCCCTACACCTTCCAGATCCCGCCGGTCAGTGTCGGCGATACGCCTGGGGTCAAGCAGGGTTTTGTCTATGAACTGGTGACCGAGATGGCCAAGCGCGTCGGCCACACCGGCGTCATCGAGTTCATGCCGTGGGAAGCGGCGCAGCGCATCGCGCAGACGCAGCCGAACATCGGCATCCTGGCCCTGACCCGCAGTCCCGAGCGGGAAGACAAGTACCGCTGGTTGGCCAGGCTCTATACCGACGATCTGGTCCTTGTCGGGGGTGCCGGCATCGATGTGTCCAGCCTCGACAAGGTCAAGGATCGCCCGATCGGCGTGCTCAGCAACTCGGGCGCCGAAGCGCTGCTCGAGGAGCGTGGCTTCAAACGCGTCCGGCCACATCACGAAGAGTGGATGAACGCGCGCCTGATGCAGCAACGGCGGATCGACGCCTGGCTCGCCCCGCGGCTGATGATCATCTACGGCATGCGTGAGGTCGGCGGCAATCTCGAGGCGCTAAATTTTGGTGAGATCGTTCGTGAGAGCGGAATTTACCTCGCCGGCTCGAAAGACCTGCCCGATGCCGAGGTCGAGAAGTGGCAGAAGGCTCTGGAGGAGATCAAGGCCGATGGTACCTATCAGCGCATTGCCGACCAATACAATCGCCTGAAGATCGAGCCGATCCCGGATGACATGCGGCGGCGCTACAGTCAGCCGGTGTGGCACAACTGACTCGCCAGCAAGTGATCGCCGACGCTGCTGGCGGGGCCCCGCCCCTTGGTCTCAGCAAGCGGCCAGGCCGTGCAGTTCGCAGAGTAGCCGCTTGACGTAAGCGAGCACGATCCACAGCCAGAAGCTCAGGAAAAAGGCGACGAAGGGGAGGTGCCGGTCGAGAACCACTTTCGGCGTCAGCCAGCGAACCAGATGAACGACCGGCCGGGTGACCACCTCGAACAAGCGGTATACCGGATTGCTGGCGCGCCTGGTGCCAGCGAGCAGGCCGACCGCAGCCTGTCCGAGCAGCGAGAGCAGGGCGACTTCGACCAGCGCACGCAAGATGGAGACAAAAAACAGATCGGGGTGGCTCATGGTATCTTCGCGCTATCTTCTCGGCCTTGCTGCGGTGGCGTGTGCAGATGAATTTCGAGTATCGACGACATTATGCCCGGGCCTGGCTGTGGCGCCTCTTCGGGCGCGACGAAAAGGCCTTTGCCGAGTATCTGGTCGCCCACCAGTTGCGGCCCGACGACCTGCCGTCAGCGCGACATCTGGCGTGCATCGCCGCCGAGAGGGGGCACTTCGCGGTGGCCGAGCAATGGTACGTCGAATGTCTGCGCCTGACACCGGACGATGCTGACCTGCATTACAACCATGGCTTCGTCCTCGAGCAGGCAGGTAGTCCGCGCGCGGCAATCGCGGCGTTTGCCGAGGCGCTGCGCCGCAAGCCGGCGCTCGATCGTGCCTGGTACGGAACGGGTCTCGCGCACGCTCGTCTCGGTGAGCACGCGGCCGCGGCCGAGGCCTTTGCGCGCTCGGTCGAGCTGCAGCCGATGCATGGCGAGGGCTATTACCTGTGGGGAATGGCCTGTCATTACGCCGACCGTCCGCAGCAGGTCGAAGAGGTTGTCGAACGTCTGGTCAGCTTCGACGCCAAGCTCGCCGCCAGGCTGGTGCATGACATCGGGCGGGAAGGTGATTTGGGGGCGCTGATTCCTGAGATGCCGTTCTGAGCGAACGGTGGGCATCGAACGGCGCTGGAGCGTTTGCGGACCGGTCCGGCCGCCGTGTCCGCTGGTCTATACTGTTCCAGTGTCATTCCTGGAAAGGTCGCGTACGCGCCTCACCAATTGACGTTGTCGGCGACGAGGAGAGCAGAGATGTGGCGATTCGGTGAGGGGACGGTAGCTGTAAGAGAGGGGACACTTCAGATCGGTCGACGGCTGTTGCTCGCGCTCGGCCTGCTGACGATCGCCAGTGGCGCGCAGTCTGCCGTGCTGACCGCGATCCATGATTACCGTTATTTGGTCAGTGGCTTGCCTTCTCCGCAACGCGATTTTCCGGCACTGGTCCATGAGTTCGAAGGCTTGGCGTTTACCAGTGACGGTAGCCTCTGGGCATCGATCGCGGCCAATCCCGTGGAGGCGCGCAGGGAGCTGTGGCGGCTGGATTTGGTCAGCAATACGGTGGCCGAGGTCATTGCCGACACGCACCCGACTTTCTTGGGTTTTCCGCTGACAAACCCAGTCGGCCTGGGCGCCCAAGGAGCGCAACTGATCATCGGCGAAAACTTGCGTTTCCTTCGCGACCGGGGTTTGAGCGTGGGCGACATTGTCTGGGCTTTTACTCCAGGGGTCAGCACTCCGCAATCATCCGACTGGAGTATCGTGCTGCCGACCGCGATCTGTGATGGCGTACAAGGGGCCGCTGCCGTCAATGGACGGGGCTACGTGAGCTGCGGTGGCAGCGGCAGGATTGTCGAATTTGACCTGCTCAGTGGCGCGATCGGCAGGCAGTTCTCCCTCGGCGCCTTCGCTCTCGGGCTTGAGGCTCTTGACGAGCATCGTTTGCTGGTCGGCGACTACGCCACTCACCAGCTGCACGTCTTCGATCTGGCCTTGGGGCTGGTCACCGAGTCGATCGACCTGGCGGATCTCTTCTTCGGTACCGCCAGCGACTACTTCGCCTTGACCGATGAGGTCTATTCGGTGCAGGTGATTCCTTCCGAGAGCCCCAGGAGCATGCCGGATCCGGATGGTCTTGCCTACCGGGATGGCTCGATCTACATGTCCTTCGATGGCGATTTGCGGATATTCCAGATCGCCTTGAACATCCCCGAGCCGGCGACCCTGGCGCTGGTCGCGATCGGCCTGCTGGGTCTGAGCGGGAGTCATCGTCGCCGCGGGGAAATGTAAGCACCGGCGGGATTCTGGCCACCGTGACCGACTGTGGTCCAGGGAGCGCAGAGATATTGCGGGGCAGCGAGCTTCGCTTGCCACAGCGTGCCTTATGATCACTAGCTGCCACGCCGGCATTGATTCCCTCTCCGGCCGGCCCAATCCAGTAAAGGAGACAATGCATGTCGCTTGACCGTCACCCAATGGCCGCCTCGCTGCGGGCTTCTGATACCGGCAAGGTCGTCTCGGCCCGCGCCGCGGTGCGCCTGATCAAGGACGGTGATACCGTCGCCACCGGCGGCTTCGTCGGCATCGGTTTTGCCGAGAACATCGCCGTGGCCCTCGAGCAGCGGTTTCTGGAGGCGGCCGAAAGCGATGCTGCCGGCCTCGGCAGTCCGCGCGATCTGACGCTCTTCTATGCGGCCGGGCAGGGCGACGGCAGGGAGCGGGGTCTCAATCACTTCGGCCATGCCGGTTTACTCAAGCGCGTGGTCGGTGGTCACTGGGGGCTGGTCCCCAAAATGCAGCAACTTGCCGTATCCAATGGTATCGAGGCCTACAACCTGCCGCAGGGTGTGATCACGCACATGTTTCGCGACATTGCGGCAGGCAAGCCGGGAACAATCACCCATGTCGGGCTTGGCACCTTTGTCGACCCACGTTTCGGTGGCGGCAAGCTGAACGAGAAGACGACCGTGGACATCGTCCGCCTGATGGAGATCGACGGCGAGGAATACCTGTTCTACAAGTGCTTTCCGATCCACGTCGGTATCGTTCGCGGCACCACGGCTGACCCCGATGGCAACGTTACCATGGAACGTGAGGCCCTGACGCTGGAAGCGCAGGCCATTGCCATGGCCGCCCGGAACTCGGGCGGTATTGTCATCGTGCAGGTCGAGCGTCTTGCCGAGCGCGGCACGCTGAACCCGCGTCAGGTAAAGATTCCCGGCATCCTGGTCGACTGCGTGGTGGTCGCCGAAAAGCCTGAATACCACATGCAGACCTTCGTCGAGCAATACAGCCCGGCTTTCGCCGGCGAGATCAAGGTGCCGATGTCGGCGATCGAAACCATGCCGATGAGCGAGCGCAAGATCATTGCCCGCCGGGCCGCGCTGGAACTGCGTGCCAACGCGGTGGTGAACCTGGGCATCGGCATGCCGGAGGGTGTGGCCAATGTTGCCGCCGAAGAGCAGATCATCGATCTGCTGACGCTGACCGCCGAGCCCGGCGTGATCGGCGGCATCCCGGCCGGTGGCCTCAGCTTCGGTGCGGCAACCAATGCCCAGGCGATTATCGATCAGCCCAGCCAGTTCGACTTCTACGATGGTGGCGGCATCGACATCGCCTTCCTGGGCCTGGCGCAGGCGGACCGCGAAGGCAATCTGAATGTCTCCAAATTCGGTCCACGCCTGGCCGGTGCCGGCGGTTTCATCGACATTTCGCAGAACGCCAAGAAAGTGGTGTTCGTCGGCACCTTTACGGCCGGCAAACTGCAGCTGATGGTCGAAGACGGCAAGCTGCGCATTGTCGAAGACGGCAAGGCGAAGAAATTCGTCGCTGCCGTCGAACACCGCACCTTCAGCGGCGAGCAGGCGGTCAAGTGGGACAAGACAGTGCTTTACATTACCGAGCGCTGCGTTTTCCGCCTGTGTGCCGAAGGGCTGGAACTGATCGAGATCGCGCCAGGGGTGGATCTCCAGAAGGACATTCTCGAACGGATGGACTTTACGCCGCTGATGCGCGGGGCGCCGGCGCTGATGGACGCGCGCATCTTCAGCGACGACCCGATGAAGATGCGCCAGCAATTGCTCGCCATGCCGATGAGCGAACGTCTCTCCTATGATGAAGAGAAGAATATCTTCTTCATCGACTTTGCCGGTTTGAGCGTGCGCAATGCGGAGGATGTCGAGCAGATTCGGCAAGCGGTCGAAAAGCGCTTGGCGCCTCTCGGCCACAAGGTCAATGCGATCGTCAACTACGACCGCTTCGCGATCATGCCGGAGCTGGTCGATGACTACGTCAACATGGTCAAGGGCCTGATGGACATTTATTATCAGGATGTTACGCGCTACACCTCGAACACCTTCCTGCGCATCAAGCTGGCCGAGGAGCTTGAAAAGCGGCAGCTGCCGGCGCATGTCTTCGCCAGCGCAGCCGAGGCAAAGGGGCATTTCCGGTCGTCATAAGCCTTGATGTTTGACGGCTCGGGTTGGCGTCCGGTCGCTCGCTTTCTCCCTGGGCAAGCTTGGGGGAGCAGGGCCAGGCTGAATTCGGACGGGTACATCATCAGTCCCTCGCCTGGCAACGCTTGCCGCATGGGCCAGCCGCGCGTAGTGCCCGGTGGGCAGTAGCCACAGCCTTCAGCCCGGACTTGCCGGGGATGGAGTGGTTCCTTCATCTTGCGCTGCGGGAAGGGGTGTCCGACGAGCGCCGGATGCCCCTCGCGGCGATTGAGCATTAGGTGGCAGGCGACCTGCCGGCGTTTCACCGCGACAGCGAAAACCGCATGCCTTTCCCGCCTGCGAGCCCGCATGGTGGAATGCACACAGTCCGCCTGCCGGAAATCCTGACTGGACGAGCCGCGTTGCTGGCTTCAGCCAGCGCAACACAGCTGCTTGCAGAACTCATTTCTGTCGCAGGCCCTTTAGTATCATATCGGTAAAGCTTACGATACCGACGATATTGCCGTTGTCGACCACCGGCGCTCGCGAAAGATGGAAGCGGGCAAACAGGCGCGCACAATAGCGAATGTCCATGTCGGGATCGACGGTGATTACCGGCTTCGACATGATTTCGTAGATATTTGTCCGGCTGGGAGACTTGTCCTTGGCCAGAACCTCGCGCGCGATGTCGGACAGCATGACCAGCCCGTACTCATCGTTCTCGTTGCGCTTTCTTACAACCAGGCACTTGGTCTCCACATGGCTCATTTGGTTGATGGCGTCTGCCACGGTGGATATGCCGTCAACCATATCGAATTTGGTCTTCATGATGTCTCGGACCAGAATCGTCTTGATCTCGCTCACAATTCTTCCTCCACTACACTGGTCAACTTCTTGATCTGGTGGGAGACACCCACGGCATCCTCGACATCGATCTGAAACGCAATGCCGGAACCCGGCGTGTCGTCAAACTCTCCGACTTTGTTGACTGTCTCCAGGATGCTGCGGCTCAGATGCTCCTCTACGAGCAGCAATATCACATCCCTCTGTGTCTCGAGGTTGAGGCCGAAGAAGGTCTTGCTCTTTTCGACCCCCTCACCTCTGGCCTGATTGACGACGGTAAAGCCGGTGGCCCCTGCCTTGCGCGTGGCATCCAGCACGAGCTCTGTCTTGCTGTCTTCAATCAACACGATGATCAATTTGAAATGCACGGCGAATTCCTTTCGCTAGCTTAAGTGGATCGCTTGTCCCGCTGCGCGCGCCATTCGCTGATCTGCGCATAACCCATAACACTCATGATGGGGAACAGGCTGGCAAACGCGATCAGGCCAAAACCGTCAAGCAATGGATTTCGACCGGGTATATTGTTGGCGAGACCGAGGCCCAGCGCAGCGACTAGGGGTACGGTCACGGTGGAAGTGGTCACGCCGCCCGAGTCATAGGCAAGGGCAATGATGCTCTTGGGGCAGAACGCCGTCTGGATGACGACCAGTATGTAGCCGGTGATAATAAAGTAATGGAGGGGGCTGCCGGTAACAATGCGATAAGCACCCATGCTGATGCCTACGGCAACGCCGATTGCCACCGCGATGCGTAGTCCCCAGGTGCCTATGGCGCCAGCTGATACCTGGTTTGCCTTGATCGCAACGGCGATTAGCGAGGGCTCCGCAATGGTCGTGGAAAACCCGATCGCGAAGGCGAAGATATAGACCCACAAATAGCTTACCCAGTTGCCCCTGTGGCCGTCCATGATGCCGAGAAAATCGGGGCTCGTGAGTTGTTCGGCCATCAGTTTGCCAAGTGGGAAGAGCGCTTGCTCCAGGCCCTCAAGAAAGAAAGTCAGACCGAGCAGCACGAAGGAAAAACCGATAAGAATCTGCCGTAGATTGCGGATCGGCTTTCTCAGAATGACCAGCTGAAATCCGAACATGATTATGGCGATCGGCAGCACATCGCCCAGAGTGCTCAGCAGAGAAGTGAGAAAACCGCCAAGAAAAGACATTAGAGAATCATTCCGTAGCCCATGACGAAGATCATCGGCGTCAACGATGCAAAGGCGATCAAACCAAAACCATCGGTCAGTGGGTTGCGGCCCCTGATGCTGCTGGCCAGTCCCACCCCAAGCGCTGCCACCAGCGGTACGGTGATGGTGGAGGTAGTGACGCCGCCGGAGTCGTAGGCGATGCCGATGATTTCCGGTGGCGCGAAAAAGGTCATCAGGATTACCCCGATGTATCCACCGATTATCAGGTACTGGATCGGCCAGCCCTTGATGATGCGCAGCACGCCGATGACGATGGCCAGCCCGACCGAGAGGGCGACGGTCATGCGCAGGCCATAGGCATAGCTGCGCCTGGATTCGCTGGTGTCTGTGATCATGCCGCCGGTGGCTGCCACCTTTGATGCCTCGTCCGCTACCGCAATCAATGCCGGTTCGGCAACCGTGGTACCGAATCCCAGTGCGAAGGCGAAGGCCAGCAGCCAGAACAGACTTCCCTTGCGGGAAAAATCGTGCGCCATCGATTCGCCGATCGGAAACAGGCCGATCTTGAGTCCATGAATGAAGAGTGTGAGGCCGAGTACGACCAGAACGGTGCCAAAAAGTAGCCCGCTCAAATCGGGTATGGGTTGACGCAGGATCAGCAGCTGAAAAAACGCGATCACCAAGATGATGGGCAGCAGGTCACGGACGCTTTCCAGCATCGACTTGGCCATCAGGACGAGAAGTTTTTTCACGAGGCGCACCTTACACGAAAAAATGGAAAGTTCAATGCTCATCAGGTATAACTCGTGGCAATCTGCTGATCTCGGGAGAACGGCATAGGCGAATTCGTGGCCTGAACGGCGCGCAGCTGGATTGCCTGAAAAAGCTGTAAATAATTGATTGACAAACATAAATGCGCGGCGCTGTGTATATGCTTATGTAGTGCTCGTGCCCTGGCCGGGTGTCCGCCTGCCAGGATACATTGCAAGGTGCCGACCTGATGTCATGCTACGTGACCCGCAAGCACGGGCTCAGCCTGACAACTTTTCTGAACGAGTTGCGATCAGGCGCGCAGGGTGCGGTCCGACCCGAGCTGGACCAGAGCTTCGCCAATTGCGGCCACGTCGACCCGGATTCGCCATGGCAGAACAAGCGCCCTTCGGGAGGTGCTGACTTGGTCCAACTCGGTCATGAGCTTTCCTCGACTGCCAAGACGGGAGAGGGCGTCTTGAGAAGTTTGCCCGTCCTTGCCGCAACTGGGCAGCGGGCTACCACCACGCGGGTTGCGAGCTCCGCCATCAGGTCGCTCCGTACGTCGAGCAGCAGCGGCATTTCCGGAAGTCATGAGTCTGCCCGCCTGATCGCCGGTCGCGGGATGCCGGCGAGACATCTTGCGGCGCAGTGGCTGACTGTCGCCGCGCGCTTGCCTTCTGGCCGACATGACATGACTCGAGCATCCATCTTGGCGGCGGTCGTGCTTTTTCCTGGCGCAGGGGTTTGCCTTGCCGCTGCCTCTCGTTTCATGCCGACAGCTTGCCGTGCCCGGCGATCTGCGGCATGATTTGCTCCCATATAAAGTCTGATCTGCCACCTCGTCCCTTTTGTCAGCCGATGACCAAGACGCGCCACCGCCACCCGTCGAGCCGTCCGCCGCGCTTCCTTTCTCTGGTTGATGGCGTTGCCGACAAGGTCGAGGCCGTCTCCGGTGGCAGCATGAGCGCGATGACTCTGCGTACGGTAGCGGCGCTCGCCGTCGGGCTGGAGCAGATGAAACCGTTTCGCCGTGGCGTCGAGGACGATCTCTGAACGGCCGCGCGGCGCCGGCAGGGTGTCTCTTCGATTACTGAGCAGGATCACTGCGTAAAGGAGTGCTAGCAATGCTGGTTGCCGGAATCACGAAAAAGAGCGTCGTCACGATCAATCCGCTGGCCACCGTGCGCGAGGCCCTGATGAAGGGGCGCGGCGTCAAGTCACTGTTCGTCGAAAAGCGTCACTCGGACACCGACGTCGTCGGCAGCCTCATCGAGCGGGCAGCGAACGAAAAGTAGGGTGCGCATGAAGAAGACGATACGCCGCTATACGGCCTTTATCCCGCGCTGGTGCCAGGCGTTTGGCGATTACGCCCCCGACCCCGGCGGGGAGGGTCGGGCGGTCGAATGGCTGATCGGCGCCGACAGCGTCGGCATCATCGTCCTGCCAGACGTTCGTCGCTTGCTGGCGCACGAACTGCTCAGCGTGCACCAGCCCGAGCTGGAGTTCCAAGAACGCTCCGTGCGACTCAACAAGCGGACCTACGGCGAGATGAACGTTCTCGGCCACCCGGGTTACGCGGCCTTGCGCGAGCTGCTGCTCGGCGACGACCAATTGCACCTGTTCCTGACCTACCATCTGATCCATCCATCGGGAACGCGGATCATCACCATGTCGCGCAAGGCGCCGCTGGCGCTGCTGTACAAGGAGATGGACCCGCTGCCGGTGATCGTCGGCGAGTGATCGGCTGATCCCGGTGACTCGCCGGCCTCGGACGCCGCTCACGCGTGCGGCCGGGGCTCGAGGTGGCCGCTGCTATAATCGCCGCTCTTTTTCCGGAGCTCCGCAAGTGCTTATCACCCGCCGCCTGGAGTTCGACGCAGGCCACCGCATTCCCGACCACCAGAGCCAGTGTCGTCACCTGCACGGCCATCGCTACGCGCTCGAGATTACCCTGGGCGGCGAGATCATTGAGCAGAAGGGTGATCCGGCCAACGGCATGGTGATGGATTTCTCCGAAGTCAAGGCGCTGGCGATGCGGCATCTGGTCGAGCTCTGGGATCATGCCTTTCTCGCCTGGGCAGGCGACCAGCCGGTGGTCGACTTCCTGCACTCGCTACCCGATCACAAGACCGTACTGCTCGATTGTGTGCCGACTGCCGAAAACCTTGCCCAGCAAGCGTTTACGATCCTCGACAGGGTCTATCGCGACAGCTACGGAAATCAGCTGCGCCTCGAACGCGTGCGTCTCTACGAGACGCCCAACTGCTGGGCAGAGGCGCTGCGCGGCTAGCGTACGGCCGCTTCCCCAAGAGCTCCGGCTGGCGGTCGATTCTGACGTATCGCCGGCGATGCTTTAGAATATCGGCATCGCCGCAGGGGGCGGCGTGCGGCGCAGTAAGGTTGAGCAGCCTGAGCTGACGAATGCCTCGCCGTCCAACGACTCAGGTGTGCGGGCCGGCTCGCCGGCTCGCGCATACCGGAAAGGCGCTGATGCCTCACAGAATTCTCAAGGTTCCCGAACGTGGCATGCTCGACGCCTATGATCGCGTGCTGTCATCGCGCAAGTTCTCGGCCGATGCCGCCCAGCGCGCCGCCGCCGAGCGTCTGCAAGCGCTGTACTACGAACTGCTGTCGTTCAAGGTTGGTCGGAGCAGCAAGCTGCGACGTTTCCTTTCGCCGCCGCCAGTGCCGCGGGGCGTTTATTTCTGGGGAGGGGTCGGCCGCGGCAAGAGTTTCCTGATGGACTGTTTTTACGATGCCGTGCCCTATCGGCGTAAGCGGCGGGTGCACTTTCACGCCTTCATGCACGATGTCCATCGCCAGCTCAAGAAGTTGAAGGGCGAGAAGGATCCGCTGGCCCGGCTTGCCGAGAACATCGCGAAAGAGCTGCGTCTGCTCTGCTTCGACGAATTCCACGTCTCCGATATTGCCGATGCAATGATTCTCGGCCGTTTGCTCGAAGCCTTGTTTGAGCGCGGTGTGGTTTTCGTGATGACCTCCAACTATCCGCCCGACAAACTCTATCCGAACGGCCTGCAGCGCGAGAATTTTCTGCCGACGATTGCCCTGATCAAGTCGCGCATGGACGTGCTGGAGATCGATTCCGGCGTCGACTACCGCTTGCGGACACTCGAACAGGTGGAGATCTTCCATTATCCGGCGGACGCCGCCGCCGAGTCGAAGATGGCCGAGTACTTCACCAGCATCGCTGCCGGGGCCGGTGCGGCTGCTGGCAGTGTCGAGATTCTTGGTCGCCAGATCCCGACCTTGCGGCGTGGCAACGGCGTCATCTGGTTCGACTTCAAGGCGCTGTGTGGCGGGCCGCGTTCGCAGAACGATTACCTCGAGCTGGCGATCAGCTACCACACGGTGCTGATGTCGGCGATCCCCAGGATGACATCGACCATGGCCTCCGAGGCCCGGCGCTTCACCTGGCTGGTCGATATCTTTTACGACCACAAGGTCAAGCTGATCGCCACCGCCGACTGCGAGCCGGATGAACTCTATACCAAGGGGACTCAGGCCAGCGAGTTTTTCCGCACCGCCAGCCGGCTGACCGAGATGCGCTCACGCGAATATCTTGGCCTGCCGCATCTCTCCTGATTCACCGGCTGCTTTCCCGGGCCAGCGGTGGAAGAGCTAGAAGAAATCGAGGTTGACGCAGAGCCGGTTGCCGCCGGCCTCCCGCGCTGCGGCGAGCAGCGAGCGGACGTTCTCGATTAGCGCTGCCGAGTCCTCGCCGGTGAATTCGCAGACTCCCCCACTGATCGTCAGCGGCTCGCCTTCCGCGCTCGCATGTCGCGTTTCAACCAGCTCACGCAGGCGTTCGAGACCGACGGTGGCGTCATTGACGCGCACGTTCGGCAGGATCAGCAGGAACTTATCGGCGCGGAAGCCGCCGACCATGTCGGCATCGCGCAGGCTTTCACCCAACAGTCGGCCGACATCGGCCAGCGCGCGCTCGCCGGCTTGCGCGCCGTGCTCTCGGCAAAGCTCCGGGAAATGGTCGATGCCGATCAGGGCGAGCGAGAACGGCGTGCCATAACGCGTTGCACGGCGGCCCTCGTCGTCGAGCAATTGCAGGATGTCGGCCGGCGAATAGGTGCCGCTGATCGAGTCGTGTGCTGCGCGTTGCAGGGCATCGCCCGTCTTGGTCGGATGCTGGGCGATTTCGCTCAGCGTCAGCAGAACACAGCGCAGGCTGCCATCTTCCGCCAACACCGGAAAGGCACTGGCGTTGCAGAGCGTGGCGGCTGCCGAGGCATCCTTCCGCAAGCCGATTCTTCGTTGGCGGATAGCCTGCCGGGTGCGCAAGACCTGTTGTTCGAGACGCTGGTCGTTGCTCAGCGCCATGCCGTTCTCGTCCTCCCACAGTGTTTCCGTATCGCCGAGAAGGCTGCTGGCCTGCGGATTACGTAGCTGCAAGCTGCCGTCGCAGCGGAAAACCAGCAGCCCGATGTCCAGGGTGTCGAGAAGTGCCGCATAGCGCGCGATCTCGTCATCATCGGCACAGAGATCGACCAGTGGCAGGCGGAACGGGCTATGGGGCATCAACGGGCAGCTTTCGCGCAGGAAGACGTCGCTATCCTACCCCAGAACTTCGGCCGATGCGCGCCCGAAACCGCCTTGATAGCAGGCGTGCATGGCCGGATGACGCGGCCCGGTCAGGCCGCGGCCAGCGCCTGCTCCAGATCGGCAAGCAGATCGTCGATATGCTCGATGCCTACCGACAGGCGAACCATCTCCTCGGAAACGCCGGCCTTGGTCAGTTCCGCCGGTGCTAGCTGTCGATGGGTGGTCGACGCCGGGTGGCAGGCCAGCGACTTGCTGTCGCCAATATTGACCAAACGCGTAAACAGTTGCAGCGCATCCTGGAAGCGCGCGCCGGCCTCTGCACCACTGCAGTCGGTGCCCTTGACGCCGAAGGTCAGGATCCCCGAGGCCTTGCCTTGCATGTATTTCGCGACCAGCGCGTGGTCACGGTGATCGGGCAGGCCGGCATAGTTGACCCACGCTACTTTGGCGTGGCCCTGCAGGTAGGCGGCGACTTTCTCGGTGTTGGCACAAATCCGGTCCATGCGTAGCGGCAGGGTTTCCAGCCCTTGCAGGATCAGGAAAGCGTTGAACGGCGAAATCGCCGCACCCATGTTGCGCAGCGGCACCACACGGGCGCGGCCGATGAAGGCCGCCGGGCCGAGGGCTTCGGTATAGACCACGCCGTGGTAGGACACGTCGGGTTCGTTGAGCCGCCGGAACTTGGCCTTGTGCTCGGCCCAGGGGAAGCGGCCGCTATCGACGATGATGCCGCCGATCGAATTGCCGTGGCCGCCGATGTACTTGGTCAGCGAGTGCACCACGATGTCGGCCCCGTGTTCGAAGGGCCGGCAGAGGTAGGGCGAAGGGACGGTGTTGTCCACAATCAAGGGGATGCCGTGCCGGTGGGCAATTTCGGCCAACTGCTCGAAGTCGGTGACATTGCCTAGCGGGTTGCCGATCGATTCGCAGTACAGCGCCTTGGTCTTGTCGTCGATCAATTTCTCAAAGCTGGCCGGATCGGCATAGTCGGCGAAGCGTACTTCGAGGCCGTACTGCGGCAGGGTATGGGCGAAGAGGTTGTAGGTGCCGCCGTACAGCGTCGAGGCCGAGACGATGTTGTCGCCGGCCTCACTGATGGTCTGGATGGCGTAGGTGATGGCCGCCTGACCGGAAGCGACGGCCAGCGCGCCGATGCCCCCTTCAAGGGCGGCAACGCGCTTTTCGAGCACATCCTGGGTCGGGTTCATGATCCGCGTATAGATGTTGCCGGCCACCTTGAGATCGAAGAGGTCGGCGCCGTGCTGCGTGCTGTCGAACGAATAGGAGGTCGTCTGGTAGATCGGCACCGCCACGGCCTTGGTCGTTGCTTCAGGGCTGTAGCCGGCGTGCACGGCGAGGGTTTCGAGTTTCATGCGCTTCCTCTCTGGGTGGGTTTTATCGGAGTCTGGACTGGGCAGCATCTTACCGTGAAAGTCGCGAACGCGACTCGCGCCCCCCTTCTCCCCTTGCGGGAGAAGGGTCAGGGGAAGGGGGGGACGGCCATGACTTTCATCATTTAGGGTGTCTCCACGCGGCATGACCGTTGGCACTACGGATTGCCTCATTTGCTGGCCGAGCGCTGCGCTCGTCATGGCGCTGAGTCGGGCGGCACGGGCTTTGACGACAGGAGGTGGCCAGCGGAAGATAATGCTGTCGAGAAATCTTACAGCCGTCTTCCGCGCGCGCACGGGAATAGACAATAAAGCAATCGCTTGTCGTTAGGGTATGGAAATTGCTTACAGGACCTCGGCCACCTATTTCGTGTATCTGCAGACAATAAGCGATCGGGATGGCCGCTGGCTGCTTGGCAGGATGCGTCTGACGTGGCCGTTGTCGATAGCAAAGGAGGAGGGTGTGGGCTGCGCAAGGCACGCTGTTTTCGCCTTGTTGCTGGCCCCTTTGTGTGCCGGTGCTGTGAGAACCGCATCGGCATGCTTTTTATCGCGGTTTCGTGCGACTTGCTGTCTGGCGCCGCAGGCTGCCGGTTCCGGGAGGGGCGCGGGCCCGTTCGACCCTGGCCGGCCGCGCGTGTGCCTTGGCATATCGGCTCGAAAGCCGCGTCAACGCGGGAGATTCGTCCGCTGCAGGCGGCACTACGGCTGTCCGAGAGATCGCCGCGGCGGGATGTGCGGCGCACACCGGCCGTCGCTTGCTAGGGCTCTTCAAGGCGGCGAGTGCTGGCCGGCGTACGCCGCGCCGCGAGCGGCTGCTTCCGCAGGAAGTCTGGATAGTGAACGGCGCTACTCGACCCACCCGAGCACGTCGCGGATGACCGACCAGCGAGGCTTTCTGGACGTAGCGCCGCGTCCCAGGATCCAGTAGTCGTAAAGTTTCGGGACCACGCCCTCCTTTTTCGTCAGCGCGGTCCAGGTCGACACGTACTCGTGCAGCTTGCGCTCGTTCTTCGGCGTGGCGAGTGCGATGAACAAGCCGATCACGTTCGGCTTGGGGACTACGACGCTGAATCGCGGATAGAGCAGCGTCCATGTCGGGCTCGCTGTAGCGGACTTGCAGCGCCCGCTCGGGGGTGATCACGAAGCCTCCAGCCATGATGTCGAATTTTCCCGCGTTCGAGGATTGAGGCGATCTTCGCGCGCTCGATGCGAACGAACTCGAGTTCCACGCCGAGGTCTGCTGCGAGCAGGTGGGCCAGATCAACGTCGAAGCCGACGAACTCTCCCTACAGGACTGGACTCTGCTCGGCTACGAGGCCGTGGCCTTTCCCGAGCAGCCGACCAGGGAAATCCACGCGGCGGGCCTTGCCTTGCACTTCGACGCCGAACGCCGCGTTGGCTACAATCTGTGGCAGGTGGTGCTGCCGCTATCGGTCGTGGTGCTTCTGCTGCTTGTCGACGTTGCGATACTGCCCTCGCTGTCGGGCGCCCTGGAACTGCGCAGCAGCGACGCGTTGGACGATAAGCCTCATGGTGCCGCCTCGCGTTGCGGCGCGCGTGCCAGATTCTTGACCATGCATGTCGCCGATGCCGGGCACAAGCTGCTGAACTGGGCGCTTTCGGCAATCGCCGCGCCGGGCTGCTGCAACTGGGCAAGCTTGGTCGCGCGCGCATCGTCACCCCCACCGTCTTCTGCGCCGAAGCACTTTGATGCAATGCTCTACGCGAAGGCGAAGACCGACAACCTCACCGGCACCAAGTTGAAGGAGATTCGCCGTGCACTTGAAGAATAAACCACTTGCGCAAGCTGAACTTTCAGCCTACGAGGACAAACGCGATCTCGCGGCTGAGTTACTGCGCTCGGTTCGTGAGATGAAGTCGGGTCAGGTCCATGTCGTCACCTCGCCGGTGATTGAAGCGCGCCGGAAGACTGGTCTGTCGCAGTCGCAATTTGCGGAGCTGATGGGTGTTTCTGTGCGCACGCTGCAGGGTTGGGAACAGGGCCGCAAGCAACCGAGTGGCGCTGCTCGGACGCTGCTGGCGATTGCCAGCACGAATCCTGAAGCCGTGTTGGCAGTGGCTGGGAAGTAGCGCTCGATGGTGTCGTGCCTCAAGCGGCCTTGCTGACGGAAAGAAGGCTTAGGGCTTTCTGTCGACGCGCTGCCGCCGGCTTCTGCCGCGCAGCAGAAAGCGGCCGGGGTCGAGTGCGTCGACCAGGTCTTCGGGCAGCGGCGGCGGGGTGGCGGTGATCAGGCAGGCGAGCAGCTCGCCGGCGAGTGCCGACCAGACGATGCCACGGGCGCCGAAGCCGTTGATCAGGTAGAGACCCGGCAGGCGGGGCATCTCGGCGAGCGGTCTCGCCGGAGCATCGGGGTCGATCGCCGCGGCATCGCCAATGGCGCCGATCATCGGCAGGCGATCGGGCGACAGGGGGCGGAAGCCGACGCGGCCGGCCAGGTCGCGCGCCTGAATCCCCTTGCCGTAGCCGGGCAGGATGAAGTCAAGCTTGGCCAGGTTTTCGGCGTGGTCGGCTTCGCGCAATGCGCTTTCGCCATCGTCGACGCTGAAGGTGGCACCGGCGCAGCGCAGGCCGTCGATGGCCGGCGTCACGTAGCCGAGGCGGCAGACAACGATGTCGGGCGCCGATCCCGCCGTCGTGGCGAGATGTGAAACCTGTCCGCGGGCGCTGCGCAGGGGCAGATGAGCGGCGGCGGGAAACTGCCGGGCGGTGGTGGCGTTGGCGAGGATCAATACCGGCGCTTCGGCGATCAAATCTCCGGCGGCGCTGCGGGCTTGCCAGAGATCGGCCGGGCGCTCGATCTGCGCGACCTGTGTGTCATAGTGGGCGCTAATTGCATCTGCATGGCGGGCGACATTGGCGCGACAGAGCGACGCCGGATCGACCCAGGCGCCGCCGGGGAACCACCAGCCGCCGCTGGCCACCGGCCAGGCGGCGAGTTTCCGCGCCTGCTGACGATCGACGAAGTAGAGTTGGTCGACGGCTGCCTTGCGGATCTCGACGACCCGCTGCTGGGTTGCGGCGTGGGTTTCGTCGCGGGCGAGATGCAGGACGCCCGTCTGTCCCCAGCGCAGCGGCTGACCGGCTGCGGTCAAGGCCGCGAAATGCTGGCAGGCGTGCTGGAAGCCGGCACGGGTCAGGCGTGCCAGGCGGTTGTCGTCGAGCGAGGGCAGCGGGCGCAGGACGCCGGCGATATTGCCGGAGGCGCCCTGGCCGGGCGCGTGCGCCCGCTCGATGAGGTCGATCTTCCAGCCGCGCGCCGCCAGGCGTTCGGCGGCGCTGCTGCCCGCCAGACCGGCGCCGATGATGATTGCGTGCTGGTTCATGGCCGGGCCGTAAAGGCCCCTTACTCGGGCCGCATCTGCGGGAAGAGGATCACGTCGCGGATGTTCGCCGAGTCGGTGAGTAACATGATCAGGCGGTCGATGCCGATGCCGCAGCCGGCGGTCGGCGGCAGGCCGTATTCGAGCGCGCGCACGTAATCGGCGTCGTAGTACATCGCTTCCTCGTCGCCGGCGTCCTTGGCCTTGGCCTGTTCGAGAAAGCGTGCTGCCTGATCCTCGGGGTCGTTAAGCTCGGAGAAGCCGTTGGCGATTTCGCGACCGGCGATGAACAGCTCGAAGCGTTCGGCGATTTCGGGGTTGCTGTCGCTGCGGCGTGCCAGCGGGCTGACCTCGGCCGGGTAGTCGATGATGAAGGTCGGGTCCCACAGATCGGCCTCGGCGGTCTCCTCGAAAAGCAGCAGTTGCAGCGTACCGAGCCCGGCTGTCGCGCCGACCTCGACTTTCATGGCGCTCAGCTTTTCGCGCAGCCAGGCAGTGTCATTGAGCTGCTCGACGCTGAAGCCGGGATGGTCCTTGCGGATCGCTTCGATGATCGTCAGGCGTGCAAAAGGCTTGGCGAAGTCGAGGGTACGGCCCTGGTACTCGAACACTTCCGTCCCCAGCGCCTCGCGCGCGCTGTGGCGCAGCAACCCTTCGGTGAAGTTCATCAGCCGGCGATACTCGGAGTAGGCCTCGTAGAACTCCATCATCGTGAACTCGGGGTTGTGCCGCGGACTGATGCCCTCGTTGCGGAAGTTACGATTGATTTCGAAGACTTTTTCGAGGCCGCCGACGACCAGGCGCTTGAGGTACAGCTCCGGTGCGATGCGCAGAAAGAGCTCCATGTCGAGAGCGTTGTGGTGGGTCTTGAAGGGCTTTGCCGAGGCGCCGCCGGGAATCGGATGCATCATCGGCGTTTCGACTTCGAGGAAGCCGTCGTTGACCATGTAGCTGCGGATCGACTGCACGATGCGGCTGCGCACCGCGAAAGTGAAGCGCGAGCGCTCGTTGGTGATCAGGTCGACGTAGCGCATGCGGTACTTCTGTTCCTGGTCGGTCAGGCCGTGGAATTTCTCCGGCAAGGGCCGCAGCGACTTGGCCAGCAGGCGCACTTGCGAGCATTCGACGGTCAGTTCGCCGGTGCGGGTGCGGAAGAGGGTGCCAACGGCGCCGACCAGGTCGCCCATGTCCCAGCGTTTGAATGCGGTGTAGGCTTCCTCGCCGATCAGGTCGCGGCTGACGTAGGCCTGGATGCGTCCCGAGAGGTCCTGCAGGGTGATGAACGAGGCCTTGCCCATGACCCGCTTGAGCATGATGCGCCCGGCGACGCGTACTTCGACCGGCAAGGCGGCGAGCTGGTCGCGGTCTTTTTCCTCATACAGTTCGTTGATCTTGCCGGCAGTATTTTCGCGCGCGAAGTCGTTCGGATAGGCGCTGCCGGTCTGCCGCCATTCGGCGAGTTTGGCGCGCCGTTCGGCGATGATGCGGTTCTCGTCCTGCTGAGCGGCGCTGTCCTGCGGGGTGTCGGTGTCGGGCATGGTGGCGGTGAGTTCTCGGCTGATCAGTGGGTGGTCATTTCTTTGCGGGGTAGGCCAGGGCCTGCGCATCGCTGGCCGCGCGCTGGAGCAGGAAAGCGCCGATGGCCTTGGCCCTGGCTTTGTCGGCAGGCAGTCCGTACCAGCGCGAAAAGGCGGTGCGCGTGTCGCCCGGGGTGTCGCTTGCCGGCGGCAGGTAGAAGAGGCCGCTGACCAGCCCGCTTTGCGGGTCGAAGAGAAGATAGAGGTGTTCGTCGAGGCAGCCTCGCGAGCTGCAGGCCGAGGTCAGGATGTAGGCGGTGCCGTCGATGTCGACCTGCTCGGCACGCTTGCCGGCGGCCAGTCGCTGGGTCCATTCCGGCAAGTCGAGTTCGCCGATCGCGCTGCGGTAGGCCTTGGCAAACTCCGGCTGCGACTTGAGCAGCGCTTCGGGCTGCTGGCCGACGTAGGTGTCGAGCGAGGCGGCGAAGGCCGGGGCGACCGGCAGACTCAGCAGGCTGGCCAGGGCGAGGGTGAGGATTGTGAACACTGGTCGTTGCACGGGTCAGACTCCCTGTTTGAGGCTGGCTTCGATGAACTGGTCGAGGTCGCCGTCGAGCACGCCCTGCGTATTGCCGACCTCGACATTGGTCCGCAAGTCCTTGATTCGCGACTGGTCGAGAACGTAGGAGCGGATCTGGTGGCCCCAGCCGATATCGGACTTGGCGTCTTCGAGCTTCTGCTGCTCGGCCTGGCGGTCGCGCATTTCGGCCTCGTAGATGCGCGACTTGAGCATGGCCATCGCTTCGGCGCGGTTGCGGTGTTGCGAGCGGTCGTTCTGGCACTGGACGACGATATTCGTCGGCAGGTGCGTGATGCGTACCGCCGAGTCGGTCTTGTTGATGTGCTGGCCACCGGCGCCGGACGCGCGGTAGGTATCGATGCGCAGGTCGGAGGGGTTGATTTCGACCTCGAAGGAATCGTCAATCTCGGGGTAGGCGGTCACCGAACAGAAGCTGGTGTGGCGGCGCGCGTTCGAGTCGAACGGCGACTTGCGTACCAGCCGGTGGATGCCGGTTTCCGAACGCAGCATGCCGTAGGCGTACTCGCCGCTGAGCTTGATGCTGGCGGTCTTGATGCCGGCCACGTCACCCTCGGACTCTTCGAGCACTTCGACGGCAAAGCCCTTGCGCTCGGCGTAGCGCACATACATGCGCAGGAGCATCGCCGCCCAGTCCTGCGCTTCGGTACCGCCGGCACCGGCCTGGATGTCGACGAAGCAATTGAGCGGGTCGGCCGGATTGTTGAACATGCGCCGGAACTCGAGGTTGGCGACGTTCTTTTCGATGCCTTCGATGTCGGCAGCAATCGCCCGCAGCGTTTCGTCGTCGTCTTCGTCGCGGGCCATGGCAAAGAGCTCGCTGGCGTCGCGCAGGCCATCGCCAACTTCGTCGAGCGTCAGTACGACGTTTTCGAGGGTGCGCTTCTCGCGGCCCAGTTCCTGCGCGCGCTCGGCGTCGTCCCAGACCTTCGGATCCTCGAGTTCTAGCGAAACGGCCTTAAGTTCATCGGCTTTCTGGTCGTAGTCAAAGATACCTCCGCAGTTCGGTGGCCCGTTGACCGAGGTCGTCGAGCCGGTTTTCGATGAGGTTGAGCTGTTCGGCTTCCATGTTTTCTCTGATCGCTTGATGAATGAACCGCTAATTATATACGTCCGTCGCCAGCTGCCGGGCGGCTGCGTCGGCGAGCGGACCCCGTGCGGCGTCGGCGCTGCGCAAGAGCGGCCGTGTTTGAGGGCAGGGTCGCCCTGGTTGCGCGTTCGCTGCACAGTAGTTCACCTCGCGTAACTGGTTGAGTTAATGACGTCATCACGATCAGCCTAAGGTGGGTAGAATGCGCGGGCGTCAGAATCATTACCGGCGCAAAGAGCTTTGTTCAGTTCGTGGGCAGCCCGCAGGGGCCAAGCCGCATAGGTTTTCAAGCACCGACCAATCCCAAAAACCAGTAAGACGAGGATGATCATTTCATGTACAAGCTCAGCACCAAAGCCAAGCTGCTCCTGCTCGCGGTCGTCACCGCTGTCCTGCTGGCAGCCCTCGGCGGAACCGGGATCTACAGCATGCGCCACATGTCCGGAGAAATTCAGGACGATCTCGATGCGGCCAAGATCGAAAGGACGGCACTGATCGCCATCGAAGGCGCACACGCGCACTTCAAGACGCAGGTGCAGGAGTGGAAGAACATCCTTATTCGCGGCGGCGACACGGCCGCTTTCGACAAGTACCTGGCCCAGTTCGCGGCCGAGGAAAAGGAGGTGCAGGCGCTGTTGACGTCAGCCATGGCGGCGATGAAGGAACGGGCAATCGCCACCTCCGACATCGAGCAGCTGCTGGCAGACCATCGTGAGATGGGCGGCAAGTACCGCGAGGCGCTGAAGTTCTACTTCCCGGAAGACAAGGCTGCGGCGCAGGCGGTTGACCGGCTGGTCAAAGGCATGGATCGAGCCACGGGCGCGGGCATGGAAAAGATCGTTGCGCATGTCGAGCAATTGTCGGCTGAGCGCATGGCGGCGCAGAGTGTCAGCGCACAGGCCAGCTACGAGAAGGCACGCAACGCTTTCGCAGGGCTCGTGCTCTTCGGTCTGCTGCTGGCCGGCACGCTGTCCTTCATTATCCAGCGCGACATCATGCGTTTGCTCGGTGGCGAGCCCGCGTACGCGGCGCAAGTCACCTGCCGAATTGCTTCCGGCGACCTGACCGACAAGGTGCCCACCAGCGCCGGCGACGAAGGTAGCCTGTTGGCCGCCGTCCGGCAGATGCAGAGTTCGCTGAGCGACGTCATCCGCCAGATTCGTGACGCCGCCAAGCGACTTGCCGACGATGCTGCACGCATGAGCGCTGCGTCGGAGGGCGTCTCGCAGGGGTCGAATCAGCAGAACGAGGCGGCAGCTTCGATGGCTGCCGCGGTGGAGGAGTTGACCGCTAGCATCCGCCAGGTATCGTCCAGTGCGGACGATGCTCGGCGAATGGCTGCCGAGGCTGGGACGCTGTCGCGCGATGGCGCGGTGGTCGTGAAAGGCGCGATTCTGGAAATCAACAAGATCGCCCACACCTTCAAGCACTCCAGCCAGTTGATCGTTGGCGTCGGCGAGCAGTCGGAGGAAATCTCGGTGATCGTCAAGGTGATCAAGGAAATCGCCGATCAGACCAATCTGTTGGCCCTGAATGCGGCGATCGAAGCGGCGCGCGCCGGAGAACAGGGGCGCGGGTTTGCGGTCGTCGCCGATGAAGTCCGCAAGCTCGCCGAGCGGACGACTGCCGCCACGCAGAAGGTGGCAGGGATGATCGAGGCCATCCAGCATGGCGCCCAGGGGGCCATCCAGGGCATGAGCGAAGGCGGTGTGCAGTTGGACGAAGGCGTGCGCATGGCTGCCAAGGCCGGTGAGTCAATGACCCACATCGAAGCCGGCAGCCAGAGCGTGCTCGGGGCGATCTCGGAAATCTCGTCGGCATTGCAGGAGCAAAGTGCCACCAGCAATCTGCTGGCCGGCAATGTCGAGAAAATTGCACAGATGAGCGATGAGAATGCTGTGGCCGTCAATGGCGTGAATGTCGCGGCCAAGCATCTCGAATCCCTGTCGGTAACGCTGAACGCACTGGTCGGGCGCTTCAGGGTCTAGCGCCGGCAGTTCCGTGGCGCCTGCTGCGCTGAACCTTAGGAAAGGCAGCAGTACCACGGTAGCCGGCGTCGCTCGGCAGCGAGCCGTTCTTTTTAGACCTGCACGAAGGAACGGCTAGCTCCGGTCGTTAGCGCGTCATGGTGAGCGGTGCTCGATATGCTCGATCATCAACTGCGGCGTTTGTACGCCATTGAAGTCGTTGATTGCCAGCCGGTAGGCGGCGCGGATGGTGTGCCCTGGGGTGTGGGAAAAATTGAACTGGATGGCGTCCAGCCTTTGCGTGCCTTTGCGCAGGCGCATCTTGAGATGCTTGTCCTTGAGGATGCGCTGGCTTTCGACGATGAACTCGTCCTCGAACAGCGGTGCCGGAAAACCCTGGCCCCAGACTTCGGCTTCAAGCAGGCGGGCGGTGGCGATTGAGTAATAGCCGGATTCCAGGCCGCCGTCGGTTTCCAGGGTGCGCGTACGGTCGGCGGGGGCCAGCAGTTCCTCGGCAACCTGCGCGAAAAGTTCGCGAAAGCGCGGCAGGTCGCACTCCCTGATGGTCACCCCGGCGGCCATGGCGTGGCCGCCAAAACGCAGCAGCAGGCCGGGCGCGCGCTTGCCGACCAGGTCGAGCGCGTCGCGCAGGTGCAGGCCGGGGACCGAACGGCCCGAGCCCTTGATTTCGCCGCCATCACCCTCACCGCGGGCGAAGGCGAAAACCGGGCGGTGTAGCCTTTCCTTGATGCGCGCGGCGACGATGCCGACGACGCCCTGGTGCCAGTCGGCGTCAAACAGCGAGACGCCGGTGGCCGCCGAGTCGCTGTCTGCGTCTGTGGTGGCGTTGGCGCCAACTTTATCGATTAGCAGCAGCGCCTGTTCCTGCATGCCGGCCTCGATTTCGCGACGCTCGCGATTGAGTGCGTCGAGTTGCTGGGCGATGTTCATCGCCCGGCCGGGGTCGTCGGTGATCAGGCATTCGATGCCCAGCGACATGTCGGCGAGGCGGCCGGCGGCGTTCAGGCGTGGGCCGATCAAGAAGCCGAGGTCGCTGCTCGAAGCCTGTGCCGGCGCGCGTCCGGCAGCGCGGAAAATGGCTGCGATGCCTGGTGTCAGCCGACCCTGGCGGATGCGCTGCAGGCCCTGACTGACCAGCACGCGGTTGTTGTGGTCGAGCTTGACGACATCGGCGACGGTGCCCAGGGCGACCAGATCGAGCAGCGTCGCCAGCTTGGGTTCGCTGCGGCCGCTGTTCTCGGAGAACCAGTCCCGCCGGCGTAGCTCGGCGCGCAGCGCGAGCATCACGTAGAACATCACGCCGACGCCGGCCAGCGCCTTGCTCGGGAAATCGCAGCCAGGCTGGTTGGGATTGACAATGCATGCGGCGGCGGGTAGTTCGTCGCCCGGCAGGTGGTGGTCGGTGATCAGCGTGGCAATGCCCAGTTCGCGGGCCCGGGCGACGCCGTCGACACTGGCGATGCCGTTGTCGACGGTGACGATCAGGTCCGGGCTGCTTTTCGCCGCCAGGTCGACGATGTCCGGCGACAGCCCGTAGCCGTAGGTGAAGCGGTTCGGCACCAGATAATCGACGCGCGCACCGAAGGCGCGCAGCGCCCGGATGCCGACCGCGCAGGCGGTCGCACCGTCACAGTCGTAGTCGGCGACGATGAGGATCTTCGCCTGTTTGGCGATGGCGTCGGCGAGCAGCACCGCGGCCTGGTCGGCGTGCGTCAGGCGCGCTGGCGGCAGCAGCGACTGGAACTCGTAGTCGAGCTCGCTGCGCATGACGATGCCGCGCGCCGCGTAGATGCGCGCCAGCAGGGGGTGCAGGCCCTGTTGTTCGAGTTGCCACTGGACGCGTTGCGAGACGCGACGACCGCGGAGAGTGGTCATCCCTCACCTTTGGCCAGCGCCTGCGCGGTGGCTGCCAGCGGTCGCGGGCGACGCCACAACTGCCATTGTTCGCTGCGGCTGCTTTCCCAGGCCACTGCCGCATAGGCCGTCGATGCTTCCAGGCGCAGCTGTTTGACCTTGCCGCTTGCGAGTGCCTTTTGCAACGGCGCGAACCAGCGCCTGTCGAGGCTGGCCAGTTCGCTGGCGTAGGCGTCGGCGTCTTCGTACTGCACGGGACGCTGCAGCGTGTCGAGGACGAGCAGTTGCCGGCTGCCGGCGGCTGCCTGCGACAGCAGTGCGGCGAGGTCGTCGGGCGGCGGCTGTGTCGGGATGCCGTAGGCGCGGCCCAGACCACAGGTCAGCACATCTTCGCTCCAGACGCCGGCGAAGTTGCCGGCGCTGGAGGTGGCGCTGGAGGTGGCGCTGGTGCCGTTGGCGGCGGGCCGCACGCCGGCGCCCCACAACCACAGGCTGTTGATCGTCGCCTGGCCGGCCACCTCGCGGCGCTCGTTGGCCGGCTGTCCGTAGAGGACCATCTGCACTTCGTTGAGCAGTTGCCGCAGATGACGCGCCTCTGGCGTTTCGGGCAATTGGCGGTCGAGCTTGCGGCCGGCGACGATCGATAGCGGCGGGACGTCGAAACGGCCGAGGTCGGTTTCGCCCGCGAGCTGCAGATACCAGCGTTCGGCGGTGGCGACATGGAAAGTGCCAACATCCGCGAACTGGCGATTCAGTTCGGCGGTGATTTCCTGTGCTTCGTCGAGGCTGATGTCGAGACTGCTGGCGTCGGCAAGAATGAGTTTTTCCTGGTGCAGGCGCAGGTGCACTGGGTCGGCACACAGCCAGCACGGGTCGGCGCCGGCAGCGGTCGGCGCCGAGCTTTCACCGAGGATGCGGAAAGCCGCCCAGGGGACGCTGCCGCCAAGGCCGAAGGTGTCTCCGAGTGTTGCTTCGAAGGACTGCGGCGCTCGCCGCTGCAGCCGGCTACGCGCGATCAGCGTGTTCAGTCCGGGGCAGGCGAAGGCATCGAAGGTTTCGCGGTCGTCGGGTTCGGGCCAGACGAGTTCGGGGACGACAAGAGTGAGCTGCATGCGGGTGAGCCGGAAGAGGCGAGACGGTGGAGGAAGCGCTGGGCGAGAAGGCGGGCGAAAGTGGGGGCGGATGGCGTAAGCGCGGCCAGCGTAGCCCGCGGAGGGTGGGAATGCTTGACTGCTTGACTGCTTGAATGGTTGAACGGGCAGCCACTGGTGGAAAAAGTGTAGCATAGCGGCTTTGCCGTTTCGGCGCTTCGAACCACCAACCTGAGATGAGTTCCCGCCGCTGATGGCCCTTCCTTACGAGCTGCTGATCGGCCTGCGCTACACGCGCGCCAAGAAGCACAATCACTTCATTTCCTTCATCTCGCTGATTTCCATGCTCGGGATCGCGCTCGGCGTGGCCGCGCTGATCGTCGTGCTGTCGGTGATGAACGGCTTCCAGACCGAGCTGCGCTCGCGCATCCTGGCCGTCGTCTCGCATGTCCAGATCACCGGCGGCAGCGGCGAAATGGCCGGCTGGCAGGTGATTGCCGAGCAGGCTGCCGGGCAGCCGCATGTGATCGCGGCCGCGCCCTTCGTGCAGGCGCAGGCCATGCTCTCCTACGGGCAGGCGGTGCGCGGCGCCTTGGTGCGCGGCATCCTGCCCGACCAGGAAGACCGGGTCGCCGATTTTCGCCCGCACATAAAGAGTGGCAATCTCGACGAGCTGCAGCCCGACAGCTTCAACATCGTTCTCGGCAGTGAACTGGCGCGCGCGCTCGACGTCTTCGTCGGCGACCGGGTGACGCTGATCGCGCCGCAAGGGGTGGTGACGCCGGCGGGGGTGATCCCGCGTCTGAAGACGTTCAAGGTCGTCGGCCTGTTCGAAGTCGGCATGTACGAGTACGACAGCGGCCTGGCGCTGATTCACCTCGCCGACGCGCAACGCCTGTACCGCATGGACGACCGGGTTTCCGGCGTGCGCCTGAAACTCGACGATCTGTTCAAGGCGCCGCAGGTGGCGCGCGCGCTAGCCAGTTCCCTGCCGATCAATGCCTTCATCAGCGACTGGACGCGCAGCCACGCCAACTTCTTTCGTGCCGTGCAAATCGAGAAGAACATGATGTTCATCATTCTCTCGCTGATCGTTGCCGTCGCCGCCTTCAACATCGTGTCCACGCTGGTCATGGCGGTGACCGACAAGCAGGCGGACATCGCCATCCTGCGTACCCTCGGTGCCAGCCCGATGAGCATCATGATGGTGTTCATCGTGCAGGGCGCGCTGATCGGCTTCATCGGCCTCGGCCTTGGCGTCGCCGGCGGTGTCGCCCTGGCGCTGAACGTCGACGTCGTGGTGCCGTTCATCGAGCGCATGCTCGGCACGCAGTTTCTCGCCAAGGAGGTCTATTACATCTCGAACCTGCCTTCCGAATTGCAGTGGAGCGACGTGACGACGATCGTCAGCGTCGCATTCGTCCTGGCGCTGGTGGCAACCATCTATCCGAGCTGGCGTGCGAGTCGGGTCAATCCGGCGGAAGCCTTGCGCTATGAGTGAGCCGGTTCTCGCCTGTCAAGCGCTAAGCAAGATCTATCGCCAGGGCGACAGCGAAGTCGAGGTGCTGCTCGGCGTCGATCTCGAAATCCAGGTCGGCGAACGGGTGGCCATTGTTGGCGCCTCGGGCTCCGGCAAGAGCACGCTGTTGCATCTGCTTGGCGGCCTGGACGCGCCGAGTGGCGGCAGCGTGCAGTTGATGGGCAAGGAGCTGAACAGCATCAGCGACGCGCAACGCGGGACGCTGCGCAATAACCATCTGGGTTTCGTCTATCAGTTTCATCACCTGCTGGCCGAGTTCAGTGCCCTCGAAAACGTCGCCATGCCGCTGATCATCCGGCGCCTGCCGAAGGCGGAAGCGGAAGCGCGGGCCGCGGCGGTGCTCGGCGAAGTCGGTCTCGGCCACCGCCTGCAGCACACGCCTTCTGAACTCTCGGGGGGCGAGCGGCAAAGGGCCGCGATCGCCCGTGCGCTGGTCACCGAGCCGGCTTGCGTGCTCGCTGACGAACCCACCGGCAACCTCGATCGGCAAACTGCCGCCGGTGTATTCGAGCTGATGCTGGCGTTGAATCGCTCGCGGCAGACCAGTTTCGTCGTCGTCACCCACGACCCGGCGCTGGCCGGTCGCGCCGAGCGCATCCTGACCCTGAGCGATGGTCGCCTGCAGTCGTCCGGCGACTGAGAACCGAAACGGTAAAGTTTCGGCGCGCGCTGCCGTTAAGTTTCTTGCGGCAATCAATGGAGACGGATCATCATGCAGACCTTGTTCGCCCCGGCCATAGTCTTGCTCAACCGCATGGGCTATACGAAGAAGTTCACGGTGATGGGGATGCTGGCGCTGATCGCGATCAGTCTCCTGGCGGTAAACCTCTACCACCTCGAACAGCGGCTGATCGACCGCTCGCAGCAGGAGCTGGCCAGTCTTGAAATGATCAAGCCGATCGCCACTCTGGTGCAGCACCTGCAGGTCCATCGCGGGCTTTCGTCAGGGGTTCTCAATGGCGACGAAAGGATGGAATATCGGCGTGCTGCCAGGGAAAAGGAAATCCAGGAAGCGCTACAGGCCGTCGCCGCGAGCCTGCCGCCGCAACTGGCGGCGACTGATTCCTGGCAGACGCTCGTCGCCGCCTGGGCGAGCATTCAGCAAGAGGGCCTCAAGCTGGCCGCGCGCGAGAACTTCCTGCGCCACACCACGCTGATCGAAGAACTTGCCCGCTTCCAGCGCGTCATCGCCGATCAGAATTCGCTGACCAATGATCCGGACATTGACTCCCGCTACCTCATCGATACCGTGGTGGACGAGTTGCCGAGGGCCCTGGAGAGCATGGGCCAGCTGCGTGCGCTTGGCACCGGTGCGCTGAGCCGGAAAGAGCCGTTGGCAATGGCGCAACAGGTCGAGCTGGCCGTCGCGCTGGGCAGGCTCAATTCGGCGGTGGACGCCCTGCGGCGAAATCTCGTCAAGACCGCGCATTACAATCCCGGCCTGCAGTCGGCGCTCGACAGCGCGAGCGAGGACATGAACGCAGCGGCGGAAAAATTCAACGCCATGTTGAACGACGATATCCTTGGCGAGCGCTACGAGATGCTGCCGGCGGTGTATTTCGCGGTGACCACGCGGGCGATCGAGAAGGGTTACAAGGACATGTTCGAGAGCCTCTTCCCGACTCTCGAAGCGCTGCTGCTGCAGCGCGTAAAGGATGCGCAGCGCAAATTGGCGATAAGTATTGCCAGCGCTGCGCTGATCCTGCTGATCTATGCCTACGTCTCGAGCGCTCTCTATGTTGCGACGATCGGCAGTATCAAGCGCCTGGCCGCCAATGCGCGCACGATCGCCACCGGCGATCTGAGCGTCAGGGTGGATCTCGGCACGCGCGACGAGCTCAAGCTGGTCGGCGACAGCCTGAACGAAATGACCGAGGGTTTTCGCGTCCTGATCCAGAAGGTCCAGCGCAGCGCCGGCGAGGTGCTCGGGGCGACCCAGAAGCTTGCCGCTTCGGCGGGGAACATCAACAGCAGCAGCACGCAGCAGAGCGATGCCGCTTCGGCGATGGCGGCGGCGGTGGAAGAGATGACGGTAGGTATCGAGAATCTCTCGGCCAGCGCCGAGGAAGCCAATCGGCTGGCCATTTGCGCTGGCGAGTTGTCGGCCGATGGCGGTCGCGTGGTCGGTGAGGTGGTGCAGGAGATCGAGCGGATTGCAGAAGTCGTGAACCATGCGGCGTCGGTGATCGGCGACCTGGGTGGGCGCTCGGAGAAGATCTCGGCGATCGTCAATGTAATCAAGGAGATTGCCGATCAGACCAATCTGCTGGCCCTCAACGCGGCGATCGAAGCCGCTCGCGCGGGCGAGTCGGGTCGCGGTTTCGCGGTCGTTGCTGACGAGGTGCGCAAGCTGGCTGAGCGGACGACGCGCTCGACGCGGGAGATCTCGGGCATGATTGCCGCCATTCAGGATGGTTCGCGCGATGCCGTGAGCAGCATGCAACTGGGCGTCAGCCGGGTCAGCGCGGGCGTCGCGCTGGCCGCGCAGGCCGGCGCAGCAATCGGCGAAATTGGCGGCAATGCCCGGAAAGTGGTGGACAGCGTGGCGCATATCTCGAGCGCCCTGCGCGAACAGAGCGTCGCCAGCGCCGAGATTGCCCGCAACGTCGAGCGCGTCGCGCAGATGGCCGGGGAAAACTGCGCGGCGGTTGCCGGCAATGCCGGTACCGCAGCCCAGCTCGAAAGCCTTTCGCAAGGGCTGGACAACGAGGTTCGCCGCTTCAAGCTGGTCTGACCCCGGGGCCCGCACGACAGGGAATGCGGGTGGCGATGTCCGTGTCCGGGCGTCGCGGAAGAAGGCACCGCCTCAGCGCGCGTCAAGCGCCTTGCGCAGCGTGATCCCGTTCTCCAGTCGTGCCTCTGCCGCCGTACCCCGCGGATGGCGGCCGGCCGCGGGGTTCAGCTGCCGAAGGCCTCCGTGTCTCCGGGTTTGCGCAGCATCTTGTTCACTTCATCGGTGTGCAGTTCCTCTTCGACGATCAGTTCGCGGGCGTATTCTTCAAGCAGTATGTGCTTCCCTTCGGCAAGCCGTAGCAGGCTGTAGTACGCCTCTCGGGCGACGGTTTCATGTTCCAGGCTCTCGCGCAGGATGTCGCCGATATCGTGCCGATGGGTTTCCAGCAGGGGACCAATTCCCAGTGAGGGATGGCCGCCAAGCAAGGTCACCAGCTCTCCCGCACGTGCGGCATGCAGCAGACTCTCGTCGGCATTTTTCTTCATCCAGTCGACGATCGGGATACGGTTGTACCCATAGACCATCAGCGAGTAGTGCGTGTAGCGCACGACGCCGGACAACTCGAGCTCCATGATGTTGTTGAGGATGGCAATTGCTTCTTGCCGGTCGATCTGGCTCATTCCGTTTCTCCTTGGTGGTTTAGCGTTGTTGCGGGCGGGGCGTATTGGGGTATTCGGCAATGCTGGCATGGCGGCTTGTCGAGGGCTCTCAAAAAGCCAGCTGCAAGCGTGCTCCTGCGACGGTGGAATCGGGCAGTGAAAGAGCTGGGTTGAAGATGCGCTGGATGACGGGTTGCACAATCACGCCATGCGCGAGCTGCGCCTGGTAGCTTACTTCAACGACGCTTTCCGCGGTCGCTGACAGCGGAGTACCGAGTTCCATCGCCAGCAGCTCGCGCCCCTGCGGGTCGACATGTGCGCGCGTTGCGGCGATGCCAAAGACATCGTCCTCGCGGCCAGCGAACAGCCCCTGCCAGGCGATGCCCACGCTCACCGAATAATCGATGATGTTGGACTTGCCGTCGGTGAAGCCGTAGCGGACGAAGCCGGTCAGGTTGCGATTGGACTCGGGCGCCCGGTACAAGGTCTGCTCGCCAAGGACGTAGGCGCCCCAGTGTGTCGTGATCAGCGGATCGCCGGCCGTATCGACGGCTATCAGTTCGGGAAACTGCGGCGTAAAACGCCAGGCACCAAATGCCAGCTTGCTGATCGGTTTAAAGCCATCACCATCCTTGCTAGTCGACCCTGTCTGGCCGACCTTAACGCCCAGCTCGGCTGGACTCAGCCCGACTTCGCCGATGACCATGCTGCCACTGCCCTGCTGCCAGCTGATGTTGGGGCCGGCAGTGGCGGCGCGATCGCTTGGCACGCCGCGGGTGACGGCCAGCATGGCATACCAGGCAGGGTCGGGATCGATCCGCAAGCGCGCGCCCCAGGCACTGGTCGGGTAGATCGACGGCCCGGCCAGTGTGCCGAAATCGCCCGCCTCGGCGGACATCCCGAACGACGGATGAATGAAAACTCCCGACGAGTCCGTGACGTAGAACTCCGAGTCGATCGGGTACAGGCCTGCGCGCAGAGAGGCCTTGTCGTCGAGAAAGGATTGCTGCAACCAGGCCTGGAAGATGCCGCTGCGGTTGATCGGCGCCTCGATGTTGTCGACGCCCATCAGGCTTCCGACGTAGTTCAGATTCACCCGGCTGCCGCTGTTGCTGATTAGCTGCAGGAAGGCCGATCCACCCTGCCAGCCGAGCAGCTTCTCGCCGTCGAGCAGCACGATCAGGTCGACATGCCCCATGGTGCCGCCACCGAGCTTGAAACCGCCGCTGTTGTTGCGCAGGTAGTCGGCGGTAAGTAGGAGTTCAAGCTCGACGCCGGCGTTGGAAAGGCGCTGGCGTGCGCCGTTCCAGTCGCCGGTGAGGGTGTTTTCCTGCCAGTTGGGCGCGCCATCGGCAATGCTCGCGTCGCGCGCCGGTCCAGCTTCACTGTCCAGGATTTCCCCGGCTCGCTCAAGCGCTACAGGGGCATGCGTTGCTGCAGCTTGGGTAGCCGAAGCTTGAACGAAGAGAGCAGAAATGAGCAATGCGCTGTACACGGCTCTGAGGTTGTGCTTGGCAACTAACATAGTTCTTCCAAAAATAGGTGAGCGCCCGTCTCGCGCAACACGGCCTCGGTCAGAGCCACCCAATCACGGCCCAGACGCAAAGGAACGAGTCCCTATTGTAGATGAGAATCATTCGCAGTTGTGAGGTGTGCAGAAGATTTCTGAACAGGCGTATCGCCGTCCGGAAGAGGCTGCGTGCCTCGCCATTCCTCGCGCCGAACCACCACACAAATGCGAATGATTCCCATTGCGTTTTATGGCGGCTGTACCTATGATGGGAAGCAATTCAACAACCGGAGCAAGTGATGAACGGGCTGCTTGTCAATACGCTGCTGGCTGGGCTCGTGGTTTGGCTGTTCATGGCCGGGGTTCTCCCGTGAACGACATCGGAGTTGCCATGCCGTCCAGTAAGCTCTGCGAGCCTGCGGCAGGCCAGCCACCTGGGTTTCTCGGAAAATAGCAAACATGTCCGACCTTCCCTTCGGTCTGCCCGGCGACGCCTTTGACGTCGCTGCGCAACGCCCTCAGCTGGCTTTTTCAAAGCAGGTGCGCGCGCCACTGGTGGCGGCAGAAGCAAAGACCATGCCGGGAGGGTCACGGCGACGGAAACTATGGGAGCTGCCGGCGAGGTTCCATTGTCCCTTGATTGGCGTTTGTTTCGAGGTCGATGAACTGCGCGCGCTAATGTCCCGAGTCATGAATGTTCCACGCGAGACGACGGATTTCGTCTTGCACACCACGGCAGTTAGCGAATGTGAAACACGGACGCAATTATCGTCCTTGCTGCACAAACAACTGGAAAAGCGCTTTCAACTGCAGGTCCGCAAGCTCTCCTGCACCAAAGGCGCGCAAGAACTGCATGCGCGGTGGCGAGAATTCTGTGCTACTGGCACTGATATCCCCGGCGCGCTCTGGGCCAGCTGGACGCATTCATCCTGCGACAGCACGCTGGAACAGCAGATCTTTCGCGATATTCACATGATCCAGCATCAGGTCGGCAGCGGCACCCGTGCCGACTTGTCCAGACTCCAAGTGCTCCGAACAGAGAACGCAGCGCTGCGCAAGCAACTGTTGGAAGCTCGCGCCGAAACGGAAACGCAACGCGCGGAGAAGTCCCGCGAACTGCAGAGGCTTGGCGAGCAGATTGCCAGGCTGCGGGCGGACCTCGGTGGCAAGAACGGTCTTGTTGCCGTACTGACTGGCCAACTCGACACCCTGCGCCAGAGTTTGCCAGACCTCAAGGACCGTCAGATACTCGCGCGTCGTGCCAGCGACGCTGATGCCCGATCGACGGCACTGAGGGCCAAGGCAGCCGATTTGGAGGACGAAGTCGAACGACTCCGCAGGCTCGCCTGCCATGCCGAGGCAAGCATCGAGCACCTGCTCGCGGTTGGCGACCGCGAAGCCGACAAGCAGAGTGCCGTGGCGAACCGCACCCAGCCGACCCTCTCCGGAAAACGCATCCTGTGCGTTGGTGGCCGCTCAGGTTCGATCGATGGCTACCGCAAGGTAGTTGAGCAGCGCGGCGGCAATTTTCTTCACCACGACGGTGGGCTCGAGGAAAGCCTGCACCGAATTGACGCTGCGCTTGCCGCCGCCGACCTCGTCATTTGCCAGGCTGGCTGTATCAGCCACAATGCCTATTGGCGCGTGAAGGAACAATGCAAGCGCACGGGCAAGCAATGCGTCTTTCTCAAGAGCCCCGGTATCGCCAGCTTTGGTCGCGTCGTCGGCGCCGTTTGCGCCCAGGAAGGAGACGCGACCGTCGACGGGACTCCGGCTGCTCCCGCGTAGTCCGGACGCCGGCTAGGCGTCGCTACTGGCTCGGCCGATTTCACAAGCGAACGGCCATGCACTACTGATGGCAGCAGTCGTCTTTGCCAACTGCTGTCGCTGCGCGCCGCGCCATGGCAACACGCCACGCCTGCGCTTCAAGCCTCTTCGGCGAGGACATGTCAGTGATTGTCGAACCGCCAGCGACCTGATGCGATCGCGCTTGTGCTTGACCAGGCCCTCGTTCAGTGCCAGCGGGCAGACATCGGGCTGTCCAGGGCCGGAGAAATCTCGTTCTGGAAGAGCAGGGTCATGACTTTCATGATTTGCGGTCTCCCTTCGTGGCATGACCGTTAGGAAAACAGCGTGCGGCCACCGTTTTCCGGTTTAATGCCGCATGCGCGCCAACATTCTCGCCTTCGCCATGGGTGTCTGGTTTCTCCAGACTCAGGGGAGTTTGCCGCCTTTCGCGCTGGTCGTGGCGACGCTTGTCGGCGCGTCCGCCTGGCTGCTCTGGGCGGGCTCGCGCCCGCAAGCGGCGTCGCTCGCTTGGCGGAGTCTTTCTCTGCTCGCTTGCGCTGTGCTCGGCGTGGCCTGGGCAGCACTGCTCGCCGGGCAGCGTTTGCAGGAGCGCTTGCCGGCAGAGTGGGAAGGCCGTGACCTGCAGCTAGTCGGGGTGGTCGCCGGCTTGCCGCAGGGCTTCGAGAACGGCGAGCGCTTTGCCTTCTTCGTCGAGTCGGTCGAGTCGGTCGAGTCTGTCGACGCGCCGCCGGCGCAGGTGCCGCCGCGAATCATGCTCTCCTGGTACTACGGCCAGCAACGCGACGAGCGGCGCGCAGCCCCGAGTGAAGCGCTGACCGAAGCGCTGAGCGAAGAACCCAGCACCGCGCCCATCATCCGTCCGGGCGAGCGCTGGCGCTTCACCGTGCGCCTGAAACGGCCGCACGGCAACGCCAATCCGCACGCTTTCGACTACGAGGCCTGGCTCTTCGAGCGCGGGCTGCGGGCGACTGGCTATGTGCGCCCGAAAGGCGTGGCGCAGCGCCTCGATGACTTCGTTCTCGGGCCTGGCTATGCGATCGAGCGCCTGCGCGAGCGGATTCGCCACTCCTTCCGCGCCGCCTTGCCGGAGGCGCCGTACGTGGGGATTCTCGCCGCGCTGGCGATCGGCGACCAGCAGGCGATTTCGGCAGAGCAGTGGCGCGTCTTCCGGCAGACCGGCGTCACTCATCTGATGTCCATTTCAGGTCTCCACGTGACCATGGTCGCGGCGCTTTTTGCGGCACTGGTCGGCTGGCTGTGGCGGCGCAGCGAAGGCTTGATGTTGCGGCTGCCGGCGCCGAAGGCGGCGATCGCCGCCGGCTGGCTGGCGGCTTTCGGCTACGCCCTGCTCGCCGGCTTTGCGGTACCGACGCAGCGTACGCTCTACATGTTGAGCGTCGTGGCGCTGGCGTTGTGGTCGGGGCGCAATCTCGGCGCCAGCCGCAGCCTGCTGCTGGCGCTGTTGCTGGTGCTGCTGCTCGATCCCTGGGCGGTGTTGTCGCCAGGCTTCTGGCTTTCGTTCGCTGCCGTCGGCCTGCTCTTCTTCGTCGGTACGGCGAGGGTCGGCGTGCGGCGGGGGTGGCGCGCGACCCTGGCCCGCTGGGGGACGACGCAATGGGCGGTGACGATCGGTACGCTGCCCCTGCTGTTGCTTCTCTTCCAGCAGTTCTCGCTGGTTTCGCCGCTGGCCAATGCCCTGGCCATCCCGGTGGTCAGCTTCCTGATCACGCCGCTGGCGCTGCTCTTCGCGCTCCTTCCCTGGCCGTCGCTGCTGCAGCTCGACCACTGGCTGCTGTCGCTGCTGATGCTCTTCCTGGAATGGCTGGCGCGCTGGCCGCTCTGGCAACAGCCGGCGCCGCCGTTGGCGGCGACGCTACTGGCCTTGCTCGGCGTCTTGTGTCTGCTGTTGCCACGCGGATTTCCGGCGCGCTGGCTCGGTGCCTGCCTGCTGCTGCCGGCGCTGTTCTGGCCGGCCGTTCGGCCGGCGCCCGGCGAGGCCTGGGTCGATGTGCTCGACGTCGGGCAGGGGCTGGCAGTCGTCGTGCGCACCGCCAAGCACACCTTGCTCTACGATACCGGGCCGCTGTACAGCGCCGAGTCCGACGCCGGGCAGCGCATCGTCGTCCCCTACCTGCGGGCGATCGGCGTCAAGCGGCTCGACGCGCTGATCGTCAGCCATCGCGACAAGGATCATGCGGGTGGCCTGCCCGCCATCCGCGAAAGCGTGCAGGTTGCTCGCCTGCTCAGTTCGCTGCCCGAACTGGATGGCGAACTCTGTGTGGCCGGTCAGGCCTGGGAGTGGGATGGCGTTCGCTTCATGATGCTCCACCCCGACGCAAGGGCCTACCAAATCCCGACCAACAAGCCCAACAACATGAGCTGCGTGCTGCGCCTTGAAAACGCGTCCGGCAGCGTGCTGCTCACCTCGGACATCGAGGCCCGCGACGAGCAGCAACTGCTCGCACGCGCGCCGGAGTTGTTGCCCAGCGAGGTCCTGCTGGTGCCGCATCACGGCAGCGGCAGCTCATCGACGCCGGCCTTTGTGGCCACGGTTGCTGCCCGCGACGTGATCATTCCCGTTGGCTACCGCAACCGCTACCAGCATCCACGAGCAGACGTCGTCGCGCGCTACGCCGGCAGTCGGGTGTGGCGCAGCGATGCCGACGGCGCGGTGCGCATTGAACTCGCGGCTGGGCTGTCCCTGAGCGCTTATCGCCGTGAACATCGGCGTTACTGGCACGGACAGTGAGCGGAAGACGCAGGGCAAAGCGCCTCTGCCTGTCGGTGGCGGTCGCGTACTGCAGTGCCGGGCAAGCGCAGTGACAGCGGTAGGGGTTTGGCAGTTACAATAGCTGATGCCTGCGAGATTACGATTTCCCGGGGTGTGCGAGTCGCTTCGCGCCCCGCGTCGCGCCGTCCCATGAAAATCGATGGCGGTCGCTTCCCCGCAGGCGTTATCCAGCCTTGCGGAGCGCGATGGCCAGAAGGACGTGTCATCCTGCGGCCGACCCTCACCGTGCTGCTGGCGATCTTACTGTTCGCCGCCACGGCGGTGCATGCCGACGGCCTGCCGCCGCTCAACGTCGAGAATCCGCTCGCCGAGCCACGTTTCGAGTCGGTCGGTGTCGGTATCATCCCGCGCGACGTGGTCCCGACCATGGCCCAGGACCGCGCCGGCTTCATGTGGATTGCGACCGGTGACGGTTTGGTACGCTATGACGGCTACCGTTTTCGCCCGCAGGAACGCGAGAGTGCGGACCCCGCGGCGCGCAATCTGGGCTGGATTCGCGCCTTGCTGGCGGGCCGCGACGGGCGGCTGTGGATCGGTACCGAGTGGGAGGGTCTGGCGGTCTATGACCCAGAAACCGAGAAAGTCACCGCCTGGCGCGGCAAGGGTGACGAGAACGATGAAAAGAACGGTCTTCAGAAGAAACGGGTCCTGCCGACGATTCGTGCGCTGGCCGAGGATGCCGACGGCAGCATCTGGGCAGGCCTCGAGGGAGGCGGGCTCGAACACTTCGATCTGAAAAGCGGCAGCGTCGCCCGCTACCGACACACGCAGCAAGCGGGCAGCCTGCCCGATGATCGCGTGCAGGCGCTGCTCGTCGACCGCCAGGGGACCCTGTGGGTGGGCACCTGGGCGGGCTTGAGCCGCCGCCCGGCCGGCAGCGATGACTTCGAGCCGGTTTTTTCCGGCAAGGGCGACGGTCCCAGCCTTGCCGGGCGCGTCGTGGAAGCCCTGGTGCAGGCATCGGACGGGCGCATCTGGGTCGGCACGCGGCAAGGCGACCTGGCGATCGTCGATGCGGCGACGGGCAAGGGCCGGTTCGTCGATTACGCGCAGGGCAACGCCAATAACGGCGCGGTGTCCAGTCTGCTCGAGGCGCCGGGCAGGCAGATGTGGGTCGGCCGATCGACCGGCATCGACCTGCACGATGCTATTGACGGTCGCCTGATACAGCGCCTGCGGCACGACCTGCGCAACCGTACCGGACTGGCAGGCAACGAGGTGACGGCGCTGATCCGCGATCAGGCCGGGCTGATCTGGGTTGGCGGCTTCGGCCTGGGGCTGCAGCGCCACGATCCAAGCAATCGCAGTATCTGGTTGCGCGGCGCCGATGCGCAGCCCGACAGCCCTTTTTCGAAAGCCGACGTGCGCGCCTTGCTGCAAGTGGACAATGGCGAGATCTGGGCGGCCACCCCCAAGGGCGGCGTGGCGGTCATGGACCAGCTACTGCGTGTGACCGGTGCGCTGTCGCCGCAGGCTTCGGGAGCGACCGCGGCCGGCGGGCAGGCAGGTCAGCCGCCGCCGATACGTATCGAGGCCATGACGCAGGCCGGCGATGGCAGCGTCTGGCTGGGCGCCGATTCCATGCTCTATCAGTTCAGCCGCGATCATCGGCAACTGCGCGCCTTGCCGCATGGCGGCGGCCTGACCCGGCGCCTGCTGGCCAGCAGCGATGGCTCGCTGTGGGTGGCCAGCCAGAATGGCGTTCATCGGCTGCTGCCCGGCGCCACAGAAGTCGTGCGTATCAATCTGCCCGCTGGGCAAGCGCTGCACGCCGACATCAACGCACTCGCCGAGGGCAGTGATGGCAGCGTCTGGGTCTGCAGTGCCAAGGGGCTGTTTCGTGTCGCTGCCGGCAGCAGCGAGCTGCTGCCGGTCGAAAGCCCTGCCGGCGCCGGCCTCTACCCCAGCGTCATCGGACTGCTGTTCGACAGTCAGCAGACGCTGTGGGTGGATACGGCGGTTACGGGCCTGCACCGCATGCTCAGCTGGGATGGCCGGCAAGCGCGCTTCGAGCATATCAGCGAAAGACATGGCATCGTCAGCCGGCCGTTCGGCGGCAACCTGCTCGAGGATGGGCGGGGTCGCATCTGGACGCAGATGCACGTCTATGACCCGGCCAGCGATCGGCTCGACGTATTGACCGCCGCCGATGGCGCCAATCTCGGTACCGGCTGGTTCCTCTCACGGACCAAAACGACTGATGGGCGCATGCTGTTCGGCGGCAGCAAGGGCATCCTGGTGGTCCGGCCGGAGCGTTTCGACGCCTGGGCCTACCAGCCGCCGCTGCTGGTTGCCGAGTTGACCATCAACGGCCAACGCGAGTCGGCCGCAGGAATCCTCGGCGGACTCACCTTGGCACCCGAGCAGCGCAGCTTCAGCCTGGCATTTGCGGCGGTCGATTTCCGCGATCCGGACCGCATTCGCTACGCCTACCAGTTGCAGGGTTTCGACCCCGACTGGATCGATTCCAAGGCCGACTCCCGGGTCGCCAGCTACAGCAATCTCTACCCGGGTGACTACCTCCTGCGCGTGCGTGCCAGCAACGTCAGCGGCACCTGGAGTCCACACGAGCTGGCGATTCCGGTGCACGTCTTGCCGGCCTGGTGGCAGAGCTGGTGGTTCCGGCTGAGCGTGTTGGTCCTGCTGCTGCTGATGGTCAACGGGCTGGTACGCCTGCGTACGCGCAATCTGCGCCTGCGCCAGAGCGAACTGAAACGCCTGGTGCGGGAGCGTACGGCCGAACTGGAGACGCTGGCTGTCGCGCTGCAGCGAGAATCGGCCGCACTGCAAGAGGCCAGCCTGACCGACCCCTTGACCGGTTTGCGCAATCGCCGTTTCCTGACCCAGCACATCGAGACCGACGCCGCCCTGGCGGTGCGCGAGTACGAGAGTCACTTCCACTACGGGGCAAAGCTGCGCGATGAGGCCGGCTTGATCTTTTACCTGTTCGACATCGATTGCTTCAAGCACGTCAATGACCGCTACGGTCATGCTGCCGGCGATGCGGTCATCCGGCAAATGAGCGCTCGCCTGATCGCGATCTTCCGCGACACCGACTACCTGGTGCGCTGGGGTGGCGAAGAATTCCTCGTCGTCGCGCGCGCGACGCCGCGCAGCCACGCGGCAGAGCTGGCCGAGCGGGCGCGGCTGGCAGTGGCCGAGCAGCCTTTCGACCTGGGCGATGGCCGGCTGCTGTCGAAGACCTGCTCTATTGGTTTTTGCTGCTTTCCGCTATCAACGCAGCATGCCGCTGCTCTGGACTGGGGGGCGGTGCTCAAGATCGCCGATGCTGCGCTCTACGCGGTCAAGAGCGCTGGCCGAAACGGCTGGCTGGGAGCGCTCGGTGCCGGAGGGGAGTCGGCCGAAGCCTTGTGCGCCCGGTCGCGCAAGCCGCTGATCGATTGGCTGCGCTCAGGTGGTCTGAAGCTGGTCAGCTCGCCACTCGACGGTCTACGGGTCGCCGGTTTCCCGAACGCAAGCTCCTCGACTCCGATCAGTTCCGTGGCCACCGAGCGCTGAGCCGGGCGTGTCGTCCGCAGCTTGTTGACCGCCTCGTCCGGCAGTGGCAGCAGGGGAGGTGTAGCGACGATTCGGAGCGCCGACAGGTGGTGCACTGAAACGCTTTGCCGGTGCCACTGCGCACGATCGTCAGTAGCCGAGATTGGATTGCATCTGGCGTCTGCCCATCGCCGCCTGTAGTTGCCACTGCTGGCGGTACTGTCCGGCGTTGGCCTCGATCCACGCCAGCGCCCGGGACTCCCTCTCGTTTACCGGGAAGTGCTCGACATAGGCTTCGATCACGGCGTATTGCTGCTGGAGGAATTCCGCCTCGGAGAAATGCGCTTGCGAAAAGTCGCGGACGAGATCGCGAAAGAACTGCAGTACGGTTTCATCTGAAACGTTCATGACTTCGCTCCTTGAGGAGAGTATTGCGGGCCGCAATGATCTGGCTGATATCTCTGCAACGGCGGTCCGGCGTCGTTCTTGAAGCGCTTCTTGGGTGAATCCTTTCGAGTTCGAGGATGTCTTGATGTGATAAGTGACATTAACTCTAGTAGCTAAGCATCTGTAAGCTTGAGTTATTGTTTTCATGGCTGGGGGGTGTTGTCAAGCCTGCTCAGCTGCTGACAGGTTTTTGTCGCCGGGAGTGGTAGAAAACTGACACCCTTGCGGGCCCCGGCAGGGCCCTGTCGCGGTGAACCGCCTTGGCGGCGTCGCCTTGGCGCCGGCTGACAAGATCGCTCAAGCCAGGCGGCGAAAGGTGCTCCCTGGGCGCGGATTGCGGGGCTGTGCTAGAGTCTCGGCCTCCTCGCCGGGGCAAGCACTCCATGCCGCGTGCACAACGCAAGCTCAAGAAGCGGGCAGGGGGGAGCGTTTGCCGAGCGGCCGAGAAGCCGGGGACATTGGAACTTGCAGGGAGATTCACCAGATGAGCGTCCGCGCTGACCTTTCACCGTGGCTCGCTGGGCCGACGCCAGGACTCGTTGAAGGTGCGGTGCGCTGTGCCTCGGCTGCCGGTTTGCATCGCATGGCCTATAGCGAATGGGGCGAGCGCGACAATCCGAACGTCCTGGTCTGCGCGCATGGCCTGACCCGCAACGGGCGCGATTTTGACGATCTGGCGCGGGCGATGGCTGCCGACTACCGCGTTATTTGCCCCGATGTCGTCGGGCGCGGGCGTAGCGATTGGTTGCGCGATCCGTCGTACTACGTTTTTCCGCAGTACGTGGCCGACATGATGGTGCTGCTCGCTCGCCTCGATGTGGATAGCGTCCATTGGCTGGGCACGTCGATGGGGGGGCTGATCGGCATGTGGATTGCCAGTCAGGACGATTCTCCGATTTCCCGCCTGGTGCTCAACGATGTCGGCCCGCTGATTCCGGTGGCCTCCCTGCAGCTGATTGGCGACTACGTCGGCCGGGCACCGACGTTCGAGACCTACGAAGATGCCGAAAAGTATGTGCGTCTGGTCAGCGAGCCCTTTGGTCACCTGACCGATACGCAATGGCAACACCTCACCGAGTACAGCTTGCAGCGGGCCGCCGATGGCCGCCTCGAGATGCGCTACGACCCGGCCATCGGCGAGCCGTTCCGGCGCCAGCTCAGCGCCGGCGACGTTGATCTGTGGCCGATTTACGATGCCATTCGCTGCCCGACGCTGGTCGTTCGCGGCGCCGAGTCGGCGGTGCTGACGGGCGCGACGCTGCAGGAAATGGCGAGCCGCGGGCCGCGCCCGCAGACGGTCGAGATCGCCGGCATCGGACATGCGCCGATGTTTCTCGACGCGCTGCAGATCGGCGTGGTGCGCGATTTCCTGCGCATCGGCTTAGCCATCTGACGGCTGTCTGTCGTCGATGGCGGCGCTCTTGCGGAGTGCGCCGCGGCGCGGAAGACAGGGCAGCGGAACGCTGGCCTGGGCCAGCATCCGCTGTTCGCGGATTTGTGGTCGCGTGGCCGATCAGCCGCCGATCACGCCACAGGCGACACGAGCGCCACCGCCGCCGAGCGGTGCCGGGTCGTCCGAGTGATTGTCGCCGCCGGCGTGCAGCATCAGCGAACGGTTGCGCACCTCGGCGAGCTTCAGCCGTGGCGCCAGCACCGGGTTGCTGGCCGTTCCGTCGGCGGCAACGTAGAGCGCAGGCAAGTCACCGAGATGCCCATCGCCCCAGGGCTCGCCATGCCGCTTCGTTTCCTGCGGATCGAAATGCCCGCCCGCCGCCAGCGCGGCGATCGCCACGCCATCCTTGTCAGCGGGGGTGCACGCCGGCTTTTCGTGTACGTGGAAGCCATGCAGACCAGGCGGCAAGCCCTTGAGCTGAGGATAGAAAGCCAGGCCGTACGGCGTTTCGACGATGCGCACCGTTCCGACGGCAGAGCCGACGCCCTGGCTGCTGGCCAGGTTGAGAGTAACGGTTGTTTCTGCGGCGAGGGCAAGGGCTGGGCACAGCAAGCAGGCGAGTACGCTAAGGGAAGCTTTCATGGGTCACTCCTTGGGTGGGGAAGAGCGGTTTAGGTCTTACGCTGTGCGGCCGGTGCTGGTCAGCCCGCTGTGCGCCGCCATCGACGTGCGGGGATGGGCACCAGTCACGGAGAGAGCAGCGACCGAATTGAGGCTGCGGCCATCATAACGACTTGCCGAAGCCGAGCGCAAGGGCGCGAGCATGTGCCACTCGCGTGCCGCCGCGCGAGCGCGCCTTTCGCTTCACAGGCGGCGAGTTCTTCCGCTACGATGTCGATGAGCGGCCGCACGGGAGGCCAGCCAGAGCTCAGCACCCGCCGGTAATCGACGCCAGCAGCGCTGCGCTCAAGGGAGTCATCGCCGAGGGGCGTCGTCTGGAGCGCTGAGACCACACGTCGAGCACCTGGCGGCGTGCAAACTGGCTCGCTGACGAGCGGCAGGAAGACCACGGCAGCGATGCCTGTGCTTTAACGGTCACGGCAGTCGAGACACCGCAGATCATGAAAGTCATGACCGCTCCCTCTTCCCCCGGCCCTTCTCCCGCAGAGGGGAGAAGGGGGGTTCGTGAGTCGCTTGCGCGACTTTCACATTAAAGGAGCGACATGAAAATCGCAGTGATGGGCGCCGGTGCCGTTGGCTGTTACTACGGGGGCATGCTGGCCCGTGCGGGACATGCGGTGCAATTGATCGGCAGGGCGCAGCATGTGGCGGCCCTGTCTCGCGATGGCCTGCTGATGGATACACAGTCCTTCCAGGCGCAGGTGCCGGTAGAGGCCAGCACCGACGCCCGCGCCGTACGCGGCGCGCGGCTGGTGCTTTGCTGCGTCAAGTCGCCGGATACGCAAAGCGCCGCTGCAGAAATGGCCCCCTACCTGGATCCCGACGCTTTCCTGCTCAGTCTGCAGAACGGCGTCGACAACGCCGAGCGCCTGCAAGCGGCGCTGCACCGGGAAGTCGCCCCGGCGGTCGTTTATGTGGCCACCGAAATGGCCGGCCCTGGCCTGGTCAAGCATCATGGCCGAGGAGAACTGGTTATCGGGCCGTCGTCATTCAGCGACGAGCTGCTCGAGCTGTTTGCCGCCGCCGCCGTGCCGGTCACTCTTTCAGACAACGTCACGGGCGCCCTCTGGGCCAAGCTGATCGTCAACTGCGCCTACAACGCCCTTTCCGCGATCACGCAGATCCCCTATGGTCGTCTGGTCCAAGGCGAAAGCGTCGAAGGCGTGCTGCGCGACCTTGTGCAGGAGTGTCTCGCCGTCGCCCACGCGGCCGGGGTCAGCGTCGCCGGTGACAGCTGGCAGGCCGTGCAGCAGATCGCGCGCAGCATGCCCGGCCAGCTCTCGTCAACGGCGCAGGATCTGGCGCGCCACAAGCCCAGCGAGATTGATTATCTCAACGGCTACGTGTTGCGCAAAGGCGAGGAACTGGGCGTCGCGACGCCGGCCAATCGTGCCCTGTACGCCATCGTCAAACTGCTCGAATCACGCTAGAGGCGCCTTGGGGAAGCTTGTCGGAGCGCCTGTTTCGGGCCAGCGAGCGGCATCAGTAGCGTGCATCCTTCGGTTTGCCGCCTTTGCGCCAGTCGTTTTCCTTGCCGGCAAGGTCGGGGCGCGCTTGGGTGGTGAAAAAGGCGGCGACGTCGTAGGCTTCCTGGTCGGTGAGCGTGCCGCCCTGAGCGAGCGGCATGTTGGCTTTCACGAACGCTGCCGCCGTGTCGAGTCGCGCCATGCCGGCGCCGATATTGAAAGCCTTGGGCCCCCACAGTGCGGGAAACATGTAGCTGCCATCGGGCTTGTTGAGGCCAGCGCCGTCAATACCATGGCAGGCGGCGCACTTCTGTGCGTAGATGCTCTTGCCTCTGGCCTTGTCCGGCGTTGCAGGGGCAAGGATTTTCTTGAAGCCGCGGCCGGCGCTATCCATCCCGGTCGGGACGCCTTGCGATAGCCACCACACATAGGACAGCACGCCGATCATTTCGGGGCTTTCCTCGGGCAAGGCCTTGCCGTTCATCGAACGCTCGAAGCAATCGTTGATCCGCGTCTGCAGGGCGTTCACGCTGGCGCTGCGCGAGCGGTACTCGGGAAACACGCCCCACAGGCCGACGAAGGGCGCTGCACCGGCGACCGTTCCACCGTTGAGGTGGCAGGACGAGCAATTAAGCCCGTTGCCAACGTAGGCCCTGGCCTGGCTCTGCGTGTCGGTCACCACTTTCTGGCCAAGCTTGATCGCCTCGCCCAGCGGGCCGGCAGGAATCGTGGATTCGGCCGGGACGCTGAATGGCCAGGTCTTCGGCCCATCGGCAGCCTCTGCTCGCTGCAGCGGGCCGAGGGCCAGGGCAATCGGTACGGCGATCAGTGCGAGAAGTCCTTGCATTCCTCGTTCCTCCAAAGCTTGACCCGAAATCCGTGCGACTCTGCCAGCCATGCTACGCCGGCCAACGGTCGCCGCAGCCATCATAAGCGCTGTCTCTACCCATGATGGTCATTGGACAGGAAAAAATCGGCCGTCTCGAAGACTTGGCGCGGGAAGCGATGCCCTTTCCAGAGCAGATTGCGCTTCAGCACCAGGTCGAAGAGCAAGGGGTTATGATGCTGGATCTCGGCGATGACCTGGGCCGTCCGAGCCTCAAGCAGACCGAGTCGTTGCAGCTGATAGAGAGAGAACAAGGGCACAATGCCAGTCAAGGGGTAATCGGAGCCGTTGAGCAGACGGTGGTGCAGATCTTCCGCAAGCAGCAGCGTTTGTAGCGCCTCCGGGGCGCGGTTGATCTGGGTAACCGCCGACAGATCGCCAAATAGCAGCTTCTCGTGGGCGGGCTCGCGCATCATGGCCAGGAAAGCCTGGAAGTTGCGCAGGCCTCGGGACACTCCGCCGCCCTCTCCGCTATCCGCGCTTTCCCCCAGCGACGCACAATGTGCGACGATCACGCGCACACCATGTTCCAGCGGACGCCGCAGTCGCCGTGGATCGCCGTAGTCCTGATGCCCGCCGCCTTCCGCAGCCAGCTCATGACCAGCGTGGGTCAGCAGCGGCAGCTTCAGCCGCTGCAGGGTCTGGTAAAAGCGGTCGCAGCGCGGCGAAGCGGGATCCATGCCCATCGCCGGCGGCAGCCATTTCACCGCCCGCGCACCGTTTGCGGCTGCCCATTCGAGCGCCTCGAGCGCATCGTCACGGTAGGGGTGAACCGAGCAGATCCATTCCCAGTTGGCGCGCCTTGCCGCAACCGACCGGGTGTACTCATTGGCGACGAAAAAGGTACTCAACTCGGGGCGCCGCCGGCCGTCCAGGCCGTGGTTGTAATCGAAGGCGAGCAGCATCAGGTGCATGCCGCTATGCGGGGCGGTCAAACTGGCCAGGCGTTCGAGGAAGGAGGCGTCGCCGCCGACCGAGTCATCGACGCAGGCAGCGTTGCTGTACAGCCTTTTTTGCAGGAACTGGGACGGGTGCCAGACGCTATCGAGCGCTGGATTGACCCATACCTTTGCCGGATCCGAGTCGCCGGTGCCGAGCAGATGAACATGGCAATCCCACAGCTTGGCGGGATCGAGACCAAGCAGGACATCTCTGACCAGCGGATGCTCGGCCAGCCGGTCGGGCAGAGCCGGCGCCAGGCAGAGGTTTCTCAGGCCGCGCAGCGGCAGCCAGTCGCGTCCCCACCACGCTGCACCGGTAGCAAAGCTCAGGGCGGCAGCACCAAGAAACCAACGCCTGTTCATTGCGGATTCGATGCTTTCATGTCCATGCCAACTGAAAGATCATAGCAACCGTTCTCGCTCGATGCGCGAGCAGGGTTCGTCGGCGAGCCTGGCGGGCAGAGGCCCGCGCAGCTTGATTACGGTGAGCAACGGCAAGGTCATGTTCTACGAATGAGCGCGCCGCGGCGAGGAAGCGGCGCGTGTCCTCCTGCCCTGCGTGTGCGCATCGCGCCGCGCGCCTACTGAAGGCCGCGCGCCGGTCGCCTGCGGGCTATCGGGTCCTGTCGGTAAAACGTGGCGAGCTGTTCGTAGAAGGCTGGATAGTGCGCACGCAGCGCTTCCGGCATCTCGAAGAAGGCCTCGCTCATGACGGCGAAGAACTCGCTCGGGTTCTCCGCCGCGTAGGGGTCGAAGACGGTGTCCTGAGCTCGCCCTTCCGCTGCATCGACCAGCGCGCAGAAGTCTTGGTAACTGTCACGCAAAATCTGCTGCCAGTCCGCTCGCGAGACCTCCGGCGGCAGGGCCGGGACGCCGTTCGCCTCGCCGCTGAGCATGTCCAGCTTGTGCGCGAACTCATGGATGACGACATTGTAGCCGGCACCGGCCATTTGCGCGTCGCGCCAGGAAATCAGCAGCGGCCCACCCGCCCAGGCTTCGCCCGACGCCAGTTCCTGGTATTCGTGGACGATGCCGAATTCATCCTCGACGCTGCGCGGGATGACGAACTCGTCGGGGTATACGACGATGCCGACCCAGCCGCGGTAATAGTCGAGGCCGAGTTCGAGAATCGGCAGGCAGCCCTGGGCGGCGATCGAGACGCAGATCTCGTCGCTCAGTTGCAGGCCGCCGGCGACGGTGAACTCCTTCTCGGCGAGAAATTCCTGGGTCAGGGCGCGCAGCCTTCGCTGCTCGTCGGCCGCGAGTGCGGCGAGAAAAGGCAGTGCCGACACCACTTTCTGCCACAGGGCGTCGGGAATGGCGGCGGTTTGCGGCTGCTTTAGAAACCAGCCGATTAGCTTGCCGATCATGGCGTTCTAAGCTTGCCCGGCGCGGCGGTGGTAAGGTAAATGCCGGCGAAGATCAGGGCAATGCCGAGGTAGTGGAAGGTGCGCGGAATTTCGGCGAGAAAGATGGCCGCCAAAATGGTCCCGAAGACCGGCATCAGGTGGATGAACAGGCTGGCCTTGCTGGCTCCGACCTCACCGACAGCACGGTTGTAGAAGACGTAGCCAAGGAAGGCCGGGAAGACCCCAGTGTAGGCTATGCCGGCAAGCGCGCTGGCCGAGAGGTCGATCGTCTTTCCTTGGGAAATCTCCCAAGCATACGCAGGCGCAAGGGCGAGCAGGCCGACGACGATGAAGGCGGCGAGCAGCAGCATCGGGTCTACGCCGACCGGCCGCCATTGCAGGCCGATAGTGTACAGCGCCCAGGTGAAAACGGCGGCCAGCATCCACAGGTCGCCGATATTCAGACTGAGATGGGCCAGCGTCTGCACCTCTCCGCGGCAGACGATGATTGTCACCCCGAGCAGCGAGAGCAGCACCCCGAGCCATTCGATAGCCTGCAGGTGCTTCTTGAGGAAGGCCCACGACAGGGCAATGGTGGCGATCGGGATGAAGGAATTGAGCAAAACGGCATTGGTCGCCGCGGTGTAGTTCAGGGCGGTGTAAGCCAGCGTGTTGTAGAAGCCGACGCCGAGCAGACCGAGGATGACGACCGCCTTCCAGCTGCTGCGCAACTGCGGCCACTGGCTACGCAGATGCGGCAGCGCGAGCGGGAGAACCAGTGCCAGCGCGATCGCCCAGCGCCAGAATGACAGTGACAGCGGAGGCACCTGATCGCGGATGGCGCGACCGAGAACCATGTTGCCGGACCAGAACAGGACGGTCAACGCGAGCAGCAGGTAGGGGTGTTGCAGGCGGGCGAACATCGGCGGCAGCGGGAAGGGGACGGCAAACGCGCATTATGCCTGACGCACTGGCGAGTCCATTATAATTGGCTTATGGTTTCAGTTACCCACTCGGTCGCCGCACAAAGCGACTTCGAACACTCCGTGCAATCCTTGCTGGACGGTCTTGCGGTGGCCGACGGCGAGCGAGTTCGACGCGCGCTGGAGTCTGCCCGGTCGCTCTACGGCGACCGCCAACTAGGTAGTGGCGAAAGCGTCTGGGGTCACGCCCTGGGAATGGCCCTGATCGTTGCCGGGCTCAAGCTCGACGCCGATGCAAGGCTGGCGGCGCTGCTTTTCGCGCTGCCGGCGCAGCACGAGCACGGCCTGGCGCTGATCGAGAGGGAGTTCGGGCGCAGCGTTGCGCATCTGGTCGATGGTATTTCGCGTCTGAACCGCGCGCGACCCATCACTCGCGGTTTCGTCGCCCATTCGTCGGAAAGCGACGACAAGAAACCGCACGAGGTGAAGGCGCAGGTCGAGGTGCTGCGCAAGATGCTGCTGGCGATGGTCGAGGACATCCGTGTGGTCCTGCTGCGCCTGGCTTCGCGTACGCAGACCCTGCGTCACTACGCGGTGGAGCCCGATCCGCTGCGCGCTGCGGTGGCGCGCGAGACGCTGGAGCTGTATTCGCCGCTGGCCAACCGGCTCGGCGTATGGGAACTGAAGTGGGAGCTCGAGGACCTGTCCTTCCGTTTCATGCATCCGGCGATCTACAAGGATATTGCTCAACACCTGGACGAGAAGCGAACCGAGCGCGAGCAGTTCATTGTCGACGCCGTTGCTCGCCTGAAGCGCGAGCTGGCCGAGGCCGGTGTCGGCGATGCCGAGGTCTATGGCCGACCGAAGCACATCTTCAGCATCTGGAACAAGATGCGCAAGAAGGATGTCGCCTTTGCCGAAGTGTACGACGTGCGCGCGCTGCGCGTCATCGTCAAGGACGTCAAGGACTGCTACACGGCACTGGGCATTGTGCACCACATTTGGTCGCCGATCGTCAGTGAGTTCGACGACTACATTGCCCACCCGAAAGGCAACGACTATCGTTCCCTGCACACGGCCGTGCATTGCCCGGACGGACGCGCGCTGGAGGTCCAGATCCGCACTCCGGAGATGCATAAGCACGCCGAGTTGGGGGTTGCCGCGCATTGGCGGTACAAGGAAGGAGGCAAGGCGACGCCTGAAGACCGCTACGACGAGAAGATCGCCTGGCTGCGTCAGCTGCTGACCTGGCGCGACGAGGCGGTTGATTCATCGGACTGGGTCAGGCACTACAAGAAGGCGGCCTTCGACGAGACGATCTACATCCTGACCCCGCAGGGGCGCGTCGTCGATCTGCCGCGTGGCGCGACGCCGGTCGACTTTGCCTACCGCGTGCACACCGACATCGGCCATCGCTGTCGCGGCGCCAAGGTCGACGGTGCGCTGGTGCCGCTGAATACGCAACTGGCCACCGGGCAGCGCGTCGAAATCGTTCTTGCCAAGCACGGCGGTCCGTCACGCGATTGGCTCAATACCTCGCTTGGTTATGTGTTCACCCATCGCTCGCGGGCCAAGGTCAGGCAGTGGTTTGCCAGTCTGGCGCTCGAGGACATGCTCGCCGAGGGGCGGGCGGTGGTGACGCGCGAGCTGCAGCGCATGGGGCAATCGGGCATCAGTCTCGACGAACTCTCGGATCGACTGGGCTTTGCTCGTCCCGACGATCTGTTCATTGCCGTTGCGCGCGCCAAGCTGAACATGCGCCAGTTGCAGTTGGCGGTGCGTGGCGGCGAGGCGGCGCCGGACGACGACGATCTCGCCGAGTTGGCGGTGTCCAGGCCACGTCCGAGCGATGACGCCGAGAAGGGCATTCTGATCGTCGGCATGGGGCGGCTGCTGACGCAGCTTGCGGGTTGCTGCAAGCCGGTGCCGCCGGATCCCATCGTCGGTTTCGTGACGCGGGGAAAAGGCGTGTCGGTGCATCGCGCCGATTGCAGCAACTTCAGCAACATGCGCGCAATGAATGCCGAGCGGGTGATCGAAACCACCTGGGGCGGTGGCGAGGAGGGGATTTTTGCGGTCGACATCGTCATTGACGCTCACGACCGCCAGGGGTTGTTGCGCGATGTGTCCGACGTGCTCGCTCGCGAAAAACTCAATGTCATCGCGGTCAACACGCAGTCTCGGCAGGGTAACGCGCTGATGCGCTTCACCGCCGAAGTCGGCAGCATTCCGCAGCTCAACCGCACGCTGAGCCTGCTGCACGGCATCGAGGGCGTGGTGGGCGCCCGTCGTGCCTGATTCGTAGCTGATTCGTAGCTGATTCGCGCCGGCCTGGGGAAAACCACCAGGCCGGCGATGGGTGATGACGACGGCTTTTGCGGCCGCTGGTCAGTCCTTCAGCAGTTCGATCAGCTCGGCCTGCGAGGAATGCGGGCTGGTTCGTGAGCCGCGCCGCTGATGATAGCTGCCATCTGGTCCGAGTTCCCAGGCCAGGGTATTGTCGGTGAGGTAGATCTGCAGTCCCTCGGCGATCACGCGACGCTTTAGCTTGCGGTCGAGGATCGGAAAAGCGAGTTCGATGCGGCGGAAGAAGTTGCGGTCCATCCAGTCGGCGCTGGACAGATAGACTTTCTCTTCGCCATCGGCAAAGAAATAGAACACGCGATGATGCTCGAGTTGTCGACCGATGATCGACCAGACGTTGATGTTCTCCGACAGGCCTTTGACGCCGGCACGCAAGCCGCAGACGCCGCGCACGATAAGATCGACCTTGACCCCGGCCTGCGAGGCTTCATAGAGCGCCGCGATGGTCTCCGGTTCAAGCAGGGAATTCATTTTGGCGATGATTCGTGAACGCTTGCCGGCACGCGCTGCTTCGGCTTCGGCACGGATCCCGGCGACGACATTCGGTTGCAGCGAGAAAGGCGCCTGCCAGAGGTGCTTCAGGGTCTGCGCGCGACCGAGGCCGGTAAGCTGCTTGAAGACCTCGTTGGTATCGGCGCCGATTTCTTCGTTGCAGGTGAGCAGGCCAAAGTCGGAATAGAGGCGGGCCGTCTTGGGGTGGTAGTTGCCGGTTCCCAGGTGCACATAACGATGCAGGACGCTGCTGCCGCCGGTCTTGCTTTCTTCGCGGCGGACGATCATCAGCATCTTGGCGTGCGTCTTGTAGCCGACAACGCCGTAGATGACGTGCGCGCCGACCTCTTCGAGCTTGGTCGCCCAGCCGATATTCGCTTCCTCGTCAAAGCGCGCCATCAGTTCGACAACCACCGTCACTTCCTTGCCGTTTTGCGCGGCACGCAATAGCGACTGCATCAGCACCGAGTCGGTGCCGGTACGGTAGACGGTCATTTTGATGGCCACCACCTGCGGGTCTACGGCCGACTGCTCAAGCAATTCGATGACCGGATTGAAGCTCTGGTAGGGATGGTGCAGCAGGATGTCGCCGCTGCGGATGGCCTCGAATACGTTGGCGCTTTTCTGCAGTGCTTTCGGCGTACCCGGCTTGAAGGGCTGGAACTTGAGGTTGTCGCGCATGACCCAGTCGGGGACCTGCATCAGGCGCACCAGATTGACCGGACCGGCAACACGAAAGAGGTCGCGCTCGTTGAGGTTGAAGTGGCCAAGCAGGAACTCGGCCATCGCTTCCGAGCAGTTGTTGGCGACCTCGAGGCGGACGGCATCACCAAAGTGTCGCTGTGGCAATTCGCCCTGGATCTTGGTGCGCAGATTCTTGACCGCTTCCTCGTCGACGAACAGGTTGCTGTTGCGCGTGACGCGAAACTGGTAGCAGCCCAGCACCTTCATGCCGGCGAACAGTTCGTGGACGAACTCATGCAGGATCGAAGACAGGAAGACGAAGCAGTATTCACTGTCACCGAGTTCGCGTGGTAGCCGGATGACGCGCGGCAAGACGCGTGGTGCCTGCACGATGGCCGCGTTCGAGCTGCGACCGAAGGCATCGCGCCCTTCGAGCTCGACGGCAAAATTGAGGCTCTTGTTGAGCACGCGCGGGAAGGGGTGGGAGGGGTCGAGGCCGATCGGGGTGATCACCGGCATTACTTCGCGGAAGAAAAAGGCGCTGATCCATTCGCGCTGGGCGGGGCTCCAGTCGCCGCGTTTGAGGAAGCGAATGCCTTCACTGGCGAGCAGCGGCAGGATCTCGTCATTCAGCAGCGCGTACTGCTCCTTGACCAGTGCGTGCGTTTCGTCCGTGACCAGACGGTAGACTTCGCGCGCCGTCTTGCCGTCGGTGGTGAGCGCGACGGAGCCGAGCTTGAGCTGCTCCTTGACACCGGCAACCCGGATTTCGAAGAACTCGTCGAGGTTGCTGCTGACGATGCACAGGAAGCGCAAGCGTTCGAGCAGGGGGGTCTTGGGGTTCCTGGCCTGCCACATCACGCGCCGATTGAAAGCAAGCAGCCCCATCTCGCGGTTCTGGAAGTAGTCTGACGGGAAGCCGTCAGTGGCCTTGGAGAGAGGGGTTTCGGTGGGTGTGGCGGCGGTGTTCATGGGTTCCTTCCGTGGGAATTGATGGATCAGGCGGGCTAGCTGAAGACAGCGAACATATTACAACCATCGCTCTACTGCTGGTCGCTAAAAGCCCTATTTTGTCGTCACAGCGCTACTGTGCGATCGGTTGTCGCGCGGTGGTGGTGTGGTTGGCGGTGGTAACATGGCTATTCGCAAATAGCCTTTGCCGTGTGGTCAGAAGAAGAACGGGCATGAGTTACGAACTAATTGCCGGCGTCGATCTAGGTTCCAACAGCTTTCGCCTGCAACTTGGGCGCATCGTTGGTGATCAGATTCATCCGCTTGACAACCTCAAAGAGCGTGTCGCTCTTGCTTCCGGCCTGACCAGAGAGAGAATTCTCGACCATGCCTCGCAGCAACGCGCGCTCGATGCATTGCGTCGCTTCGGCGAGCAGCTGCGGGGCTTCGCCCCGGAGCAGGTGCGCGCCGTGGCCACCGACGCCATGCGTGTCGCGCGCAATGCCGACCTCGTCCTGCCGCAAGCCGAGGCGGCACTGGGCTTCCCGATCGAGATCATCGGCGGGCGCGAGGAAGCCCGCCTGATCTTCATCGGCGTTGCGCACGCGCTGCCGGTCGCCACGCATCGGCGTTTGGTGGTCGATATCGGCGGTGGCTCGACCGAGTTGATCATCGGCCAGGGAATCGAACCCCTGCTGATGGAGTCGCTGTTCATGGGCGGGATCAACTTTCGCCAGCGTTTCTTCCCGGACGGCAAGGTGGACCGGAAGCGTTTCAGCGCCGCCGAAGTGTCGGCCGCCCGACAGATCGAAGCGGTGGTCACCGACTATCAGCGCTGTGGTTGGCAAGAGGCCGTCGGCTCGTCGGGGTCGGCGCAGGAGCTTGCCGTTGTGCTGGAGTTGAACGGTCTCAATCCCGACGCCTGCAGTGGCATCACTCGCCAGGGGTTGGCCCGTCTGCGCGCAATGATCATCGCCGCCGGCTCCGCTGAACGGCTACCGCTCAAAGGCCTGCGCAGCGAACGCCTGCACATTTTCCCCGGTGCCCTGGCCATCATGTCGGCGGTGTTTTCCTCGCTCGAACTCGAACACATGACCTATTCAGACGGTGCTTTGCCGCTCGGCGTCCTGCACGATCTGCGCAGCCGTTTCGAGCATCATGACACGCGCGACGTGACGGTCCTCCAGTTCATGCGCCGCTATCAGGTCGCCGAGGAGCAGGTCAGGCGCGTCGAGCGTACCGCCCTGGCGCTGCTCGGACAACTCATTCAGCTCGATTCTGCGGAGCACGAGGGCGATGTCCACTTCCTGCGCTGGGCGGTTTCCCTGCACGAGATCGGTATTTCCGTGGCGCACGGCAGTTTCCACAAGCATGGTGCGTATCTGGTGACCAACGCCGACATGCCGGGTTTTTCGCAGCGCGATCAGTCGCGTCTGGCGCTGCTGCTCCTTGGCCAGCGCGGCCGGCTGCAGAAACTGGCTTCACTGCCTGCCGGCGATGCGAACTGGCGGCTACTGCTCTGTCTGCGGCTGGCGGTCTTGCTGCATCGCTCGCGTGACGATCAGGCGCCGCCAGAGCTGGCGATCCGCGAGTCGCCAGTGGGTTTCCAGCTCGATGTCTCGGCCGCCTGGCTGGACGGCAATCCGCTGGCTCTCGCCGCCTTGCGCGAAGAGTCACTGCTCTGGAGGCGTATCGGCAGCCAGTTGCAGCTCCGGGCCCTGCCGTCTGGACGGGATGTGCCAGTGAGGCCGGGATGAGCGTCGCCGCGATCGATCTGGTACAGCAGCCGGGCGTGCTGCAGCTGCGCCTGTCCGGGGATTGGACGCTGGCCACCATGCCGCAGCCGATCGTCAGCTTCGAGCGGCGTCTGCACGAGCTGGCGGCCGGCAATCCGGCGTGGGACCTGCTGTCGATCGCGCGTCTGGACAGCGCCGGCGGGATACTGCTTTGGCGCGCCTGGGGCCAAAAGTGGCCGGCGTCGCTGGCCATTTCGACCCGGCATCGGGCGGTCATAGCGCGCATCGAGCTGATGCCGGTTGAGCAGCCGTCGGAGCGGCCGACCGAACGCCTGTCGCTGCTGCTCGCGGCCGGTCGGCCGCTCCTCGCCGCGGCCAGCCACTTCACCGGCCTGGTCGCCTTGATAGGACAACTCATTCTGGATCTGCTTTACCTCTGCCGACATCCCGGGGACATCCCGTGGCGGGAGTTTTCGGCAAACCTCTTCAAAAGCGGCGCGCAGGCGCTGCCGGTGACGGCCTTGATCGGTTTCCTGATCGGCATCGTCCTTTCCTATCTCTCGGCCTTGCAGCTGGCGAACTTCGGCGCCGATGTCTTCATCGTCAATCTGCTTGGCATCAGTATCGTTCGCGAACTGGGCCCGGTGCTGGTCGCTGTTCTCGTTGCCGGTCGTTCGGGGTCGGCAATGACCGCCCAGATCGGCGTCATGCGTGTCACCGACGAGATCGACGCGCTGGCCACGATGGGCGTTTCGCAAAGCCAGCGCCTGGTCTTGCCCAAGGTTGCTGCGCTCTCCGTGGCGATGCCGCTGCTGGTGCTCTGGTGTTCGGCGGCCGGGATTGTCGGCGGCATGGTTTCGGCCAATCTGCAGATGGACCTGTCGTATGGCTTTTTCATTGACACTCTGCCCAAGGTGGTGCCCGTCGCCAATCTGTGGATCGGCATGGGCAAGGGGCTTGTTTTTGGTTTTCTGATTGCCTTGATTGCCTGTCATTTCGGTTTGCGAGTGAAGCCGAATACCGAAAGCCTGTCGTCGCAGACCACTGCTTCGGTGGTTACCGCGATCACGGTGGCGATTCTGGTCGACGCCGTCGCGGCCATTCTGACCCGCAGTATCGGATTGCCGCTTTGAGCGCTGCAGCAGACCTGGTTCGAACAAAGGTGCCGGCCATCGAAATCCGCGGCCTTTGCACTCGCTTTGATGATGTGGTGATTCATCGCGACATCGATCTCGAGGTCGAAGCCGGGCAGATGCTGGGCCTGGTCGGAGGCTCGGGCAGCGGCAAGACGACGCTGCTGCGCGAGATCGTCGGTCTGTTGCGGCCCAGCGCGGGGACGCTTAAACTCTTTGGCCAGACGGTGCTTGATGGTAATCACGAACAAAGCCGTGCGGTTCGCCGTCGCTTCGGAATGCTCTTTCAGCAAGGCGCACTCTTTTCGGCGTTTTCGGTCTTTGACAACATTGCCTTTCCTTTGCGCGAGCTGCGCTCCCTCGACGAAGCGATGATCCGTGATCTGGTCTTGCTCAAGCTGGCGATGGTCGAACTTGAGCCGCGCCATGGCCGGCTGATGCCTGCGGAATTGTCTGGCGGGATGATCAAGCGCGTGGCGCTGGCGCGGGCGCTGTCCCTGGAACCGGAACTTCTCGTTCTCGACGAACCGACGGCTGGGCTCGATCCCGACCGCAGCGCGAATTTCATCACCTTGCTCAAGCTGCTGCAGAAGGAACTCGGCTTCACGGTGGTGATGGTGACGCACGAGCTCGATACCCTGCTCGGCCTGTCGACGCGTCTGGCGGTACTCGCAGATCAGCAGATCGTTGCTTGCGGCACGCCGGCAGAAGTTCTGGCGGTCGACCACCCCTTCGTGCAGAACTTCTTTGCGCCTAAGCGCGCCGCGGCAGCGATCCGGCAGGAGGCGCGCTAATCATGGAAAACCGTTCGCACGCGCTGGTAGCGGGACTGTTCACACTGTTTCTGGGCGTCGCGGTGCTGCTCTCAGTGTGGTGGATCGGCGGCAAGCACGAGACCAGCCGCGACTACGTCGTGGTGACCCGGCAGAATGTGACCGGCTTGAGCCTGCAAGGGCAGGTGCGCTACCGCGGGATTCGCGTCGGCAAGGTGCAGGCCATTGCTCTGGACCCGAGTGATGTGCGCAACATACTCATTCGCATTAGCGTGAACGATTCGGTTCCGGTGACGCGGGGGACGATTGCCAAAATGGGCTATCAGGGAGTGACTGGTATTGCGCATATCCTGCTCGAAGAAACCGGCACCGATCCGCAGCCGCTGCCGGGTAATGCCGGCGAGGCTTCGCAAATTGTCATGCGGCCGTCGCTGATCGAGGAACTGTCCGATGCCGGCGGTGCCACCTTGCGCGCGGCTGGAGAGTTTCTGGGCAATGCCAACAAGCTGCTCGACAGCGACAACCAGCAACGTTTCGCGACTATTCTGGCCAATCTCGAAGCGACCACCGCGAACGCCAACGAGGCCATCAGCCAGTTTCGTCAATTGTTGGCGCAAACTCCCGAAAGCCTGCGCCTGCTCAACGCCACTTTGGTTCGCGCCGAGCAGGCAGCGGGCCATGCGACACCCTTGCTGCTCGAAACACGGGCCCTGGTCGTGCGTCTGCAGACGGTCGGCGAGCGCGTTGATCGCCTGCTTGGCGACCCGTCGCCGAGCGGGGTCGCTGCGCTTGCGCCGCGGCTCAATGAACTCGGTCGCGAGTTGTCCGCCAACTCGCGGCAGTTGCAGCGAGTGTTGCAGATGCTCGAGGACGCACCACAAAGCGTCGTTTTTGGCTCGCCGAAGCATTCGCCGGGACCCGGCGAGGCCGGATTCGTAGCCCCGCCGAGCCGTGAGGGATCGCCATGAAGAGACTGTCGATCTGCCTTGCGGCCTGCCTGTTGCTCGCCGCGTGCGCGGGTGGAGCACGCAACGCGACGCAAGCCGAGGTCTATGACTTCGGCCTGCCGTCCGCGCGCCTGGCCCAAGGCGCTGCCTGGTCGCAGCTGGCGCTCGAGATTCGTGCGCCATACTGGTTTGACTCGCTGAGTATCGAGTACCGCCTGCTCTACGACGACCCTCTGAAGCTGCGCAGCTACGCAGCCAGCCGCTGGGCCGGAGCGCCGGGATTGTTGCTCGCGCAGCGCCTGCGGCAGCAGCTGGGCTTGCTCAGTGGCAGCGCGCGTACGGCCGTTGGCTGCCTGCTGCGTCTGGAATTGCAGGAATTCTCGCAGGTCTTCGATACGCCGCTGCTGAGTCGTGGCGTGCTGCAGGGAACGGCCAGCGTGCTCGACGCCAGGCAGCAGATCGTTGCCGAACGCTGGCTGAGCATCGAGCAGCCGGCAGCCAGTGCCGATGCCCCCGGCGGCGTGCGCGCCCTGGTTGCGGCGAGCAACGAGCTCGGAAGGCAACTGGCCGGCTGGTTGCAGGACATCGAGAAAGCTGGCCGGCTGAAGCAGTGCCCGGCAACGATTGCTGACTGAGGGGCTGCGCCTGTAGCCGCGCAGACCCCGTTTTTTCGTAGTGCTAGATCAAGGAGGCAGGAATGAGCATCGAGATGCCGATTCAGGACGACCCTTACGTTGTGCGCAGCGACAAGCAGGGCGTTGCCACGCTGACCCTGAATCGCCCGCAGCAATTCAACTCGCTGTCACAGGCGATGATTGCCGCTCTGCAGGAGCAGGTCGAGGCCATTGCCCCTGATCCCACAGTGCGCGTGGTGGTCATTGCCGGCTTCGGCAAGGCCTTCTGTGCCGGACACGACCTCAAGGAGATGCGCGCCAATCACAACAAGGCTTTCATGCAGGACCTGTTCAAGCGTTGCGGCAGGATGATGATGGCCCTGACCCAGATGCCGCAGCCGGTGATCGCACGCGTGCACGGCATTGCTACAGCGGCCGGTTGCCAGCTGGTGTCGATGTGCGACCTGGCGGTTGCTGCCGACAGTGCGCGCTTTGCAACCTCGGGAATCAATGTCGGCCTGTTTTGTGCGACGCCGGGCGTTGGTCTGTCGCGCAACCTCGGTCGCAAACAGGCGCTGGAAATGTTGCTCACCGGGGATTTCATCGATGCACCGACGGCGCTACGGCAGGGCCTGATCAATCGCGTCGTGCCTGGTGACGCGCTTGATAGCGAGATCGACAAGCTTGCCGGTTCGATCATCGCCAAGTCGTCGGTGGCCATTGGCATGGGCAAGCAGATGTTCTACAAGCAGCTCGAAATGGGGCTCGAAGGTGCTTACCAGTATGCCTCCGAAGTGATGGCCTGCAACATGATGAGCGAAGACGCCGGCGAGGGCATCGACGCCTTCATCGGCAAGCGCAAGGCCGAGTGGAAGGGCCGTTAATGTGACAGTCGCGCCCAGCGCTTCACGAGACTCCCGTCTTCCTTTTTTGGGAAGGGGCTTGCCGGCCCAAGCTCAGGCGACTCAGACGACTGCCAGGTGATCGGGACCGCTGGCCCGGGCATCGTGCAGTGCCCTGGCGGCACGCTTCAGCACGTCGTCGAACGACTGGTCGGTGTCACTGGTCTGGTTCGCACCGACGCTGACCGTGAATTGGACGGTGCCGTCTTCGGTCGGGATCGAGATTTCGGCGACCGCCGCGCGGATCCGCTCCGCTACCACGATCGCCGCGCTGATATCGGTATCGGGCAGGAGCATGGCAAACTCTCCGGCGCCGAGCCGCCCGATCATGTCCGCGTCGCGCAAGCAGGTGCTGGCTGCCTCGGCGAAGGAGATCAGCGTCTGGTCGCCAGCGGCGTGGCCGTAACCATCGTTGATGCGCTTGAAGAAATCGATATCCATCAACAGGAGTGATAGAGGGGCTTGCGCACGCTTTGCGTTGCGCAGGTGATCGTGGAAGCTGGCGACGAAGTGCTGCCGGCTACTGACGCCCGTCAGTCGATCGGTGATCGCCAGGTGTTGCAACTCGACGCCTTGATTGGCCAGCGCGCGCAGCAGGTGCAAGGATCGAAAAGCCACCACCGCCAGCGGTACGGTGACGCTGATCGCCAGCATGAGGACCCACAGGGCTTGTGTTCGCCACGGCGCGAGTGCCTCGTCGTAGTCCGCTGCGACCGTTACCAGCAAGGGGAAATCGGTAACCGACGAATAGCTGATGAACTGTCGTTGCTGCTTGTCGCCGCTCGTCTCAAACACCACCGATTGCCCTGGTTGCAGGCGCTGCGCGTCGGCTAGCGTGCGGCCGCTGATCGGCTGGCCGAGCAGCCGCGGGTCGTCGGGAGCTCTCGCCAGAAGCGTGCCGTCAGCGCGGAGAAGGCTGATTACTCCGCCCGGTTTGCGGCGCTGCTTCTCGTAAGCCGCCGTCAGTTTGCTCAGGTCGATCAGCGCGACCAGGACCGGGAAAGCCGGTGCGCTCAGCCGGATGGCGATCGGCAGCTCGGCATGGGCATCCGCCTGCCTGCGCGTGGGGGTTCCGATAAACAGCTCACCGTTGGCCTTTGCGCCCCTAAAGTAGTCGCTGTCAGCGACATTTGCCAATGGCACAGAGGATTCGGAAAATCCGTCCATCGCCGTGCCGTACTGGTCCAGCAAGCGCAGCTCAATGGCGCCCGCCGTGCTGGCGCGAAAGTCATCGAGCAAGCGCTGAAAGCCGGGGGCACTGCGTGGATCGAGGTCGCGGTTGGTTTCCAGCCAGTTGGCACATACGGCGAGAAAGACGTTGACCAGACGGAACTGTCGCCGTGTCTGGTCTTCGACGGCATAGTTCATGCGCTGCAAGGATTCGCGAGTCGCGGCAATGCGTTCATCGCGAGCCGAGACAACCCAGAAGCTGACGGCAGCCCACAAGGCTGCAACAAACAGCAGCGAAAAGGCGATGACCGTTCGCGGGCTCGCCCACTCCTCAAGATGCTTGCTGGTGGCTTTGCCCATAGTTTCTGCCCTTGTTGCTCATGGGAGTGATTCTAGCAGTGTCGTCGCCCGGATCGACAAGCCCGCTTGTGCGCAGCGGCTGGCGAGGCTGGCCTTAACGTGAAAGTCGCCTAGGCGACTCACGACGCTCTCTTCTCCCCCTCGCGCGAGAAGGGTTGGGGTGAGACGGGGAATTCTGGTCGCATGCGCCCAGCCCAGCGAACGATTCCGGCGTGCAAGCCGGAATGCGCACTGCATTCGAGAGGGGGAACGGTCATGACTTCGATGGTCAGGGGCCTCTCGGCTGTCATCACCGTTAGCGCCGCCCGTTGTCGATGTCCCGGTTGGCGTCCTCAGCCTCCACATCGATGACGCCGGCGAAGAACTCGATAGCCGTGTCCGCGACCTGGGAGGTGTCGTAGTAAGCGTAGGCGCCAGCGCCAAGGGCGCCAAAAACGGGAATCCAACGCGAAATTCCCTTGCCGATCAGGCGTTGCGCAATGTGCATGGCGATTTTCAACAGCACGGCCTGGACCTGCGGTCGCGAGGCCCGCTGAACGACAAAACGTTGGCCGATCTGGGTGACCAGATCGCGAACCGCCTGCGCGTCGGTATGGCGGAAAAGGCAGTAGATCATTTCTTCGCGGCCCAACTCAGCGGTCTTGCCATAACAGCCGGCGATGTCGGCGACCAACTGACTCTGCAGCTGCCATAGCGCGCGCAGTTCGGGAAGCAGGGTCAGCCAGCCGAGCGGGCCGGGTGGCAGGCTGAGTCCGCTGGTGGTCACGGCCGCGCGTCGCGCTGCGCTGGCGGCAATCGCGCGTGCGCGAAGGTCTGGTCTGCTTGCCGCAAGTTCCGTACTGATTGGAGTCTGGCCGACAAAGTCGAGCATCGCTTCGGCGATTCGGGGCCCGGCCTTGAGCTGTGCGCTGCGTTTCGAGAAGCGTTTATCTTGCATGGTCCGAGTACCGTCTTGGCTGAAATAAGTGCCCGGTTGCAGCGTTGCGAGCGAAAGCGTCATTCTGCTTCATGCGCTGCTTCGACGCCAGACGCTCGCCAGCCAGGGTTGCTGCGCGCGTGGCAGGCCGGCCGGACGATGATAGTGTTCGATTTCGATATAGCCGGCCTCCGCCATGTGCGCGCGCCAGGCCGCGAGGTCATGGTAGCTGTTGTAGCGGCCACTGTTCCAGCCTTCCTCATTGGTGCCGCGCGGGTTCGAGCAGAACAAGACGCCAGCGGGCTTGAGGGTGGCGCGCAATTGCCGCAGGACGCGTATCAGCTCCTGGTTCGGGATATGGAATAGCGAGGCATTTGCGTAGACGCCGTCAAAGTGTGCCTCAGGCAGTTCGAGCTTGAGGAAATTCTGCTGCCAGACCGTACAGCCGCTGTCCTTGCGTGCCATGTCGACGAAGTTCCGGGCGCCGTCGAGTCCGATGGCCCGGTGGCCGAGTTGCGTAAGTGCCTTGAGGTCGCGGCCTGGCCCACAGCCGAAGTCCAGGACCGTGAACGGTGCCGGGCCCTGGATATGGCGCAACAGCGCGGCGATGTTCTGCGTCACGTCGTGATCGCGGGTGCCTGCGCGGAAGTCCTCGGCGCGCTGATCGTAATGCGCCACGGTCTGGGTGGTGATGAGTTCGAGATCGTCGGGGCGGAGGTGCATGGCGAGTGCGGTCGGTCGGTATATGAGCCGTGTACGCGGCTTTCACATTAATGGTAAACCATTGACCTGCTATCCGGCTCGGCAACTCGCGTTTGGCCGCTGCCGATGGCGGTATTGCCTCGCCCGCAGCGGCCTCCGGCGCTTGTTCGTCGTGCGCGGGCAGTGATCTCTGCCGCCATTGCCCGCGTTCTGGGCGCCAAACCCCGAGAGGGGCTGGAAAGATGAAAAGAAATGTTCCTGTGCTAATCTACGCTACGGCGCGTGGCCTTGCCGGGCTCTCTGCAGAGGGAGCGCTGACGGGCAGACGCCAGGGGAGACGAAATAATATGACCCGGGGAAGGCATGTTTTCTCCACTTCGAGGGTTCGCAATGGCCACTGAAACCGAAATCAAACTATCGCTGCCGGAGCACGCGGCCAAGCAGTTGGGCTGCCATGTCTTGCTGTCCGGCGTGCAGCCGCAGCGGCAACTGCTGATCAATACCTATTACGACACGCCGGATTGCCGCCTGCGTAGCGAGCGGCTAGTCGTACGCTATCGTCAGAAAGGCGACGAGTGGCTGCTGGGTGTCAAGACAGCCGCCCAACTCAGCGGTGGGCTTGCCCAGCGCAAGGAGTGGGAGTGCGCTGGGCGGCCCGGCGCGTTCGACTTCTCGCATGTCGATCAAAGCGCTGTTCGTGAGCTCCTCGATTCCCTGTGCGATCAGTTGCAGCCGGCATTTGTCACCCGCTTCGAGCGCGCCGCCTGGCTGCTGGAGCCGCGCAACGGCGTGCGCATTGAACTGGCGCTCGACCGCGGGACGATCGAGGCGGCTGGGCGCCGCCAGCCAATCTGTGAGGTCGAGCTGGAGTTGCTCTCCGGAAGCATCGGCGATCTCTTGGATCTGGCCGTTTCCCTACAGGCCAGCCTGCCCTTGCATCCGGAAGCATGCAGCAAGTCGGATCGCGCTTATCGCCTGATGCTCGGCACGCCGCTGGTCGCGGCAAAAGCGCTAGCAGTCCCGATCGAGGCCGGCGTTTCGAGCATCAGCGCTTTTCAGCGCATTGCCCTGTCCTGCGTCAACCAGCTGCAGAGTAACGAAAAAGGTATTCTCGAGACCGATGCTCCGGAGTTCGTTCATCAGGCGCGCGTTGCCATCCGCCGCCTGCGGTCGGCCATGCGGGTCTGGCAGCGCCACCTCCCGGCGCCATTCACGAGCCGCTTTAATCCCCTCTGGCAGGAATTCGCCAGGGGGCTGGGGGAGGCGCGCAACTGGGATGTCTTCCTGGCCGACACCGCGCCCGGAATGGCTGCGGCCTTTGCCGATCCGGCAGAAATTGAGCCGCTGCTTGGCTATGCTCGCAGCCGCTGCATAAGCGGCCGCCAGGCCGTCAGGGTGGCCTTCAAGTCGGCCGCCTACTCGCATCTGTTGCTTGATTTCACGGCCGCGCTGCAGGCTCTGCCCGAAGCACAGTTCGGTCCGCTGGGCGATTTCGTTCCCGCCTGGCTAGATAAGTGCACCAAACGGGTCAACCAGCGGGCCGCAGAGGCGCAGAGCGGCGACGACGAGGCGCGCCACCGTTTGCGCCTGGCGTTCAAGCAATTGCGCTATGCGCTAGAGTTCTTTTCGCCACTCTTCGCCGGGCCTGTGTTGCAGGACTACCATCAGTCGCTTACCGCCCTGCAGGAACAGCTGGGACGCCAGAATGATCTGGCTGTTGCCATGCAACTGGCTGCTGAGGCGCTATCGGGTCGCGACGCCGAGCTTGTCCAAGCTTGGCTGGCCGCACAAAACGATGCACTGCTACCCGAACTGGAGACGCTGCTGGCGGCTTTTCGACGTCAACTCGCGCCGTGGTCTGCCTCCGCGCCATGAACCGGTGGCGTTGCGGGTTGCGGCTTTTCTTGCAGCTTTATACCGCGAGCGAAACTGAAAGCGTTTTCAGCTTTCCTTCGCCGTGTCTTCCTTGTGCACCTCTACGTAACCGGTGAGCTGCGTGTCGATGGCGTCGAAACCTGAAGGTGCTTGCTGACCCAAACGCGACAGACGTCTCAGCAGGCGCTGCTGCGCAAAAGTCTCCGCAGGGTCGGGCTTGCCCAGTAGGTACTCGGAGCCGCGTTTGGTCATTACGACCATCGAGTTGGACTCGAATCTGTGGCCAGTAATCGGCGACGTCCTGATGTGCGAGGAGGAGGGAAAGCGCGGATTGCTGCCGTACACACGCCCTTCGATGCACACCAGTGTCTCGCCCTCACGGGTAATCAGTTCCAGAGTTTTCCAGCTATTGAGGATATTCATAGTGCCCCCTCACCCCGTCCACGACGCAAAGTACCCAAGCAAGCCACCATTCTAGCCGACAAATCAATACTGCGCCGGCTTTCAGAAGTGGGCTTGATGGCTTCACGTGGTTCATCGTCGTCGTCGCAGAGTTGATCATGTGTTCATTCAAAGATTTGCAAGCCAAACGAAAGCCTTGTTCCATGCTCTGCTCGAAGGCGGGAAGTTCGCGGCACCGGTCGTTCTGTTTTACCGTTGACCCGTCGGGAGACTCCGGCGCCTGTCCCGTCAAGCAGATACATCGGAACAATAGCAAAAAGCTTGCCACCCTTTCCTTGTGATGAGATGAGGACATTAAAGCAATATCTTAGAATTCTTGCGCAGCAACGGTAGCAAATGCCGTGTAAAGTTCTTCGACACGCGCGCGCGGGCGGCATTCCGCGCTGCTTTCACGAGCCCGCTGCGCTGCGCAACAGGCAGTCCCTTTCGTCGGCACCCAGTGCCTCTATCCTGGCCTGCTGTTGTACCAGTACTGCCAGTGTCGCTTCTGACGCGTCATGGCCTTTGCGCAGGCGGCCGCGGATGCGCGCGCGCAATACTGCCGGCCTTGCCTGTGGCGCGATGATGAAAAAGGCGACTCCCATCTGCGCGGCCAGGGCTCGGAAGCTATCGCGTTGGGCGCGTTCGAGAAAGGCAGCGTCGACGATCAGCGACCAGTTGGCCGCGAGCAGTTCATGGGCCAGTTCGTAGAGACGGCGGTAGGTTCGTTCGCTGGCGTTCCTGGCATAGATGCCGCCGCCTACCGGCGAGCCACTTCGCGCGGCTGCGTCGAGGTCGAACAGGCGCTTGCGTTCGACGTCGGAGCGCACACGCAGCGTCGCCGCTGCGGGATCGTGCAGCAAGACTCGTCGTGCGGCGCGACTCTTGCCGCAACCGGCGACGCCGTGGGTGATGATCAGTCGCGCGAGGGGCGGTTTCGCAAGGCGTTCGGCGAGCGCCAGATAATGACGGGCATGGTCGCCATCGCTACTCGTCTGCGTGCCCCGCAGCGCCGCGATCTTGGCGCGCACCAATGCACGATAGACGGCGTAAAAGCGCAGCACCTGCACGGCGTCGTAATCGCCGCTGCAGGACAGCCACTCATTGACCAGCCAGGCGGCCAGACCCGGCTGATCGTGGTCGAGGAGGTCGATGAAGGTGAACGCGATCTCGCTGGCGACATCGATCCAGCGCAGGTCTGCGCTGAATTCGATACAGTCGAACAGGCGAACGCTGCCGTCAATCAAGACCAGATTGCCGAGATGCAGGTCGCCGTGACACTCGCGTACCCGGCCGGCCGCCTTGCGGGCGGCGAAACGCGGCGCCAGCCGCTCGAATTCGCTGCGCGTCCACTCGGCGAGCGCTATCAGCCGCGCCTGTTCCTTGCCGCCTGGCAGCAGCGTCGCCAGCTCGGCGAAGTTGGCGAGTGCCGGCGCCAGCACTTGCTCGGGTTCGCCGAAGTGTGTGTTTGCCGGCGCTATGGCTGCCTGCTCGTGAAACTCGGCAATTGTGGCGGCCAGAGCGGACATCTGTTTGGCATGCAGCTGGCCACGCGTGCACAGGTGGTCCAGCCGACCCGCCTCGGCGAAGCGACGCATTTTCACCGCGAACTCGATGGCTTTGCCGCTGCCGCCGACCTGCGGGTCTGTCGCCGTGCCGGTGATCGGGACGACCTGCAGGTAGAGGTCGGGCGCGAAGCGGCGATTCAGGCGCAGTTCGGCATCGCAACAGGCTTGCCGCTTGCTGAGCGTGCCGTAATCCAGGAAGGGCAGGGTCACCGGCTTCTTGACTTTGTAGGCGAAGGCCCCGGCGAGCAGAAGCCATGAGGCGTGCGTTTCGACGAGCTCGACGCAGGTCGCCGGGTCGGGATAGCGTTTGGTTTCGAGCAGAGCGGCGATCAGCGGCGGCGGAACTTGCGGCATCTTTCACTCCTTGCTTGCGCATCACAGGAAAGCTCTGTGCCGCCCTTCCAGCGCCCACATCCGCCGCCAGTTGTCGCCGGTGTGTAGAGTATGCGCGCTTACCGCCAGCTGGGAGGCGATCAGTGGCCGATTTCCGCCAGCAGCGAGGCGATCATCGCTTGCGCCTGACGCAAGTAGCCGCTGCCGAACAGATTCAGGTGATTGAGTACGTGGTAGAGCTGGTACAGGGTTCGCCGCTGTGCGTAGCCGCTGGGCACTGGCCAGGCCTCGCGGTAGGCGGCGTAGAAGCTCTCTGGAAAGCCGCCGAATAGTTCGCTCATTGCCAGGTCGCATTCGCGGTCGCCGAAATGGACTGCCGGGTCGAACAGCGTCAACCTGCCTGTTTCGTCGATAGCGGCGTTGCCGGACCACAGGTCGCCATGCAGCAGGCTGGCGGTCGGTCGCTGATCGGCGAAGAGGGTGGCGAGATTCTCGGCCAGCTGCTCACCTTCGGCGATCAGTCTGCCGTGGTGGCCGCCAGCTGCGGCGAGTGCGAGCTGTGCTTGCAGTCGCTGGGTGGCAAAGAACGCCGGCCAGCTAGTCCGGCCGGTGTTGAGCTGTGGCGTACTGCCGATGAAGTTGTCGCGATGCCAGCCGTACTGCTGGCCAGTGATGCGGTGCAGTTCGGCAAGCGAGCGGCCGGCGGCCGCTACCTCCTGCGCTTCTCGCAGGCCGTGCAGGCGCAGGTGTTCGAGGACCAGATAGGCATGCCCGCCCGCGCGGCCATGGCCGACGACGCGCGGTACGCGCAGCGCCGGGCAGGCCGCCAGCGCCCGCAGACCATCCGCTTCGGCGACGAACATGTCGAGTAGGCCGGGGTCATGCAGCTTGACGAAGCAGCGCCGTTGGCCACTCTCGATGAGCAGCGTGCGCGAGATCGAACCGCCGCCAATCGGCGTCACGGCGTCGATGCCGGCGGGCTGCGGTTTGCTCTCGCTCTCGGCATCGCCGGCGATCAAGGCACGCAGCGCGTCGCCCAGTGCGGTATCCATGGCCAGGCTCGCCTTCATGTCGATTCCCTCGCTTTCGCTTCTCCGCCAATGCTTCCGGCGTGCCGCCTGCAAGCGGCGCTGTTGCCGCTTTCAGCCAGCGGGCGAAACCTTGCGCTGTAGATGGTCGAAAAATTTTCGGTCGGCGCCCAGCAGATGCTTGGCGATCACCTCGTGGGCGAGGAATTGAAAAACGTCGCCAAGGCTCTGCTTGCCCGCGCGGTAGTCGTCACCCATGCTGAGCGCTCGGGCAATCAGTTGCTGATGCATGGCGATGTGCGCGGCGGCGTCAGGAAAGCCCGCGGCGACGAAGACCGACTCCTCCTCGGCAAAATGCGCACGGATGTCGGTCAGCAGTTTGTCGACCGTGGCGTTCACGCTTTCGGCGCCGTGCTCGGAAAGAATCGCCGCGAGCAGGTCGTTGGCGTCGGAAAACAGTTGCCGATGGCCGCGATCGATGTCTTCGTTGCCGCATTCGTACGCCGACCGCCAGACCAGGTGCACGAAATTGGCGACACGGCCATCTTCCGCCGCCAGATGTCCGCCAGTTCCAGGTGCCAGATGGACCCGATTGCGGCCCTCTGCCTTGGCCCGGTAGAGCGCTTCGTCGGCACGCTGAAACCACTCGGCCCAGCTCTCGTCGGCCTCGCATTCGGCGACAGCGATGCTGATCGTCAGCCGTCCGATCTCCGGAAAACTGGCGTTCGCGACCTGCGCACGCAAGCGTTCGGCGAGCGTGGTCGCGGTTGCCTTGTTGGTGTCGGGACAGAGGATGACAAATTCTTCGCCGCCCCAGCGCGCCAGCGAATCGGCGCCGCGGAGTCCGTCCTGCAGTTGCGTGCTCAACAGCTGCAGCACGCGGTCGCCGGTACCGTGACCGTATCGGTCATTGATCGTCTTGAAGAAGTCGACGTCGATGACCAGCAGGCTCAGCGGGTGTTTGTAGCGCTGGAAACGTTCCATTTCACGGCGCACACAATCCTCCAGCCGTCGCCGGTTCCAGATACCGGTCAACTTGTCGGTGCTGGCCACCTGTTCGAGCTCAACCAGCGTCTGCTGCAATTGCTGATTGGTCTGCTGCAAGTGGTCGAGGGTCTGCTGCACTGCTGTTGGCGCCTGCTCCGCTACGTAGGGGTAGACCAGCGAAGCAATCGCCTGCAGCTTCCCGCCGGGGTCGAAGACCGGAAGTTTGAGCCACAGGTAGCGCACGGGCTGAGCGTCGACCGCCAGATCGACCTCTTCGGAAGTCCCTGCGGCACCTTCGAGAAGCTGCTGATCACAAGGCCCGAGGGTGGCCAGCACAGCGCTTGGCAGCAACTCGCTCTCCGACTTCCCAAGCACTTGTCCGGGCTTCTGGTGCAGCAATCGTTCGAGAACCGGGTTGGCCACCCGGTACGATCCGTCCAGCGTCTTGACGCCGAAGCCGATGCCGCTCCCCGAGCTCATCAGCAGCGATCGCAGCCCGGCAATTTGAATGACGCCATCGTTGACGGCGCCCTGGAGCAAGTCGTTTTCAATCATCGCCAGCTGATCCTTGGGTGGCTTGGCGCGTGCAGGAGAGGCGCCTGTTGCGATGCCAGTTTCGTTGCCTGCAGGCGCGCGAGTATACGAGTTTCGTCGCCGCTGACCAAGGGTTGCTGCGCGAGCTGTGGTGGTCGAGCGCTGCCATTGTGCATGGCGGCGCCTGCCGTCAGCTCACGTGCTGGGCACGTTCGGCTGCGGGCGCGGTGCCAGACTGACGCGATTGCGACCTTGCGCCTTGGCCTCGTAGAGCGCCTGATCGGCGCGCGCGATGAAGTCCGCGGCCGACTCGCCGGCGACGTAATCGGCAATGCCGATGGAAACGGTGATGTTGCCGATCAAGGTCTGCTTGTTGCCGCCATTCCTGATACGCCTGGATGCGACCAGTGCACGCAAGGCCTCGGCCAGCCCGACCGCGCCACCGCGCGGCGTGCGTGGCAGGATGACGGCAAACTCTTCGCCACCATAACGGGCGGCGGTGTCTTTGCCTTTCACGTTGGCCCTGAGCATTTCGCCGATGCCCGCCAGTACCTTGTCACCGAACAGGTGACCGTGGCTGTCATTGAGGCGCTTGAAATGGTCGAGATCGATCATCAGCAGGCACGGTCCGGGGCCGGGAGGGCTGTCTTGCTGCAGGCCGGCGGCCAGGGCCAGATCGAAGCCCTTGCGATTGGCCAAGCCGGTCAGACCGTCCACCAGAGCCTCTTCGCGGGCACGTGCCACCTCCTGGCGGAGTTCCTGTGCTTCACGACTGCTATTCTCCAGCCGCTCCTGCAGGTCACTGATAGCCTTCTGCATGTCGCGTGTGCCGCGCAGGATGTCGGCGAGACCGGGTGGGGGGGGCGGTGCTCCCTTGGCAGTAGTCGCCGGGCGCTGCAGCGTCTCACTCCAACGTTCCAGCGAGTCGCTGTAGTGCGAGGCTTGATCACCGGCATGGCTTGCCGAGTCGGCAACGTGGTCGACCAGATGACCGACGCTGTCGCCGATACGCAGCGCGGTTTTCGCGTCCAGGTCGGCGACGTGTTTGTAATACAGTGCGCAGGCGGCGGGGTCGTCGAGCTTGCCTTTGCTCGCGAGGCGCGCATCGAGCGCGATTTGCAGGTCGCGATTGATGCCCGACACATATTCGTACCAGATCGCGTAGCTGAACGGGTGCAGACCGGCTTCCTGCTGGCTCATGCGCTTCACGGCCTGGCGCAGAAACTCGGCGCTTTGCGCGAAAGTATGCTCGTACCTCATTGTTGTTCTCTCTTGTCCTGGTGGTCTGCAAGTCCGTCTTGTCAGCTTCGTTGCCTGCCCGGTTTGCTCAGGGCGGCAGGGAAATTCTGCCCTGCCGCAGTAAAGCTTCGACCTCGTCGGGTGGCCGCGGTCGGCTGAACAAGTAGCCCTGGACCTTCTGGCAGTTGGCCTGGCGCAGAAACTGGAGTTGGGCACGCGTTTCGACGCCTTCCGCGATGACCTCCAGGCCAAGGCTATGCGCCATGGCGATGATGGCGGTGGTGATCCCCGCATCATCGGCGCTGTCCGGCAGGCCGCGGACGAAGCTCTGGTCGATCTTCAACATGCCGATCGGAAAGCGCTTGACGTAGGACAGCGATGAATAGCCGGTGCCGAAGTCGTCGATGGAGAAATGCACACCGAGTGCGCGCAGACGATGAAAGCCGTCGATTCGTCGGGCTTCCGGCTCCATCAGAATGCTCTCGGTCAGTTCCAGTTCGATCTGGTTGGGTTCAATTCCCGTCTCGGCGATGATCGCCGCCACCGAGCCGAGGAAGTCGTGCGCGCGCAATTGGCGAGCCGAAACGTTCACCGCCACCCGCGGCGTCGCCAGACCCATCGCCTGCCAGCTGCGCAACTGTTGGCAGGCGGTGCGCAGCACCCAGTCGCCGATGGCCACGATCAGACCGCTGTCTTCGGCGACGGGAATGAACTGTGCCGGCGAGACCAGGCCATGTTCCGGGTGCTGCCAGCGAATCACCGCCTCGATGCCGACGATGGTGCCGTCGTCGGCGCTGACCTGCGGCTGGTAGAAGAGGCGAAACTCGTCGCGCCGCAGGCCCTTGCGCAGGTCGTTCTCGAGCTGGATGCGGAGCATCGTTTCGGTAGTCAGCGACTTGTCGTAGAGTTGCCAGTTATTGCGGCCCTGGTCCTTGGCGTGATACATCGCCGTATCGGCGTGTTTGAGTAGCGTTGCCGCATCGTCGCCGTCTTCCGGGAATATGGCGATGCCGATGCTGGCGGTGACAACGATTTCCTGACCGCTGATCCTGAAAGGTCGGGCGAGGAGTGTCTGCAAGCGCTCGGCGACCATGCTCACCGTCTGTGTGCCATCGAGGTCGGGCAGGACGACGGTAAACTCGTCGCCGCCCAGGCGCGCAAGGTGCAGACCAGCTTCTTCCAGCGCCGGTCTGGCGACCAGGTCACCGGCGCGCAGCTTTTCCTTGAAACGTGCGGCGACAGCTTGCAGGAGGTAGTCGCCAGCGCTGTGTCCGAGAGTATCGTTGACCCGTTTGAAACCATCCAGATCCAGGAACAGCAGCGCCACCTGGCGATTCGCACGACTCGCGCGCAGCAGTTCCCGGTCGAGCTTTTCGAGAAAACTCACCCGGTTCGGCATGCCAGTCAGTGTGTCGAAGTACGCCAGACGCCGTATCTTCTCCTCGTTGAGCTTCTGCAGCGTGATGTCGCGCACCACCATGACCACCGTTCCCGGGCCACTCGGTGCGATGCGCCCTTCGTAGTGATGGATGCCGTCGGGCATGCTCAACTTGTACACCACGGACTGCAGGTCGCCGTGCTCGCTGGCGCGCTCGACGCCAAGCAGAATGACCTCGGCAACCTCGCTGGGCAGGACTTCCGACACCTTGCGGCCGAGAAAATCGTGCGCTGGGACGTAGGGCTCGGCGCCGAAACCGGCCTTGTAGTCGAGGTGGACGCCGTGACGATCCATCAGGAAGATCATGTCGGGCATGGCGCGGACGATCGCGGCCTGCTTCTCCTGCAGTTCGCGCAACTGCCGCGCCTCCTGCGCCGAACGCAGCACGTAGCGCGCCCGGTGACCGAGAATCGGCCAGTTGATTGGCTTCGAGATGAAGTCGTTGGCACCTGACTCGTAGGCATGGTTGATGGACTCGATATCATCCATGCCGGTGACCATGATCACCGGCAGCTCGCTCATGTCCCAGCGTTGGCGAATATGTCGGCAAACGGCAAAGCCGTCGACTCCCGGCATGTCGACGTCGAGCAGGACCAGCGCGGGCGGCGGCCCAGCCAGCAGTTCGAGCGCTTCTTCGCCGTTGGCAGCGACGCTGACTTCGAAGTCGAACTGGGCCAGCGTTTCCTGTTCGAGCATGCGCATCACATGGTCGTCATCGACGATCAGGACTCTCGGTCGTGTGCTCGCCTCAGGCATTTGCATGGTCGGGACTCTCGGCAAGGATGGTCGCCAGCAAGGCGAGTACGCGCGGGAGCTCGAATTCTACCTCCTCCAGCAGTGGCCTTGCGCCGTCTACGCTTTCTTTGCGGGCGAGTGCTTCGAGTTCGGCGCATAGGGCAGCCAGCCGCTCGGCGCCGACATTGGCGCTGCTTGATTTCAGCGTGTGCGCCTCCCTGTTCAAGGTCTTGGCGTCGCCGGCGTCGGCGGCCGCACGCAGCCGCGTCAGTCGCGCCGGCGTATCGAGCAGATAGGCGGTGATCACCTTGTTGAGCAGCGTGGTGCTATTGGGCCCCGGCAGTTGGCGGATCGCATCGAGCGCCCGCCGGTTGATTGGCTCCTGGGTATCGCTTGGCGTCGGCACGACCGGACGTGCAGCGGCAGCCACGGCCGTTGGTGCCAGCCAGCGCTGCAGGATGGCGAGGAGGTGCCCACGCGTGAACGGCTTGCTCAGGTAGTCGTCCATGCCCGCCGCCAGGCAGCGCTCACGGTCACCCTCGACGGCATTTGCGGTCAGCGCGATGATTGGCAGGTGCTCGGGTAGCAGACCCTCGCATTGTCGCGCGCGGATTTGTGTCGTCGCTTCGAAGCCATCCATTTCGGGCATCTGGCAATCCATCACGATGAGATCGAAACGCTCGTTGATGACGCGATCAAGGGCAATCCGGCCGTTATCGGCGAGGCTGTAGGCCACACCGAGCGATTCGAGCATGGCGCCTGCCACCGCCTGGTTGACCGGGTTATCCTCGGCCACCAGGACGCGCCCGTTGAGCTTGATCGACGGCGCCCCGGCGGCCGGCGGTGGCGATGGAGGTTCGAGGATGTCGTTGATGATCGCCAGCAAGTGCTCGCCGGACTGGTAGACGGCGTCGGCGAAGCGCTGTTGCTGCCCGCTGAGCGCCGTACGGCGCAGCAGTTCGGTCATCCCGAGGATGCCGTTCATTGGCGTGCGAATTTCGTGGCTCATCGTGGCCAGAAACTCGCTCTTCGCACGGCTGCCCGCTTCCGCGGCACTGCGGCCGGCGGCGGCTTCTGCCAGAGCATCGCTGCGTTCGATATCGCTGACGATGATCTTCCGAGTCGTCGCATGTGCTGTGTAGGCGCTCAGGCCGAGGGCGAGGGCGGCGCCCCAAACGGCAAGGCCGACGAGTGACTCCAGTTGCTTGCCGCCGGCAAGCAGGAGCGTGCCGATCGGGGCCAGAGCCGTAAGGATGAAGGTCAGCACCGAAGGGAGATGGGCCGCCAGCGAATTGCTGGCAACGGCGGTTACCGCGATCACCCACACCACGAGAAAAGCGGTTTGCAGGCCGTTCCCCCCTTCATGCAGGTACAACACGCTGCACGACCAGGTCGTCGCTGCAGCGGCGGCCCCCATGAAGAAGCCTCGGGTCCACACCGGGGTGGCCTCGTCCGGCGGGTTCGTGTTTCGGTGCCAGTACCACAGTCCCAGTCGGCACAGGTTGACGCCCACGATCGACAGCGTCATCAGCAGCAGGCTGCTAGCCGGGAAGTAGGGAAGTAGCAGCCCCGCGAAGGCCAGGGTCACCAGTATGGACAGCACCGCCGAAACCCGCATCCGCGAGTAGCCGACGCGCAGTAGTTGCGCCTGCACGCGCTGCTCGCGATTGCCCGGGACTGGCTTCGCCGCGATGCTCGGCGCCGCTCGCTCCGATGCTGCTGTGGAGGTGCTTTTCATGGGTGTCGGTTCGCTCGCCAAGTCGTGCTCCCCGGTGCGAGCTGCTGTCGCTCCTCGCACGCAAGTATGGAGAATTGTCGCAGGCTTGTCAGGGCGCCTGCTCGGCGAGCCGATCTTCGGCGGGCTGTTTTTGCTGCTTCTCCAGCGCGGCGAGCGCGCGCGCCGCTTCGCTTTCGGCAGTTGCCAGCAGCATTCCCGCGCCCTCGACGGTGGAGTTTCGGCCGAGCATTTCGAGTTCCCTGCATAGCGCCGCCAGTTGCTCGGCGCCGACATTGGCGCTGCTTGATTTCAGCGCGTGCGCGGCCTTGCGCAAGGCTTCGGCATCGCCTGCATCGAGGGCCGCTCGCAACTGCGCGAAACGTGGCGGCGTATCGGCCAGGTAGGCGTCGATCACCTTGCTGACCAGAGCCGGGCCATTGGGCCCCGGCAAGCGGCGGATCGCGTCGAGCGCCCGCGGGTTGATCGGAGCTTCATTGCTCGGGTCGGTGATCGGATCAGGGGAGGCAGTCTTTGCAGTGGTTGTTGCCGACGCAGCGGATTGGATGGCAGTGCTTGCCGACGGCAACCAGCGCTGCAAGGTGGCGAGCAGGCGCTCGCGCGAGAAGGGCTTGCTCAGGTAGTCGTCCATGCCCGCCGCCAGGCAGCGCTCGCGGTCACCGTCGACGGCGTTGGCAGTCAGGGCGACGATCGGCAGGCTCGCGTGCAGGCGGCCGTCGCCCTGTCGGGCACGGATCTCCGCGGTGGCCTCGAAGCCGTCCATTTCGGGCATCTGGCAATCCATCAGCACGAGGTCGAAAACCTCGTTCTGGAGTCGCTCGATCGCCAGGCGGCCGTTGTCGGCGAGGCGGCAATGCAGCCCCAGCGACTCGAGCATGGCCAGCGCCACCTGTTGATTGACCGGGTTGTCTTCGACAACCAGCACCCGGCCGAGCAGCGCCTGTGAAGGCGGCAGGGACTGCGCCGGCGCGCCGGCCGGCGTCTGTTGCGACATTGCCGTGGCGATGGCGTCGTAGAGGTCCGACTGGCGTACCGGCTTGGTCAGGTAGTAATCGATCGGGGCCTGCCGCCGGCGCGCCTGATCGCTGCCGACGCTGACCGACGACAGCATGAGCAGTGGCATGCCTTGCCAGCGGGCCTCCGCCTTGATCGCCTGGGCGAGCGTAAAACCGTCCATTTCAGGCATGTGCAGATCGAGGATGGCGAGGTCGAAAGGCGCGGCGCTTGCTTGCCGCAGGCTCTGCAGCGCTTCGCGTCCGCTGGCCGCAATGGTTGTGTGCATCGACCAGCCGGCGAGCTGGTGGGCGAGAATCTCGCGATTGGTGGCGTTGTCGTCGACGACCAGCACGCGCAGTCCGCGCAGGCCTTCGTCCCCGTCGATCACGGCGCGTGCGTGCGCATCCTGCTTGAGCAGCGGGATCTCGAACCAGAACAGCGTGCCGCGTTCGAGTTCACTACGCAGGCCGATCTCGCCCCCCATGGTCTCGACCAGGCGTCTGGCGATCGCCAGACCCAGGCCGCTACCGCCGTACTGGCGGGTGGTCGAACTGTCGGCCTGGATGAAGGCGCTGAAGACGCGTTCCTGCGCCTGCTGCTCGATGCCAATGCCGCTATCCTGGACTTCGAAGCGGAAACGGGCCTGCGCGGCGTTCTCTTCGAGCAGGCTCAGGCGAACGACGACCTCGCCATCGGCGGTGAACTTGATTGCGTTGCTCACCAGGTTGGTCATGATCTGGCGGATGCGCACCGGGTCGCCACGCACCGCCACCGGCAGGTCGTGCGGCACGCTGCAGACCATCTCCAGGCCCTTGCTCTCGGCGGCCTGGGCGAACAGGCAGCCGACGTCCTCGATCAGCTGGCGGAGATTGAAATTGATGCTTTCGATCTCCAGCCGGCCGGCCTCGATCTTCGAGAAATCGAGGATGTCGTTGATGATGTTCAGCAGATGCTCGCCGGACTGGTAGACGGCGTCGGTGAAGCGCCGTTGCTGCGCGCTGAGCGTGGTGCTGCGCAGCAGTTCGGTCATGCCGAGAATGCCGTTCATCGGCGTGCGAATCTCGTGGCTCATGGTCGCCAGGAACTCGCTCTTGGCGCGGCTGCCGGCTTCGGCGAGGTCCCTGGACTGGCGCAGTTCGGCGGTACGCAGCTCGACTTCGTTTTCCAGGACATCACGGTGCGCGGCCAGGCGCTGCTCGCGATCCTCGATTTGTTCCAGCATGGCGTTGAAGCCCGTGGCCAGGGCGCCGATCTCGTCGTTCGACTCGATCGCCGCGCGCGCAGCGTAGTTGCCGCCTTGCGAGACCTCGCGCATGACTCCGACCAGGCTCGATATGGGCGCGGTGATCGCCCGGTTCAGGCGCGACAGGAGCAGACTCGAAAGCAGTAGCGCAATCAGGATTACCAGGGCAAAAGCCAGCGCATGCCAGAGCAGTCGCTGGTAGAGCGGGTTCAGATCAAGGCGCAGGGCGATCGTGCCGACTCTTTTTCCATCGGCAGTGACCGGCTCGGCGATATCGAGCTGCGCTAGGCCGAGTTGGTGGCCATGGCTGACCAGCTCGCCGAAAGGCTCGTGCGCGTGGCGCGTCGAGTGATAGCTTGCCAGCTGCCGGCCCTGCTCGTTCCACAGCGTGGCGTGCAGGACCTGCGCGTCCTCCTGAAGCGAGTTGAGCACCGCCGTAGCCGCTTCGGGATCGTCGAAGAGCAGCGCCGAGCCGCTATTGCGTGCGATCAGCCTTGCCTTGACCGCGCTGTCGGCAAGCAACTCGCGACTCAGGTTCAGATAGTCATAGGTGCTCAGTAGCAGGATGGCAATCAGGAAAGCGCTGACCGTGGTTTGCAGATTGATCCGCCGCAGCTTCTCCCTAATCGATCCGCCGCGCGGCAAGTGGCTGGACATGCGCCCGTCTCCATGAGTACGTGGTTTGGCCGTGGGAAATCGTTCTTCACGACGCAGTCGCCGCGTTGGTTCACGGCCCAGCCCTGTGTAACGGCAGACAGCGAGCGAACTTGAGCAGGCATCCCGGTACCAAGGTCTGCGACCCTGGCGACGGGCGGGTTGCTGCGGCAGGTTATTGCTTGACCAGGTGCAGCGCGCGCCGCAGCAGGGAGCTGAGCAGAATCGACGCCAGTACCAGGCCCAGCAAGGACGCCAGCCAGAAGCCGGCGGCACCGAGCGGGCGACTGCCCTTGAAAGCCAGCAGCCAGCCGCCGCAGAGGCCGACACCCCAGAAGCAGACGACGTGGACCAGCATCGGCACGAAGGTGATCTTGTAGCCGCGCAGCGCGTGCGCGGCAATCGTCTGTACGGCGTCGAACAGCTGGTAGAAGGCGACGTAGCCGAGCAGACCCAGCGCCACGGCCTGGACCGCCGGGTCGTCGGTGTAGGCGGCGGTCAGCGGCTCGGCGAGCAGCCATAGCAGTCCGCCGAGCAGCGTCGATAGAACACCCGCGAGTATCAGACCGGCGGCCGCAGAAGCCTCTCCTCGTTGCCAGTTACGCGCGCCGGCGGCGTGTCCGACCTGTGCCAGGGTGGCGATGGCCAGCGCCAGCGGCAGCATGTAGCAGATCGCGGCGAGGTTGGCGACGATGCGGTGCCCAGCGACGACCGTCGCGCCGAGTTGGGCGATGAACAAGGCCATCAGGGTGAACGAGGAAATCTCGACGAAGTTCGAGAAACCCATCGGCAGGCCGAGGCGCAGCAGTTCGGCCAGCGGGCGGCGGCGCGGCCACTGCCAGTCGGCGAGTAGCCGGAAAGGTCGCAGCACCCTGGCGAACACTAGGTAGCCGGCGGCGGCGAGCATCGAGAACCAGCCGACGACAGCGTTCGATATGCCGCAGCCGAGGACACCGAGCGCTTCGCCGCCCCAGCTGCCGGTGACCAACAACCATGCCAGCAGTGCGTGCTGCAGCGTACTGGCGATGCTGATGATGAGTAGTGGGCGTGGTTTGCCGAGGGCGTTGCAGAAGGCGTGGAAAGTCCGGTAGAGGAGCACTCCGGGCAGTCCCACAGCGAGCAGGCTGAGGTAGGCACGCGCTTTCTCTTCGACCCTCGCTTCTATCCGCGAGAGGGCGAACAGCGGCTCGGGGTGGAGCAGGATGAGCACGCCAGGGACGGCCAGCAGCAGCGCCAGCCAGAAGGCCTGTTGCAGGGTGCCGGCGATCTCCTGCTCGCGGCCGGCGCCGCGCAGGTGGGCAACGCTTGGCGCAACGGCTTGCAGGATGCCGGCGAAGGCAAAGAGGACCGAGACGTAGATGCCGCCGCCAACGGCCACCGCGGCCAGATCGTCGGTCCCGTAGTGGCCGAGCAGGGCGGTGTCGATGACCATCATGCCCATCGACGTCAGCTGCGCGATCAGCATCGGCGTCGCGTGCGCGACGATCTGGCGGGATTGCTGGGCGAGCATGGGTGGCAGAAATGAATAGGGTGGCCAGGGGGGTCGCCAAGGCTACTCGATTTTTTGCGTGCGCGGGTCGGCGACTGACGCCGGTCGTGACTGGCTTTCGGTCTTGCCAAGCAGCCGGGACAAAGGATCGAGTGGCGCCGCGAAGGGCTGGACCCGTCTTCCGAAAATGGACAGCTGCGCGGCAAATCGGCCATAATCGCGGGATATTTTTGCGGCGCTCCTGATGAAATTCCTCTTCGACCTTTTCCCAGTCATCCTCTTTTTCCTTGCTTACAAGCTTGCGGACCTCTATGTGGCGACCGGCGTGGCGATCGTCGCCACCTTTGCACAGATTGGCTGGCTGTTGTTCAAGGGGCGCAAGATCGACACCATGCTTTGGGTGAGTCTGGTGGTGATCACGGTCTTCGGGGGAATGACCCTGCTTCTGCAGGATGAAGCCTTCATCAAGTGGAAGCCGACTATCCTCTACTGGGCGTTTGCCGCGACTCTGGTCGGTGGCCTACTGTTTCGACGCAAGAATCTGATTCGCATCCTGATGGCCGGGCAGATGGATCTTCCGGAGGCTGCCTGGGACAAGCTTAACTTGGCCTGGATGGGATTCTTCGTCTTCATGGGGATCATCAATCTGCTGGTTGCTTTCAATTTTTCGACCGACGACTGGGTCAACTTCAAGCTCTTCGGCGCCACTGGCCTGACCCTGGTCTTCGTGCTTGCGCAGGGTTTGCTGCTGTCGAAACATATCGAGGAGAAATAATCATGCTCTATGCCATCGTCGGTGAAGATCGCCCGGACTCGCTTGCCGACCGGCTCGCTGCCCGGCCGGCACACATCGATCGTCTGAAGGCGCTGGAGGCGGATGGCCGCCTGCTCCTGGCTGGCCCCTTTCCGGCGATCGATTCCGCGGACCCCGGGCCGGCAGGCTTCTCGGGCAGCCTGATCGTTGCCGAGTTTTCCTCGCTTGAAGCAGCGCGAAGCTGGGCTGACGCCGACCCCTACGTGGCCAGCGGCGTCTACCGGGCGGTCAGCGTCAAGCCGTTCAAGAAAGCGCTGCCAGCGTGAGCGATCGCAACGATGCTGGTGCTGCTGCCAACGGGGAAGCGGTCATCCAGCAGAGACTGGCGGTTCTCGCTCCGCTGCGTTGCGAGTTGATCGACGACTCGGCGCGACACGCCGGCCACGAAGGTGCCCGTGGCGGCGGCGCTCACTATCGCCTGCTGATCGTTTCGCCGGTTTTTCTCGGCCACGGCCGTGTCGCCAGACACCGTATGGTTCATGGCGCCCTTGGCGATTTGATGCGCGGTGCGATTCACGCCCTGAGCATCAGGGCGCTGACGCCCGAGGAAGCGGCCTTGACGTCGGCGATCGATTGCTGATCGCTCTTGTTTCACCCCCCACCCCGAAATTACGAACTCACTCCAACAGAAGGAAGACAGACATGCACAACCTCTCCAAGCTGGCTAGCGCGCTGCTGCTCGGCGCCATGATTTCCTTGCCGGCGGTTGCGGCCAAGAGCGGCACCCTGGTCACCGTCAACGGCGTCGCCATTTCCGACAACGTCGCCAATGCTTTCCTCGCCGAACAGGAAGCACAGGGGACGCCCGAGACGCCCGAGCTGAAGAACGCGATCAAGGAAGAGTTGATCCGCCGCGAATTGCTGGCTCAGGAAGCCAAGAAAATGGGCCTCGACAAGAAATCCGACGTCGCTGCCCAGGCCGATCTGGCCAGGCAGGCGATCTTCATCCGGGCCTTCATCCAGGACTACATCAAGAAGCACCCGATCAGCGACGAGCAGGTCAAGGCCGCCTATGATCGCGTCAAAGCGCAGATGGGCGGTACCGAGTACAAGGTGCGCCACATCCTGGTCGAGCAGGAAGCGGATGCCAAGCTGATCATCGTCAACCTCAAGAAAGGCGAAAAATTCGAGGACCTGGCCAAGCAGTCCAAGGATCCCGGGTCACGCGAGAAAGGCGGCGACCTCGGTTGGAGCAGTCCTGCCAATTACGTCAAGCCGTTTGGCGAGGCGGTCACCGGGCTCGCCAAGGGCAAGTTCACCGAAACCCCGGTGAAGACCGACTTTGGCTATCACGTCATCCTGCTCGAGGACAGCCGTCCGCTGACCCCGCCGCCCTTCGATCAGATCAAGCCGCAACTGGCGCAGCGTCTGCAGCAGGAACAGATCCAGAAACTGGTTATCGATCTGCGCGCCAAGGCGAAAATCCAGTAAGCGGATAGCTGCTGCGACAGGCGAGGGGCGCCGGTTTTTCGGCGCCCCTCTTGCGTCCGGCACGGGCGTGATCTGCCGGGGCGGGGGCTTGCCCGCTGTCTCTTTCGCCTGATCCGAGCTATCCGCCTCCGCTGTCGATGTCCGCCCAGCGTCCCGTAGCCTCCAGTGCCGGTGATTGCTCCCCGAAGGACCACTCGAATGGCAAGGCACGCGGATAACGCCATAGTTCCTGCGGCACGAAGCGGAGCAATCGTTCGCCACCGGCAAAGCCGTGTTCGCTTGCGTCTCGCCAATCGATGCTCGCTGTGCCGGTCATCGATAACAAGCTTCCCGACGAAAAATCGGTAAACAGCAGCGCGGCCTTGCCGTTGGCGAGGATATTGCCGAGCGTGTTGTAGAAGCGATTGCCCGCAAAATCCGGGAACAGCAAGGCGTCGTCGGCGTCGACACGGACGAAGCCGGGTCTTCCGCCGCGATGCGAGACGTCCGCGCCGTGATGGGCCCGGTCCCCGTCCCGATCGTAGTGGGTGGCGATATAGAAGTGATCGGCCTCGGCGATTAGCGTGCGCACCTGATCATCGCAGTGCCCTAGCGCCTCGCCTGCCTGCGCCGAGAGGCGCCAGCTCGCGCCGGCCGGCAGCCGCGTTGCACGGGTCTGGATGTATTTCGGACAGTTGCCGAAGGACTGCTGGACCGCGATCTCGAAACCGCTTGCATCACTGCCAAGTATGCGGCCGTTGAGCCGATTGCGTCGCCGGCTGGCGTAGTCGATACCCAGCACGGCGATTGCCCCGCCGGCGGACAAGGCGTGATCGGGTGCGCCAGCGAGCGGCTGCGCGTCAACGCGCAAACGCCTGGCGTCGAGCGCCCGCGCAAAGCCCGGTGGGCCGGCCACCATTGCCACCCAGGGGCGTGCATGCGCATCGATCGTGGCCAGCAGGAGCTGGTGTTGCCTGGCAAAGAACTCCTGGTGTTGCGGCAACAAATGGTCGCGAATCGCGGCTCGGCCGACTTTCTCGATCCGCGCATCGACGCCAGCAAGGCGCTGCGCTTCGCGCTCGCCGGCGTGGAAAGGCGAGTCTCCTTCAGTGGCTTCAGGTGCCTCTGCTTGGCCGTTCATGCGCTGCCCGCCGGCAGCGCTCGGGCGGCGGTGGCGATCAGTTCGAGGCGCACGCCGCCCGGGATAGCACACATCATGTGGCGGAGCGGCCCGCCGCCGAGTGCTTCCGGAGCAAACTCGATGACTACCCCAGGGGCGGCCGCGAGCTTCTGATGCACTTGATCAAGGGCCTGCTGATCAGCCACCAGCAGCGCGAGATGGTGCAGACCGATCACGTTGTGGCGATCGAAGGCGGCCGCCGTTGCTGGGTCAGTGGCCTGCCACAAGGTGATCATCACCGTGCCATCGGAGACAAAGACTGCCGGATAGGCAGGGCGCTCGCCGACTTTCTCGAAACCGAGGACATCGATGAAGAAAGCGGCAGTGGCAGCGATGTCCGGGACGGTCAGGCCGACGTGATGGACGCCGCGGGTGGGGGTCGCGGCATTGCCGGGAGGCGTTTGGCTCATGATGAACTCCTTGGTTTGGCGTGACGAGTCTGGCGGCTGAATTTTGCATCGAGGTCGTCACTGTCGCCCATCTGTATTTCGGAATAAATACCGGAATTACGATATGACTACTCTGAAGTTCGGAGTAATATACGGCGATGGACAAGCTTCAGGCAATGCAGGTATTCGTCACCATCGTCGATCAGGGCTCGCTGACTGCCGCCGCTCAGGTGCTCGGGAAGTCTCTGCCGACGGTCGTGCGCGTGCTCGCGGATCTCGAAAAGGGGCTCGCTACCCGCTTACTGACGAGAACGACCCGACACCTTGCGCTCAGCGAGGAGGGGCGACGCTATCTTGAGCATTGCCGACGCATCCTCGCGCAGGTCGACGAGGCCGAAAGCGAGCTTTCAGAGCGCCAGAGTGAAGCTGCCGGGCAGCTGACGGTCACCGCGCCGGTCCTTTTCGGGCAATTGCATGTCGTTCCCGGGGTGAGCTCCTTCCTGTTGCGCTATCGTCAGGCGCGCGTCGACATGTTGCTGCTCGACCGCGTCGTCAATTTGGTTGACGAGGGCGTCGATCTGGCGGTACGCATTGCCCATCTCGCCGACTCGTCGATGATTGCTCGCCGCGTTGGGCACATCCGCCGTGTCGTCTGCGCCAGCCCGGAATACCTCGAACACGCTGGAATACCCACCTCGCCGGCCGATCTGACGCACTTCGACTGCATTCGCTGGCGCACCCAGGGTGGCGGCAATCTGTGGTCCTTCCGCGGCGCGACGCCTGCGGATGGCGGTCGCGAGCAGGCGATAAACTGGGTTCCGCGCGGGCGCTTTACCAGCAATCAGGTGGCCGGTGCGATCAATGCCTGCGCGGCAGGCCTTGGGCTGGGTAGTTTTCTCTCGTATCAGGTCGAATCGCTGGTGGCCGACGGCCGCTTGGTGGTGGTGCTGGCTGACTACGAACTGCCGCCGATTCCGGTGAGCATCACCCATTCCTACACGCGACTGGTCCCCAGGCGCGTGCGCACCCTGATCGAGTGGCTGGCCGACGACCTGCAACAGCGTCTGGCTGCGCAGACGCTGACCTGAATCGCTGCGCGCCAGTTTCCGCCTCGCGGCTTGCCGACAGCCAGCGCCTCTGGCCGTCGTTCAGTCCGGTATTTGTTGACTCAGCCGACCCAACGCCGCGCGTTGCGGAACATCCTTAGCCACGGCGAATCATGCCAGCCGCGCGCGTCCCAGTCGGCCGGCCGCCAGGACATCTGGACGCTGCGGAAGACGCGTTCGGGGTGCGGCATCATGATCGTGAAACGGCCGTCGGCGGTGGTCAGGCCAGTGATGCCGGCCGGCGAGCCGTTCGGGTTGTCCGGATAGCGCTCGCTCGGCTGGCCAGCGGAGTCGACGTAACGCATCGCCACCCGTGCACCTTCCTGCTGCTCGGGCGAGGCAAAGAGTGCGCGTCCCTCGCCGTGCGAGACGACCACCGGTAGCCGGCTGCCGGCCATGTCGGCAAAGAAGATTGACGGCGACTCGGGGACTTCGACCAGCGAAAAGCGAGCTTCGAACTGCTCGACACGGTTGCGCTCGAAGCGTGGCCAGGCGTCGGCACCGGGAATCATTTCCTTGAGCGCACTCATCATCTGGCAGCCGTTGCAGACGCCGAGGGCGAAGCTGTCGGGGCGGGCGAAGAAAGCGGCGAAGCTGTCGCGCGCGCGCTCGTTGAAGAGGATTGTCTTCGCCCAGCCCTGGCCGGCGCCGAGGACATCCCCATAGGAAAAGCCGCCGCAGGCGACGGCGCCCTTGAAGTCGGCGAGGGTGGCGCGACCGGAGAGAACGTCGCTCATGTGTACGTCGATGGCGGCAAAGCCGGCGCGAGCGAAGGCAGCGGCCATTTCGACGTGGCCGTTGACACCCTGTTCGCGCAGGATGGCCACGCGCGGGCGGGCGCCGCTGTTGATCATTGGCGCCGCGATGTCGTCGTTCGGATCGAAGCTCAAGCTAACCGACAGGCCACTGTCGGCACTATCGAGGAGGCGGTCGTAAGCCTGTTGCGCGCACTCCGGGTTGTCGCGCAACTGCTGCATGCGGAAACTGGTTTCCGACCAGGCGCGTTGCAGTTCCACTCGTGGCTCGGCGAGCACCGCTCTTGCATTGCGGATGATGCGCACCTGGTCCCAGGGGTTGGGGGCGCCGATGAACTGACTACAGGCGCCGAGCCCGGCGGCGCGCAGAATGCCCATCACCTGGCTGCGCTCGGCGCGGCGAATCTGCAGCACAGCGCCGAGTTCCTCGCTGAACAGCGCGCGCATCAGCAACTCGAAGGAACGGCCGCCGAGCAGGTCGGGGCGCTTCTCGTTGCCATCGACGTCGTTGATCAGCGGGTCATAGCACAAGCCGTCGGTGTCGATCGAGATGCCGCAGTGCGTGGCAAAGGCCATTTCACAGACCGTCGCAAAGAGGCCGCCGTCGGCGCGGTCGTGGTAGGCAAGCAGCAGATTCTCGGCGGCCAGCTTGCGGATGGCGGCGAAAAAAGCCACCAGGCGGGCCGGATCGTCGACGTCCGGCGTTTCGCTGCCGGTGGCGTTGAACACCTGCGCCAGTGCCGAAGCGCCGAGGCGGTTGCGGCCAGCACCGAGGTCGACCAGCAGCAGGTCGGTGTCGCCGGCGTCGAGCACCAGTTGCGGGGTCAGCGTCCGGCGCGCATCCTGCACGCGCGCAAAGCCGGTGACGATCAGCGACAAGGGCGAGACGACCTGCTTCTGTTCACCGTCTTTTTCGTCGTTGCCTTCCTGCCAGGCGGTGCGCATCGACAGCGAGTCCTTGCCGACCGGGATGGCGACGCCGATCTGCTGGCAGAGGTCGGAGACCGCACGCACGGTGTCGAACAGGCGCGCGTCTTCGCCGGGGAAACCGGCGGCTGCCATCCAGTTGGCCGACAGCTTGACGTCGCCGAGCGCGGCGATGTCGGCGGCGGCGATGTTGGTGATCGCCTCGCCGACGGCCATGCGCCCGGAAGCGGGGGCGTCGAGTACCGCCAGCGGCGTGCGTTCGCCGATCGCGAAAGCTTCGCCAAGATAGCCGTGAAAAGCCATCAGGGTCACCGCCACATCAGCGCACGGCACTTGCCACGGTCCAACCATCTGGTCGCGTGCGGTCAGCCCGCCAACGCTGCGGTCGCCGATAGTGATCAGGAACGTCTTGTCGGCCACCGCCGGCAGGCGCAGGACACGACCGGCCGCTTCCCTGAGGTCCACTGCGGTGGCGTCGAAGGGCACGCGCAGCGGCGGCAGATGGGTGGCCCTGCGGGTCATCCGCGGCGGCTTGCCGAGCAGCGCCTCCATGTCCATGTCGACTGGCTGGTTGCCGAAGTGACTGTCGGCGACGAGCAGGCGCTTTTCGCTGGTGGTCTTGCCGACGACCGCGAAGGGGCAGCGCTCGCGCTCGCAGAGTGCCGTGAATTCGGCCAGGCGATCAGGCGCGATGGCCATCACGTAACGTTCCTGCGCCTCGTTGCACCAGATTTCGGCCGGTGACATGCCCGGTTCCTCGATGTTCACCGCGCGCAGTTCGAAGCGTGCGCCACAGTCGGCGCCGTGCGCCAGCTCGGGCAGAGCGTTGGAAATGCCGCCGGCGCCGACGTCATGCACCGAGAGAATCGGATTGCCATCGCCGACCGCCGAACCGTCGCCGGTGGGCGCTCCCATCTGCCAGCAACGGTCGATGACTTCCTGCGCGCGGCGCTGGATTTCCGGGTTGCCGCGCTGCACCGACGCAAAGTCGAGGTCGGCGTTGTTGCTGCCGGTGGTCATCGAGCTGGCCGCGCCGCCACCGAGGCCAATGAGCATGCCGGGGCCGCCGATCTGGATCAGCAAACTGCCGGCGGGCAGCGTGGCCGACTTGAACGACTGGCTGGCGGCGATGCTGCCGACGCCGCCGGCGATCATGATCGGCTTGTGATAGCCGCGCAGCAGGCGACCGCCGGGGCTGTCGGTACTCCCGGTGAACTGCTCGTAGGTGCGGAAATAGCCGGCCAGGTTGGGGCGGCCGAACTCGTTGTTGAAGGCGGCAGCGCCAATCGGCCCTTCGAGCATGATCGCCAGCGGCGAAGCGATGCGCGCCGGTCGGCCATAGGCGGCGGATTCGGCTTCCCAGGGCTGCACGGCACCGGGGATGTTGAGGTTGGAGACCGAAAAACCGCACAGGCCGGCTTTCGGCTTCGAGCCGCGGCCGGTGGCGCCTTCGTCGCGAATTTCGCCGCCGGAACCGGTCGCCGCCCCCGGAAATGGTGAAATCGCCGTCGGGTGGTTGTGCGTTTCGACCTTGGCCAGGATGTGCGTCAGCGCCTCGTGCCAGCCGTAGCGCCCATCGGCGCCAGGGTGGAACAGCGGCACGGTGGCACCTTCAATGACCGACGAATTGTCCGAGTAGGCAACCACGGTTCCCGCCGGGTGCGCCTGGTGCGTCTCGCGAATCATCCCGAACAGCGATTCTTCGCGCGCCTGCCCGTCGATCACCCAGGAGGCATTGAAGATCTTGTGCCGGCAGTGCTCCGAATTGGCCTGCGCGAACATCATCAGCTCGACGTCGGTCGGATTGCGCTGTGCTTTCAGGAACAGCTCAACGAGGTAATCGACTTCGTCGTCCGACAGTGCCAGTCCGAGGCGCACATTGGCTTCGGCCAGCGCGGCCTGACCGCCGGCGAGCAGATCGACGCTGGCCAGCGGTTGCGGCGGGAAGTGGCGAAACAGCTCGGCGGTTTGCGCGAAGTCGTCGAGCACCGTCTCCAGCATGCGGTCGTGGAGCAGGGCGGCAATCGTCGGGCGTTCGCCTGCCGACAAGGCGCGCTTGCCGGTGTCGATCCGGAAAACGATGCCGCGTTCTATCCGCTCGACGGCCCGCAGCCCGCTGTTCCAGGCGATGTCGGTGGCTTTCGATGACCACGGCGAGATGGTGCCGATACGCGGCGTGACCAGGAAGAGTGTGCCAGTGCCGTCGGTGGGCTGGGCGCTGCGTTCTTCGAGCAGCTCCGCGAGCTGCCGGCGCTCTCCTTCGCTTAGCGCGCTATTCAGTGCGACGAAGTGCCAGTAATTGGCCGCGCTGATGCGAATCCCGGCGACGCCAGGCACGGCGGCAGCGACGCGCTGCTGCAGCCCCTGCAGACGGAAAGACGAAAATGCGGCGGCACCGCGGAGAAAAAGGATATCGGCCATGGCGGGCGGGCTGCAGAGAAAGGCAGGCAAAGCTGCGTGCGGAAAGGAAGCCAGGAAAGATCGGCGGGGAGCCGCGATTATAGCCGACCGCGGGGGCGCTCCGGCTGTCGCGGGCCGGCGGGCGGCCCTTCGGGAGGTCCTGCGATGCCTGGCCGGTCGGATCAGGAAGAGGGCAAGGGAAAGATCTAACGCCGGCCGTGCGCAGCTTCGGGTCGTGGAAGCCCCGCGGCGATGTCCGAGCCAGCAAGAGATCCGTGGTCTGTCTCGGCTTGTAGCCGCTATCCCCCGATTCATCGGGGGATAGCGGGCTGGGCAATTCAACGGCGAGCGAAGCGATTTCGCTGCAATGAGGAGTCGGGCACAGGGGGGGACGTCGGTGGTGCGACGAATGGGTGCCCAGCCGCAATACGCGCCGCCTCGGATTTTTTCAGGTCTTCATAAATTGCACGCAGGTCGTAGCCAAAACTGGCGGCGTGGGTGTCTCGAATGGAGCGTACTTCATCGACGATTTCGTCATTCAACATTTTCGTCTCCAAGCAGTTCTTCCGGAGTGCAGATAAACGGAAGGAACAAGCCAAGCTCCTCTAGGTAAGCAGCAATGCTTCTTTGGATCTCGGGGTTTGCGATATGCCGACAGTTCCACGTCAATAGATAATCCACGCCATTGACCGTGGCGACGGCGATGTGGAGCGCATCTTCCGCTGCTTTCGGCGGCAGGATTCCTTGCCTCACCAACGACTCTGCGATGACCAGTGCCTGCTCGGTGATCACGAGCAACGGCACATTACTTAAGACGGCCAAGCGCTTTTGGGCAGCATCAGCGTTCCCAGCACCACATTCGCGAAGAACCGCTTCTGACACCAACAGCTCGTACTGATTGCGCGTTTCCCACCACGCCAACGTAAGCTGCTGGTGGGCGGCGCCAAGAATAGTCTTGCTGGGACGCGCCGTCAGGTAGCTGATGACCGATGTTTCAAGGTAGATTTTGCGCTTCATGCATGTATTCCTAGCTCGCCGCCATTGTACGCCCCGGTTTTTCTAGAGTTCGGTGTTTAGAATGCGCTTGAGCTGCTCGATTGCTTCTGGCGCGAATCGAATGGACTGGCTCTTCTTGCCAGTCGCTTGCCGCGAGCGTGAACCGTACGTGTCGACCTGAAGGAACACGCCTATGTCGGTACGAACCACCGAATAGGTGCCCTCGACCTCCGTGTGACGGGAGTCACGTTCCAGAATCTGCTTGCCTAGTCTTCGGACGATTGCCATAGCAGTGCTCCAATTGCAATTGCCTAAGCTTGTTTTCGAACGACATGCGGCAAGCTGGTTGCGATGGATTTTTCGCCGCAGGTTGGTTGATGCCAGACTGCACGAAAAATCGAGTAAAGCAGACCGTGGCTGGCCAAGCGGGCAGCATACACCCGGAGCCTGTGCACGACCGTGTTGTAGTTGCCGAGCGGGCTGGCTGACAGAAGGGGCGGGAGGGAACGGAAAAGCAACTGTCGACACAATGCCTCAGGTGCCCGCACCAACGCAGGTCAGCTAGAATCAGCCTGCTCTTCTCTATTCGCGCCACCGTGAAACTCTTCTATACCGACATCTTCGTCCTGCCGCTGCCCGCTGGCCATCGCTTTCCTATGGAGAAATACGCCCGTCTGCGCGAGCGCCTGTACGCTTCCGGCGTGTTTGTTGCGGGCGATTTCGAGACCCCGGCGGCGGCCACCAGCGAGCAGCTCTGTCGCGCGCACGACGCGGCTTACGTGGCGCAGGTGAGCGCTGGCGAACTGAGTGCCGCCGAGATGCGGCGCATCGGCTTTCCTTGGAGCCCCGGGATGGTCGAGCGTTCGCGGCGCTCGACCGGGGCGACGATTGCCGCTTGCCGTGCGGCGCTGCAGACTGGCTGCGCGGTCAATCTGGCGGGTGGCACGCACCACGCGCATGCGGCTCACGGTGAGGGCTTCTGCGTTTTCAACGACGCGGCGGTGGCCGCTCGCGTGTTGCAGGCGGAGGGTCTGCTGCAGCGGGTCGCGGTGATCGACCTTGACGTCCACCAGGGCAACGGCACGGCGAGTATTTGTGCCGACGACGACGCGATCTTCACTTTTTCGATGCATGGCGCGCGTAATTTTCCTTTCCGCAAGGCGAGCAGCGACCTGGACATCGAACTGCCCGACGCGACTGGCGATGTCGCCTATCTGGATAAGCTCGCTTCGGCGCTCGAACGCGTCTTCGTGCTTGCCCGCCCGGATCTGGCGATCTACCTGGCGGGCGCCGATCCCTTTCACGACGACCGGCTCGGGCGACTGGCGTTGAGCTTTGCGGGCCTTGCTGCGCGTGACGAGATGGTGCTCGCCGCCTGCCGCCAGCGCGCCGTGCCGGTGGCGATCGCCATGGCCGGCGGCTACGCGCGTGATATCGACGACACGGTCAGCATCCACTGCCGGACGGTGCTTGCCGCGCGGCAAATCTTTGATCCTCTTATGGGCTAGTATCCGACGATGACCACTCCGATCCGCTCCGAACCGCTCTATCGCGCCGCCGATCTGCGGCGTATCGAGGCGGCTGCTGCCGCACAACCGCTGATGCAGCGTGCCGGCGAAGCGGCCGCTGACCTGGCCATTTCGCTCTCGCGGCTTGAAGGCGGCGCGGTGCTGATTCTCGCCGGACCGGGCAACAACGGCGGCGACGCTTTCGTCGCGGCCCGCCATCTGCGGCAGCGCGGTTTCGCGGTGAGCGTCGTTTTTGTCGGCGAGTTGAGCCGCTTGCCGAAAGACGCGGCCGCGGCGTATCAGGATTTCGACGAGGACGGCGGCAGTACGCTAGAGAGCATTCCCTCCGGCTCGCGCTGGTCGCTGATCATCGATGGCCTGTTCGGGATCGGCCTGCAGCGTGCGGTCAGCGGTCGCTTCGCCGAGCTGGTGACGGCGGCCAATGCGCTGGCGCTACGTCACCATTGCCCTTTGCTGGCGCTCGACTGTCCGAGCGGTCTCGACGCCGATACCGGCAGGCGCTGTGGTGAGACGATTCGTGCCAGCCACACCATCACCTTCATCGCCGGCAAGCCAGGATTGTTCACCGGCGACGGCCCGGAGTATTGCGGCAGCATCACCCACGCCGCGCTCGACCTGCATGCCGAGCGCCTGACGCCGCCCAGCGCGCGCACCATCGGCAGCGATCTGTTTGCCGCCTGTCTGCGTCCTCGCGCCAAAAACACCCACAAGGGCAGCTTCGGCAATGCCGGTGTTCTCGGCGGCGCTAGCAGCATGGTCGGCGCCGTATTTCTCGCCGGGCGCGCAGCGCTGCGTCTCGGCAGCGGTCGCGTCTATCTCGGCCTGCTCGATGCGCAGGCGCCGAGCTTCGATCCGCTGCAACCGGAGTTGATGTTGCGCCGTCCCGAGGTGCTGCTGACCACGACGCTGAGCGCGCTCGCCTGTGGTCCGGGAATGGGCGGCAGCGACGAAGCACGCGAGCTGCTGTTGCGCGCCTGTGCCCTGGACCTGCCGCTGCTGCTCGACGCTGACGCTCTGAATCTGCTGGCCAGCGACGCGCCCCTGCAGGAAGCCCTGAGCGGTCGGGCGCAACGCGGCGTCGCGACGCTGCTGACGCCGCACCCGACCGAAGCAGCGCGCATGCTCGCCGGCGACACCGCGCAGGTGCAGGCCGATCGTGCCGGCGCGGCGCTCGAACTCGCTCGCCGCTACGGCGTCGTGGTGGTCCTGAAAGGTTGCGGCACCATCGTCGCCACACCTGACGGGCGCTGGTTCGTCAACACCACCGGCCACCCGGCGTTGGCCACGGCGGGTACCGGTGATGTCCTCAGCGGCATGATCGTCGCGCTTCTGGCGCAGGGCTGGCCAGCTCTGGAAGCCTCGCTGGCTGGCGTACACCTGCATGGTGCGGCTGCCGAGGAAAGGGTTGCCAGCGGCTACGGGCCGGTCGGGCTGACCGCCGGCGAGATCATCGATAGCGCTCGCCTGTGCCTCAACCACTGGATCGCGCATGGCCGTTAGCCAGGACCTGCAGCTTGGCCAGGCTGGCCTGGCCAAGCAGGGCGGGGCGCCGCTCCGCCTGCGCGCCGCCCTGCTGTTCCTGACCGCGCTGCTTCTCTTTGCCGCGCTCGACGCCACTGCCAAGCATCTCAGCGCCTTTATTGCCGTACCACTGCTGGTCTGGGCGCGCTATCTGGTGCACCTGGTGATCATGCTGGCCGCTGTTGCGCCGAGCATGGGGCGCCGCCTGATCGTCACCGAGCGGCCGTGGCTGATGAGCTTGCGTGGCTTGACGCTGGTCGCCGTCACCCTGCTCGGCCAACTGGCGTTGAAGACACTGCCGCTGGCCGAAACGACGGCCCTGGTCTTCGTCGCACCCTTGCTGGTGGCGTTGCTCGCCGCACCGCTGCTTGGCGAGAGAGTGCGCTTGCGGACCTGGCTGGCGACGATCGCCGGCTTCGTTGGCGTGCTGCTCATCGCCCGTCCCGGCGGCAGCCTGTTCGGCCCTGGCGTCGTCTACGCGCTGGGTGCGGCGCTAAGCTATGCTGCCTACCAGATCCTGACCCGCAAGCTCGCCGCCAGCGAGCATCCGATGCGCCTGCTGTTCTATACCGCCTTGCTCGGCACGCTGGCCATGCTGCCCGTGCTGCCGGCGTATTGGGATGGAATCTGGCCAACAGCGATGCAAAGCCTGCTGATCATCTCGCTCGGTCTCTACGGCGGCATTGGCCATTTCATGCTGATCCGTGCCTTCCACACCACCTCGGCCTCGCTGCTGGCGCCGCTGCTTTATACGCAGCTGGTCTGGGCGACGCTGCTCGGCTGGCTGGTTTTCGACCACCTACCGGACCTGTTGACCGTCGTCGGAATGATGGTCATTGGCGCGTCGGGACTCAGCCTGGCAATTCGCGGCCGGCGTTGAGTGCTTCTCGGCCCGTCAGCCCGAAAACAAGGTCGCTGCTTCTTCCTGGCCAAGCTCGAAGTAGCGCTTCTGGGCGCTGCTGTCCTTCAGCGAAATGGTCATACTTTCGAGGTCTTTCGGGCGCAGGACGTGTACCGGTTTCGCGTAATAGCGCTTGCCGTCGATGTCCACGCTTTTCTTGCCCATTGCCTTGAGCATGTCGTTGATCAGTTTGGCCTGCGCGAAGACCCGCGCGTTGGGCAGCGAGAGCTGCATGTCGCTGACCAGCAGGTGGGTGTCGATGCTGGTGAACGGGAGGCTGAAAGTGCTCGAGCTGTAGAGCTTGTCGAGTTCACGGTGATAGTCGTAATCGGTGAAGTCGACGGCGATGATTTCGTCCACCTGATCGTCCTCGAACAGCGTGCGCAGCGGCGTGTTGTCGAGGTAACCGCCTTCGATGAAGTAGTCGCCGTCGATGGTGATCGCCTTGAAGTAGGGGATGGTCGTGATGCCGGCGAGGAAGGCGTCCATGAAGACGTCCAGGCTGGCGTCGTCGACGGTTTTCAGGATTTCGTTGACCGCGAAGAAGTGCCCTTGCCGCTTGCTGAGGTTGGTCGCGCGGATGTCCCAGCGCACGCTCCCGAGATGTTCGGCGAGCAGGGCTCGCCGCTCGGGTTCGTCGAGTAGCAGCGACTTGCGGCACTTGTCCTTGTTGACCGTAAACAGGTGCGTGCCGGTGGGCAGCAACTGCGGGCGCAGTCCGAGAAAGTTCGAAAAGATATGGAAAATGTCGCTCGCGCTCATCCGCGTCGTGCGCGTCAGCACCGGGGGCAGTTCCTCGGTCTGCGCGTTCCAGAGCAGGTAGTCGACGACGATGTTGTTGCCCGAGCTGGTCGAGGTGATGTGCACCACCGGCACCTCGTTCCTCTTCAGCCACACCAGCACGCCCTCGGTGTAGAAACTGCGATAGCCGCCGCCCGAGGCGACGAAACCGTACTTGGTCATCTTTCTATCCCCCTGTTCTTTTGGCCTGCTGGCGGGTGCCAGCCGCGTGGTCGACTGTGCCATAGTTGCGCAGACGCGAGTGCTGCGAGTGATGGCCAGGGCCGGCGGGTGGGTAGTCCACTCGCTGGCTGACCTTGCTGGTGCGAAGTCGGGGACGGGGTCGTCGGAAAGGTTTCTTTTGTGCTACCGTCCGAAAAATGCGGCGCTGGTCGTGGTCACGGCGGGGAGAGGGAAGTCAGGCTTCGTTGATCTTGCACACGGGCGCCTTTTCTTTCGACGCACTTGGAGAACAGACATGGACGTGGATCAAGCGCAGCTGCTTGCCGATTTTCGAGCCAAGTTTCGCGTGGACGAATTGCTGATCGCGAGCACGCCGGCCTGGTCGTGGTCGCTCAGGCCGGCGCAGGCGACGCTGGGAGCCGGGGTCTTGTCCTTGAATCGCTACGCAGCCAGTTTTTCGGATGTCAGCGGCGCGGAAATGGCCGAGCTGGCGGTACTCGTCGGCCAACTGGAAAGGGCGCTCAAGTGTGTCTTCGACTACGACGTCATCAATTACCTGATGTTGATGATGGTCGACAAGCAGGTCCACTTCCACGTCGTCCCCAGATACCAGGGAGTACGCCAGTTTGCCGGCCTTGAATGGGTCGACAGCGCTTGGCCGGCGGCACCGGCCTTGTCCGTCAGCCAGCACGCCGAGCAGGAGGGCGTCCTGTCGGCCATCCGGGAAGCGGTCGCCTTGGCATGCGGCAGCTAGCCAGTCGGCGGATCGGTCCGCAGATGGGTGCCGGGCGAGCTCGATGGCGGCTGCGCTTGTTTGACTGCAGTCTCCGGCAGCCTGCCGCAGCGCAGGCTTTGCGGGCAGGGAGCCGCTGATGCGAGCGCTCGACGTCCTGAAGCTGCCGCTGCACGCGCTGGCCTTGGCGGGCAAGACGAAGTCCTTCGTTGCCAATCCGCTGATTGGCTCGCATTGGCTCAACGAACACGGACTGCACCGGCAGCGTGTGGTCTTGGCCGACCGTACTGCCTGGGCTCGCCGCCGACAGTTGGGGAAAGGGCTGTCCGTCGACGATCGCGATGCCTACGCACGTGACGGTTTCGTGGTCAAGCGCGACTTTCTGCCGGCCGAGCTGTTTGCGCGGCTACAGGCCGAGGCGCCGGCGCATGTCGCCGCGGCGCGCGAGATGCGGCAGGGGCCGGCAGTCACCCGCCGGATCGCGCTCGACCAAGCCGATGCGGCGCACTTGCCCGCTTGTGTGGCGGCGGCCAACGATCCGCGCATCGATCAACTGATGCGTTACGTCGGCGCCCATGACGCAGTAGCGCTGATGTATCTGCAGACGATCATCGTCGATCCCACCCGCGGGGCGCAGGATCCGCAGACCGTGCTGCACCGCGATACCTTCCATGCGATCGCCAAGGCCTGGCTCTTCCTGCAGGATGTCGGCGAGGACGATGGGCCTTTTTCCTACGTGCCCGGATCGCATCGTCTGAGCGATGCGATGCGTGCCTGGGAGTACGAGCAATCGCTGCGCGCAGCGTCCTCGGAAAACGTCTATCACGCGCGTGGCTCGTTTCGCATGCCGCCTGAAGACCTCGGCCGGCTCGGTCTGGGGCCTGCAGTGAAGGTCGTCGTACCGGCCAATACCCTGGTCGTTGCCGATACCCATGGCTTTCACGCGCGCACGCCATCGCTGCGCCCGACGGTGCGCATGGAAATCTACGGGACTTTGCGCGGCAATCCCTATGGCCTCGGCTTTGGGCTTGACCCCCTGGCCTGGCCGGGCATCCGTTCACGTCGGACGACGCTGGTCGATCAGGCCGAGGATCTCGCGGGGCGCCTCAAGCTGGGTGGCAAGGGCTGGCCGGTGGTTTCGGCACGGCGGATGGACAGCCCGGAGATTGGTTGACTGCGGTTGACTGCGGTTGACCGTGCTTGGCAGCGGTTGATCGGCAAGCCGAGGTCTACTTCTTTTCGTTGCGCCAGTCGTGCAGTGTTTCCTTGCGCGGTATCGGCGGCGTGCTGCCGGCGCCGCGTTTACTGATCAGCGGCAGCGCGGCGCTGATTACGAACACCACACAGATTACCAAAACGATCCAGCCTGCGCTCATGGCATCACTCCTGGAAAAAAAATCAGGCTTGTCCGGTCTTGCTGACCCGCTGGAAGAGGCCGCGCAGCGTGCTTTGCAGGTCGGCGGGCAGGAGCACGACTTTGGCGTTTTCGGATTCGGCGAGCTTGCCGACACTGGCGATGTACTTTTCGCCGAGCAGGTAGAGCATTGGCAGTTCGTTGTCGCCAAAGGCGGCGTTGACTTTCTTGATCGCCTGCGCTGAAGCCTCGGCGAGAGTAATCTGCGCCACCGCGTCGCGCTTGGCTGATTCCAGGCGCGCTTCGGCGCTGAGGATCATCGACTGCTTTTCGCCTTCGGCGCGGGTGACCATCGCCTTGCGCTCGCGTTCGGCCGAAGCCTGCAGCTCCATCGCCCGCTGCATCGACGCCGAGGGCTTGATGTCCTGGATTTCGACCGACTTGACGGTCAGCCCCCAGTCCAGCGCTTCGTCGGCGACGCCGGCTTTCAGTCTCGCCTTGATCATGTCGCGTGAGGACAGTGCTTCGTCGAGTTCCATGTCGCCGACGATCGAACGCAGGGTGGTCATGATCATGTTGCGAATTGCTTCGGCATAATCCTCGACGCCGTAAACGGCCTTTACCGGGTCGGTGACCTTGATGAAGGAGATGGCGTTGACCACGATCACCGCGTTGTCGCGGGTGATCACCTCCTGCTCCTGGACGTCGAGAATGATGTCCTTGGTGGTCACCTTGTACGAGATGTTGTCGATGTAGGGGATGATGAAGCGCAGCCCGGGGAGCAGCGTCGTGCGGTACTTGCCAAGGCGCTGCACGATCCATTCTTCGCCCTGGGGAATGATGCGCACGCCGTTGGCGACGGTCACCACCACAAACAGTAGAACGACCAGCGAGACGATGGTCATGCCGTTGAACAGGTTGTTCATCTTGCTTTCTCCACTTTCATATAGCTGCCCTCGACAGCGACGACGCGAACTCTTTCGCCGCTGCTGATTGTTGCATCGGCATACGCTTCCCAGACGTCGGCGCCGAGAATCGGTTTCTGGAAACGCACCCGGCCGCGTCTGTCTGGCGTCAGGTCAGCGACCAGAATACCGATTTCACCGGCCACCGTCGCCGCCGAGGTGCCGACCGTGGTCATTGTTCGTGGTCGCAGGTAGCGAAACCAGATCAGAACCAGCGCTGTGGACAGGCCTGCCCAGAGCAGGAGCTGGGCAGGCAGCGCGAGGCTCGGCGCAGCCAGCAGGATCAGCCCGACCACCGCCGCCGCGATCCCAAACCAGACCACGAAGAAGGAAACAAGGGCGAGTTCGGCCATCGTCAGCAGCAGTCCGAGTACCAACCAATGCCACCATTCCGGCGAAAACATGTCGTGTTCCTCTGTGGTTCTGTCTATCGGCCCGCGTCTGCGTTGGCGACGAGGAAGGGTTGCGCACGAGCCCGGCGCATTGCGAGCATTGATTGCTCAGCTGACGCTCATAACCGCCGAGACGCCGCAGGTCATGGAGGGCATGACCGTTTCCCTCTTCCCCTGACCCTTCTCCCGCAAGGGGGGACGGGAGCTTCGTGAGTCGCATTGGCGACTTTCAAATGAGGGATGACTGCGGATTAGACGCCAGAAAGGGATGGCTGGCAAGTGAGGAAGCATGTTCGCATGGCGTGGCCCGGGGAGCCATTCGGCGCCTGTGCTATCATGCGTGGTTTACGATTTTGCGCCGCTTGGGCCTATCCGCTGCCGTGTTCAACTGTGATCTCCACTGTCATTCCACCTGCTCCGACGGCCTCCTGGCGCCGTCCGATGTCGCGGCTCGGGCGGCGGCCAACGGCGTCGAGTTGCTGGCGCTGAGCGACCACGACTCCCTCGACGGTCTGGCCGCGGCACGTTCGGCGGCCGAAGCGGCAGGCATGGGTTTCGTCAATGGCGTTGAGATTTCGATCGAGTGGCAGGGGCTGCAGATCCACATTCTCGGCTACGCCTTCGATAGCAGCCATCAGGCGCTCAACGCCGGTCTGGAAAGTATTCGCGCGGGGCGCGTGGACCGCGCGCAACGAATGTCGGCCGAGCTTGAGAAAGTCGGCATTGCGGGCGCTTTCGACGGTGCCATGCGCTACGCCGCCAATCCCAGCCTGGTCAGTCGCGCGCATTTCGGCCGCTTTCTGGTCGAGAGCGGGGCGGCCAAGGATCTGCGCAGCGTCTTCGAGTCCTATCTGGTTCCCGGTCGACCGGGTTATGTGGATCACCGCTGGGCGACGCTCGCCGATTCGCTGGCCTGGGTGCAAGCCGCCGGGGGGCTGGTGGCGGTGGCTCATCCCGGGCGCTACAAGCTTTCGCGTGCGGAAATGCGCCGCTTTCTGTCCGAATTCAAGGATCTCGGCGGGCAGGCGATCGAGGTCGTATCGGGCAGCCACACGCAGGAACATGTCGATATCTTCGCGCGCTATGCCCGGGAATACGGATTTCTGGCTTCGCGGGGCTCCGATTTCCACGGGCCAGGCGAAAGCTATTTTGATCTGGGGCAACTGGCAGCCTTGCCGGATGGGCTGAAACCCGTCTGGGAAGCGTTCTGAGCCCGGGGGGAGAGCGATGGCACAGTATGTTTCGATACATCCCGAGAACCCGCAACAGCGGCTGCTGCAGCGGGCGGCGGAGATCATTCGCCAGGGCGGCGTCATTGCCCTGCCGACCGACTCCAGCTACGCCCTCGGCTGCCACCTCGGCGACAAGGCCGCGGTGGAGCGGATTCGCGCCATCCGCGGTGTCGATGAGCGCCATCTGCTGACCCTGATGTGCCGCGACCTGTCGCAGATCGGTCAGTTCGCACGTGTGGACAATGCCACCTATCGCTTGCTCAAGGCGACGACGCCGGGTAGCTACACCTTCATTCTGGAAGGGACCCGCGAGCTACCGCGGCGCGTTCTGCACCCGAAACGCAAGACGATTGGCCTGCGCGTGCCGGCGCACGCGGTGACCCTGGCCTTGCTCGAAGCGCTTGACGAGCCGCTGCTGACCTCGACCCTGATCGTCGCCGGTGACGAGGGGCCGCTGACCGAAGGCTGGGAAATCCAGGATCGGCTCGAAAGCCAGCTGGAACTGATTCTCGACAGCGGCAATTGCGGCATCGAGCCGACCAGCGTCGTCGATCTGACCGGTGCCGTGCCAGTACTGGTCCGCGCCGGTCTGGGCCCGCTGGCGCCCCTCGGGCTCGATTGAGGGGGAGTACATGGAAGAAATGATCCAGACCGTCGCCATCGCCGCCTTGCCGGTGATCCTGGCGATTACCCTGCACGAAGCGGCACACGGTTACGCGGCACGCCATTTTGGTGATCCGACAGCCTGGCAGGAAGGTCGCATCACCGCCAATCCGCTGAAGCATATCGACCCGGTGGGCACGATCCTGGTGCCGATCATCATTCTGCTGCTGTCCACCGGCGGCATCCTGTTTGGCTGGGCCAAGCCGGTACCGGTCAATTTTGGCCGCTTGCGCCACCCCAAGCAGGACATGCTGTGGGTCGCCGCCGCCGGGCCGGCCGCCAATCTGGTCATGCTGCTGTTCTGGGCGCTGCTGATGAAGCTGGCGGTGACCCTGCCGATCCATTTCTTCAGCGTGCCGATGGCGCGCATGGCCGAAATCGGCATCCTGGTCAACCTGGCCTTGATGGTGCTCAACCTCTTCCCCCTGCCACCGCTCGACGGCGGCCGTATCGCCGTCAGCCTGCTGCCGCGAGACCTCGCCTGGCGCTTCGCGCAGCTCGAGCGCTTCGGCTTCCCGATCCTGTTGCTGCTGCTGTTTACAGGCATTCTCGGCAAGCTCCTGATGCCGGTGATGAGCGCCGTGATGGGCATGATCTACTTCATTTTTCAATTTTCCGCCTAACGGTCATGACTGCCGAGACGCCCCAAAATCATGAAAGTCATGACCGTTTTCCCCTCTTCCCCAACCCTTCTCCCACAAAGGGGAGAAGGGAGTTTCGTGAGTCGCATGCGCGACTTTCACATTAAGCCTTCGGAGCGCGAACATGTACGCAGAAAGAGTCCTCTCCGGCATGCGCCCGACCGGCAGCCTGCATCTGGGCCATTACCACGGTGTGCTCAAGAACTGGGTGGCACTGCAGCACCAGCATCCCTGCCTGTTCTTCGTCGCCGACTGGCACGCGCTGACCACCCAGTACGACGATCCACAAGGCATCGTCGCCGCCTCGTGGGACATGGTCATCGACTGGCTGGCCGCCGGCGTCGATCCGCAACGGGCGACGCTGTTCATCCAGTCGCAGGTTCCCGAGCACGCCGAATTGCATCTGCTGCTGTCGATGATGACGCCGCTCGGCTGGCTGGAACGTGTACCGACCTACAAGGACCAGCAGGAGAAGCTCGAGAGCAAGGATTTGTCGACCTACGGTTTTCTCGGCTATCCGCTGCTGCAGTCGGCCGACATCCTGATCTATCGTGCCGACAAGGTGCCGGTGGGAGAAGACCAGGTACCGCACATCGAGTTCTCGCGCGAGCTGGCGCGGCGCTTCAACCACCTTTACGGTCGCGAGGCGGGCTTCGAGGACAAGGCCAGGGAGGCCGTCAAGCGGCTGGGGTCGAAGCGCGCCCGTTCCTATACGCAGCTGCGTACCTACTTTCAGCAGAATGGCGACAAGACCGCCATCGAGCGCGCGCACGCCCTGCTCGACGAAGTTCCCGGTCTGGCGCACGCCGACCGCGAGCGGCTGTGCGGCTATCTCGAAGGCACCGGCAAGATGATTCTCGTCGAGCCCGGCGCGCTGCTCACCGCCGCGTCGCGGATGCCCGGCCTCGACGGTCAGAAGATGTCGAAATCCTACGCCAATACCATCACCCTGCGCGAGGATGCCGCCTCGGTGACGCACAAGCTGCGGCGCATGCCCACCGATCCGGCGCGCGTGCACCGCAACGACCCGGGGGACCCGGACAAATGTCCGGTCTGGCAGTTGCACCAGGTGTATTCGGATGAGGCCTGCCAGGCCTGGGTGCAGCAGGGGTGTCGCAGCGCCGACATCGGCTGTCTGGACTGCAAGCAGCCGGTGATCGACGGCATCCTCGCCGAGCAGGCGCCGATGCGCGAGCGCGCGCAGCCATATCTTGACGACCCGCGTCTGGTGCAGGAAATCATTGCCGAAGGTAACCAGAAGGCGCGCCAGCTCGCGCGCGAGACGATGCGCGACGTGCGTGGCGCGATGGGGCTGAACTACCGCTGAGCCTTGTTTCGAGAGCGACGGAAATGAGCGATAGCGCAAGCACGAGCGCAGCAGCGCCCGCTCCTGCGGTGGCGAGTCCGCTGGCACGCATCTACGGTCAGCCGCTGACGCAGCTGCCGCTCGATCTGTACATCCCACCCGATGCCATGGCGGTGATGCTCGACGCCTTCGAGGGCCCGCTCGACCTGCTGCTATACCTGATCCGCAAGGCCAACGTGAATGTCCTCGATATTCCGATGGCACCACTGACCGAACAGTATCTGCTTTACGTCGAAGCCATGCGCTCGCAGAACCTCGAACTGGCGGCGGATTATCTGGTGATGGCGGCGATGCTGATCGAGATCAAGTCGCGTATGCTGTTGCCTCGCCCGACGGTCGATGCGGGCGAGGAGGCAGAGGACCCGCGCGCCGAACTGGTGCGCCGCCTGGTCGAATACGAGCAGATGAAGTTGGCAGGGCATGGCCTCAACGAATTGCCGCAGGCCGAGCGTGATTTCGAGTGGGTCGAGGTGTGGGTCGAGAAGACCTTGCTGCGGCGCTTGCCCGAAGTCAGCACGCTGGATTTGCAGAATGCCTGGCGGGGCATTCTCCGCCAGGCCAGATTGCATACGCATCACATGGTGCAGCGTGAGGAATTGTCGGTACGCGAGCACATGACGCTGATCCTGCGCCACCTGCGTGACGCGGGCGGTTTTGTCGAGTTCGGCGATCTTTTCGATCCGCAACAGGGCGCGCCGGTGCTCGTTGTGCACTTCCTGGCGCTGCTCGAACTGGCGCGTGAGCACCTGCTTGAAGTGACACAGGTCGAAGTCTTTGCGCCGATTTACCTGAGGTTGAGCGATGAGCGCAGCGAATCTCGATAAAGTGCCGAGCAGTGAAGCGCTGGCAAGCACGCCCGCTGACCTCAAGCGGGTGCTCGAGGCGGTACTCCTGAGTGCCCGTACGCCCTTGTCGGTGCTTGAGTTGCGCAAGGTCTTCGACGAGCAGATCGGCGCCGACGTCCTGCGCGCCCTGCTCGACGAACTACGCCAGGAATGGAGCGCGCGACCCCTGGAGTTGCTGCCGGTGGCGAGTGGCTGGCGCTTTCGTACACGCGCCGAGTTCATGCCCTATCTGGAGCGCCTGAACCCGGAAAAGCCACCGCGTTATTCGCGCGCAGTTCTGGAAACGCTGGCCATCATTGCCTATCGCCAGCCGGTGACCCGCGGCGACATCGAGGATATCCGCGGGGTGACCGTCGCCACGCAGGTGATCCGCTTGCTCGAGGAACGTGGCTGGGTCGACGTCGTCGGTCATCGCGACACGCCGGGGCGGCCAGGACTGCTGGCGACAACCCGAAAATTTCTCGACGACCTCGGCTTGCGCAGTCTTGCCGAGTTGCCGCCTCTGCAACAAGTCAATTCAACCCTGGACCTCGCTGATGGCCAATAGCAAGCGCAGATTGCCTGCCGCCCCTTCTCGTTCGCCACGCCCGGCGCCCCCCGGCGCCCCCCGCCGACACCCTGTTGATGGCCCCGCGCCGGAGCCTTCAGCGACGGGCGAAGGGCTGCGTCGTCGGGCGGCACCGCGTCCGGCCGTCGAGCCGTCGAACCGGAGCCGGCACCAGGACGTCCCGAGCAAGCCTGAGCGCCTGCACAAGGCGCTGGCCCAAAGCGGCATCGGTTCGCGGCGGGAAATGGAAGAGCTGATTGCCGCCGGGCGGATCAACGTCAATGGCCAGCCGGCGCATGTCGGGCAGACGGTCAGTCCCGGCGACCGGGTCAAGGTCAACGGCAAGCTCGTGAATCTGCGCTTTTCCAATCGTCTGCCGCGGGTGATCCTCTATCACAAGCCGGAAGGCGAGATCGTTTCGCGCAACGACCCCAATCATCGCCCGACGGTGTTCACCTCGATGCCACGGCTGTCGGCCGGACGCTGGGTGGCGGTTGGCCGGCTGGATTTCAATACCAGTGGGCTGCTGTTGCTGACCACCTCGGGGGAACTGGCCAATCGCCTGATGCATCCGCGCTATCAGCTGGTCCGCGAGTACGCGGTGCGCATCCTCGGCGAGGTCTCGGACGAGTCGCGCCGCCGTTTGCTCGAGGGTGTCGAACTCGACGATGGGCCGGCGCAGTTCGCCAGTTTTCAGGAAGCCGGCGGCGAAGGTGCCAACCGCTGGTATCGCGTCTCGCTCTTCGAAGGCCGGAATCGCGAGGTGCGGCGCATGTTCGAGGCTGTCGGTGTCGTCGTCAGTCGCCTGATGCGTGTTCGCTATGGGCCGCTTGTGCTGCCGCCGAGCTTGAAGCGAGGGCAGGTCCTCGAGCTCGCTGAAGGCGAAGTGAAGCGCTTGCTGGCGGGCTTCGACATGGAGAATCCCGAAGCCGATCGTCCCCCGCGGCGCAGCCGCGAGCGTTGAGCGAGCAGCCAGCAAGCTCTGCCAGCGCGCAGGCCGATTTACGTCGGCGACAATTTTCGTTATAATCCAACGGTTTTCCGGTCGCCCCTTGTGGGCACAATTTTTCGGGGATGGGCGTTTCGCCCATTTTTTATTTGCAGCCATGAATGTGCACGAAGTTCTGGAAAAAACGGTGTCCGGCCTCGGCTACGAGTTGGTCGATGTCGAAGACTGTGCGCTGGTCAGCAATCAGTTGTCGCGGGTGTTGATGGTGGAGAGCGTCGACTACGATTGTCTCGAGGTCTCCTCGCCGGGGATCGACAGGCCGTTGAAGAAGGAGCTTGATTTCGAGCGTTTCGCGGGCTCCGAGATCACTCTCAAGCTGCGTTTGCCGTTGAATGGCCAACGGAATTTCAAAGGTGTCCTGCAGGGTGTGCACGAAGGCAAGGTGCGCTTGCAGATCGATTCGGGCGAGGTGCTGTTCGACCTGGTCAATGTTGACAAGGCGCGTCTGGTGCCCAACTTCGACCTGGCAAGATCGACTGACAGGCTGGTTTAGGAGGTAATGAGCAAATGAGCCGCGAAATCTTGCTGCTGGTAGATGTCCTGGCGCGTGAAAAGAACGTTACCAGAGACATCGTCTTCGGCGCGCTGGAACTGGCGCTGGCGTCGGCTACCAAGAAGCGCATCCACGACGACGCTAATGTGCGTGTGGTGGTCGACCGCGAAACCGGCGATTTCGAAACCTTTCGCCGCTGGGAGGTGGTCGCCAATCCTGATTTCCTCGACGAGGAGCAACAGATTCCCTTGTCGGAAGCGCAGCTTCAGGACCCCGAGGTCGAGATCGGTGATTTCCTGGAAGAGGCGCTGGAGCCGATCGATTTTGGTCGTATCGGAGCGCAAGCTGCCAAACAGGTGATTCTGCAGAAAATCCGCGACGCCGAGCGCGAGCAGATTCTCAATGACTTCCTGGGTCGCAAGGAACATCTGGTGATCGGTGCCATCAAGCGCATGGAGCGTGGCAACGCGATTATTGAAACCGGCAAGATCGAAACCTTGCTGCCGCGTGATCAGATGATTCCGCGCGAGAATTTGCGCGTTGGTGATCGTGTCAAAGCCTATTTGCTGCGTATCGATCGTGCGGCCCGCGGGCCGCAATTGATCCTCTCGCGAACGGCGCCGGAGTTCATCGTCAAGTTGTTCGCGCTGGAAGTGCCCGAAGTCGATGACGGTTTGCTGGAGATCAAGGCGGCTGCCCGTGACCCTGGCATGCGCGCCAAGATCGCGGTGAAGTCCAACGACCAGCGCATCGATCCGATCGGGACCTGTGTCGGCATGCGTGGCATGCGCGTCACAGCGGTAACCAACGAGCTGGCTGGCGAGCGCGTAGACATTGTGCTCTGGTCGTCAGATCCGGCGCAGTTCGTCGTCGGTGCATTGGCGCCGGCGGAAGTCAGTTCGATCATCGTCGATGAAGAAAAGCATTGCATGGACGTAGTCGTCGACGAGCAGAACCTGGCAATTGCCATTGGTCGTGGTGGCCAGAACGTTCGTCTCGCTTCGGAGATGACTGGCTGGACGATCAATCTGATGACCGAAGAAGAGTCGCAAACATTGGTCGAGGCCGAGGCAGCGGCGATGCGTGTGCTGTTCATGGAAAAGCTCGATGTCGACGAGGAAGTGGCCAATATCCTGATCGAGGAAGGGTTCTCAACCCTCGAGGAAGTCGCTTATGTGCCGGTCCACGAGATGCTTGAGATCGAGTCTTTCGACGAGGCAACCGTGCAGGAGTTGCGCGAGCGGGCGCGAAATGTTCTGCTTACCGAAGCGATTGCCACCGAAGAGAAGATCGAGGATGTCGCCGAGGATATGCTGAGCCTGGAGGGGATGGACAAGGCCCTGGCCGGGAAACTGGCAGGAAGTGGTATCAAGACGCGCGACGATCTCGCCGATCTGGCGGTCGACGAGCTGACCGAATTGACCGGCATGGATACCCAGCGGGCTAAACAACTGATCACCACGGCGCGTGCGCACTGGTTCGAGTAAGCGGGAAAAAGGAA
>JEMX01000030.1:118444-118816 GCA_000585055.1 Candidatus Accumulibacter appositus
GGGAAAAAGGAATTCATATGGCGCAAACAAGTGTTGCCCAATTTGCTACCCAACTGAAGATGCCGGCGGGTGCACTGCTCGAGCAGCTGCATCGCGCCGGTGTGACCAAGAGCGAGGCGGATGATCTGCTCTCGGAGCAGGACAAGTCCAGGCTTCTGGAGTACCTGCGGCGGTCGCATGGCGGTGATGCCAAGACCAAGATTACCTTGACGCGCAGAGAGACCAGCGAGATCCGGTCGCACGATTCGCACGGAAAATCGCACACGGTCCAGGTGGAGGTGCGCAAGAAGCGCGTTCTTGTTAAACGCGATCAGACCGAGGCACGAGCCGCTGCAGCAGCGCTGCGGCCAGAGGCAGCAGCCGCGGGGGCGG
>JEMX01000031.1 GCA_000585055.1 Candidatus Accumulibacter appositus
ACCGAGCTACACATCAAGAATTTCAAGGCCTGGCAGGATACAGGACCGATTCGGCTTGCGCCGTTGACAGTGATCTTTGGCGCCAACAGCTCTGGCAAATCCAGCCTCGGCCATCTGCTCATCGCCTTGAAACAGACCGTTCAACTGGCTGATCGAAAACGCGCCCTTCACCTGGGCGACGAAAACTCGCTGATCGATCTTGGCACCTTTGCCGACTGCCTTTTTGCCCATGATCTGAAGCAGTTGCTCGAGTTCTCCCTGCGCTGGCGTCTACCCTCGGCACTGACCGTGAAGAACTCCCTGGATCCTGCGAAATCCTACCACGGCGACGAACTTCGGCTGTCAAGCACATTACGCGCCGATAAAGCCGAACAACCACAAACGATCGCCTTCAGGTACGAACTGTTCGATGGGGAGAACGAGGTTCTCGCAGTCGGGCATCATGCTCGCGGCACCTCTCCGGCCAAGCTCGAATGTAGCCCGTTGAAGCTGGTACGAGCGGTCGGGCGCGGTTGGCCCATAGAGCCGCCGGAAAAGTTCTACCGCTTCGCCGACCGTACACTGCTGCGCTACCAGAATGCGGACTTTCTTGCCGACTTTGCACTGCAGACCGAGAGCATCCTGGAGCGAATGTATTTCCTCGGACCGCTGCGTCGGCCCGCGCGCCGCGTCTATCAATGGTCGGGCGATACCCTCCCGGATGTCGGCGCGCAGGGCGAATACGCCATCCCAGCCCTGTTGGCAGCAACAGCCCAGGAACGCAAGATCAATCGAGGATACCGGCAGCGCGTTCTGCGATTTGACGAGTTTATCGCGCGCTGGCTGGCCGATCTTGGAGTTATCCACAGCTTTACCGTTCAAGCGGTCGCCAAAGACCGCAAGGAATACGAGGTCCTTGTAAGGACTCATCCGAAGTCGCATCAGGTCCGATTGACCGACGTGGGCTTCGGTGTCTCACAGGTTTTGCCGGCACTGGTGCAGGCGTTCTATGCCCCTCCTGGGTCCACAGTCTGGATGGAGCAACCCACAGTCTGGATGGAGCAACCCGAGATTCACTTGCACCCTCAGGCCCAGTCCAACCTGGCCGACGTGTTCATCAGCGCAGTGAAGTCTTACGAGGGCAGCGTCCCGCGCAACATGCAGCTGATCGTCGAAACGCATTCCGAACACTTCCTTGCGCGCCTCCAACGGCGTGTGGCCGAAGAACAGATCAGCGCCGACGATGTGGCGATCTATTTCGTCAAGCGCGACGGTGCTGCGGCCCAGATGGAAGCGCTGAAGCTGAACATATTTGGCGAGATCGAGAACTGGCCCGATAACTTTTTCGGGGACGAGATGGGTGATATCGCGGCCCGTACAATGGCCACGTTAAGGCGCCAGGCTGCGACCCACAAAAATGGGGAACGCGGGTGAACGCCGTAGTGATTGATACCAACGTGTTGTTGGTCGCCAATGGTAGTCATCCCGACGTTTCTGCAGCCTGCCGTAGCGAGTGCGTGGCCCGGCTAGCGGCACGCAAGAAAGCGGGCGTCGTGGTGATCGACGATGCCTACCGCATCCTGCGCGAGTACCAGAAAAAGACGCAACCCAACCA
>JEMX01000032.1 GCA_000585055.1 Candidatus Accumulibacter appositus
CGACGGCGGCAGCAGATAGTCGGTCTTGCGGTCAGCGACGATGAAGTGGGACATGCGACGACTCGGTGGCTCGAAGAGGTATGATTATATCATATACGAGCCACGGCAGGCGGAAAGTCCGACAGGCTGCTAGCGGAATCATCTGCAAAAGCGAACTGCAGCGAGCGCTTTTCGTCAGCTGCGACCTTTGACGCCAGCGCTCAGCCGGCGCCAGTGGCCTGGGGTGGACGGTCTAGGGCCAGGCGCGGGCGCCCCAGATCATTCGCCTGGCGATGAAGTGGCGTAGGGGTGGCAAGACGTCGAGCGCCAGCAGTCCGAGGCCGCGAGCCAGTCGTATCGGGGCCAGGTCATTGCCAAAAACGCGCACGATGCCGTCGGTGAAAGCGATGCTGCCGCGGCGGTCGAGGCGGCGAGCGCGGGCGTAGGCGGCCAGGGTTGCGGCATCGCCGGCGTCGCCACTGCCGTTGGCGAGCAGTGCGGCGGCGAGTTCCCAGGCGTCGCGCAAGCCGAGGTTGAAGCCCTGGCCGGAGACCGGGTGCAGGCTCTGCGCGGCGTTGCCGATCCACACCTGGCGTGCTCCGAGTCGTTGTTCGCGGACGCGCAGCGCCAGTGGAAAGCTGGCGCGCGGACCGCTGCCGACGAAATCGAGGCGGCTGCCGAACTGCACACGCAAGGCGGCCAGGAAGTCAGCCTCGTCGAGGGTGAGCAAGTGGGCGGCCTTTTCCGGCGGCACGGTAAACACCAGCGAGTAGTCTTGCGCCAGCGGCAGCAGAGCCAGCGGACCGTCGGGCGTGAAACGTTCCCATGCCCGGTGCTGGTGACCCGGAACTGGGCGAACCTCGGCGACCACGGCGTGCTGCCGATAGTCGTACACGCGCACAGCGGGGTCGCTGGCGGGCGTGCCTTCGGCATGGACCACGAGTCTGGCCCGGATGCGGCGGGGTGCGGCGGCGTTGGCACGCTCGGCCCGATCGGTCGGCGCGGCCAGCGTGATCTCGGCCGCTTCGCGGTCTGCCGTGATGCCGAGCACCGTGCAGTGGTGCAGGCGCTGCGTGACCTTGACGCTCGCATCGATGCGGGTGTCAAGGGTGGCCGCGAGATCGCGGTAGCGCATCACGTAGCCGAGCGCGGCGATGCCATACTCCCGGGCGTCGATCAGCGTGCGGCCGAAGCCGCCGCGCTGCGAAACGTGGATCGTGTCGATCGACGTGGCCGCGGCCGCGTTCCAGGCGCCGAGGCTTTCGAGCAACTGGCGGCTGCCGTGCGCCAGCGCCAAGGCGCGCGGATCGCCGGCCCAGGCCGCATGCGGGCGGCTGTCGAGCAGCAGCACGCGCTGCGGTCCCGCTGCCAGCGCCAGGGCCAGCGACATGCCGACCGGCCCGGCACCGATGATGGCGACGTCGACAGCGATCTCATCGCTGGCGCTGATGCCGTCGCTTGGCTGTTCACTCATGACGCATCACTTCCTCGATTTCGGCGACCGTTCGTGGTGCATTGGTGTAGATCAGGCAGCCATCGCCGGTGACCAGGATATCGTCCTCGATGCGCACGCCGATGCCGTGCAGGTGCTCCGGGACCCCGCTGCCGGGCCGGAAGTAGAGGCCGGGCTCGACGGTCAGGGTCATGCCAGGGAGCAGCCTGACCCAGTCGTCATCGGCGGTGCCGGTCTTGTATTCGCCGGCGTCGTGAACGTCCAGGCCGAGCCAGTGGCCGGTGCGGTGCATGTACCAGGGCTTGTAGGCTTCGCTCTCGATGGCGCCGTCCACGCTGCCGCTGAGCAGCTTGAGATCGATCAGCCCCTGGGAGAGGACGCGCAGCGCCGCCTGGTGATAGTCGGCGAACGAGGCGCCAGGGTGTACCGCGGCAATTGCCGCTTGCTGCGCCGCCAGGACGATCTCATAGACCTCACGTTGCTCGGCGCTGAAGCGTCCGTTGACCGGAAAGGTTCGGGTGATGTCCGAGGCGTAGCCGGCGACCTCGCAGCCGGCATCAATCAGGACCAGCGATCGTCCCGCCAGCAGTTTGTTGTTTTCGACGTAGTGCAGGATGCAGGCATTGGCACCACCGGCGACGATTGGCGTGTAGGCGTGGCCGTCGGCACCGCGGCGGCGAAATTCGTAGCTCAATTCGGCTTCGAGTTCGTATTCGGCCATGCCCGGCTGGCAGGCACGCATGGCGCGGCTGTGGCCCGCCGAAGCAATTTCCGCGGCGCGGCGCATGAGCTCGATTTCCTGGCCGTCCTTGGTCAGGCGCATCTGGTCGAGCAGGCCGCGCAAATCGCGGATTTCGCCGGGCGCGCGCGTGCCACTGCGCCCCTGCGCGCGAACCGCGTTCAGTGCCTTGGTGATGCGCCGGTCCCATTCGCTGTCGTGACCCAGCGAGTGCCACAGGGCCGCGCGGTTGGCGATCAACTTGGGCAGCATCTCATCGAGACTGCTGATCGGATGCGCTTCGCAAAAGCCAAAGGCGGCGGCGGCGGCCTCAGGTCCGTAGCGGAAACCGTCCCAGGTTTCGCGCTCCTCATTCTTCTCGCGGCAGAAAAGGATCGCTTTCGCTTCCTTGCCTCCGACCAGGACCATCACCGCATCGGGCTCGGGAAAGCCGCTCAGGTACCAGAAGTAGCTATCAAAGCGATAGGGATAATGCGAGTCGCGGTTGCGCAGACGCTCTGGCGCCGTGGCCAGGACGGCGATGCCGTCACCGAGGTTGTCGAGTACGCGTTGGCGACGCTTGGCATGGGCGGTGTGGCTCATCGGGTTTGCGCAAGCTCCAGGTCGAGTTCGGCAAGGCGTTCGCGAGTGCCAACGTCGACCCAGCGACCGTCGTGTCGTTGGCCAGTGACCGTGCCACCGGCAATGCCGGCGTCAAGCAAGGGGCGCAGCTTCATTGGCACGCCGGCCGCAACAGGGGCAAAAAAATCGGGCCAGAAGACGCCAATGCCGGCGTAGGTGAGTGCGCCATCGCGCCTCCCCGTTGCCGGGCGCAGGTTCTCGCCATCGAGGCAGAAGTCGCCGCCGGGATGGTGCGGCGGGTTGTCAACCAGCAGCAGGTGGGCACGGCGCTGGTCGAGTGTGCCGGCGATGCGTCTGGCCTGCGAGAAATCCCAGTCGCACCAAATGTCGCCATTGACCACTAAAAAGGGTGCCTCGCCAAGCAGTGGTAGCGCCCTGGCGATGCCGCCGGCCGTTTCCAGAGCTCCGGCCGGTTCGGGCGAGTAAGCGATACGCAGGCCGAAGTCGCTGCCGTCGCCCAACGCCGCCTCGATCTGTTCGCCGAGATGAGCGTGGTTGATCACGACCTCGCGCCAGCCTGCCCTTGCCAGGCCTTGCAGGTGCCAGACGATCAGCGCCTTGCCACCGGCGATCAACAGTGGTTTGGGCGTCGTGTCGGTGAGCGGCCGCAGGCGTTCGCCGCGGCCGGCAGCAAGAATCATGGCCTTCATCAGAAACTGTAGCCGACGCTGACCGGTTGCTTCTCGAGCGTGTCGAGCAAGCGTGCAAGCGGCCGCAGTTCCCGGTAACGCTCGCAGGTTCGACGCAGATAGCTCAGCACGCGTGGCATGTCGGCCAGGTAGTCGCGCTTGCCGTCGCGATGGCACAGGCGGGCGAAAATGCCGAGTACCTTGAGCTGGCGCTGCACGCCCATCCATTCGTAGTCCCGATAGAAGTCGTGAAAATCGGCTTGCACCGGCAGGCCGGCCAGACGCGCTGCTTCCCAGTAGCGGATCACGAAGTCGAGCTCCTGATCTTCCGGCCAGTCGATGTAGGCGTCGCGATAGAGCGAGACGAGATCGTAAGTCAGCGGACCGTACACCGCATCCTGGAAGTCGAGAATGCCGGGGTTGCTCGGGAAGGCGGACGAGGTTTCGCCGACGAGCATCAGGTTGCGCGAGTGGTAGTCGCGATGGACAAAGACCTGTGGTTGTTGCAGATTGTTGGCCAGGATCGCTTCGAATGCCGTTTGCAGAGTGCCTTGCATGCCTTTGTCGATGTCTACTTCGAGGTGGCGGCGCAGGTACCAGTCGGGAAACAGGGCTAGCTCACGGCTGAGCAACTCGCGGTCGTAGGCGGGCAGGGCGTTGGGTCGACTGGCGAGCTGGATGGCAATCAGTGCCCGGTTGGCGTCGCCGTAGAGCCGCGCCGCCATGCTTCTGTCCTGCAAAGCACTCAGGTAGGTGGTGGTGCCGAGGTCGGAGAGGAGCAGGAAGCCCTGTTCGAGATCCTCGGCAAGCACCTGTGGCAGATGCACATTGGCCTCGCGAAACAGGGCGGCGACCTTGATAAAGGGGCGGCAGTCTTCCTTCTCCGGCGGGGCGTCCATGACGATGCGCGTCGTTTGATCCGGCAGCTGGACGCGAAAATAGCGCCGGAAGCTGGCGTCGGCCGAGGCCGCCTCGAGGTGCATCTCCCAGCCAGGGAAAGCCGGCTCGAAGACCTGTTGGAGCCAGTTGCGCAACAGGGCGGTACGCGGCATGCCGCTTCTCCTTGAACGATGATGCTAAAATGTACGACCGATTTTACCATTGGGGCCGGGCTTGAAGTGCCGCGGTCGGCGACAAGACAGGGAACCAGCAGCCGACTACCCGAACCATCCGCCGTATTCTCCACTGACGACTCTGGAATGACGTTTCGCTCTCGGCGCAGGCCGCTGACCTTGATCTTTTGCTGCAGTTTCGCCAGTACGCTTGTCGGCAGCCTGCCGGCGGTCGCACAGGCGCAGGCCGAGCCACCTCTGCGCGTTGATCCGGCCCTGCTTGGTTTGCCGGCAGCGGCACCCACCGCGCCCCTTTCGCGGCCGCCCGTGACGAAGGTGGATAGCGCGCCTGCGGAGACCAAGCCCGTCCTGAAGCCGGTCATCGAGGCGCGTCCCGTGCCAGCGCCGTCGCCCGCCGCGGAGCCGGCGCAGGCTGCAAGCGACGTCGGCAAAGAGTCAGCGGCCGAAGCCGTCGCCACGCCGCTCACTGAGTCCAGGCCGGCAGTCGAGCCGGAAGGGGAGCCGGAGGTAACGCTGGTTCGGGAGGCGGAGCCGCAGGCGCAGCAGCCGGAGCCGGAGCCGGTGACCCAGCCCGCTCAAAGCCAGGCTGAGCCGCTCGTGGAGAAGCCGGAAGCGCGTGCTCGTGTCCAGGAGCCCGTGTCACCGAGGCCTGCGCCCGGCGCAGCAGCGACCACGACAACTGCCGTGCCAGCGCCTGCTGAACTGGCGGCGCCCACCCCGACGTCCTTGCCTTTGCCGGCTACGCCGTCGGCAACGGAAAGCGCTACGCCGCAGGCCGCTGAAACGGAGGCCGGCTCGCAAGCGACCTTCCTGAGCGCACAGAGGATTTCGGGCGTCGTCGACCGGGAGCTGATTGCCGAGGATAGTGCGGAATTGCGTCAGATCGACAAGCTATTGACTGCCGACCGGATGACCTACTGGCCAGTCGACGATGAGGTCGAGGCGGTCGGGAACGCGCGCTTTCAACAGCGTGAGGATGTCGTTTCGGGTACCAGGATGCGGATGCGGCTCGAAGATCAGTTTGGTTTCTTCGACGATGCTTCCTATCTTGTGAAGCGTCCACCGCGTACCGCGGCGGCTGCGAAGTCGGGCGAAGCGGGGGGGGGCGACGGCGCAGCAACGGAGCCCGGTAGTGATTTCAACAGCGGTTTCGCGGCCCCACGTTCCTTCGGTTTGCTACCTGGGCAGACCAGACTCAAGTATAGCGATGACGCAAACGGTGGGGCGACCGCAGCGCGCGGCAGTGCGCAGCGCATCGATTTCGAAGGCGAGAACCAGATTCGCATGAGCTCCGCCACCTATACCACCTGCAAGCCCGGCAATGACGACTGGTATCTCAGTATCGCCGATTTGCAGCTCGATTACGACAATGAGGTGGGCAGTGGCAAGGAGGCCACCGTGCATTTCCTTGGGGTGCCGATTCTCTACTCTCCATGGTTATCGTTTTCGCTTAATAATCAGCGCAAGTCGGGCTTTCTGACACCAAGTTACGGCTCCAGTAGCGATAGCGGTTTCGAATTCACCCTGCCTTACTACTGGAACATAGCGCCGAACATGGACGCCACGTTTGAGCCAACGCTGCTCACCAAACGTGGCCTGCTGCTCGGCACCGACTTTCGCTACCTCAACGCCGCGTACGGGGGGACCTATACCGGCAACGTGCGCGGCGAGTATCTTCCGAATGATCGGGTGGCGAACAGGGATCGCTGGGGCGTGGCCTTGACACATAGCCAGGTCGCGGGGAACGGTTTTTCGGGTGCGATCAACTACAACCGGGTCTCGGACAGCGATTACTACACCGACCTATCCAGCGAAATTACCCAGACGTCCGAAACGCAGCTTCTGCAGCAAGGGCTGCTGACCTACAGTGGGGGCGGTTGGTGGAGCGCGACGGCCAACGTGCAGTCCTTTCAGACGCTGCAGCCGGACCTCCAGAATCCGGTCACGCCGCCCTATCAGTTGATGCCGCAAATCACCGTAAACGCGCGGCAACCCGATTTTTACTCGACCGACAGTTCCTTTTTCGGGCAATACACTGATTTCGTTCGTCCCGATTTGTCTACCGTCGAGGGACAGCGGACGGTCATGCAGCCGCAGATATCGATACCTTACGTGACGCCCGGGTGGTATGTCACGCCGCGGCTGGGGGTCAACGTCACGCACTATGCCTTGTCATATCCGGGCTCGGCGAACATCCGCCCGACTTCGATCAATCGCAATCTGCCAATCTTTAGCGTCGATTCGGGAATGACTTTCGAGCGCTCCAGCAACTGGTTTGGTCGCGACTACACGCAGACCCTCGAGCCACGTCTCTACTACCTCAATATTCCGTATGAAAATCAGGACGACATACCGATCTTCGATACCGCGCTTGCCGATTTCAACTTTGCGCAAATCTTTTCCGACAATCAATTCTCGGGCTGGGATCGTATCAACAACGCCAATCAATTGACCGCTGCCCTTTCCTCGCGCCTGATCAATCCGACCTCCGGGAACGAGATCATGCGCGGCATGGTCGGTCAGCGACTTTACTTTTCCGACGACAAGGTGGCGCTGCCGGGAACGACCACTCGCGAGTGGGACAGGTCTGATTTCTTGGCCGGTTTCACCGGGCAGGTGTTGCCGCGGGTCTATGCCGACGCGGCGCTGCAGTACGACGTGGACAATCAGCAGGCTGAACGTTACTCGCTCGGTGCGCGCTACTTCCCTGAAACCGGCAAGCTGCTGAACGCGTCGTACAGCTACAACACGCAGGCGGTAACGCCGATCAAACAGATCGACATCGCCGGGCAGTGGCCGCTCACTGGACGCTTGCAGGCCGTTGGTCGCTACAACTACTCGTTTCTGCAGAAGCAGCCGATCGAGATTATCGGGGGCCTGGAGTACAACGCAGGCTGTTGGGTGGTGCGCGTCGTCGGCCAGCGCCTGCAGACCACCGAGGCGGACGCGACGACGAGAGCCTTCGTGCAACTTGAGCTGAGCGATTTTTCGCGCCTGGGATCTAGTCCGATCAATCTCCTGCAGCGCAGGATTCCCGGTTACGGCGTTGCCAATCAGCCGCAGACCAATTCGGCTCTGGCCGAACAGTAAGGGTGACCATGAGGCTTTTCTTTCGCGCGTTGCTGCTCTTCCTTTTCCTGATCGGGGTGGCGGCAGCACAAGGCTCTTCTTCCAAACCAGCCAGCCAGCCGGTGCCTGCCGACCGTATCGTGGCCGTCGTCAATGACGAAGTGATCACGCACCATGAGTTGCGCTCGCGTCTCGATTCAGCGCTGGGGCAGCTGCAGCGCCAGGGCACCACTCTGCCGCCGCGCGAAGTGCTCGAAAAGCAGATGCTCGAACGCTTGGTGATCGACAAGGTGCAGTTGCAGTTCGCCCGCGAGGTCGGCCTGCGCGTCGACGATGCCCAGCTTGACCAGGCCCTGCAACGGATTGCGGCCAATAACAAGCTGACGCTGGCGCAGTTTCGGGTGGCGCTGGAAAAGGACGGTATTGCGTTTGCCAACTTTCGTGAGGAGATTCGTGCCGAGATGACCATCGCGCGCTTGCGTGAGCGCGAGGTCGACAGCCGGATCTTCATTTCCGAAGGCGAGATCGACAATTACCTGGCGGGCGAGGCCGGCCAGGCGGGTGGCGAAGAGTTTCAGATGGCGCACATCCTGCTGCGCGCCCCCGAGTCGGCGAGCCCGGAGCAGATTCAACAGCTGCGCGCCAAGACCGATCAGATCGTTGAACGTCTGGGCAAGGGCGAGAACTTTGCCCAGTTGGCTGCCGCTTATTCGGATGCCCCGGATGGCCTGCGTGGCGGCGATCTTGGCTGGCGTTCGCTGAATCGACTGCCGACGATGTTTGCCGAAGCGGCCACGACGCTCAAGGTCGGTGAGGTGTCGCCGGTCCTGCGCAGCTCGAACGGATTTCATTTGGTCAAGTTGCTGGGCAAGCGCGGCGGCGGCGCCTTGCCGGCGGTTCAGCAGACGCACGCCCGGCACATCCTGATCAAGGTCAACGAAGTGGTGTCGGAGCCGGAGGCCAGACACACCCTGGAGAGTCTGCGCCAGCGGATCAAGCACGGTGAGAATTTTGCCGATTTGGCCAGGCTTTTCTCGCAGGACGGCTCGGCGTCGAAAGGTGGCGATCTTGGCTGGATCTACGCCGGTGACACGGTACCCGAGTTTGAGCGGGCGATGAATCAACTGGCCCCGGGAGAGCTCAGTGAGCCGGTGCAATCACCCTTTGGTTTCCATTTGATCGAGGTAATCGAGCGTCGCGTGCAGGATGTGTCGAGTGATCGTCAGCGCGCTGCTGCACGGCAGGTGCTGCGCGAGCGCAAGCGTGATGAAGCCTATCAGGACTGGCTGCGCCAGATGCGCGACCGTGCCTACGTGGAGCTTCGCCTGGAGGAAACATGAGCGCCGTGTCGAGCGTTCCGGTCATTGCCGTCAGCAGCGGCGAACCGGCAGGCGTTGGGCCCGAGATCTGTCTGCGCCTGGCCGATTGCGCGCTGGACGCGCGCTTCCCCGCGCGAATCGTCGTCCTCGCCGATCGCTCGCTGCTCGCCGAGCGGGCAGCGGCTTTGAACTTTCCAGGCAGGCTACGTGACTGGCAGCCAGATCTTTCGCCACAGGCCGGCACGCTGGACATCCTGCATCTGCCCCTGGCTGCGGCGGCGACACCAGGCCGCCTGGATGCGGCCAATTCCCCTTACGTGCTGGCGCTTCTGGACCGGGCGCTGGACGGCTGCCAGAGCGGTGAGTTCGCGGCGATGGTCACCGCCCCGGTGCACAAGGGCGTCATCAACGACGCCGGTATTCCCTTCAGCGGGCACACCGAGTACCTGGCCCAGAAAACGGCCACCCCGCGGGTGGTGATGATGCTCGCCGGCGGCGGCTTGCGGGTGGCTCTGGTGACGACGCATCTGCCGCTGCGTGACGTGCCGGCGGCGGTCACCCAGGACGCTGTCGAGGAGACTCTGCGTATCCTGCATCGCGAGATGGCGGCGAAATACGGGATCGCTCGCCCGCGCATTCTGGTGGCCGGCCTCAATCCGCACGCCGGCGAGGGAGGCTACCTCGGCCATGAAGAGATCGAGGTGATCACGCCGGTACTCGAGCGCCTGCGTGGCGAAGGCATGAGCCTGCTCGGACCGCTGCCCGCCGACACCATGTTCTCGCCGCCAGTCCTTGAGCGCGGCGACTGCGTTCTCGCCATGTACCATGATCAGGGCCTCACCGCTCTCAAGTACGCGAGTTTCGGCCAGGGTATCAACGTCACCCTGGGCCTGCCGATCATCCGCACGTCGGTCGATCACGGAACGGCGCTGGAACTGGCGGGGAGCAACGGCGCTGGAACTGGCGGGGAGCGGACGAGCCGATCCCGGCAGCTTGCTGGTGGCCATCGAGCAGGCCATCGAAATGGTGGAGCGGGTGGAGCGGGTGGATCGGGTGGATCGGGTGGAGCGGGTGGAGCGGGTGGATCGGGTGGCACAGGTGGATCCGGTCGCTCAAACCAGCGCCAGCCAGCAAGTGAGGGCATGAGCGCGCACGTCGCGCGCAAGCGCTTTGGTCAGAATTTTCTCGTCGATCAGCAGGTCATTGCCGAGATCATCGAGGAGCTGGCGGTGCAGCGTGGCGAGACGGTGGTCGAGATCGGCCCGGGACTGGCCGCCTTGACCGCTCCGCTGCTGCAGCGGCTTGATCATCTGCACGTGGTGGAAATCGACCGCGACATTGTTGCCCGTCTCGGCAAGAGCTTTTCGGCGGAGCGCTTGACGGTGCACGAGGGTGACGCGCTGGCTTTCGATTTCGGCCGTCTGGCCAGCACCACCGCCAGCCAGCTGCGCATTGTCGGCAATCTGCCGTACAACATCTCGACGCCGCTGCTCTTTCATCTCGCTACCTTCGGCACTTGCGTGCGCGACATGCATTTCATGCTGCAACGGGAAGTCGTCGAGCGCATGATCGCCGAGCCGGGTAGTGGCGAGGTCGGCCGGCTGACGGTGATGCTGCAGTACCGTTTCGTCATCGATCGCCTGCTCGACGTGCCGCCAGAGGCCTTCGATCCGGCGCCCAAGGTGCACTCGGCGCTGGTGCGCCTGATTCCGCGTCCGCCCAAAGCCTTGTCGGTGGTGAACGAAGCGCACTTCGCGGCGCTGGTTGCAGCCGCTTTCAGGCAGCGCCGCAAGATGCTGCGCAACAGTCTTCGGGGGATGCTCGACGAGGATCAGCTGGCGGCGCTCGGCGTTTCGCCGACCTGTCGGGCAGAGGAGCTGTCGGTTGCCGATTTCATTCGCCTGGCCAACAGCCTGACATGACTAGGGCGTACCCGATCCGGGTACGCCCTACGCTCGGTGTGCTCGTCGTTCAGCCGCTCTTCTTGACCGGGCAGGTGTTCGCCCCGAGCAGCGAGTAGGCCGGGCAGACGCCGAACAGGCCGGTCAGCAGTGGTACCACACCGATCCAGCCCCAGGCGCCAACGACCCCCAGGGCGGCCAGCGAGATAAGCGCGATGCCGACGACGATGCGCAGGATTTTGTCGATTCCACCGACGTTGGTTTTCATGATTGGCTCCGTGAGTGTTTGTGGTTGACGGGGCCAGATTACGCAGCTGCACGATTCTTGTATGTAACCGCGGTCACACAGCGACGCCTGAGCTCGCTCAGCGGCTGTTTTCAGCCAGCTGTTGTAGTCCGGTCGGGTCGGTCACGGTAATCTGTTCGCGTCCGAGCCTGACCAGTCCTTGTACGGCAAAGCCCTTGAGCAGGCGGCTGACGATCTCGCGGACGCTGCCGAGCTCCTCGGCCAGGGTCTGGTGCGTGGCGCGGATGGTTTCGCCCCTGGCGAGCAGCAGCTTGGCCAGGCGCTGGTCGAGGCGGTGAAAGGCGACTTCCTCGACCAGTTGCATCAGTTCAGCGATGCGTTCGGCGAAAAGGTGGAAAACGAAGTCGCGGAAAAGCGCGTTGTCGGCAACCAGCCTCTCGAACATGGCGATCGGCAGAAGCAGCAGCGATAGCGGCGTCTCGGCGATCCCGCGTGCGGAATAGGGAGTGTGACCGAGCAGGCAGCTCGAGCTGATAATGCAGGAGCCGCCCGGTTCGACGCGATAGAGCAACATTTCGCGACCAGTGGCGGTGCTCTTCACCACCTTGATTGTGCCGGCAAGCAGCAGCGGAAATCCCATGCAGTCCTGATGTTCGGTGAACAACTGCGTGCCGGCCGGCAGTTCGCGTGCGCTCATCGCCTGGCCGAGTTCGGCCAGCTGTTCCAGAGACAGCGAGCGCAGCGCCGGGTAGAGGGCGAGCAGGGGCGGCGGCAGATTGTGCGCTGCGGTGTTCATGACTCGCTGACTTCGGCGGTCACCGGCGCGTGATCGGATGGTCGCTCGAGCTTGCGCATTCCCCGGCTGATGCCTGCTGCCGTACAGCGCCCGGCGAGCCTCTCCGAGAGCAGGATGAGGTCGATCCGAAGTCCCCGGTTCTTCTGGAAGCCGAGCATCCGATAGTCCCACCACGAGAAGCTCTTGTCCGCTTGTTCGAAGAGGCGGAAGCTGTCTTTCAGGCCAAGGCCCAGCAGGCGCTGCAAGGCCGTCCGCTCCGGCTCCGAGCAAAGAATCTGCCCGGCCCAGGCGAGCGGGTCGTGAACGTCGCGGTCGTCCGGGGCGATGTTGAAGTCACCGGCGAGAATCAGTTGCGGATGCTCGGCGATTTGCGCAGCGATCCAGGTCAGCAGCGCCTCCAGCCAGGCAAGTTTGTAGGCGTACTTGTCACTGCCGACGGCCTGGCCATTCGGCACATAGGCGCAGACCACCCGAATTCCGTTGACCGTCGCCGCCAGCAAGCGCTTTTGCGGGTCAGGGTAGAGTGGGTTGCCGAAGACGATATCGCTCGGCTGTTCGCGGGCCAGCAGGGCCACGCCGTTGTAGGTCTTCTGCCCGGAGAAGACAGCATGATAACCGGCAGCCTCGATTTCCAGCTTCGGGAAGAACGGGTCTTCGAGTTTGCTTTCCTGCAGGCAGACGATATCGGGTTCTTCCGTTGCCAGCCAGTCGAGCAATTGCGGTAGGCGGACCTTGAGTGAGTTGACGTTCCAGGTGGCAATTTTCATAGAAATTGTAGCAAGATGATTAATAAGTTGTTTTCCATGCTTGCTCTTTTATTTTCTAATTTAGCTACCCATCTGGCTACCCATGCTCAGGGCGGTACGCCTCCTTGATCCAATAGAGAAGGCAATAGTTTGCCCATATTGTCCCATCAGGTCTCATCGCTTGCTAGGTCTGGGTTGCGCAGTATGGCGGGCATCTTCACTGCACAGTGAAGATGGCTGTTCTGCCGAATGTTCGCCACGTTCAGCCTGCCCCCAGCGATGCATACCTGATCGCTTATCCCGTCGCCTACGCACTCCATGGTTCCCTTTTAATGATGCAAGCGAACCGATGCTGGTCCGAAAAAAATATACAATTTTCGGACAGGCGGGCTTGCCAGCGATCCGAAAAAAATATACAAATATCGGACAAGTGTTCCTATGTCTGATCTCAAATCCGCAATCGCCTCACTGGTCAATGCCGCCGACCCCAACCACGTCTGGGTGCCGGCCGACTTTGCACAGCTCGGCAACCGCGACGCCATCGATAAGACCCTGCAGCGCATGGTGCGGGCCGGCGACCTGCGCCGTATCGACCGAGGTTTGTACGACCGGCCAAGCATCAACCGCCTGACCAAGCGCCCCACTACCCCGGACTATCGCGCCGTGGTAGAGGCCATCGCGCGTCGCGACCAACTGCGCCTGCTGGTGGATGGCATGACCGCTGCCAATGATCTCGGCCTGACGGACGCTGTCCCGGCCCGCGTCACGATCCACACCGATGCACGTCGCCGGGGAATCAAACTCGACAACTTGGCCATCGACTTCAAGCAGACTGCACCCAGTCGTCTCTACTGGGCCGGCCGTCCCGCCATGCGTGTCGTACAAGCCCTTCATTGGCTGAAAGACACGTTGGTCTCCGACCGCGACCGAATCCTGAGCCGACTGAGCCAACTGTTGGCCGATCCCATCCATGGCGCAGCGATCCGCCAAGACCTGATCGATGGCTTCAGCGTGCTGCCGGCATGGATGCAAAGTCTGGTCCGGGAAGTTCCCGATTGCGATCCGCTGAACACCGAACCCAAGACTTTGCTACCGCCCAGTCACGCGAAGCGATCAGCGAGCACCCGCTCGGCCAAACGCGTAGGAGGTGCCGATTGAACCCCTCGTTCCGCGACGTCATTACCGCCACCGACACCGACCGGCTCGATCTGTTTCTCGGCGCTGCCGCTCGTTTGGGCACCGTTGTCCAGAACGTCGAGAAAGATTTCTGGGTCTGCTGGACCCTGGATGCGTTGTTCAACGGCTTGGCCGCTGGCGGACCCAGACTGCTGTTCAAGGGGGGCACTTCCCTCTCCAAGGCTTTCGGCCTGATCGCCCGGTTTTCCGAGGACATCGACATCACCGTCTTTCGCGACGACTTGGGGCAAGCGGCCAACGTGGCCGAGTTGGATGCCTTGAGCGGCAAGAAGCGCCGTGCGCGCCTCGAAGCCATCCGCGTGGCTTGCCAAGCCTACATCGCGGGGCTTGCCAAGCCTACATCGCGGGCCCTTTGATGGAGCAATTCACGCGGCTCGCCGCAGCCGTCATCCCACCGGACCGTTTCCGCGTGGAACTTGATCCGGAGGACAAGGACGGCCAGACCGTGCTGTTCTGGTATCCCGCCGTTACACTCAAGGTCGGCGACTACATTCGCTCAGCCGTCAAGATCGAGTCCGGTGCGAAGTCGGCGCTGGACCCGCACGTCGCAGCCATGGTCGTGCCATACGTCGCACAGGATTTGCCCGAATTGGACCTGGCCGTGGGCAACGTCACCACCGTAAAACCTGAGCGCACCTTTTGGGACAAGGTCATCATCCTGCACGGCTTGCGACAGTGGCACGACCGCCGCGGCGAACTGCGGCATGGTGGGCAGCGCGTCTCGCGCCACTACTACGATGTCCATCAACTAATGCAGGCCACCGCATCACCTGAGTGGCAAGCCGATGGGGCACTCGCTGTCGATTGCGCCCACCATGCGAGGCTGTTCTTCGGCAGTACCGATCTGGGGCTGGATACCGCCCAACCCGGCAAGTTCACGCTGACACCCAGTGCGGCCATGCACGATGCGCTTGCGAGAGACTATGAAGCCATGACTGGCATGGTCTTCGGCGAAGTCCCGTCACTCGACACGGTTTTGACCAGCATTGAGCGATTCGAACAGATCGTCAACGGATTAATGATCGCCACACCGCCCGCGCAGAAGGAGTGACCTAGGTGAACGACTACTTCAGCGACCGAGAGAACGGACCCCGTACGCGGACCGAGCAGGTGATTTCACCCGTCGTCTGGGCAGGTCTGGCGACGACGGTACAGGCGCTGGTCAGCCGCGGTGCCTTCGGCCTGCGCTTCCCCGATCGCTGTCCGGATGGACAAGTCGTTTGCGGGTGCGATCCGGATGCCCTGTCCGCTTCCGTGGTTGCGGAGATGCCGGGATTGGCTTGGCCACTCGAAACCACGAGTGTGGTGGAAGACGGCTTCCTGTCGCAGCGCGAACCGTTCGCGCCGGACACACTATTGATCCTCGATTTCATCGAGTTCGTCCACGCTTCGGTGGCGAAGCCGATTCCCGGGAAGTACCACGACTTCTTCAGTCACCACCATTTGACGTTCGATCAACAGTCCGGGCAGGAAGAGTTCCGTGCGACCGTCAATCGCATTTTTGCCCGTAATGGCGTGGCGTTCGAGATGTTATCGGCCGGTCGCATCGTGCGCGTACTTCCGCCGGTGCTTGGGGAAGACTTGCAGCGAACCGTGTTTCGGACCGGAGACCGGACCCTCGACAACATGCTGGACGAGTGTCGGGCAAAGTTTTCCGATCGCAACCCTCTGGTGCGCCGCGAAGCCTTGGAGCGCTTGTGGGACGCATGGGAGCGGCTCAAGTCCCTCGCCGACCCCAGCGACAAGAAGAGGTCAATCAAGCTCATTCTCGACGCCACCGCCTCGGAGCCAGCACTTCGGGCGCGGTTGGAGGAAGAAGCGACAGAATTGACGTCCATCGGAAACGGCCACCTCATCCGGCACTCGGAGGTCAAGCAAGTGCCGGTCATCGATGTGGATCATGTCGACTACCTGTTCCATCGCCTGTTCGCGATGATCCAACTGATACTGAGGAAGAAGGAGACCGCGTGAACGCTCGTACGCCGCACCGCGATGCGATCCGGATACTTTTCATTCTGAATGCCGGCGGCGTGCCTTTGACGGACCCGGACGATGCCACGGTTGCCAAGATCTTTAAAGGCGAAGCACGATTGCATGCGTTCGACTTCTGGATGCGCAATCCGGACTACTTGGCGAGCGAACTGCTGGACGCCTACGAGACGACCAGCGACATCCGGTACCGCCAAGCGGCTGAGGCGATCTTCGAAAGCGACGAACCCGACTTGCGGCGCGTTCCAATGATCCGCTACCTGTTTGGCGCCTACGAGCGCCTGGACGATGCGCTTTCCCTGCTTCGATCGCGCGACTTGGTACGCATCACTGGGATCAAAGGAAAGTTAAAGGTCCACGAGACTGATTTCATTCTGACAGTCCGCGGAGTGGATGTTTGCTCGACTGCGGTCGCTCAGGAACCGGTTCTTGAGTGGTATGCCCGCCGGTCAACCCTGGTTGCGGAGGTTGCAGGTGCACGTGGCGGCGGTGCTCTCAAGGAGAAGCAATACGAGCAGGCAACGTACGCCCAAACCCAACTCGGCGGAATCATTCCTCCCATCGGGCCAGAGGTGCAAAGAAGGCTGCTTCAACTCAAACAAGCCGCCTGAAGGAGGAGACATGGCAAGAGAGAGCATGGAGTGGCTGGATGCCATAGCCAGTCGAGCGAAGGTCGATACGAACCGCGTGGAATCAGTGTTGGCCGCGCGACATATCGTGCCCACACCAGTCCTGCCTGCTCCGCGCAGGATGAAACTCTTGAGCATTTCTTTCGGCGGAGCTAAGCAAGGGGTGGAGGACGACGGGCCATACGCATTCGAATGGCAAGCCCTCAGTGAAGGGCTCTGGGGAATGATGACGGACAGAAACCTCCGCGGGAAATCGTCAATCATCGAAGTCGTGCGCTGGTTGGTGCGCGGAAGGCCGTCCCCGAATCTTCAGGATGACGTCAAGTCCTGGATATACAACGCCTGCCTGCGATTCGATATTGATGGGCTCGAACATGAGGTGCGAATCGACTGTCGAAATGGCGCCAACGGTACGCTGTGTCGGCGTTCATCGACGACAGCGGAGGCTACAGTGCTCGCCTCTTTCAGCAGCGACAAGCAGTTCGAGTTGGTCATGTCGGATTTTTTCCTGCACGCGTTTTCCATGGAGGGCCTCGCGACATGGCGAGAAAGCAATTCCGATGAGAAGACTGGCCATGCAGTCATTCATGGCTGGCCGGCGTTGTCAGGTGCGATGTTCATCGGTACCAACTACGAAGTGGTGCTGGGAGATCTACCTGCCACCACCGGAACGCAAGCGCGTCTCATGCAGATGTATTTAGGGGTTCCATGGGTCTCAACGCTGGCCTCGGCATGGGCGGCACTGAAACTCGTAGAGTCAGGCAATGACCGGGAGGCACGTCGGCACAGCCAAGGCGCGCGAACCAGGCAGGCACGAGTAAAGGAGATAGAAGCGTTGCTCGCCGAGAAGCGAGCAGCGTTGAGCGCGCAACCCTCGGACGAAGAGATTCAGGCTGAGCTATCGGTGCTAAGTGGTAGGTATTCGGAGACGAAACGGCGGGAGAAGGCGATGCAGGAGCGCCTTGACCGAGAGACGCTCGCCGAGCGGCAAGCAAGTGCCGCCTACTTGCAGGATCGACGGGAACTGCAGGCTCACAAGGATTCGATGGCGGCTGGTTCGATCTTCCGTTCGCTCGACCCGACCTGCTGCCCGCGCTGCGATCATGAGATCGATCAGGCACGTAAGAAACAGGAGGCGCTCAGTCACTCGTGTTCGGTATGTGGAGAGAGCATCTCGAGCAGCGAGGATGCAGACGCCCTGAAGAAAGGGCTGGAGGCGAGCGTCAAAGCGTCGAAAGCAGCCTTCGACAAGGCCGAAAAGAATCGCAAACTGGCCGAGGATAGCTTGGAGTCCTTGCAAACGGATCTGGAAACCATCCAGATCAAGAGCGAAGCGCTGACAATGCAGCTTGGTTCGTTCGAAGCAAGGAAGTTGCTATCCAACGAGATCGCAATTCTCGAAGGTCGCCTCGAAGAGGCAAGCTTCGATCCTGGTACCGATGATATTGCGGATGATGATGCCGTCGTGCTCAAAGCCATTGTCGGGGAGACAGATGCACGATCGAAAGCTGTCCGCGACAACTTCCTCGAAGAGGTCTCAACCAGCCTTCTGCACTTTGCTCAGCGGTTCGGGATGCACAGTCTGTCGAAGGCCCAACTACGAGGGAATGCGAATTTGCTGTTGGAGAAAGGTGGCGCCGACACCTCGTTCAGCAAGGTGACGAAGGGCGAACGCCTCCGATTGAAAGTTGCCACAGTCCTCGCAATGATTCAGGTGGGGGAACGCAGAGGCGTCGGGAGACACCCAGGCTTGATCATGATCGATTCACCCGCTGCCCAGGAAGTTGCACCGGAGGATCTTCGCGAGTTGCTGTCGGGTTTGAAGACTGTTTGCGAGGAACTTCCTCATCTTCAGATATTCGTCGCGGGCATGACATCGAAAGCGATGAGTGATCACATACCCTCCGGCCGTCGTCGGGAAGCCGCCAATGGAGGCTACCTGTGGTAACTGCAGAGCCTGGGGCACACCTACACTCAGTGGAAGTCAAGCTGCATTCGTTGCTGGGCGAAGGCAGAACACCGCACGTTGAGAATTTGGGTGGTTTCGATGCGATTGTTGAGGCTGCTCCAACTCTTGCGACATCTCCGCTGGCAAGCGAGATTCTGTTAGCGGTCTTGCGAGATGTCGTCAACACGGCCATAGAAGACGCGCGTCCATGGAAGGAACTGATCGGCCGTCTGGTGCATGGTGCCACGAACGACGTTGTGTTGATCGAGATGGTCGACGCCCTGGATGCCTGCCAGAAGCTACCTGATGGAACAGCCATCGACGTATTCATGGCGTTCCTCCAAAAGGCAGTCAACGTATCCGGAACCCTCCCAAGTTATGCACGTGCAATAGCACTTGAAGGTGCCTTTCGCTTGGCGGCGTACGATCGTCGAATGCAGCTTCGCTTGCTTGATGCCCTGCTAGGAATTCAAGCGTCCGATGAGCCGCAATTCCTTCGCCACGCGGCTAAGATCATGGGAATTGCCCATTCTCATTGGCGCGAAGCGGAGTTGGTCGAAGTGCTGCACACCCTTTCCGAATGTGAGGGGGCAGCCTATGAAGCCAGTTTTGAACTGGGAATGGCACGCCTGGCTTCGGCACTTGACGAGCCGCGGAGAGACGCGGCGAATTCGTTGTTCCTGGAATCGTTGCACTGGTTCAGGAAGGCCGAATCAATGCAAGAGGCAACGCCGGAGGCCTCGCTTTACGGGGAATGCCTCACGCTCTTGACAGACTTCGAGGCGCACAAGACGGATCTCGAGTTAAGGCAACGCAGCGCGCTCATTCAGAAGTCAGCTTTCGAGCTAGTCGCCTGGCACGCCGATGCAAACTCGCCAGCGTGGTTAGGGGCGCGGCATTTTCAGGCGGCATGCTGGAACGATCTCGCCGGGACCCTTGCCTCGCTTGCCAATTCCCTGAATGCGGTTAGTTGGTGGGAGCCTCGGGTCGTGATTGAAAGTCAAGTTCTGGCTGCCTACAGTGCGGGGCGGACGATCCTGAAGCGCAGCCAGGATGGATCTCTGGAGACGTTGATTCGCCCCAGGCTCGAGGCTTCGATAGCGCAGCGCGAGGGCCAAGCTTATCTTCTGAAATGTTGGCTGCAACAGCACCGCGAACACGAACGGGTACCTGAAGCGAATGCCATCCTGAGCGGTATCGATCGCCTGATGGCAGATAGCGCGGAGGCACCGCGAAACCCCACTGAGGCAGCCACCATTTGGGCGCCGGTTGCTGCCGTACTTTCACAAGCCCACTGCAGCGATGCCACCAAGCGACGGGTCAGTGAACTGGTCGCGAATGCGTTCGCATTCAGTCTTGAAAACCTCAGCGGCGCTGAGATTGACATTTTCGATCAGTGTCGCTCTGTGGTTGAAGCTCATCCAGATCATCGTGGCAGCCTTCGCGGGGCCAAACTCTTCGACACGGTCTTGTTGTGGACGGTTCGGTTTCTCAAAAACCGTCTCGAAATGACCAAGAAGGATGACCCCTCTGTATCCTATCTTTTCGAGGCAGGGGACGGTAGCTTGGCGCCGGAGGGCGCACTTCAGGAGGACTACTTTCGTTGGCTGAGCACCCAGTCTGCGTCGGGGGAAATGGAGCCTACAAATCTTGGAAGTGGTCGAGCTGACGTGGCGCTGAAAAATACGGGTGAGCGCATCGTGATTGAAATCAAGCGGGAGATTCAGGACGCGTCGTTTGATTTTCTGGCGAAGGCCTACGCAGGACAGACCACCGACTACCAGAACATCAGTATTCGATTGGGCTTTCTGCTGGTACTTGACTTGACGGGACCGAAGCTAGAAGGCACGCCGCACATTCGAACCCTTGTTCAGTGTCGCTCCATCCAAAGGAAAGGCGAAGCGGAGCCACGGCAGGTTGTAATCGTCAAGGTTCCGGGGCGACGTTGCCTGCCAAGCGCAATCAGTAAGATCGCAAAGCTTTCGGCTTCTGGCGGCAAATTGGCAGGCAGGCGGCCGAATAGAGCAAAAGTGACAAATAAGATCTGCCACCCGAAAGCGCCGTAGACAGGGTTGCAAATCTGCGCTGTTCCGGTACTGTTGTATGGAGGGGGCGTCATGCGCAAAGCCGTCTTAATCTTTTTCCTGTCGCTGGGTATAGGCATCGGGCTGTTGTCGGCTTGGGGTGACGACTGGGGCCTTCGTCTCATCATGATGGCCGTGGGTGCGCTGTTCGGGGGCGCCATTGGTGGCGGCCTTTCGAGCATCGGAAAGCCGCAACGGCGACTTCCGCTTTTGACGGAGGAGGAAATGAATCCCATTCCGGGAATGGGAACGTCGAGTCGCGACCTTGCAGCGAATTACTGGCGCGACGAGGGGCACCCCCCGTTCATGAAGCCACCAAGGCCTGAGCATGGTAATCACATGTTCGATGCGGACAAACTGAACTGACTACTTTCGCAGTGCGTCTTTCACTGCTTGCTTAGCATCGTCAATCAGTGGCGCAACATCTTCTTTGACCTGCTTACCTGTTTGCTTCATCAGGGATCGCTTCGAGGCCAGCGTCCTGTCCGGCGTCTGAGTAATCTGTGCCTCTCGTTCGAATGCCTCACGCTCTGCCGCTGTGGTCGCGCGTATGCGCTTGCCTTGTGCTTGGACCTCGTCGCGCAGGTGGGAGGGGGGGTGGGTGGTGTTCGGCATGGGCTGAGCAGTACCGTCGAACCGTCGAACGTCGCTCGTGTGTTGACGATGGCGCGACGCAATGTCCAGCGTCAAGGCTGGGTCGGCGGCATCTTGTGCGTGCTGGTGACGAAGGTCGCCGAAGGACAACGGCATGGCTGTTCCGTCCGAGAATGTGCGGTTAGGCTTAAGCGACTGGCGTGCCAGTTCGGCCTCCATCAGAGTGCGCGCCGCAGCGCTGTTGCCTCCGTATTGTTCCGCATATCGGGTGAACATTTCTAGATTGTGGGGGTCCTGGGCGATGTCGATCGAGATCGTTTCACCGCGCTCGTAAGCTGTCGAGACGCGCTCCGCAAAGGCGGTTCGTTCGGCCAAACTCGCTTCGGATCGTTCAGATCGAGTTGTCGTGGTGGCAAGTCGCGACGCCATGTCGTGAGCGTCACGGGCATCGTTGGCGATGACGGTTGCGAAGCTTCTGTCCCGAGACACCCTATCTCCGAACTGCTTGAACTCCGCGAGTTGTTCGCTCGACAGGGAGGCTAGCGCTCTTTGCTCTGCCGAGGATAGTCCAGAGGTGTAGCTCTTGTCGGCGTTGGCATTGCCCTGAAGCCCCGCCAACGGCGTGTTGATGCCCAAGTGTCCGGAAGCGCCGAGCGCGATGCGCGCCACCTGCGCTTGCGAGAGGCCGGTCGTGTCCGCGACGCTCTTGGTGATCTGATCCAGCCGGGTCAGCGTATCGCCGAATTGCTCGAAGCTGCTGGTGGTGGAGCCGGTGCTACTGCGCGACGATTTCAGCTTGGTCAGGCCGCGGGAGAATGCTTCGGACAACACGGTCGCGCGTTCCTGGTTCGCAGCGACCGCTTCGCTGCGTGCGGCGTCGACTTGTCGGCTGGCGTCGGTGACATCTTGTTCCGACACGCGCATCGAAACCACCCTGGACGCGAAGCCCTGATTTCGCAGGAGCGAGACGGCGGTACGTCCGGTCAGCGCATTCGACGAGAAGGTGTTCCCGCTCAGATCGTTTTGCCAACTGCCCATGAAAGCCGAGGTGCGGTTGGGCGCCAGTTGCATCTGATCCATCCCCACGTTCCCCATGGAAACGTTGCCGACGGTGGAGGCGGACGTGCCACCCGAGATCATCGCCTGCAGGCCCGACAGGCCGCCCACCAGTGCCGTCCCGAAATTCTCCATGCGCTTCAAGGCCGCCCAGGCGATGAAGGGAATGCTGATCGCGAGGTAGCCGACAATGGCCTCGCCCGAGATCGCGCGTGAGTAGATCGTCGAGGCGGTCTGCAGGGCCAGCGCCTTGGTGCCGGTGCCGAGGTCCGCTGCGGCCGCCAGATCATAGGCCGCGTAGATCGAGGCCATGTAGTTGAGGATGGCGTAGAGCGGCGGCCAGAGCTGGATCCAGATCAGCACCGCCGCATAGCCCTTGAAGGCCAGCATCGTCTCGCGGCCGCTGGTGAGGAGGAGGAGCAGCACGAAGAGCGGGAACATCGCGTAGGTCACCGCCTCGACCACGTTCCTGAAAACCGGCAGGGCCTGCTCGGCCACCTTGCCGTAGTTGAGCCAGGTCGCGTTCTGCTGGGCCACCGCCTGGGCCCGGCCGACGGCAAGCACCATGGCTGCCGGATCGTTGACCTTCTGGCCGACGATCTTGCTGGTGTCCTCGATCGCGTTGAGCACCGCGTTTTGCCGGATGAGGTCGGCAGCGTTGGCTGCGGCGGTGGCGATACTGTTCTTGAGATAGGCCTGCTGGATCTGTCCGGCAATGACGGCTGCGGCAGCGGCACCGGGCAGCGTCGGGTTGAGCTGGAAGGCGAGCCGCCCCTGAATGCGGGTGATCTGCGCCGGCAATCGCCCATTGAGACTCTGATACACGTTTGGGCAGGTGTCGACGCCGACGCTGCCGCCCGCGGCGGTCAACGTGCTGAAGCGCGCCGGATTGGGCGAGGCCATCAACGGCCAGACATCATCCGACGCGGAAAAGGTGGCCGGGTCGAGGGTGCCGTCGATCAGGTCATACGTGGTGCAGTTGTGGATGAAGTTGATGAGGTCAGTGCGGAACGCCGGGTCCTGGAACACCACGTTGCCGGTCTCGCGGATCAGACGGTTGCCGAACATCAGGCCGTTCTGCTGGTAGGAGAGCTCGGCGGGCAGGGCACCGATGCCCGGAATGACCTGGAACGCCGTCTCGAAAAGCCCCGTCAGCGTGTTGCCGATCGTGCTGGTAAGGCTGCCCAGCACGGCCACCCCGAAGGGCACATTGTCGACCACCTTGACTGCGGAGCCGCCGGTCTTGTCCACGATCCCGATGGTGACCTTCGGTACGATCAGCACCGAGAACACCAGCACCACCGTGCCCAACCACTTCCAGCCCTGCAATTTCTCGGGGGCGAAGGCGTAGGCGATGAGCGCCGCGACGAAGCCGCAGAAGGCGACAGCGGCGACCGCCGACAGGTAGTCGCCCGATGCATGGATTGCGGCGGCGGCATTGAAGACACCGAACAGGCTGTCGGCATTCTGGTAGGCGTAGATTTCCCACATGGCGCTCCGTCTCCTCGCGCGATTGCGTCTGCGCTACTGCGACAGATAGGCGGCCTGCTGGCCGAGCATGTCCATCACGTGCTGCGGCATGCTGGAGCGCAGTTGGCGCTCGAGCTGTTCCAGGTGGCTAGCCACCGCCCGGAAGGAACCCACCTTCTGGTAGAGCAGGTTCTTTTCCTGCGACAGTTGCAGGAGCATGGCCTGCGCGCGCTGGCGGATCTGGTTGGCCTGGTCACGTTGCGTCTGCTGCAACGTGTAGTTCTTGTCCAGGGCGGCCATGCCCAGACGCAGGTTGCGTTCGAGGAAGACGTAGGCGTAGTCGGCGGCGATGACGTCGCGGTACTGGGCGATCAGGCTGTCGGAGAGGCCGGAGCCCGGGATGCTGGTGCCGATGGACAGCATCTTGTAGACCGGCTCGGTGGTCTGGTTTACGAAGCCGACCTCGGTCGAGTTATTCGGAATGGCGGTCCGCGAAGCGATCTTCTCGGCGATGGAACGCATCATGGCCTCGACCTTGGCGGTGAATGGTGTGTGGGTGTAACCGGTGTTCAGCGTCACCACATCGCAGTTGGTGTAGTCATTGCATTTGAGCATGTGCTGGATGACATCCGTGCCGCCCGCCGCGCTCTGGCCATACAGCAACTGGCTGATCGAAGTGAGGGTGGGCGCGATCGGCTCGGGGTCACGCGCCGATTCCTCCGGGTAGTAGATGATGGTGCCGACCAGGCTCATGATCAGCTCGCGCTCCTGATCGTCGAGGTAGGAACCCGTGTACTGAAGCGCTTTCCAGGTCAGGTTGCCGACGAAGGGGGCCTTGTTCTTCACATTCGGATCGGTGGAGGAACGCGCCGATGCCAGGATGCTGGGCCGGTCGGAGCCACAACGCCGGCGCGCCGCATCCCGGTCGCTCTCCAGGCCCATCTCGACGGCGAGGTCGGCGCAGGTTTCCTGCGAGCTGTAGCCGACGGATTCGGCGGCCGTGCTGACGATGGCTTTGGCGGTCTCGCACGAGTTGATGCGCGCATTGTTGATCCAGGTCTCCAGCCCCTTGGCCCACTTGGTCAGCCCGCCCAAGAGCGGCGAGACCGCTTCGAGCGCCAACTGGAAAGCGATACCGGGTAGGGCGGCCGTGATGTTCTTCAGCATGTTCTTGAACTCGGTCGCCGAGATGTGGCTGAAGCTGCCGCCGAAGACGTCGATGCCACCGCAACCGGCCTTGGCGCTGGGGAACTGGATGGCCGCGAGCTGATAGACCTTGTTGGGCGAGCGCATCATCAGGTTGCCGCCAGTGTAGGTATTGAAGGTCTGGCCGCGGAAGGCCCCGGGGGCCGTGTAGTTGCCGATGGCGCCCAGGTTGTTGAACATGTCATTCACTTCCGTGTTCAGGTCGCCGGCACGCAGCGGCAGCGGCGAGATCACGAGCAGCAACGCCAGCAGCGCGGCGGAGGGTCGCCGCAACGGGGGATGGTCGGGGTGGTTCATGGTGCCTCCTGCGGCAGGGCAAGACGTTGCGTCGTTCCGGGCAGCATCGCTTCGGCCTGCGGGCCCTGCGGGCCGGACACGACGGCGATGCGTTCCAGCAACTGGGATTCGGAGAGCACGCCGAAACCGATGGGCGTGATCTTTCCGGTGAAGGGCTGGGCCAGGAAGACGGCGGGCACCTGCGTGACCTTGAGGGTGGTGGCAATGCCGTTGTCCGCACGCGCGTTGGGGAAACCCGGCATCGGGCCGCCATCGACGCTGATGGCCACCACCTGGATGCCATGGCGCGCCTGGAAGGCCGCCAGGGTCGGTGCGAAGGCGTGGCAGTACGGGCAGTCCGAGCGGTAGAAGAAGAACAGCACGTGGTCCTTGCCCAGTTCGGCAATGGAATGGGAGCGATCCACCAACTCGGTCTGCTCGAACACCTCCAGCGCCTTGGCGTTGACCGGCCGACCTTGCAGCGTCGGATCGAGTGCCGGCGTGGCCCAGGCGACCCGCTGCGCCACGTCGGCGAAATAGGAGGCACGCGCGACCACTTGGGATTCCAGTTCCATGTAGCGGCGCACGTTCGCCTCGGTCGGCCGCATGATGGCGATGTTGCGGGTGTCCTCCAGCGTCTTCTGCAGGCGTTCGAACTCGACCAGTTCCGGGGCTTTCGCGGGCAGCGCCGGTGGTGCCGCGGGCACCTCCTTGTCCGGCAGCGGCGGACGTTCCCGTTCCTCGGGCATGGGATCTTCGTAGAAATGCCAGCCGCGCCAACGGTCGGACCAGTAGCGCGCAGCAGCATCCTGGGCCGACGCGGCGCTGGCGCCCAGCATCGAGGCCAGTGCCAAGCAGACGGGTATGGGGAACGCGACGCGCTTCATATCGGCTCTACTTCAGGGATTGCGGCGGCCGGCCGTCGAGGCAGTAGTTGATGCCGAAGTCCATCGTCTGCCGGCGCGGGCTCAACGCGCCGGGCAGGAGAACGCCGTCTTGCCGGAACGTGACCTTCAGCCGGCTGCAACCCGGTTGGGCGTAGCGCTTCTCGGTCGTCACGTCGATGAAGATCGGCGAGGTCGCACCGAAGCGCCTCGTGATCGCATCGGCCATCTCGCCGGTGAGGACGCCGTGGGCTTGCCCATCGGTCGCCTTCAGGGCGGCCAGCATCACCGGGCGCGCGTCGGGCACCGGCGTGCGGCGCACGTCGTCGGCGAAGACGGGCCACGCGAATGCGGCGAGCAGCGCAACGGCATAGAATGGCTTCATTGGCATTTCCCCTGTCCGTAGTAGCAGGTGGTGAGGCGCGAGGCGTTGCTGCCCTGGATCGTTCCGACACTGGGCAGCGTTGGGACGATGGAGGCATAGAATTCAGAGAGGTCCATCGCCGCGAAGTCCAGGCTCTGCAGTTGCGCGATGCTGAAACCTGAGCAATCCGGGTTCTCGCCCGAGCCCCAGCCCTTGCCTACCTGGACGCGGCCCTGCTCGTTGACGATGCGCGCGAGCTTGCTGTTGAAGCAGCACTTGCCGGTGGTGTGCTCGATGCAGGCGACACAGGCGCCGAGGATGCGGATGCACGACGAACAATAGGTCCCGACGCTATGGCACAGGCCGGCCCCTTCCTTCATCGCGACCTTGCCTTCCTCCTCGTTGCAGGACGACATCGACATGACGATGTAGATCACTACCGCAATTGCGAGCGACCAGGGATCGAAGGCGACCACCAGGCCGTCGCCGGAGTAGAGCACGACCGAGCTGGCCGGCAGCGCGGTGCCGTTGATGGCGACGGTGACGCCATAGGTCGTGAAGCTGCCAGAAAAGCCGCCGCTCATCAGCAGCGCCTGCATGCCCTGATACAGGAACTCGCGGTTGTCGGCGTTCATCAGTACGTCGTAGACGAGGCGCGAACCCGTGCCGAACAGGCTCTGGTTGGTCATGCCGGCCCCGGCCGCGTCGGAATAGCAGCAGTTCTTGAAGAGCCGGTCGCGGCATTTGTTTGATTCGCCCTTGAAGACCTGCAGGTTGTCGGTGTCGAGGTACACGCCGGCTTCACGTGCGGCTTCCATCAGCGACATCGAACGGGCGAAGTCGGCGTCGTGGGTGTAGCTGGTGTTGAAGCAGTTCGAGCCCAGGCAATAGACGTTGGCGGGGCAGTTCGAGGCGGTGGTGGCGGTTTGGGCGGAAATCGGGCAGGTGTAGGTGTCCTGGGTGATCTCGCACAAGCCGGTCGCCGCATTCATCTGCTTGCAGGTACTGGTCGCCGGGGTGCAACCGCTGCTCGCCAACGAGGCGCACTCGTCCACCGGGGCGCCCGCGGTGCAGGTCAGGGTACGCTCATAGGACCAACAGGCGCGCGTGACGGCGCGGCCGTCGATGGTCTTGGTGGCGGGGCCGTCGACGCAGCGGTCGGCGGTGGTCACGGTGCAGCGGCCGCCCTCGGTCAGCGTGGCGCTCCTGTCGACCCAGACGTCGGTCTCATGCTGCTCCATGGTCGGCTGCACGAACGACAAGGGCAGGCTCCAGCCGGAGGCGCCGACCAGGGTACCGGTCCCTGCTGGTACCGCGCAGTGCATTCCGGCGTCGTCGTAGATCGTCATGCTGCCCCCCGGGCAGCCGGCCTCGGCGTCGGGGGCAGTGAGCGTGTAGCACTGGTCGGCCGCACCGCCGGAGAGGAATTCGCCGGCCCAATAGCCGCTCAGCGTATCGCCGCGCACCGTCCCGGCGGGGCACGCATAGACCGGCGTGCCGAACTGGAAGGTGTAGCTGCAACTCCCGGCGGTGCAGCCCGAGCCCGGCATCATGACGACCTTGAAGGGGCTCCAGCAGTAGCCCTGCCAATGCGGCGACAGGTCGGTGACATAGGTCGCCTGGGTAGCCGGTGCGATCGGCAGGTCGAGGGCCTGCCAGCCGATGCAGGCGCCCATGCCACCGGCGGCGTAGAAACGGAAACGCTGCTTGCCGTCGGCGCGGATGCGGCATTGCGCTTCGACCACCATGTAGTCGGCGCCGTTACGGTTGACCTGGCCGTGGGCGAACCAGGTGCCTTCGGCGCAACTGGGCAGCAATTCCACCTGGACCGTGAGGTCGCGCCGGGTGGTGTAGTTGCCGACGCCGCTGTAACGGTTGCAGACCTTGCTGGTCGTGCCCGCGGGCGTGGTGACCTCGGCGGTGGTGCAACCCGAGTAATAATCGGCGAGACTGCCCAGCACGTTCGACGGATTGCCGGCGATATCGCGGGCGGCGGCGACGGCGGGGTCGTAGGTTGAGACCGGGGTGCGCGGCGTGTTGGCCGAAGTCACGGCACCGCGCTGCGCCTGGCAGACGGGATCATCGATACTGGTGGCGCAGGCGGCCAAGCGGGCATTGGCTGCCCCCGACAGGCTGGGCTGACCGTAGTACGTGGTTTCCGGTGGCGTCGTGGTGTAGCCCGGCACGGCACTCGATGCACTCGGCGTATTCACCGTCCCCCGGATGACGGGATTGGCCGCCTGCCCGGCGGCGGTACCTTCCTCGAACGGACCGGCGACGGCGGCGGTCTGTGTCGTGACGAAACAGACGAGCGTGATCCAGGTGACCCAGCGGCGCATCGTGGCCTCCTATCCCTTGATCCGTTTCAGGAAGGTGTCGGCGGGCGGGCCGAACCCGGGTGCCGAGCGCCGCATGTGTTCCAGCGCGTAGTCCAGGCTCACGTCGCCGGAGGTCCGCAGGAAACTGTCGGCCGGCGCGCAACTGCCGCTGGCGCAGGCAACCGGGCGGGTGCCGTCGCGCACCAGCACGAAGGTCGGGACCCGGGTGACGGCGTAGCGGTCGAAAGCCTGGGGATCGATCTGCATGGCCACCTGGCGGGAACCGATCAGGCCCTGCACCTGGGCGACGGTGTCGCGCAGCGAGCCGTTGGCGAAACCCCGGAGGACGATCGAAGCCTTGGCTCGCGCGGCCTGGTCGACCAGGCGTTGCAGCGTGGGCCGGGGCATGGACAGGCTGACGAACACCAACAGCCCGGGCCCAGTCGCCAGCCCCTGCGCCTGAGTCATCGCCTCGGATTGTGATGCATAGCCCCGCGCCAGCGCTTCGAGGTCGATCGGGGGGCGGCTGAGGGGCTGGGGCAGCGCCTCGACGTTCGGGCGGGTCGGCACCGGCGCGGATCGCAGTTCGGCATCGCTGGGCATGCCGTACTTCCGCCGCGCCGCGTCGATGTCCTGGTCGGTGATCGCGGGCTGCTCGCGGCGGACCCGTTCGATGTCCGCGTCGGTGATGACCGGCGGGTTTTGCGCCAGGGCCTGCGCGCTCGCGACGAGCGCGGCGGTGAGGCCGAGGGTCCAGGCAGAAGGATGGAGTTCAGAAGCCCACACAGCAGTTCCTCTTGCGAAATAACATGAAAGCGAAGTCCTCGCCGCGTACCGGGTATTCCTTGCCGGCGCCCCAGAGCACCGTGGTGCGGCCGAAGGGCTGGCAGCAGCGGCCTGCCTCCTTGTCGGTGTTGGGGATCGGATAGGTGAGTTGGGTCTTGTAGGCGGTCTTGTCCATGACGGGCTCGAAGTACGGTCCGCAGAGACCGGGCGTGCCATGCCAGCCCCAAGCGATCAGTTCGCGGTGCATCTTCGCGGTCAGGCGCTGGGCCATCAGCGCGGCCGTGCGCACGCCGCCCAGGTGGTAGGGCACGTGGCCATCGAGGGGGTAAATGCCACCCTGGCAGCCGGCGCACCAGAAGAGCTCCTTGAGGCCGAAGCCGACCGAGGCGGCGACGCAGTCGGCGGCGCAGGCGGCGATGGCGACCGGATTGGCGAAGAGCACGGCGTCCGGATTGAGGATCAGGGTGAGTTCGTCGTCGGCCCACAGGGGATCAACCTCGGTGAGGTAGGCCAGATCGAAGGAGCCCTTTTCCAGGCAGGGGAAGTCGGTCACCACCTCCAGCCAGTACATCACCGGGTTCACGTAGAAATGCGCCTGGTAGAAGCTGCCGCCGTCGCCATCGCCTTCGGGGCGCGTGAAGCGCGCCGCTTCCGGCGCCGGAATGCCCGGGTCGAGATCGATGCCGCCGAGCGATACCAGGCAGAAGGGTTTGCGCACTGCCTCGACATGCCTTGCGGGCTCCCAGAAGCCGATGGAGAGCCCGATGACCGGATTGACGCCACAACTGCAGATTGGACTCGATGGGTTGTCGGTGTCCTCCTGGTCGCCGAAGTTGGCGATGCGCGCGGCGCCGATGCTGATCGGCAGGACGCAGGACCAGCAGATATCGGTGATCGGATTGGGAAACTTGCCGGTGCAGGTGGCCGCGCCGGCGCCGAGGCTGGGGCCGGCCGCGCAGGCGAGCACGGCGGCGAGCAGGAAAGGAATGAGGCCGCGATGGGCATTCATGGGGATACCGCCAATTCGTCGATACGCAGCCGCAGCCCGTCCTGCGACACCAGGGCCGGCACCTGGGTGATGCCCAGGCGGCGGGTGAGCAGGCCCTGCTGGTCGTAGTAGACCGGGACGTGCCAGGACTGCATCAGATCCAGGTAGGAGCCGCCGACCAGGATCGGCTTGACGCGTCCCTGGTAGAGGGCGATCAACTGCCGGGCGCGGCCGACCTGACGCGGGTCGCGGGCATCGAAGAACAGCAAGTGCCGGGACAGCGACACCACTTCCAGCGGATTCTTGCGCGTGCCGGCGGCAAACAGCAGTTCGCCCTGGGGGCCGAGGATGTTGCGATCCAGGGCAAAGCTCGGGTCGAAGTAGAAGGTCCGCACCGTGTCGGTCGCACGCAGCCCGGTGACCGGCGGCGGATTCTTCACGGTCGCGATGCCCCGTTCCCGGGCTTCTGCTTCCAGGCGCCCGAGTTCGCCGCTGCGTTCCTTCGCGCGCAGGCGCTGATCGATCATCTGGAGCAGATGGGGTTCGCTGATGTCGTAGGTCGGCCCGATGACGCCCAGATCCATGGCCCGCACGCCGCCTGCCGCGCCCAACATCAGGCCGAGCACCAGGGGAGCGGACACGATGCAGCGTTTCATCGCGCCACCTTGGCCGGGCAACGGATCTGTCCGGCGAGTCGTTCGCGGGCGGCGGTATCGCGCAGGTGGATAGCGCGGATCAGTCCCATCAGCACCGGATCGCCGTCACCGTCCGACATCGCTTGGCGCAACTCGGTCGCGGTGAGTGCCCGGCCACAACGCCGCTCGAAAGCGGCGAGATAGTCCTTGGCCCCCGCCTCGGCGGCGGGGGCGATTTGCCGTAGGAGGCCGAGATAGTCGGCCAGCGGCATGTCATTGATGGCCGGAGTCGTCGGCGTCCCGTGGATCGGCCCGCGGGCCGGACTGGATTGGCCCCGGGCGGCTGGCTGGGTCAAGAGGCCGAGCAGCGCGAGGAGCAGAAGGGCCTTGGTCATGGCGCGCCTTTCAATACAGCGGAACCACGACACCGACCACCTGCTCGGCCCGTACCAGCCCGCTGGCCTGGTAGCGCGAGTCGAAGGAGTCGGGGCTGGTGCCCTGCACGTAGTAGTGCCCGGGCGGGATGACGGTGGGCGTAATCGGGGCCAGCGGACTATGGTCGTAGGCCTGCAGCTTGGCCACACCGACCTCCTCGCCGTTGATCGCCACGTGCCGACCGGCGACGGTCACGGCATCGCCCGGCAAGCCCCGCACGATCTTGAAGAAGGGCTGGCCGCGCAGCCCTGGGTAACGCGCCTGCGCCTCACCGTCGAACGAGAAGACGATGAAGTCGCCGCGCCGCAGGGGGTGGGGTCCGTGCTCCAGCCAGGCAATGCGATACGGCAGGCTCGGCGTCCAGTTGAAGAGCACGGGCAGTCGCGGCGTCGCATCGATGAAGAGCCGGACATAGGCCAAGCCCCAGATCGCGAAGATCGGCAGGTAGAGAAACCAACGGCGGCGCACATGGCGCAGGAAATCGGCAAAATGTTTGACGACTCGCTGCCCTCTGCCGGCTATGGACGCGGCCCGCGTTAGCGCCTGTTGGACCGGTTCGGACTTCATGGCGCGGCCACCTTTCTGCGCAGCTGCGCCGTCAGGTCGACGGTATTCGGCGTCGGTCCGGCCACGGCCGTCCTGAGGATCACCAGGCAGTTGCATTCCCGCGGCAACTCATCGAGGGCGAGCGGCAGGCGCTGGGCGAAGGCCCGAGCCATGACGAGCGCCTTCTGGCGGTCTTCCTCCGAGGTCGCCTTGGTGAGGATCTGGGTGAACTCGGCTTCCTTGGCGCGGTACACCTCGGCCACATCGACCACGCCGATGACCAGAGCCGGCCGTAGCACCAGGCGGTCGTAGGCCGTGAACGCGGCGGCCACCACGAACAGGGTGACCAGGCCCTGGGTGAGCCATTGGGGAACGGTGGTCTTCATACCGCGTGCCCCCGACGGCGCAGCAGCTCGCCGATCGCCTCGTCGATGGACAGGCCCTGGGCGCGCAGTTCATCGATCGGTGCGTTGTCTTCCAACTTGTTGGAGAAGAGCAGATGGGTCGCCGGATCGAGGATGTTGCGGGCCACGCCTTCGCCCACGGGGGAAGAGATGTACACCTCGGAGAACACGCCGGCCTCGGTGCGTAGCGAGTTCAACAGCCGCTTCTTCGGTTCGTCCATGGTGAGCCGGCCCTTGCGGTCGAGCATCTCGATGGACTCCGGTTTCTGCCGCAGCAGGAAGACCCAGTCCGAGCAGTTGAAGGCCGCTTCCATCTGCGCCGAGCCGTAGTAGTCGTCGGCGCTCTGGGTCGCGGTGCCGAGTGCGCCGCCGTACTTGCGGGCACGCCGGGCGGCTTCCTCGATCACGGCGGCCTTGATCGGATCGTCGGCGCCGATGTCGCCGAGTTGCTGCTTCAGCTCGTCGACGAACAGCACCTTGCGCCGGTTGCGGGTCAGGTACATCTCGCCGGTGATCCGGTGCAGCAGCAGGATGTTGACCACCGCGTGCAGATCCGGGCGGCGCTTCAACTCCTCGTTCTCGATGACGATGAAGTCGTTGGAAAAATCGACGTTGTTCTTGCCCTCGAAGAAGCGCTCGTACTGCCCGCCCTTGGCGTAGGGGTTGAGCATGATGGCCAGATCCTTGATGCGCTGGTCGCCCACCACGCCCAGTTCTTCGATGGTTCCGCCCTTGAAGGCGTCGCGCAGCCCCGTGATGCGTAGCTCGTTGCCGTATTCCCGCCAAAGCTTCAACACCATGGCCGAGATGGCCTTGTACTGGACCTCTTCAAGCGCATGCTGCATCGAGCACATCTTGGCGATGCCCGGCACCAGCATGTCGATGTCTTCATTGATGTCGACGATGTGGGTGAAGGGATCGAGGCAAATATCGACATCGGGGCGGAACTCGATGTAGGTGCCCTGGGCCTTGCGGCACAGCTTCTCGAAACTGCGGCCGAGGTCGAGCATCCAGACCTTGGCGCCGATGGCGCGATAGGACCAGGCCATCTCGTTCATCAGCACCGACTTGCCTGAACCCGGCGCGCCGATGATCGCGAAGTTGTAGTTGCCCAGGTCGTTGTCGAAGATGTCGAGGGTCATCAACTGGCCGCGCCGGCCGCCGAAAACCAGGGCGGGGGTGCGCGTGCCGCGCCACTCGGCGATCAGCGGCGCCATGTGGATGGCGTTGGCCATGGTCTTGCGCGTGACCCGCCGCATCTTGACCAGGTCCCGGTGGAACTTCTCGGTCAGCGTCATCGGCAGGCTGGCGAGCAAGGCCTGGCGGTGCATGTAGGCATCGGCGTTCAACTGGAAACCGCGCCCGCGCCAGATGGCATTGGCCGCTTCGTGGGCGGCGACTGCCTTGTTCGGGGCGGTGAACAGCGCCAACTGGTGATACAGGCTCACCAGGCTGCCGCCGGTGTCGATGGCATCCGCCGCCGCCGTCCAGTCCTGCGCCGTCCAGTCCTGAAGCTTCTTATTCACGTCCGGCATCACGTCGGCCATCTTCGACTTGGCGTTCTGGGTGGCCCGCACATGGTTGGCGGTGACCACCGACTTGGTGACGTTGGGGTCCAGCACCTGCACGCCCAGGGTCAGCAGAAAAGGCGCGCTGTACTGCAAGGCCGGCTGCATCAGGTCGCCGATGAGGGAGCCCATCTGCCACAGGGCGAATCGTTCCGGAAAACTCTTGATCGAGAAGAAGCGTGCCTCCAGTACCTCGGGGCTGGCTTCCTTCCACAGGGTGAGGCCGCTGGGATGCGGGTCCTGGATGGTGTCGAAGTCCACGATCTGGTCGCGCAGCTCGCGGCCATCGTCGTAGTGCAGGTCCGGCGCATCGGTCTGGGAGATGCGGTCGGGGTTGGTGAAGAGGGCGCACCAGTTGATCAGGTCGGCGGCATCGCAGACGCGGTTGGGGAGCGAGGCCGAGCGCAGGGTGGACGAGATCGAGTCGCGCAGCGCCATCAACTCGTCGCGCTTGTTGAGATCCTCGGGGTCGCCGGGAAAAGCGACGGAAAGCATCAGCCGGAAATCCCGGATCGTGTAGTGGAAACCGGCGGTGAGCGACTTCTGCGCGCCCTGCAGCAGGTGGTCGACGCGCTGGCGGGCGAGCTTCCTGAACAGGTTCCCATTGCGGGCGGGCCGGCCCCACTGCTTGGCCTGCTCCGCCTGATCCTCGTCCTCGACCCGCAGGTTGGCGTAGTGGCGCAACTGGGTGCGCACCTGGGGCGAGCCGAACAGGTGGAACTGGATGCCGGTGCCCGGCGGGCAGTTGGCATAGAGCGAGACCAGGACTTCCGCCATGCGCTCGTCGGCGCCCGACTGCGGCATGAGCTCGAGCAAGACGCCCATGCTGTCGCGGTTGACGAAGATTTTTTCGGGGGCGAGATAGGCGGAGTAGGGCAGCCAGTTGGCGAACTGCTCGGCCGGCGTATCCACCGGCTGGGCGAAGGGAAAGCGCTGCGTCTGCATGCGGTCGCGATGGGTGGCGCTCGGGGAATTGCTGTGGGGGGCGTTCATGGCGACCTCACTGCGCACGGTTGGCATTGGGCCCGGCGAACGGGGGCCGTTGCGGCAACAGCGGCGTGGCCGGCGCGTTGGTGCCGGCGTTCGGCTCGGCGGTGGCTTCCGTTGCCGACTTCGGTGGCGCCTTGAGTGGCGCGTAGGCGTCGCGAATCTGGCGCTGGACGTGGTCGATCAGCCACTGGCCGTTGTCCACCTGCACATAGACGTAGCCCTGGTCGTAGAGATCGCCGTCGGCGTCTTCCCAGGGCTTGATCCACAAGCGCAGCAGGCGGGCCTGGGAACGCAAGGGGCTGGGCGTGACCGCCGTGTCGGCATTGCCGGTGGCTACGGACGATGGGGCGGGCCGGGCCGATTCGGGCGGATTCGCTTCGGATGCCTCTTTTCGTGGGGCGGCCGACCGTTTGGCCCGTTGGCTGGGCAGGTTGTTGTGGACGGCGTTGGCGTAGGTACCCGACACCGAGTCGCAGGCGACACCCTCCGGGGCCTTGCAGGCGTACTTCGAGTCGCCGCCTAATCCGGACATGTTCATGCAGGCGCCCAATGGGAGCAGCAGGCAGAGGCCGACGATGCGCAGCACGAGCGTCTTCATGGCTGCTTCTCCGCGGTGGCTTGCGGCGTCGTTGGTGAAGCGATCTGCGCGAGCCGTGCTTCCAGCACCGCACGTCCCACGAAGCCCTCGGTGCGGCTGCCGTCCGCCCAGATCAGGGTGGGCGTGCCCTGGACGCCGAGTTGCTGGGCCAGTGCCAGGTTGCGGGCGATCGGGTGGTCGCAGGCGGCATCGGTCTTGAGCGCACTGTCGTCGCCGTGGAGCATCAGGCGCTGCCAGGCTGCTGCGCGGTCCCCCGCGCACCAGATGGCGATCGGTTTGGCCTCGCCCTGGAAGGGGACGAGGAAGGTGTAGAGGGTGACGTTGTCGAGGCCCGCCAGTTCGGGCTCCAGTTGCTTGCAGTAGGGGCAGTTGGGATCGCTGAAGACGGCCACCTTGCGCTGGCCATTCCCGTGTACCGTCTTGATCGCATCACTGAGCGGCAGTCGATCGAAGCGGATGGGGGCCGCTGCCGTACGCACGCTTTCCGGGGCCGATCCGCGAGCGCCATTCACGCTGTCGGCCCGGGACAGTTTCGGGCCGGTGAGGTCGCGCAGGGTCTCGGTGTCGAACAGGCGGCCGAAGAGGAAGTAGCGCGGGTTGCTGGCCGAGACGTAGGCCACGTTGCCGTTCATCCAGACTTCATAGAGGCCGCCGATGGGCGAGCGGGTGACCTCGGTGAAGTGCGTGCCCGGATGGCCTTTCTGCAAGGCCGCCAGCAGGCGCTTTTCAATGGGTGTGGCGGCGTCGGCGCCGACGAAGGTTCCCAGGAGTGTCGCGCTCAGGGCCGCGAGGAGCACGCGCCGGGGACGGCACAGGGGTTCAGTAGTTGCCATCGTCGGAGGTCTCCAGATAGCGGGTTTCGGGGGAGTTCGGGGAGTGGGCGAGGCGCGCGGAAGACAGGTCGCCCGACGTCATGGGGACGTCGATGCGCACGCCCTTGGTGATCACCACATCGACTTCGCGGCCCGCATCCACCTCGATGACCGGGAAGGTGTTCTCGGCGAGCTTGATGTAGTACTGGGCCAGCCGGTCCAGGGCCTTGCCGACGCCGCTGCCGAGACCGGCGCGGTAGGCCTCGGCACCGGAGGCGCTGGCGACCGTGCCCAGTGCCGAGGTGCTGTATTCCGTCGACGAGGTGGCCAGGCCCTGACCGATGCCGCTGACCACACCGGCCAGCAGCGCATTGGCGAGCATCTGGCCCTGCTTGGTGACCAGCCGCCCGCGCATGCCGACCTTGCCGTCCTCGCCATAGACGCTGCCCTGGATCTTCACTTCCAGCGTGGCGCCGTCGGTGCGCACGCAGGACAGGCTCTCGGTACGCAGGTAGGCGCGCTCGGAACTGATGTCGCCGTAGCCGGCTGCGATCACGAAGCACTCGCGGTATTCGGCGCGAAAGCGGTTGGGCAGGACCGAGTTGTCCGAAAGGCGGATCAGGACCGGGTGGGGATTGGACTGGGACTGGCCGCCGGTCGGCGCATCCAGCCCGCCCAGCAGCGTGCCGCGGGTAAAACTCACCGGCAGGAAGGTGGAGACGGTCCGGGCAAGCGCTTGCGACGTGCTCCCCGAGGCCGAGTCCGCATTGACACCGGTGTTCGCGACCGGCACGCCGGTGCCGGTGCGGGATCGGTCCGCGACGGTGATGCGCGTGATTGCGGGCTGCGGCGCTGCCAGCGGTGTCGAGAGCAAGGCGTCGCCCGGGGCGCCGCTGGGCGTCGCGCCGGCGGGCGAGCTCTTCGACAGCGGCGGGGCCGGG
>JEMX01000033.1:0-5419 GCA_000585055.1 Candidatus Accumulibacter appositus
TCGCCCCGCTTGATCTTGTCGTAGATCGACGATCGGCCAAGCCCTACCATGGACTTGACCTGGGGAAGACGTATCAACCGTTGATTCATAGCATCACCTCACGCTCCGTCTGACGGACCAGATTCATCCGCGCCAAGAATCGATTCCATGAGTCGACTCTAGTACGGCGACGAGCGCAGCACGGTGCCGAAATGCGAACTTTTCGAGCGTATTTCGCACGGCGCGGGACCCTGGCGGTGGCTGGTGGAGGGCAATTGCTCTACGAGGGATGCAGTCGATCGAGCAGCAGCGGCCTTGCTGACTACTCGCAGCCCGCGTCATTTGACCGCACCAAGTGGGTCGAAAATCGGTCCACAGGCCAACGACACGCAGTGGCTGACGCAGCTTGGCGGTTCACTCTCAATGCAAAGAGCGCGACCCCCCTGATCATTTCTTCCGGACATCAAGTGGCCACGGCAAGACGCGAACCTCTTAGGTGTTGCCTTCGCCCTTGCCGGCCACTGCTTGCTTGAAGACGGCACCCGCAGAAAACTTGGGCACCGTCGTGGCGGCAATGCTGAGCTTCGCGCCAGTTTTCGGGTTCTTGCCTTCGCGAGCCGCGCGCGGTGCCGCTTTGAAAGACCCAAAGCCCACCAGCGTCACCGAATCGCCGTTGGCGACGGCTGTCACGATTTCTTCAAGCAGGGCATCGACGGCACGGCCCGCGGCCACCTTGGACAGATCAGCTTTGCTCGCCAGCGCTTCAATCAGCTCGGACTTGTTCATTGAGGTACTCCCGTTTGGTGGTTAGTGAGGGCCCGATTCTCTCATCATTGCCGCCGACGACTCACCCGAAAGCACGCGCGACGCCGCGTCAAGGTCAATCCCTTCACTCGGTGGCTGCCCGTCACGGCACAGATTGAGTTCGTAGCGAACGGCCAGTGGAATCCGCTTGCCATCCTTCGTCGGCACGTCGTCCTGGATCAGCGTCGCCACCAGGCGAGCACAACCAGCCGTGGCAAACTTCCTCAATGTTCTGACCTGAACCCGCACCGGCGCAGACGACCGCGTCTGCCCCTTGAAGAACTCGGCCATTCGCCCACTCAGGTCGCCATCAGACCGCCCATCGGGCGAATCGATAGCCGCGATCAGATGTTGCTTCAAGTCCGCAGCAACAACGTCTCTGGTGCCCAGCAGACCCAGCACGGACAAGACCAGCGCAAGGGTTTTCGGAGGTGTTTTCATCGAATCTCCCTGAGGGAATCCACGCCACCCACCTGTCCGAAGGCCTCGCGTCTTTGCCCGGAAAAAGCGGCCTGCTCAGTCATTACCGGTTGTAGTAGCTATTGACGCGTTGCTCGACGGTGCCGCGGACGTTCTGCCCGATCGACGACGCCGTGGGTACGCGCACGCTGGCCGTGACTTCGGCGATGAACTCACCCAGGTCGATCTGCGAGAAATCGAGCCGTTCGAACTCCGCCGGAGTGAATCCGGAACAATCCGGATGCCTGCCGCTTCCCCAGCTCTTGCCGACCTGTGCCCTGCCCTGTTCATTGATCAACCGGGCCAGGCGAGAGTTGAAACAGCAATACGACTGGGTCTGTTCGATGCACGTCCGGATGATCGGCACCCGGGCCGAACAGAAGGAGCCCACCGCGGCGCATAGATTGGCATCCCGGTGCATGGCCAGCAGTTGCTCGGCCTGCTCACACGAGAGCAGGTCCGAGAGCAACTCGAGGGCCACCGCCACGGCCAGCGAGTAGGGATCGAAGTAGAAATTGAAGGTGCCCAGCTGCCCGATGGAAAAAATCGGCCCGCCGAGCAGGCCACTGGTCATTGTCCCGGTGGACAAGGTCAGCCCATAGAAACTGAACGACGGCTGGAAATTCGTCGGCGTAAACAGCACCTCGGACGAAATCATCGCTTTCGCGCCCGCTTCGAGATAGCCCGCGTACTGCGGGTACATGAAATCGAAGACGTACTTGCTGCCTGCGTTCACCGCCAGCTGCCCTCCCGCATACGCCCCCTGGATCGCCGCCGACATCAGCGCGTTGTTGCTTTTCGCCGCGCCACCGCCGCCCTTCTTGCAGCAGTTCACCAGACCAAACAGCTTCTTGCGACACTGCTCCGTGACGCCCGTGAACAGCCGCTGATCGCCGCCATAGACCCCCGCTTCGCGCGCCGCCTCCAGCGTGGCCATGATCTTGCCGAAATCCTCATCGGCCGGATGACTCGTGTCGAAGCAGTTACCGCCCTGGCAGAACGCCGCCTGATCGCAGACCGTGCGCTGCGTCTGCACCGCCGGCGAGGTCTGGCACGAATAGGTGCGCTCGTTCAGATCGCAAGCGCCCGAGGGCAGGCGGTCGACACAGTCGCTGCCCACCTGGGTGCATCCCCGGTCGATCAGTTCCTGACAGTCATCGCTCAACGCTGTCGCTGCGCAGGTGTAGTCCTCCGACCACGCCCAGCAGGAGTCGCCCGCACGCTGGGCCCCGTCCGGAAGGGGCGAGACGGTGTCCAGGCAGACCTGCAGGCCGTTGATCGTCTTGCAAGGCGTGTTGTCCGTGCAGGTGTGCGCGGCATGGACGCAATTGCTGCTTTCCGCCAGAGAGGTACAGCCGCTGGTGTCGAGTGTGTTCGAGACGATGGTGTACGAAGTGTCGAGTGGCACGACCGTCGGCGGGTTGGTCGATGCCGTCACGTTGGTGCACTGATACTGGCGCGTGTATTGATTGCACGACCCGTCGAAGGCCGTGCTGTCGCACGTTGAAGTGACCAGCGTACAGCCCTCGGTCGCTTTGATCGCCGCGCAGTAATCGAGGGGGTCGTCGGCAATGCACGAATAGTCGTCCTGATAGCGCCAACAGGTCGCCGTAGAGTTCAGCCCGCCTTCCGGCGGCGTCACGCCGGCAAGGCAGACGGTCGCGCCACTGGCATCCAGCTTGCACGGCGTCGAATCAACACAGGTATGCGCCGCCAGCCGGCAGCGCGCGTTCTGCTTGTAGCTGCTGCAGGCACTGGCGTCGGGAGCGTCGGTGAGCAGGGTGTAGCTATTGCTCAAGCGCAGCGCGTTGCTCGGCTCTCCCTGGTCGGTGCCGCACTGAAACGTCTTCGTATAAGTGTTGCAGCTCCCATTGAACGCGGCATCGCTGCAGGTCGAACCGATCTGCCCGCAGCCGGCCGTGGCCAGTGCGGCACAGTAGTCGATGGCCTCGGGCTTGAGGCAGGTATAGGTGTCCTGGTACTCCCAGCAGCCGCCAACCTGTGCCAGTGTCACCACGATGCCGGAGATCGTCTTGCTCGCGGCGCTATCGACACAGGTCGAACTCGCCAGCCGACAATCGCCGGCGGTCGCTTGTCCAGCGAGGGTGATGACGAACAGCATCGCAAGCAACGCCTTCATTACTGCGCTCGCTGCTGCAAGCTGGCGCACTCGCTCGACCGCCAGCTGCTGACCGTCGTGGACATCGGCAGCTGCAATGCCGCCCCGGTACCGCTGCCACCGGCCGAGTTGCAACCGGCGCTGACGTTGCGCACCGATGGCGTACAGGTGGTGGCGCTGCAGCTGACGCTGAAATAGACGTAGAGATGGCAGCCAAAGCCGAGATCACTGACGTAGTGATCGCTGACCGATTGACCGGGCGCGACCGCCACCGGGAAACGGCCGTAGCTGCCATCCCAGGAATAGCCCAGTGGCCGATAGTCGAAGCGATTGGCACCATCGCTGGAACGGTAGGGTTCCACTTCGTACGATCGACCATCGCTACCGCAAAAGATGTTCATCGCCATGTACGGATCGACGCAGCGGCCGCAATCGACAAACGCCGCGCGTCCGAGCCAGGCGCCGGGAGTGCATTGGCCAAACCCGACGGTGACGGAAACACCCCGCCGACAGCTCAACGACTCGTAGCCCTGCACCGTCTGATTGCACTGGTAGCGGTAACGCGTATCGACGGCGATCTGTTGCCCGATGAAGCACGAGGCATTGCTCACCGATTGCATCTGTTCGACGCACTGGTAGCGGTGATGCTGATCGACGCTGATCTGTCGCGTGGTCGAACAGAAAGCGCTGCTCACCGGCCGGTAGTCATTGCAGGTTTCCTTGCTGAACGACGCGGGCTGGGTCTCGGTCACCACCCGGCACTGTTCGGCAGGATTCCCGGCGNGCAGGATTCCCGGCGGTGATGCCGGTGCCGCTCATCGTCGGATTGCGGGCCAGCGCTCGGGCGCGACTGATCAGCGGATCGTTGGTGCGATCGATCGAGAACGCCGGTCGCACCGCCGGGTTGCGGGCCACGAAATTGACGGCGTCACACTCCTGCCGCCGGTAGGAGTCCACTTCAGGCGCCTGGCTGGCGCAGTCGATGATCTTGGCCGTACCCGGCCCCGACAACTGACCCTGCCCCGACTGGAAAACCTGCGATTGGGGAGTGTTCAATCCGAAGCCGGGCACCGTCGTGGCGCCGGTGCCGTTGCCAATTGCCTGGAAGGCGCTGTCGATCGTACCGGCGCCCAGCGCTTTACCCTCGGCAAACGCGCTGCTCGCAGCATCGCCTTGCGCCCAGACACGGCTTGCCAGGAGCAACGCAAGGACGAAGACCCAGCGCTTGCTCATGGCCGCGACCCCGAGAGTCTTGCCGCGTAGCGCCGCGCCACATCGGCCCACGCCGGCGCCTGTCGCTCGATCAGATCGAGCGCGTAGTCCTGAGTGACATCGCCGTCGACGCGGATGAAGCTCGACCCCGGGGCGCAGCCGTCTTCGCCGATCTTTGACGCCTGGCCCGACCGTGCCAGCACCAGTGCGGGCACCTGCCGCACCTTGAACTGTTTGAAGGCCGGTGGATGAATGATCGCCGTGACCTTGCGGTCGCCGACCAGTCGTGCGATCGCCTCACCCATCCGCGTGAGCGAATTCCCGTGAAGTCCGCGCAGGACCAAGACGGCGCCGGATTTCTCCGCCTGGCTGACGATTCGCTGCAGCGTTTCCTTCGGCAACGAAAAGGAAACAAACACCATCAACTCCGGGACGTCCTTGCCCGGTGCCGAGCTTGGCGTGGGTTGCCCGTAGGTTGCTGCCATCCGGGCAATGTCGGGCCCCGTGGTCGCGGGCTGGGGCAGCCTGGTCGGATCGGGAACCGTCAGACGGCCAGTGGCCTTCGGCACCTCGATGGCGTTCAGCGCAGAACCCATGCGCTCGCGGGCAGTCCGCAGCTCGCTGTCCGCGGGTCCTACGCCTTGAGCCAGCGCGAACGTCATCAGCCCACTCCAGGCGCTGACGCCGAGGCAAAGCGCCGACAGCAAGATCCACGGTCGCCTGCTCATGGCCTCAGAACGCGCCCTGGCAACAGTTGCGTTTGCGGAAGACCATGTACGCAAAGTCCTCGCCCTCGAAGGGAAACTCGCGCCCGGCGCCCCACAGGATCGTCGATCGCCCCAGCGG
>JEMX01000033.1:5632-5790 GCA_000585055.1 Candidatus Accumulibacter appositus
CCGATATGGGCCTGCACGTTGCCATTCAGGGGATAGAGGCTGCCCTGGCAGCCGGCACACCAGAACAGGGTGTTGAGCGGGAAGCCGGCAGTGGCCGCCGCGCAATCGGCGGCACAGGCGGCGCGGGCCGCCAGGTTGCCGAACAGCGCGACCTCGGG
>JEMX01000033.1:5937-6513 GCA_000585055.1 Candidatus Accumulibacter appositus
ACGTACCAATGGACCTGATAGAACGACGAGGTCGACGTGCTGTCCTGGCTGAAACGCGAACCACGGGGCGCATCGAACCCAGGATCAAGTTCGAGTCCGCCGAGACTGGTCAGACAAAACGGGCGACGCACCACATCGACTCGCCTCACCGGCTCCCAAAAGCTCACCTTGAAGCCCACCCGCAATTGCGAGGGACAGGCACAAAGCGGTGAGCCGCCAGGATTCGGCGTGTCTTCCTGTCCCATGGACAGCAGATTCTTCCTGTCCCATGGACAGCAGATCGAGGCCGCCGAAGCGGATCGGCAGCATGCAGCGCCAGCAAATATCGGTGATCGGATTGGCGAAGCGGCCGGTACAGGTTGGCGTCGCCAAGGCCGGCCTGTGGTCCCCAATGGCTAACGCCAAAAGCAGCAGGAGAACGCACTCACGGACGAACTTCATCAATCCGAAGCCTCTTACCTTCCTGACTGACCACCGCGGGTACCTGACGAATGCCCAGGCGGCGGGTCAGGCTGCCGCCCTGATCGTAGAAGACGCGCCGTTTCCACGAACGCATCAGCGCCAGCGGCTCACCGG
>JEMX01000034.1:0-738 GCA_000585055.1 Candidatus Accumulibacter appositus
AGTCTTCGCAGTGCTCATCTTCGGCGGTGTGGCGCTTTGGGACCAGCCGACCACGCTTCCCGGAACGCCGCCGGTGCGCCCGCAGCCCTTGCCGATCAGCGCCCCCGGCGCCCAGGCCGACCCCCGAGACATCTGGATGAGCAAGTCCAGCGAGCAGATGCGCCAGATGGAGGAGATGATCCAGGGCCTACGCCAGCAGGTCGACCTGATCGAGCGGAAGCCGCCGCTTTCGAATCCGGTTTTGCAGGCACTGCCGCCGCAGCCGCTTCCCTCGCCGCCACCACCGGTGATCGAGCCCCTCAACCTGCCACCTTTGCCACCACTACCCCCTCTACCGGCGAATCCGGGCGCAGGGATGAACGCGGACGGAACGCCGATGTTACCCCGGCTACCGGGGATCGCCACCTTCGAGGTGAGCGACGCCAAGGTCAGCGCACCAGTGCTGGGCGGGCAGGCGGCCGACCAGAAAGACGCCCGCAGCTACGTCCCATCGGGATCGTTCTTCCGGGCGGTATTGCTCGGTGGTCTCGACGCACCCACCGGAGGACAGGCGCAAAGCAACCCGCACCCGGTCCTCATGCGGGTTCAGGACAACGCCTTCCTGCCGAACCGCTACCGCTTCAAGATCAAGGAGTGTTTTGCGCTGGGCGCCAGCTATGGCGACATCAGCGCCGAACGCGCCTACATCCGACTCGAATCCTTGTCCTGTGTGCGCCGCGACGGCAAGGCGATCGATGT
>JEMX01000034.1:771-1028 GCA_000585055.1 Candidatus Accumulibacter appositus
GTCGTCGGTGAAGACGGCAAGGCCGGCATGCGTGGCCGTCTGATCAGCAAGCAGGGGCAGGTGCTCGCCAATGCCTTGCTCGCCGGCATCGGCGCGGGTATCGGCCAGGCTTTTCAGCAAAGCGCGATGACCGTCTCGACGAGCCCGCTGGGGTCGATCGGGTCCATCGATCCGGGGAAACAGGTCCAGGCCGGCCTGGGAACCGGTGTCGGCAAGGCGCTCGACCGTCTCTCGCAGTACTACATCACGCTGGCCGA
>JEMX01000034.1:1200-4662 GCA_000585055.1 Candidatus Accumulibacter appositus
CTCGAACCTTTCAAGGAGTGATCCATGTCGTTCAAACCTCTACTGCTCCTGCTCTCCCTGACCCTCTCCCTGGCACACGCCGCCGACAACGCCGAGGCGCTGGCCGGGCGCCTCAAGCAGATGTATCCGGCGACCCGCGTCGAGCGTGTCGACCCCTCGGAGATCCCCGCTCTCTATGAAGTCGTGATGGGGCAGAACACTGCCTATACCGACGCCTCCGGGCGCTACTTCGTCTTCGGGCATCTCTTTGACATGCAGACACAGCGCGACCTGACGGCCGAGCGCCTGGAGAAACAGCAACGCGTGGCGTTTTCCGAGCTGCCGTTCGCCGATGCCATCAAGACCGTCCGTGGCAACGGTGAGCGCGTGCTGGCCGTGTTCTCCGATCCGGATTGCCCGTACTGCCAACGGCTCGAAGGCGAACTCGAGCAACTCGACAACCTCACCCTGTACACCTTTGCCTATCCGTTGGAAAGCCTGCACCCGGAAGCCAAGGACAAGGCGGTGTCGGTCTGGTGCGCGCCCGATCGTGCGCGTGCCTGGGCCGAACTGATGACGAGCGGCAAGGCACCGGCCAAGCGTACCTGCGATCACCCGGTCGATCGCAACATCGCACTCGCCCAGCGGCTGGGGATACAGGGCACGCCCACGCTGTTGTCCGCTGACGGGCGCGTTCTGCCGGGTGCCGCGAGCAGCGAGCGGATCGAGCAATGGCTCGTGGAGAGCCGGCCATGAACCGGGCAGGGGCCTTCGGTCCGTTCATCCTCGTGCTCGCTCTCCCGGCATTGCTCGCAGGATGCGCGGGCACGATGTCCGGGCTCGACGGGCAAGGCAAGTTCTCGTGCAAGGCGCCGGACGGGATTGCGTGTGCTTCACTCGCCGGGGTCTACGCCAACGCGTTGCAGAACAATCTGCCGGGCCAGGAGCGGCCGCCTGAAACAGCCACGACGCCGAAGATCGCGAGCCCTGGCCACACGCCCCCGTCGACCATCACGCGTCCCGTGCCCAGCTCGGGTGAGCCAATCCGCAGCGCCCAGACAGTGCGACGGATATGGCTGGCGCCCTGGGAGGACGACGAGGAAGTGCTGCACGACCAGTCATACGTCTACTTCGTCGTCGATCCCGGCCGCTGGCAGCTTGCACACACGCGACGCAACGCCAGTGAGGCGTATCGGCCGGTGCTGCCACCCATCGCGTTCACGCCTGCGGCCACTGATGCCGACGAGCGTCCCGTTCTCCGGATGGAGCGCGCGACACCTGCGCCTGCGGGCATGCCGTCGCTTCCGCTCCCTCCGCGCGGGCTACCTCAACCGCCAGGCACCTCGGAGGGTAACCAATGAGCCTGTCCGATACCCTGCGCGAGGCTTTCCTGCCGGAGCGGTCGGCACATGCCGATCGTTTGCCACGGCGGCTGTTGCGCGAGATTTCCCGGATGCCGCGACTCACCGGCATTCTGCCGTATGTCGCCTGGCAGGAGGGAACGCGACTCTTTGCGCTTGACCAGGGCGCTTTCGGGGAACGCGCATCGCAGGCCATTGGCTTTTGCATCGAGGTCTTGCCGCAAACCGGTGCCAACGAGGAAATGGAGAAGGTGCTGGCCAGTCTCTTCGTCTCCTGCCCACCGGGGACCGGTATTCAGGCCACCCTGTACGGGAGCCCGGACATTCTCCCGGTCCTGCAGGCGCAGGCGAATCTCCTGCCGCGCTCAGTCGCGGATGTCGGGTCGGTTGCCGACGGTGCCGTCGACCAGAATGGCGGCTGGGAAGATCGCCGTCACAACAACATTTTCCGGCTGCTCGCGCGGCGACGCATCGACCACTACCTGCAGGGCACCGGCCAGTCGATCTTCTCGCATCAGACCTATCTGCTGCGCGATTTCCGGGCCGTGATCTCGATCACCCTGCCGCTCGACCCCGAGGTGCCGGCCGACGTCGACGAGGCGCTGCGCGTCCGGGAAAGCGTTCACGCGACGCTCAAGTCCGCGCACCTGCCAGGTCACGATTGGGGGCCCGAGCAGCTGCTGCACTTTGTCGCTCCTTTTTTCGATCACGCGTCGCTATTCACCGGTCGGGGCCTGCGCCCGATCGAATGGAACGAGGCACAGCCCCTCCGGGACCAGGTCTCGCACCACGAGATCGCCTCGCGGCTCGGCGACAGCGACATTCGCTTTCGTCAGGCCGGCGGTGACGAATCGGTGCTGCAACTCTTCTCGGTTCGTCAGTACCCGCGCTACTTTCGTCTGGCGGGCATGAACACCCTGATCGGCGACCCCTACCAGCTGGCCCTGTCGATGCCGTGCCCGTTCCTGATCACCATGGGGGCAGTGGCGCTTGACTACGAGGCGGCTCGAAGCAAGGCGCAGATCAAAGCGACCCGCGCGACACAGAGCGCCGGCTCCTACATGGCGCACTTCCAGCCCGATCTGCAGGAACGCAAGCGCGACTGGGACATGGTGCTCAAGACCTTCGACAGCGGCCGCACGGTGGTCGGGATGTATCACCAGATCTGCCTCTTGGCGAAGGTCGCGGAGGCAGGACGCTGCGAACACGCTGTTCGTGCGGTCTGGCGCGCCCGCGGTTTCGATCTCACCAAGGATTTCTATCTGCAGCACCAGGCGCTGGCAGCGGCCTTGCCGATGACGCTGACGCCCGCCCTGCAGGCGGACGTGCGTCAGTTCGGGCGGATCAGCACCAAGACCGCCGACAACGCAGTGATGATGTCGCCGCTGATCGCCGAGTGGAAAGGCACGCCGACGCCGGTCATGACGCTCTTTGGCCGGCGCGGCCAGGTGCTCGGCTTCGATCTCTTCGACAACACCGGCGGCAACTTCAATTTCGCGGTCGCGGCGCTGTCGGGTTCCGGCAAGTCGGTCTTCGTAAACGAAATGACCTATCGCTACCTCGGCGCCGGCGCCAAGGTGTGGATCATCGACGTCGGGCGATCGTACAAGAACCTCTGCGACTTGCTCGACGGCGAGTTCATCGAGTTCTCGGACGAGCGGCGCAACACCCTGTGCCTCAATCCGTTCTCGATGATCATCGATATCAACGCCGACATGGAAATGGTCCTGCCGCTGCTGGCCCAGATGGCGAGCCCCCGCGAACCGCTGGACAACTACAGCTACACCGCGCTCGGCTCGGCAATCAAGCGCGTCTGGGATGCCAAGGGCCGAACCGCGACGATTACCGACATCTACACCCTCCTGCAGACCGGCCGGCTGTCGAGCGAAGGCGAGTACGAGCGCGACCTGAGTCGCCTGGCGACGGCGCTGGAGCCCTACACCCGGCACGGGGTTTATGCGAGTTACTTCGAGGGCGACGCCAACATCGCCTTCGACCGGGATCTCGTGGTCCTCGAACTCGAAGAGCTGAAGGCCAAGAAGGACCTGCAGTCGGTGGTCATGCAACTCATCATGTACCGCATCACCCAGGAGATGTACCGCGACCGCTCCCGGCGCAAGCT
>JEMX01000034.1:4814-4954 GCA_000585055.1 Candidatus Accumulibacter appositus
AACGAGGCGACCCGGGCGGCGATCAACAACGCCGACTGGCTCTTCCTGCTGCGCCAGAAACCGGAGAACATCGAGCGTCTGGGAACGGAGGGGAAACTCGTGCTCGACGAATGGCTGAAGCGCCAACTCGCCTCGGTGAG
>JEMX01000034.1:5021-7622 GCA_000585055.1 Candidatus Accumulibacter appositus
GGCTCCGGTCTCGGGCGACTCCTGCTCGATCCCTTCTCGATGCTCGTCTATTCCACCCGCGCTGAGGATTTCCAGGCGATCAAGCGCTTGCGCGAGCAAGGGCTGTCGGTTTCGGAAGCCGTCGAGCGTCTGGTCGTTGAACGTGCCTCACGGTAGGGCGGAGCGGTCATGAGTCCTTTCAAAACACAGTTTCTTACCGGCGCCCTGACGCTGGTGCTCGGCGCCGGCATCGTGGCGTCCTGGTTGCACTTTCGGCCTCTGGAGATTCCGCGATTTGCGCGCGTCAATATTGGCGCCTTGGTCGCTCAGCAGCAGCAATCGCTGGTCGAGCGGGTCAAGCCGGGGATGGAGGCGACGGAACAGGCCAAGCTCTTCGAGGACGCCAAGGCCTTCGGGCTGCGGCTCGACGCGGCGCTCGACCAGGTCGCGCAGGAGTGCCAATGCGCGCTGATCAATTCAGCGGCCTTGCTCAAGGCCTCGTCGGCCGCGGCGATTCCGGACTGGTCCGCAAGGGTGGCGGAAATCGTTGGCACGGCGCCAGCAAGCCCGTCGGCGCAGTGATCGATGCGATCCCTCGTGATGGCCGTGTGCTGCCTCTGCTTCGGAAGCGCGTCAGCGAACAGCGGACTGGAGTACCCGTCGATGTGGATCTGTGACGAGGATCGGTTCAACTGGTATTGCGACATCCCGCCGGAAGCGGAGTCGACCGACAGCCCTACCGAGAACCCCGAAGCGAAGGCGCTCAGGGAGGAAGTCGAAGCCGTCGCGGCCCTGAAGGCCTTGCGAGAAGACGCCGAGCGGAAGAGGGCGCTGGCCATCATCAAGCCGACCCCGGAGAACTTNNNCCGGAGAACTTGAAGCGCTACATCGTTGCGCAGGAAGCGCTGATGGACCGGGCGTCCGTCTTTTCGGACGTCTGGCGGCGCGTCATCTGGGCGAATCCCGAACTCAACTACCAGTTGCGTAACCCGTCCAACAACGCCGCCATCCAGGTGCGTGATACCCAGCGCTCGCGCAAGGCAAGCGAGACGCTGGCCGGGCTCGCCGGCGAGTGGGGAATTTTCTTCTTCTTCCGCTCGGATTGCCCGTACTGCCATCGCTTGGCGCCGACCCTGAAGTGGCTCTCCGAGCAGTACGGTATCGCCGTGTTTCCGATCTCGCTCGATGGCGGCGGACTACCCGAGTTTCCACAGCCCTCGCGGGACAACGGCATGGCCGCTGCGCTGGGCGTCAGCGTCGTGCCTCTGGTGGTGCTCGGCAACGTCAAGGATCGCCGGCTGCTCCCGATTGGCTCGGGCGTGCTCTCGGCGCAGGAGATCGTCGAGCGCATCTACATCCTGACCCAAACGCGCCCCGGCGAACTCTATTGAGGGTGACCGTGAATACTCCAGGCTTTCGACGAACGCTCGCCGTCACGCTCGTCTCTGCAGCACTGAGCAGTCAGGCAAGCGCCAACGTTTCGCAATCGATGCAGGACTGGTTCAACGACATCGGCGCCTACGGCAACGTGACCGGCGCCAACGCCTATCGCGGCCAGACGATGAATTTCTATACCGGCGGCAGTTTGTACATGCGCACACCGGTGCGCAACTACCCGCTGGCGAGCATCACACCACCGTCGTTTCGGGCGGGCTGCGGCGGTATCGATCTTTATGCCGGATCGTTCTCTTTCATCAACAAGGACCAGTTCGTCGCGCTGCTGCGAAACATCGGTAACAACGCCATCGGCGCCGCGTTCAACATGGCGCTCTGCTCGATGTCTCCCGACCTCTGCGATCTGCTGAAATACCTGCAGGACCAGGTGTCGAAGATGAACAACCTCAACATCAATTCCTGCCAGGCCGCCGAAGGGATCGTCACCGCCGCCGGGAGCATGCTGACCGATCGCACCCAGGAGAAGGAAGGCAAGACCGCCGGGGCGAGTCTCAACCTGTTCGGCGACGTCTTCGAGTCCTGGGATGAGTGGAAGAAGAGCCGGGTCACCGCCAGAAACATCCGGACGGCAGCCCGAAACGCGTCACCGGGCTATCGGGAGCTCTTCGAGCCGGGCAACGTCGTCTGGCGGTCGCTGTCGCGCGTCTCGGGCGTCAGCGATGAAACCAAAGAACTGCTGATGAGCCTGACCGGCACGATCATCGTCACACCGCCCGGTGAGAACGGTGACGAGAAAGCCCGGTGGACCTACCTACCCGGTGGCAAGCTCACCTTCCGGCAGTTCGTCGGGGATGGCGGATCAACAACAGTGACCCTGCCGGGCCTCAAGTGTGGTGTCGATGCCGCGGAGTGCATGAGTCCGACGTTTTCGGAGACCGCCTTTACCGTGACGCCGTTCTCCCGGCAAGTGAGGATCCGGATTGCCGCCATGCGCGACAAGATCGTCAACCGCGATGCGTCCGGCCAGTCGAACCTGGATACCGCCCTGATCGGCACCTCCTCGCTGCCGGTCTGGAAGATGCTCGCGGTGTCGAGCAGCATCCCAGGGGGTGACCGGATCACCGAGGACTACGCGCAGCTCATCGCCGTGGATGTGGCCTACGCGTACTTCACGAACCTCTCGAAGACGCTGCGCAACGCGTTGCAGAACGAAACCGGCAAGAGCGG
>JEMX01000034.1:7780-7939 GCA_000585055.1 Candidatus Accumulibacter appositus
AAAGCCTGAATGCCGGGATGCCGACCAACATTTTCCAGTCGATGATGGTCTTCAACCGCTAGGCGGCGCAGCGACTGGCCCAAGCGTTCGGGGAGCTCACAATGTACGAGGTCTATGCCTACTGGAACGTCGCCGAGTTGGAGGCGATGTTCAATGCCG
>JEMX01000034.1:8194-8715 GCA_000585055.1 Candidatus Accumulibacter appositus
GGTGCCTTCGCGCACGCGATGAGCAAGGTCGGCGACTGGCTGACCGGCGCCTTCGAGACCGTGTTCTCGCTTCCCGACGACGTGCGCTTCCGCAAGAACGGCACCCTGTTCGGCCATCGGGTGTTGGCCGAGCGGCTCGCCGTGAAGAGCGGCAATCCGATACTGACCAGCAACCTGCTGGAGTTCTACCGCGAGTGCGTCGCCCCCGATGTGGCGACCGGCTACATCCGCATGAAGGAAGACATCATCGAGGTCAATAATGTCTGGGCCAGCCTGAACGGCAAGACCAACCCGGCGCGATTGGTGACCGTGCGCGACATCAGCGATCCGATGTTGCTGAACACCATCGGTTGCGATGTCGCCTATCAGAGCCTCAGCACGCAGNNNCAGAGCCTCAGCACGCAGCTCACCGCCGAGTCGAACCGCCAGCTCACCTTGCTGGGTTCGCGCCTCTACCCAAGGATGAGCCAGGCCGACGCCGGCGCGGCGATCGTCGCCTCGCTGGCGACCTCGACCAACTA
>JEMX01000034.1:9006-9131 GCA_000585055.1 Candidatus Accumulibacter appositus
CACCAGGCCGGGGCAATCATCAAGTCCTACGCCACGAGCCTGTTCTGGATTCAGCTCTGGGCACCGCTCTATGCGGTGATGAACTTCATCATCACCATGTATTCGCGCAGCCACTACACCAACGG
>JEMX01000034.1:9433-9663 GCA_000585055.1 Candidatus Accumulibacter appositus
CCGAGCCTTCGGCAGGGGATGACCAACTATCAGGCACGCGGGGGGTTCGACTACAGCCACTTTTCTGGCGGAGGCTTTGTCGTCCGCCAGGGAAAAAGTGACGTCCGTGCCGACATGGCGCTTAACGATTCCCTGGGTGCCGCGGCGAAAGAGAACTACGAACGTTCGCAGCAGGCGACCCGGCAACACTCCGCCGAATACGCCGAAAGCGCACTTGCGGCGCTCAAGCA
>JEMX01000035.1:0-827 GCA_000585055.1 Candidatus Accumulibacter appositus
CGACTCCTGCTCGATCCCTTCTCGATGCTCGTCTATTCCACCCGCGCCGAGGATTTCCAGGCCATCAAGCGCCTGCGCGAGCAAGGGCTGTCGGTTTCGGAAGCGGTCGAGCGGCTGGTCATCGAACGTGCGTCACAGTAAGGCGGAGCGGTCATGAGTCCTTTCAGAACAGCGTTGCTTACCGGCGCCCTGACGCTGCTGCTCGGCGCAGGCATTGCGGTGTCCTGGCTGCACTTTCGACCTCTGGAGATCCCACGGTTTGCGCGCGTCAACATCGGGGCGCTCGTTGCTCAGCAGCAGCAATCGCTGGTCGAGCGGGTCAAGCCGGGCATGGAGGCTACGGAACAGGCCAGGCTCTTCGAGGACGCCAAAGCCTTCGGGCTGCGGCTCGACGCCGCGCTCGACCAGGTCGCGCAGGAATGCCAATGCGCGCTGATCAATTCAGCGGCCTTGCTCAAGGCTTCACCAGTCGCGGCGCTTCCGGACCTTTCCGCAAGGGTGGCGGAAATCGTTGGCACGGCACCCGCAAGCCCGTCGGCGCAGTGATCGATGCGGTCCCTGGTCATTGCCGTGTGCTGTCTCTGCTTCGGTACCGTCTCAGCGAACAGCGGGCTGGAGTACCCGTCGATGTGGATCTGTGACGAGGATCGCTTCAACTGGTACTGCGACATCCCACCGGATGCAGAGCCGGCCAACAGCGCTCCCGAACACCCCGAAGCGAAGGTGCTCAGCGAGGAAGAAGAAGCCGTCGCGGCCCTCAAAGCGTTGCGAGAAGACGCCGAGCGGAAGAGGGCGCTGGCCATCATCAAGCCGACCCCGGAGAACTT
>JEMX01000035.1:839-2538 GCA_000585055.1 Candidatus Accumulibacter appositus
CCGGAGAACTTGAAGCGCTACATCGTTGCGCAGGAAGCGCTGATGGACCGGGCGTCCGTCTTCTCCGACGTCTGGCGGCGCGTCATCTGGGCCAATCCCGAGCTCAACTACCAGTTGCGTAACCCGTCCAACAACGCCGCCATCCAGGTGCGTGATACCCAGCGCGCGCGCAAGGCAAGCGAGACGCTGGCCGGGCTCGCCGGCGAGTGGGGAATTTTCTTCTTCTTCCGCTCGGATTGTCCGTACTGCCATCGCTTGGCGCCGACCCTGAAGTGGCTCTCCGAGCAGTACGGCATCGCCGTGTTTCCGATCTCGCTCGATGGCGGCGGACTACCCGAGTTTCCACAGCCCTCGCGGGACAACGGCATGGCGGCGGCGCTGGGCGTCAGCGTCGTGCCTCTGGTGGTGCTCGGCAACGTCAAGGATCGCCGGCTGCTCCCAATCGGCTCGGGCGTGCTCTCCGCGCAGGAGATCGTCGAGCGCATCTACATCCTGACGCAAACGCGTCCCGGCGAACTCTATTGAGGGTGACCGTGAATACTCCAGGTTTTCGGCGAACGCTTGCCGCCACCTCACTCCTCTGGATCCTGACCAGTTCGGCGATGGCCAACGTCTCGCAATCGATGCAGGACTGGTTCAACGACATCGGGGCCTACGGCAACGTGACCGGCGCCAACGCCTACCGCGGGCAGACGATGAATTTCTATACGGGCGGCAGTCTGTACATGCGCACGCCGGTGCGCAACTACCCGCTGGCGAGCATCACACCACCGTCGTTTCGGGCGGGCTGCGGCGGTATCGATCTTTATGCCGGATCGTTCTCTTTCATCAACAAGGACCAGTTCGTCGCACTGCTGCGAAACATCGGCAACAACGCCATCGGCGCCGCGTTCAACATGGCGCTCTGCTCGATGTCCCCCGACCTTTGTGACCTCTTGAAATACCTGCAGGACCAGGTGTCGAAGATGAACAACCTCAACATCAATTCCTGCCAGGCCGCCGAAGGAATCGTCACCGCCGCCGGAAGCTTGTTGACCGACCGCACCCAGGAGAAGGAAGGCAAGACCGCCGGCGCGAGCCTGAACCTGTTCGGCGATGTCTTCGAGTCCTGGGACGAGTGGAAGAGGAGCCGGGTCACCGCCAGGAGCATCCGGACGGCAGCCCGGAACGCGTCAGCGGGCTATCGCGAGCTCTTCGAACCGGGCAACGTCGTCTGGCGATCGCTGTCGCGCGTCTCGGGCATCACCGATGAGACCAGGGAACTGCTGATGAGCCTGACCGGCACGATCATCGTCACACCGCCCGGCGAGAACGGTGACGAGAAAGCCCGCTGGACCTACCTGCCCGGCGGCAAGCTCACCTTCCGGCAGTTCGTCGGGGATGGCGGGGCCACGACGGTGACGCTGCCAGGCCTCAAATGCGGTGTCGATGTCGCCGAGTGCATGAGTCCGACCTTCTCGGAGACCGCCTTCACCGTGACGCCGTTCTCCCGGCAAGTGAGGATCCGGATTGCCGCGATGCGCGACAAGATCGTCAACCGCGATGCCTCCGGCCAGTCGAACCTGGATACCGCCCTGATGGGCACCTCTTCGCTGCCGGTCTGGAAGATGCTCGCGGTCTCGAGCAGTATTCCCGGTGGTGACCGGATCACCGAGGACTATGCGCAGCTCATCGCCGTCGATGTGGCCTACGCCTACTT
>JEMX01000035.1:2874-3170 GCA_000585055.1 Candidatus Accumulibacter appositus
AGTTGGAGGCGATGTTCAATGCCGTCGCGGCGATCATGGGCAGCGGCGACTACCTCGGGCTGCTGCGGACCATGGCGATTGTCGGTGTGATCGTCGTCGTCATCGCCACCCTGAGCGGACGTGAACGGCTCGACGGGATGTGGAAATGGCTCTTCTTCCTGGCCATCTTCCAGGCACTTCTTCTCGTGCCGAAGGTGACAGTCACCATCGTCGATCGCACGGGCAACGAGCCGTCGCGTGCGGTGGCCAACGTGCCGATCGGGCTGGGTGCCTTTGCGCACGCGATGAGCAAGGTC
>JEMX01000035.1:3355-3498 GCA_000585055.1 Candidatus Accumulibacter appositus
GTCGCACCCGATGTAGCGACCGGCTACATCCGCATGAAGGAAGACATCATCGAGGTCAATAACGTTTGGGCCAGCCTGAATGGCAAGACCAACCCGGCGCGATTGGTGACCGTGCGCGACCTTGCCGATCCGATGCTGCTGAA
>JEMX01000036.1 GCA_000585055.1 Candidatus Accumulibacter appositus
GTTGCGAAGTTCTTCAAGCGCTTGAATGCCAGGTAGAGCTTCAATTCCTTGCGCTGCACGTCATCGCCCAGCGAAACGACATAGTCTTCCAGTGATGCGAGCAAGTTCGTGAGGTGCGGCGGCAGCAGCGGCAGCCAGTCGGCAAACGCTCTGTCACCGGAGGTGGATTTTGCTGCAACCACCTTCGCCTTGGGTCCTTTGGCGGACTTGATGGCGGTGCCATGGCTGTTGTTTGCGCTGGTGGCGTTGGCCAGCTCCAGCAGCAGCAAGTCCTCGCCGAAGCGACGGTAGCGAATCAGCTCGATATTGCGGTTGATCTGCTGCACCGCGTGCCCGTCGTACTTGGTGAAATCTGCTGCGATGCACACCAGCCTGGGAGCAGTCCAGTCGATGCGGTCGGCGGCTGGCTTGCCCAGCTTGCCCATTGCCAGCAGCTTGAACTCGGCCTGGTGGTCCATCAACCAGTCGAGGTAGAACAAGCCCTGATTGATGACGTTTTCGCCTACCGAGCGCTTGTATTCGAGAATCACTGGGCAATCGTTCTCGTCCAGGCCCAGGGAGTCGATGCGGCCGGCGTGTGTCTTGCCGGTGGAGTATTCGGTCGCCAGAAAGCGGATGCCAAGCAGCGTCTCCAGGTTGGCCTCGATCAGCGATTGCAGTGGACGTTCGAGATCCGAGGCGTCGCTTTGCAACTCGGTGGCCTTGCCCGACTTGAGGTGGAAGAGTTTGATGTCGCTCATTGCTGGAGCCCCTCAGGCTAGCGCCTCCGGTTCGTCTTCGGGTTGTGCGCAGAACTTCGGGCCGTAGGGTAACGAATGCATCTTGGCCCGCGCCGCGCGGGAATACGGTGCGCTCGGCAGCGTGGCGCGTCTGAATTTGTTCTGTAGTCTGCTGACCGCTGCCATATCGGTTCCGGCCGAACAGATTTCCATCAGAGTGAGATAGTCGTCCTGCAAGTCGCGCATCACGCGTTTGCGCGCGGTGATCAGGTTGCCCAGGTTCAAACCGTAGATCTCGATGGACCGTTTCGCTCGCTCCTGCTTGGCTTGCCCGACACAGGTCACACTCGGAGTGGCACGGCCATCTTCGGAATTGATCTCGATCAGGCCTACGTCGTCCCGGTTGGTTGGGTCCAGGAGCACGGCCGATTCCTTGTCCTCGCAGCGATTAGTCCAGTTGGCCCTGACACTGCCCTCCAGCAATGGGAACCAACTTCCTTTGCCGAGCACCGCCGCAGTGGCGTCATCCGTATTCAGTCGATTGGAGCGTCCGGCCGAATAGCGGAAGTTCTCCCACGAGAACGCCAGCCAGGGGTAGCCGTCATCCGCGACGCCTTCCGCGCGCTTTGCCTCCTTCTTGGGACGAAAGTGATCGACGTCGAAGAAGGACTGAGGGTCGTTGCTCTCCGAATACCAGCATTTGCCGTACGACATTTTGGCCAAGTGACGACCGAACGCTCGCCAGATGTGCGCCTTCTGTTCGATGAACGCTTTGCGGCGATTGGGCATCAGGGATTCCAGGGTCTGCTGCGCTCGCTCGGCGACCTTGAGCACCTTCTCGGGAATCAGTGAGGGATCCCGTTTTACGTAGATCACGGCTTCGCCTCCTGCGCCATGAGTTGCTTGATGAGTGCCTTCATTGCGTTCTGTCGGACGTCCACATCGGACGCCGTCAGTGGCGGTCGGTCGGCGTAGCGGATGCTGTGCCACGCACGCAGGAAGTCCTGGTATAGCGGCTCACGGTCCTCGAACAGGAACCCCAGGCGCGCCAACTGGTCATTGATTTCGATGAGCCGTCGCTCCTCAGGATCAGACTTTTGGAGCAGCTGTGCCAGGGCATTTCGCTCATCGATTAGCCGCTGCGTCTCGATGTCGAGGCTCGTGGCCAGGCCGAAAATCTCGGTGAGCGTGGCGGTGAAACCCATCCCCTTCGGGTCGGTGTAGGGGGGCAATACGCTGATGCGACCGTCCGTCTCGACCGTCATCACCCGTACTTCTTCACGCGTCAGCGCCGAAATCGTCAGCGGGTTGTGCGACGTGAGAATGATGTGGCAGTTGGCCGCGTCGGCGGCGATTCCCGTCCAGTCTTCGATCAGCTTCAGGTAGCTGTGCTGCCAGTGCGGGTTGAGGTGGGTGTCGGGCTCGTCCAGCAGGAACAGCGCGCGCTTGCCGCGCGAGACGCGAATTAGGCCCAGCGCCATCAGCAACTGGCGTTCTCCGTCGGACAGGTCGGCAAAGCCGACGTCGCCGCTGATATCGTTGCTGCGCGTTACCCACAGGTCCACCGTACGAATCAGGTCCGAGATGTCCATCGCTTCCAGGGCATAGAACATCTCGCTCTCGCCCTTGAACGCGCTGCCGAACTTCTGCAAATTGGCGAGTGCCGGCAGGAAGGTCGCGTACTGCGCTTCGATCTGCTGTTTGTTGCGGTAGTCGTCAATGCTGTTCCCCACCAGACGAATGGGGTGGAAGGCAGCTGTTTGCAGGGTGCGTGCCGTGCGCCCTGCAGGGCCGGTGGCGCCCCAGAAGTCGTGCGCGTCCTGGATCTTCTGGTTGCGGCTACCCTTGGCGTACCAAGGCTCGCGGAACAAGGTTAGCATCGAGTGAAAGCCTTTAATGCCAAGCTTGCTCGCCAGTTCGGCCTTCACCTTGGCATCGGGGAAGGCGAAGAACGCCAGCAGGGCCAGAATGCCGTGGATCGGCCGCCCGTAGAAGAGTCGCCGTTCAGCCTGCGCACGGGCGCAGGCCTCATCACTTGCCTCGAGCTTGATGGCGTCGTAGTAGCGGCGTTGGTGGTCATCAAACAAGGCTTCAAGTCGGCGGCTGCTGCCAGAATAGTAGCCGAACACCAGGTCGGGAAACCATTCGGTCTTGCGTCGCTCGAACTCGGCGCGACTGACTTCCTTTTGGTCCACGGCAATGGCTGGCTCGTCGGCCAGATTGGAGAGTGCTACGCGGGCGCCGTCGATGCGGTAATCCACGCGGTAGTGGAACCGTGGTGCGTTGCGTCGCAAGTCCACCCAACGAAAGATGCTGGTGATGGCCTCAATGAGGTTGGACTTGCCGGCTCCGTTCTGCCCGATGATCACTGTTGTCAGTTGCCGCTCATCGAAATCGGCGGAGAGTTGCTTCAGGTTCTTAAAGCCATCGATGTAGACCCGGTCAAGTCGCATCGGTGGCCTCTAGCACTGTCTTGCCGTCGCGTATCAGGCCCTGCTCTATTTCCCAGGCGAGCTGCTTGTAGAAGTCACTCACCGGTAGCTCGGATTCCCCGAACAGCGCCTCCGCCGACGCTGACCCGCCGAGTCGCCGGAGGTGCCGTGCAAGGTAGGGATGGCTCTTCACGTCATCGTCTTGGCGACTCTTGGTCATGGCAGCGCTCTCCTTGGGTGCGCGGGTGGGCTTGCGTTGCACGGGCCGTCGCGCACGTGGCGAGGCGATCGCAGACGCCCGCTCGGTTGCGATTCGGGCCAGCAGTTCGCTGGCGGGCTCGTCGTTGGGGTCTTGCGGGAGCAGTTCGCCCCGGAAGGCCTTTCCAAGGAGACTGCGCGGCAATTCCTGGGCGCAAGTGCTAGCCACAGCTAGGCGGGCTTCTATGCGGTCAGCTACGGCGAACAGCCCTTGGACTCGGGTTTCAATCTCAACCTGTTCGGCAAGTGAAGGCAATGCAATGGTGAGACGCTTAATTGCCTCGGCGTTGATGTTTGGCTGCGCGACAGCCGTCGTGGAGAGCCCGAGATCGCGCTTTCCTTCAGGCGCAGCGAGTCGGTAGTAGGCGAACGTTGGGCGTAGTCGACTTCGAAACCTGAATCGAATCAAGTACGCACTCGGAATGGCTAACTGGTTGCCCTCAAACACCGCCATCACACCGATAGAGCCGGTGCGGGTAATCAAGAGATCACCAGCGAGCACGCGATACTGTTCGAGTTTTTCGGGGGATACCGATACACGGGGCGTATCGCTGGTGATTCGAATTCGTCCATACCGATCCATATCCGTCGTTCGAATAGTCGGAATGCCGAGTGGATCAGAAGTGTATTCAGACTTGCCGAAACGAGGCCCATAGAACGAGCTAGCTGTCACTTCGCCAAGTGAGCATGTGTGCCACGGCTCAGAGTCTCTTTCACTTCGCCACTCGGCCGTGAGTTTGCCGGAAACTGCGGCACTCAGGACAGCAGCACGGAACCTCTGAAGCAGTGCAGAAACGGCATCAAGCCGGTCGTTGCACGAAGAAATTCGTGCCAGCACGGAGTCCAGTTGGTCGGCAATTCGCTTCTGCTCCGCAGGAGGCGCCAGCACGAACGGCGCAGCCTTCCCTGCTGCTGTTCCGAGGCGTGGCATGTTCATGCCGTGGCTCTTGGCGGCAACATAGGCCAAAAAGGCCGGATGCTTGAGCCAGTAGAAGAGATAGCGCCCATCGAGATGGCCGCCGGGCTTCAGGGGGATGATCTCGGTTGTGCAGTAGCCCGGTCGATCAGCGATCAGCACCTTGTTCAAGTATGGGCGCAGCTTCCCGTAGAGGACATCGCCCGTGGCGAATCGATTCTTTGTGCTTTTTGATAGACGCTGCGCGCAGGTCAGACGTGCCAACAAGCGCGAAGTGCTTTTCTCGATGTCCTCCAACTCCAGAATCCAATCGTCGTCATCGAACTCTTCGGGCTCTGCCTTCTCAGTACGGCCGTAATCAACGACCGTGCCCAGTGTGGTTAGCGCCCAGGTAATAGGCAGCTCGTCCGCGGTTACGGGTCTCTCACTCATGACGACCACCATCGATTAGTGCCTGATGGCGCGTCAATGGCTCCCGTGCAGCAATCAGCACCTCGCGCCGTCGCCGTTCCAAGTCCTTAGTGGGCGGCAATCTGGCCCAGAGTTTAGCGAAGGCAGCGATTTGGTTACCGCGCAGTCGTCGCCACAGCGTCGCAGCAATGTCGCCGTCCGAGACTCGACTACCACTTGCCAAATACGTGCCTGTCATTGCGCGGTCTCAGCGGTACCAGCCGGTGTGCTCGACTCTGCATCGAGTTCGGTGTCGAGCAGTTCCTCTAGCGGCAGGTCGGGGTCTTCGCCCAGTTCTTCCAGGATGCCGCGCAACTCGGCGAAGGCAGCGTTTAGCTCCTGCATGGCGAGGCGCGCCAGCACCGCCGGCTCGTCGCGCAGCGAGTGTGCGCTGGCGGCGCTGTCGTCCTTGAGCCAGGCAATGTCGAGGTTGTCGCCACGCGCGTCAATCTGTTGGCGCGTGAAGCGCCGCCAGCGGCCGGCTTCGCCGCTGTCCTCACGTTGGGCCAGGCTCTCCGAGCCGACGCAGGGATCGGCACCATAGGCCTTCTCGAACTCGGCGAAGTGCGCGCGATCCAGCGGGGTGCGCTTGCCGAACTGCGGCATATTGGCACGCATGTCGTAGACCCACACCTCCTTGGTGTTGCCCTTTTCGCTGCGGCCGCGGGTGAAGAACAGGACGTTGGTCTTTACGCCCTGGGCGTAGAAGATGCCCGTCGGCAGACGCAGGATGGTGTGCAGGTTGCACTTGTTCATCAGGTCGCGGCGAATCTCGGTACCGACATTGCTTTCGAACAGCACGTTGTCGGGTAGTACCACGGCGGCCCGGCCGCCGGGTTTGAGCCCGCGGTAGATGTGCTGCAGGAAGCAGAACTGCTTGTTGGTGGTTGGGTAGGTGAAGTCGCCGCGCGCGGGTAGGCCGCCGCCTTTCTTGGTGCCGAAGGGCGGGTTCGACAGCATCAGGGATGCGGGCGGCAGGCGGCTGCCTTCTTCGCCGAGGGTGTCGCCGAACTCGATGCCGCCCTCGATGCCATGCAGCAGCAGGTTCATCAAGGCCAGGCGGTGGGTGTCCTGCACCAGCTCCATGCCGCAGAAGGTCTCATTGCGGTAGATGCGCTGTTTGGCTTCGGTCAGGGCGTCGATGTCGTTGTGCTCGCGCAGGTAGTGGTTGGCGGCGATGAGGAAGCCGCCGGTCCCCGCCGCTGGGTCCTGAATGGCATCGCCCAACTGCGGCTGCATCACGGCGACGATGCTGTCGATCAACTCGCGCGGGGTGAAGTACTGACCGGCGCCACTCTTTTTCTCGGAAGCGTTGCGCTCGAGCAGGCCCTCGTAGAGATCACCCAGATCCTCGCGCTGAACGCTGTACCAGTTGAGCTTGTCGATTTCGGTGACGAGTTTCGATAGCGTCGCCGGCTTGGTGATGATGGTGCCAGCGTTAGCGTAGATCTGCTGGATGATGCCCTTGCCGTGCCGGCCGTAGTCGCGCAGCAGATCCTCGTAGATTTCCAGGCGGTCTGGGGCTGCGGCATTCGCCAGATCAGCCCATCGGGTGCCGGCCTCGTCGCGCAGCGCTTCGCCCTTCCTGGGAGGCTTACGTACGATGAGCCGGTTTTCCTGGTCGGTTTCTTCCATCATCTTCAGGAACAGCAGATAGGTCAGTTCGCTGACGTACTGGTGATAGGTGACGCCATCGTCGCGCAGCACGTTGCACAGGCTCCAGAGCTTGGCGACGATGTCGGAAGTGGCGGGCTTGAGTGGGGTCATGGGTGCTTTCGTTATTTCTTGGTTCGCAAGGAATCAGGCGGATTGCTCGCCGCTTGCCCAGAGGGCATCGTTAAAGGCATCGAGCACCGGTTGCAAGTGGCCGCTGAAGACCTTGTCGAGGCGGGCGAAACCGCCGCCCTCGCGTTTGAAGATCAAATCGGGGTCGTCGAACGCAGCACGATCCACCAGTATGTTGGCCTTGGTCTGGGCGGCGATGCGTTTGAGCCAGTCGCGCTGTGGCGTACTCCAGGGCTTGCCGCCTGGTGGGTCGGCAAGTAGGCGCTGAAGTGCATGATCGACACGCTCGCTGTAGGGTAACAAAGCGTCGCCGATAGCGGCTTGTCGGATGTAACCGACGATGCGTGCGGCAATGTCCTGATTGGTCAGCTCGCGCCACGCTGAGGCAAGATTCGTTTCGCTGAACCCTGCCTTATCCAGCGTCAGCATCAGTTCGCGCAGTTGCGTCCGTGTCAGGTCGCGTGGACGGGTGAGCACGGTCAGCAGCGCCGGAATGTCGTTGCTGTGGCTGTTGATGTAGCTGCTGAACTCGCGCAGGTAGTCCTCGGGCTTTTTCGCTTTACCGTAGCCGCGCTCGGTGCGCTCAATGGCATCCGGGTGGTCGGAGACGAACATCGTTCGGGCGGGCTCGTCGGATTGCCGATCGAGTATTTCAGCGAGTTCCGGGTTGTGGACGAACCATGCGGCGACGTCGGCAAGTGACATGGCCTTGAGCTTCTGAATGAAAGCGTTCGGCGCCATGCCGGCTTTGAGTTCGAAGTCCTGGCGGCTGCCCTCCGACAGGTGCCGCTTCTTGCGCTGTAGTTTGGCAAGGAACTGGTCGCGCGCCAACGAAGTCGCCGATTCGTCCTTCAAGGTGGCCAGCTCGTGAGCCAGTTCCGTGAAGCTGATCTTGGCACTGACGACAACGGGTTTCATGGCCGTCAAGTTGCCGATCGCCTCGAAAATGCGGACAGCGTCGAACACACGAAACGAATCTTTCACTTCGCTGCCGCCGAATTCGCACAGGCGCGTGGCGCGGCCGAGCATCTGGTCGAACAGGATGCGGCTGTTGACCTGGCGCAGAAAGACGAGGTTGCAGATCTGCGGTACGTCCACGCCGGTGGTGAGCAGATCGACGGTGACCGCCACATTGGGTTGGCGCTCGTTCCGGAAACGCCGGATGAGTTGCAGCGGCTTGTCGGCAGCGCCGGTAATCTTGATGACGGCATCGTCATCGACGCTACCGTATCGCTCGGCGAACGCGACCTTGAGCAAGGCGACCACCAGGTCGGCGTGGCTGTCGCTGACACAGAAAACGAGCGTCTTGCGGTGCGATGCCGGGTCCAGCTCCTGCGCTAGGTAGTCGCAGATGACCGCGTTGAACGCCCGCGTGATCACCTTGCGATTGAAGTCTTCGACCTTGAGCTTGATTTCATCGGGAGTCTTGAAGAGTTCAACCTGCTGGCTAGCGGTGTCGTAGACCTTCACTTCTTCGCCGACCCGCCAGGTCATGCCGTTGCTGGATAGTTCGGTGTGGATCTGCACTGGCGGCTCGTAGTCGACGAGGTAGCCATCGATGACGGCTTCGCGGTAGCCGTAGGTGAACACCGGCGGACCGAAGATCTGGGTGGTGTGCAGCGCCGGCGTTGCGGTGAGGCCGATCTTGGTCGCGTCGAAATAGTCGAGAATGCGCCGGTACTTGGAGATGTAGTCGTCGAAGCCGCGAAAACCCAGTTCGGTATCCGACAGCTCGCGGTCCAGCAGATAGCCGCGATGGCATTCGTCTACCACGATGCAATCGTACTGGTCGATCGGCGGCGGATCCGAGTCGTCGGCGGCGTACAGCACGCGCTGAACCATTCCTTGCACAGTAGCAATATGAACGGCGGTGTCGCCATCGGGTTGTTGGTCGTCCAGTTCCTTGATGCCGAAGATGTCGGCAAAGGTCTGCAGCCGCTCCATTCTCGTGTCTTTGAAGGCGTTGGCGGCCTGCTCGCCCAGTGCCGAGCGGTCCACAAGAAACAGGATGCGGCGGAAGCGCTGCGCCTTTAGCAGTCGGTAGATGAGTGCGATGCAGGTTTTCGTCTTGCCGGTGCCGGTGGCCATAGCCAGCAGGATGGCGCGCTGCCCATCCCGGATACTGGCCTCGGCGGCCCGAATGGCTTGCTCCTGGTAAGGACGCAGGGGGAATGCGTAGTCGAACGGCGTGGTGGCCAGCGCAGCGTGGGCTTGCTCGACGTCACGCTGCAGCAGGGCGCTCAGGCCGGCGGGCGTATACCAGCCGTCGAGCGCGTGGCCGAGGTTCTCCGGGTGGCGCAGGTCGCAGAACCAGACTCCGCTCTGTGCCGCCAGTTGGCGCAGATACGGGCGCCCGTTCGAAGCGAAGACGAAGGGTACGCGAAACAGTCCCTTCACACCGTAGTTGCCGGCCGGCAGCTCGATCTCAGATGACGGCCTGAAGCCGCGGCTGTAGCGCTTGGCTTGCTGCAAGGCGGCCGAGACGTCGAGGTTCTTGCGCTTGGCTTCGACAAGCGCCACCGGCTGCAGGCCGATGAAGAGTGCGTAGTCTGCTGGCCCCGTTTCAGTTGGCCACTCGGCAATGGCGAGGTGTCGCCCGCGTTGTGGGCGAGTTCCCTTGGCGAAGGTGAGCTTGACCGAATCCACCGTCCAAGCGGCCGCAGCCAGCTGGTCGTCGATGATCTTGCGCGTATCTGCTTCGCTGATGCGGATGGTTGCCGCCGCGGTATGGGCGGATTCGACGAGCTTGGCGACAGCCTGTGCTGGCTGGACGGCGGCCTGCACCTGCACAGCCTGCAGTCGCTGAGCCAACTTGACTTTCGCAGTCTCGGCTTCAGACGCCATCGCTTCCCAAAATGCGCAATCCTCCTCGGTCTGTTTGGCGTGAGTCTTGCTGGCTTCAAGCGCTTGGGCCACGTCCTGATGCGCGGCGCGGAAGACCGCGAGCTCGTGTTGCAGGGCGTCCAGCTCCGCTTTGAGTTCGGCGCTCTCGTTTGCTGGTGGCGAGGGCGGAAGGAAGGGGCCTGACTTGTAGCTCGAATCCTTGAAGCTACGGTGAAACCAGATGCCAAGTTGCCAAGACAGCCGCATGGCCATCAGCGCCGTGCTGTGGCCCCCGGCCAGCTTGTGATTGGCATCGTTGCCCGCTTTACGGATTTCGTGGAAAAGTGAGGCCACTTCGCGGGGGACGATGCCATGATCTCGCAGGCGCCGTAGCAGATCGACCTGCCTTTCGTCCGGAGATGTGTACAGGCCTACCCTGGAAGCAACTGATTGGGCCAGGCCCTCGGCCAGTTGGCGGAGCTTGAGCAGGCTGGTGTTCGGGTCATCCGCAAAGTAGCGCTCCGCCAGCAGGCCCAAGCGTTCGAGTTGCTCATCGTGTTCCTTGAGCAGTGTGAAGTTGCTCTGCGGACGAATATCGATCATGGAAGCTCCTGCTTCAGCTCGTACCAGACTCCACGCCCGCTACCGTGCAGGCTCAAACGCCCACGTTCCACCAGCGCCCGAAAGTGCTGCTTTAGCGTGTTGCGATTGCTGCCGGTGAGCCGGATGGCATCACCCATCGTGATGCGGCCATGCTCGCGGGCGAACTCGACGATCTTTAGCGACAGCTCGGGAAGGGCGGCGAGCACCAGCTTCTCGCGTTCGATCTTGCGGCCAAGCAGCCGCATCTGTTCAGCCACGGCGCGCAGGAAGAAGTCAAGCCACGGTTGCCAGTTGGGCGCTTCGCTGCGAATGGTCCCCTGCGTCTGGCGCAAGGCGAGGTAATAGGCTTCCTTGCTGTGCTCGATCACGCTTTCGAGCGAGCTGTAAGGGACGTAGGCATAGCCAGCCTGGAGCAACAGCAGGGTGGTCAGCACACGGCTCAGGCGGCCGTTGCCGTCCTGGAAAGGATGGATCTCCAGGAACACCACGCCCCACACGCCGATGAGCAACAAGGGGTGTAGCCGGCGAGTTCCGGAAGCCGCGCGCTCGCTATTGAACCAGGTCACCAGTTCGCTCATCAGACGCGGTGTGTCGAAGGGCGTCGCCGTCTCGAATACGACGCCGAGTTGCTGGCCATCTTCGTCGAACGCCACCTCGCTGTTGGAGGAGGTCTTGTAGTTTCCACGGTGCCAGTCGTCGTTCTCGCTGTGCGTCAGCAAGTCGCGGTGCAGCTGCTTGATGTGGTTCTCGGACAGGGTGATGTCTGGCCAGGAGGAGAACACGCGCTCCAGCACCTCGGCGTAGCCGGCGACCTCCTGCTCATCGCGGGTGGTGAACGACTTGATCTGCAGCGGGGAGAGCAAACGTTCGACCTCGCGGTCCGAAAGTTGGCTGCCCTCGATGCGCGTCGATGAGCCGATGCTTTCGATGGTCGCCACCCGCCGCAGCGCCGAGAGCCGATCCGGCGCCAAGCTGCCGAGCGCGCGCCACGCGCCCTTGAACTCATCGATTTCCGCAATGAGGCTCAGGATTTCTGGAGTGATCTGGACGGTGTCGGAGCGAATCATGAAGCCCAATACTACATCCATTTACACCCGTTTCGGTGGGCAGTGGATGGGGCACCAAGCGCTGCTTGCTGGCGCTCGGAATGCCCGGCGTGGTCCAGCGGACGTGCGCCGGGCGAATCGTCATTGCTGGCCACCACCTGTCGGCGGGGACTCTGTTGGTGTCGATGATAAGGGCCGGCCGGCGCACGGTTTACGCCGGAGCACCCCGGCTTGTTCCGGCGCTTGCCTAGGCCTGGTCTTCAAAGAGCTTGCCGTGCCCCGGTGGGCGGCAAAGCAGCTCCCGCCCGGGTTGATGCGACTTGCTTTCAAAGAAGTCGCGGCTTTCGTTGGTCATTCGGCTCGGGCTCACAGAAATGTCGCCGGCCAATGCTGATGTAGAATAAACGGTCATGAAACCTGGAGACACCCCAAGTCATGAAAGTCATGACCGTTTCCCCCTCTTCCCCAACCCTTCTCCCGCCGGGGGAGAAGGGAGCTTCGTGAGTCGCTTGCGCGACTTTCACATTAGTTCTTTCCAGGGCAGTGGAAAGCCGAGCGACCGAAGCAGAAGTGGGCTGCGGATCTCAAGCAACTGGCCATCCAGCGCAACCGATCCTCGGTGAGCTGCGCAGGGGTTCCCTGAAAGAAACGATCGTTTGCACTTTCCGCAAGCGGTGAAGGAAAAATACGCGCTGATGGCCGAAGAAACCAACGACGAACACTACCTCAAGGCGGCCACCGAGCTCGGCGACTCGCAAGAGGTGCTTGCCCACCAGGCGATCTTTTCCAACAACGGTATCAAGCTGGTCGAGCGCGGTGTACGGGTGGACAGCGGGCTGTTCGAGCGGCTGCTCAATCATCGCTTGCAGGTGTCCATCGACGAGAGTCTCACTGCCGAGAAGGCGGTCACGCTGGAAGAGCTGCGCGATCAGGCTGAAGCTCTCATTGCGGAGCGGCCTTTCTATGGGAGGCTTGCAGCCGAACTCAGCGATCGCGTTACCTTGCTCGGTGCCATTGGCAGCATTGCATTGCCAAAGGCGATGGCCTTCAGGTTGACCGTCGCCCGTGATCGCGGCGGCGCTCTCTTTGCTCACAGCCTGCAGGTGGCGCTAATCGCACTTTACCTGGGCATACGCCAGGAGCTTGAGGTGCCTGAGTTGCGGGCGCTGGCTGCGGCGGCGTTGCTTCACGATATAGGCATGCTGCATATCGATCCGGAAATGATGCAGGCTGACCACAGGCTCGATGCCGGCGAGCGGCGACAGCTGCACGCGCATCCGCTCACGGCGACGATGATCGTCAAGCAGCGGCCCGAGTATCCGCAGGCGGTCGGCAGAGCGGTTCTCGAGCACCACGAACGGCTCGACGGTAGCGGTTATCCGCGCGGACTCAAAGGCGCCGAGATCAGCGTCATGGGACGCATTCTACTGCTTGCGGAGGTGGTCGCCGCCGTTCTCGACAAGACAACCAGTGCCGCCGAGCAGCGCTTGTCGCTGATCCTGCGTTTGAACCACGGCAAGTTCGATGCGCAGATGTCGAGGGCGATCTTGAAGCTGCTGGAGCAAGCGGCGGTCGAGGAGACGGATGCGGAGCAGGGCAGCCGCAACGCGGCGCGGATCAAGAGCCTTGGCGACGACTTCGACAAATGGAACGAGGCGCGTTCAGAGTTGGCGCACTATGCTGCGGCCGCGCCGGTTGTTGGCGCTTTTCTGACGAACCGCGTGGTGGCTCTGGAGCGTTCGCTGGCCGATGCCGGCCTGCACCCGGACCAGCTCAAGTCGGTGTGCGTCGACATCCGCGATCAGCCAGGCGAAATAAGAGAGCTGGCCATGCTGGCGCGTGAAGCGGGCTGGCAGCTGAAGGGGATCATCCAGGATGTTTTCTGCCGCTTTCCAACTCTGGAGGCCACTGAGGTCCCCGGCGAAGTTGCCATCCGGGATTGGCTCTTGCAGCTCAGCGCACAGTTGAAGTAAGGCGCCCGCCGCTCGCCAGGTAGGAATTAGGAGGCGCAGGAGGTGCGCCGCTTTTTCGGGCAGCGCACGCTTTCCTGACCGATCAGCGTTTCGCTTGCGGCAGTTTGACCGCCAGGGTGTTGCGGTTGACCTTGTCATGGTGCTGATAGTCGAAGCGATCGACGCCCTGTAGCGCCAGGAAGACGCCCAGCCCGCCGATTTCGCGGTCGGACAGGGGTTTATCGAGGTCTTCGGCAGTCGGCATGCCTTGCGCACGCGGATCATAGGCGATTCCCGTATCCTCGAGGACTACGCTCAGGTACTGCTCGCCGGCTTCGATGGCGATCGCGATGTCGCCGCTGCTGCCCTGTTCCTGGTAACCGTGGGTGATGATGTTGGTGGCGATCTCGTCAACCGCCAGAATCAGGCGATAGCTTGCTGCATCGTCAAGGCCCGCCTCCCGGCAAGCCTGCGTGACCAGTTGCCGGACGGTCGCTAGTGCCGCCAGGTTGGCTGGGATGCTGTGCCTTGCCACGTCTACATGTCTACCATGATCGCGATGATCGGCCAGCGAGGCTCAGGGATAGCTTTCCTGGAGGTAAACGGACTGGTCGAAGCCGCTCATTTGCAGCGTGTTGAGTACCGGGCCGCTGGCGCCGACGACGTAAATGCTGACCTCGCGTCCCATCTGTTGCTTGGCGAACACCAGTACGCGCAGGCCGGCACTGGCCATGAATTGCAGTCCGCTGACGAAGAGGACGAGCTTCTCGGGTTTCTGCTCGGCGACCTGCTCGATGGCCTGGCGGAATTCGCCGGCTACCGCGGCGTCAAGTTCGCCGGCAAGGGTGATCCATGCCTCGCGGCCCTTCATTTCCACACTGGTGCTTAAGCTCATTGTTGTTGTCTCCAAGGATTGGTCTGTTGGTCAGGCTTGTGGGCGCGGGCGCCCAATGAGTATCACCACCGCACGGCCGCCAACCAGGAAGCTTTGCAGGTTTTCCTGCAGAGGGATTTCCTGGCCAGGCTCCTGGATGTCGTCGGGCGCCGGCAAGCTGGTATTGGCGAACAGGTGCCAGTGATAGTCGGCGGGCAGTTCCGGCAGTTCGAAGGGCAGGGCGTCCCAGAAACTATTGATCGCCATGTACAGCACTGGCGTGGCATTTCCTCCTTGCCCGGCCTGACGTTCCCGGAGCATGAAGGCCAGGGCGCGCGAATCTGCCGACCAGTCGGCTTTCCATGCCTGCGTCCCGTGCCAGATGATATCGGCCGGCGAGCGGCGGGTGCCGAAGAACTCGCCGGTGCGCAGCAGCGGGTGTGCATGGCGCAAGGCGATCATCTTGCGGGTGAAGTGGAACAGATCGCCGTTGCGCTCGCGCAGCGTCCAGTCCAGCCAGTTCAGTTCATTGTCATGGCAGTAGGTGTTGTTGTTGCCACGCTGGCTGCGGCCCAGTTCGTCGCCCATCAGGAGCATTGGTACGCCGTGGCTGACCAGCAGGATGGCCAGGGCATTCCTGATCATGCGCTGACGCAAGGCGTTGACCTGCGCATCGTCGGTTTCGCCTTCGACGCCACAGTTCCAGCTGTGATTGTCGTTGCCGCCGTCGCGATTCTGTTCGCCGTTGGCTTCGTTGTGCTTGTCGTTGTAGGCGAAGAGATCGTAGAGCGTGAAGCCGTCATGGCAGGTGATGAAGTTGATCGATGCAGTCGGACCGCGTTCGTTCCAGCCGTAGAGGTCAGGTGAGCCCTGGATGCGTTCGGCCATCACCGGCACCATGCCATCGTCTCCTTTCAGGAAGCGGCGGATGTCGTCGCGGTACTTGCCGTTCCACTCTGCCCAGCGTCCATAGGCCGGGAATGAGCCGACCTGATAGAGGCCCCCGGCGTCCCAGGCTTCGGCAATCAGTTTGCACTTAGCGAGCACCGGGTCGAAGGCCAGGCTTTCGAGCAAGGGCGGGTTAGGCAGGGGTGCGCCGCTCGGCGCACGGCCGAGGATCGAGGCCAGATCGAAGCGGAAACCGTCGATGTGGTACTCGGCCGCCCAGTAACGCAGGCTGTCGAGGACCATGTTGCGCACCACCGGGCTGTTGCAGTTGAGGGTGTTGCCGCAACCGCTGAAGTTGTAGTAGTAGCCTTCCGGGGTCAGCATGTAGAAGGTCTGGTTGTCGATTCCCCTGAAGGAGAGCGTCGGCCCGTTTTCGTTGCCTTCGGCGGTGTGGTTGAAAACCACATCGAGCATCACTTCGATGCCGTTGCGGTGCAATTCCTTGATCAGGTTCTTTAGCTCATCCACCTCCATGCCGAAGGGGCCGGTGGCCGCGAAACCGGCCTTGGGCGCGAAGAATCCAACCGTGCTATAGCCCCAGTAGTTGAACATCATCTCGCCGGTGAGCGGATTGGCGCGACTGTTCTCGAACTCGTCGAACTCGAAGATCGGCATCAGCTCGACGCAGTTCACCCCAAGTTCCTTCAGATACGGGATCTTCGCCGCGATGCCGGCGTAGGTGCCGGGGTGCTTGACGTCTGCCGATGGGTGGGCGGTGAAACTGCGCGTGTGCAGTTCGTAGATCACCAGGTCGGCCAGCGGCGTCTCCAGGGGGCGGTCGTCTTCCCAGTCGAAATCCTCGAAGACCAGCCGGGCGCGCTGCGGGTAGATGTCGTTCCAGTCGGGGTGCTTGCCCCACTGCGTCCGCCCGCTGATCGCCTTGGCGTAGGGATCGAGGAGGATTTTCGAACGGTCGAAGCGGTGTCCGGCTCCCGGATCCCAGGGGCCGTCCATGCGGTAGCCGTACTCGATGCGCTCGTAGTCGAGGTCGAAGACGACCATGCACCAGACGTTGCCGATACGAAAGGCGTCGGGGAAGGGGATCTCCACGAATGGTTCTGGCGCGCCTTTTTCGAAGAGCACCAGGGTGCACGCCGTGGCGTGGCCGGAGCTGATGGAAAAGTTGACGCCGCCGGGGACCAGGGTGCTGCCGAAGGGAAAGGCTCGCCCGGGACGAAGTTTGTAGCTGCCATGCTGGTGCGTCGGATAGAAATCGATGCGGGTATCCATGTCAGCCCTTCTTGAGTATCTGCAGTGCCTCATCGACGCTGTTCGCGACGCTGAAGAACTTCAGAAAACCGGTCACCTCCATGGTGTCCCTGATTGCTTCCGCGAGGCCGGCGAGGGCCACTTGGCCGTTGTGCGACGCCGCCTGGCGGTAGAGCAGGAGCAGCATGCGCAGACCCGCGCTGGACATGTAGCTGACTGCGCTGAGGTCGAGGACCAGCAGCGCATCATTCTCCAGCAATGGCAGGATCTTCTCCTGCAAACCTGGCGCAGAACTGCCGTCTATCTCGCCCTTCACGGCAACGACGGTCATTCCGTCGCGGGGGAATGCTTCAAGCTCGATCGACATGTACCTGAATCCTTTGCTGAATTGAGGCGGGCCTACTTGACCGGCGTGAGCGTCACCTTGACGCGCACATCCTGACGCGAGTCGGGCAGCTGCACCGACAAGGCGTCGGCGTCGAAGGCCGTGTAGGGGCTCCCGTCGATCTCGACCGCCGTCAGGCGGACGCTGCCTTTGGGCAGGATGTCCGGAGCCACGCGCAGGATGCGGCCGGGGAAACCGTCCGGGCGCGGCTTGAAGTACAGGCACATCGGCTCCTTCTTGATCAGCAGATTGATATAGGTCGCCGACAGGTAGCACAACTCGGTCGAGTGATAGGCGCTCATCGAGTGGCTGCCTTTGAGCCGCTCGTTGCCGAGCAGATAGGGCAGGCCGTTGGCCAGGACGTTGAAGTACACGCCGCCGTCGTCGTGATCGAGGAAGAAGGCGTTGTAGAAAGCGGCCGCTTCGCGAGCGTGCTTTTCGTAATCCTCATCACCCAGACAGCCGTGCAGAATCAGGTAGGCCAGGATCGCCTGCTCCTGCTGCCACCAGGCCTTGCGATCATGCCAGACAAAGCGGTGCGCTTCTTCGCCGGGAGCCAGCGTACGTTCGAGGACGTCGTACCAGCCACCGCGCAATCGGTCGCTACCGACCTCGGGCATCAGCTTGGCGATCTTCTCGGCCAGTTCGACGTAAGCATCGTTCGGGCGAACGCTGTGAATACGCATTAGGTTCCAGGCGATCTTGAGGTTGTGGCCAACCACCGCCCGGTCCTGCTGCCAGTTCCAGGTATTGTCATGGCTCCAGTCTTCGTGGAAGCGCTCCTGGACAAACGGTGAATGCTCGTAGTCGGGGAAGTGCTTGACGATGGTGTCGGCGGTGTCGACCAGGAAGTCGAGGTGCTTGTCCTCGCCGGTCGCCAGCCAGAGGTTGATGAGGTAGGCCGGCGCGTGGTCGCCGACCGAATTCCAGTTCTTGCGCGCCCGGTTATTGCCCTTGTCGAGCAGCGGCGAGCGCGGATCCAGGCTGATCGGATCGATGTGCGAGAAGTAGCCGCCTTGATCCTTGTCCTTGTAGAATTTGTCGAAGAGTTCGATCGTCTTCTCAATGTCGTACAGGATGCGTGGGTCGCCGGTAAGGCGATAGGTTTGCGTCGGTCCGGCGAGGGCGTAGATCTGTTCGTACATCGGCAGCGAATCGTAATCGTCGCCGAATTCCGAAGTCAGCAGCTTGTGCTCGCGGTCGCCGGACACCTGCACACCGTGGTACCAGTAGATCAGATCCTCCTCGGCGTCGCGGAAGCGCATGTGGCCACGCAGATACTCGGTCCCTTTTTCGGCCGCTTCGAGAAAGCTGTCTTCGCCGGTCAGCATGTAGGCCGAGGCCATGCCGTAAACCATCCGCGAAATGGTGTCGGTCTCCTGCAGGTAGTCGCCTTTCTTGCCGCCGGCCAGATGCAGGATGGTGCGGTAGTTGCGGTAGTCGATCGACTGGCTGGGGTAGTTGAACTGCCAGCGCAGGTAGCTGCTGGCGATCGAGCGAATCTGCTTGATCCACCAGTCAGCTTCCTCGTGGCGGTAAACCCCGGCGCCTTCGCCCGGGAAGACCATCGATTTGACCTCGGCGCGCAGTTCGCCGGCTTGCGGATAGAACACACAGTAGGCAAACACCTGCTGGCCGGGTTGCAGCATTTCAGCCATGCGCGCGGTGCAATCCTGGTACGAGTCCTCGAGGTTCTCGGCAATGCGGGCGTAGGTGTTTGGCGTGAGGTAGGCGCGGAACTCGCTACCGTCGCTGGTTTTGAGATCGAAACTGCGGGCGCTGCGATCGACTTGCGTGACGTAACCGGAAATGGTGTCCGAATAGGAATAGGCTTGCGTCTTCATGACTGCTCCTCGCGATTATGGAATTTGTTGTACAGCCTGAATTCTGCCGCTACCTTAGCCGCGACTTCGACGGGTGGTCAACTGCTAATTGCCGTTTGCCTGCCGTGCCGTCTTGCATCGATAAATCATGATTTTGCTCGCTCGCTGAGCGGGCTGGCCGCGCTGCCTGTCAGCGTCGAAGAACCGCCTACTTGAGGACTCCCATGCCCGCACACGATAGCCAGAATTTGATGAGCATGCTCGATGCCTTGGGCATTGTAACCGGCAATGTCGAGCATCCGCCGCTGCGAACGATAGACGACAGCAAGCGCCTGCGCGGCAATCTGCCGGGTGGCCACGCCAAGAGCCTATTTCTGAAGGACAAAAAGGGCGGCTACTGGCTGCTGGTGGCGCTGGAGCAGACGCGCGTCGACCTGCGTACCGCGGCCAGCCTGCTGCAGGCGCCGCGCTTCTCCTTTGCCGCCGAACAGGATCTGGCGCGCTTGCTGGGCGTTGTCCCCGGGGCGGTATCGCCTTTCGCGGCCATCAACGATGTGCACGGCGAGGTCTGCGTCGTCCTGGAGCGGCGCGTGCTGGAATGCGAGCTGCTCAACTGCCACCCGCTCAGAAATGACCGCACGACCACCATCGCCATCGGCGACCTGTTGAAATTTCTCGAGCAGGTGCGGCATCGGCCGCGCATCATCGAGCTTCCCGAGGTCGCGGCGAGCACGTAGGGCGTGCGCCGCGCTCCGCTTCTCACCCCTTCCCGGAACGGCCCGAGCCATGCCAGCGCAGTGCCAGCAGGGTGATGTCATCGCTTTGCGGGTGGCTGCCGACGAAGGCGCGTACGGCGCCCATCACCTGGTCGATGATCGTGCGCGCGGGGCAGGCATGCGGGATCGTCGTCAGCGTCTCACCCAGGCGCTCTTCCTTGAACAACGCGTGCTCCCTATTCATCGCTTCGGTGACCCCATCGGTATAGATCACCAGCGCTTCGCCAGGCTGCAGGCGGATGATGTCGTTGCGGTAAACGCTATCGGCAACAAAGCCCAGCACCAGACCGCCCTTCTTCTTTTCGAGCATTTCTGCGCGGCCATCGCGGCGCAGGGCAAAGGGCAGTTCGTGGCCGCCGTCACTGCAACTGATTTCACCGCTTTCCAGGTCGAGAATGCCGGCGAAGACAGTGACGAACATGCCTTCCGGATTGTTTTCGCAGAGGCTGCGGTTGACCCGTTCCATGATCGCGGCGACCGAACTCGAGTCGCGCCTGGCTTCGACGGTGAACAGGGTCTTGCTTACGGCCATGAACAGCGCTGCCGGCACACCTTTGTCGGAGACGTCACCGATCAGGAAGAACAGGCGGCGCTCGTCGAGCAGGAAGAAGTCGAAGAGGTCGCCACCGACGGCCTTGGCTGGCTCGAGCACGGCATGCAGATCGAAGCGGGCGTCCGGCGGCGAGCCGAAGACGCGCGGCAGCATGCCCATCTGGATATCACGCGCTGCCGACATCTCGCCTTCGATGCGCTCTTTGGCGGCGGTCGTTGCCTTGAGGTCGGCGATATAGGCCTTCAGCGTGGTGACCATCGAATACAGCGCGTTACCCAGATAGCCCACCTCGTCCTTGCGCTTCTCCGAGATCTTGAGCAGTTCGGCGTGCATCTCCTGGTCGGGATCGAAGTTGTGCTCCACCAGGCGATGGGTTTGCAGGGTCAGCTGCGACAGCGGCCGGACGATGCGGTTCAGGAAGGGCAGGGCCAGGGCCATGCCGATTAGCAGCATGAGCACGGTCACGCCGCCGCCGACGCGCAACAGCGAACTCATCTCCGCCTGCATGTTGACCGGCAGGCGCATCAGGGCGGCGCCATTCGGCAAACCGTCGGCGCCGAAAATTGGCGCTGCAACGTACAGGAATGCCTGCTGGAAGAGGGCCTTGTGGAAGCTGCTGTTTTCGAGATAGGACGCCGGCGCGCTGGTGTTGATCACCGTTTCGACGAAGCTGCGTTCGGTCTCGCTGAGGATGGTGGTGGTCTTGGTACGCGGGTCTGAGGTCGCCGCCAAAGCTTCGAGCCGCTCGTCAAAAATCCAGATGGTGTCGATTTGCGCCGCCGAGAGAACCGTTTCCACCATTCGTTTGAGGCCGACGCTGCGAATGATGCGGTTGGCACGGCTCGGCAGACGGGCGATCAGCGCCATGCCCTGGCGATCTGGCAGCGCTACGGCGCCATAGTAGAGTTCGCGGTGATCGAGGTCACGGTAAATCAGATCGGTCGATACGCTGAACTGCTGTCCGTGCAGTAGCGGCCCGAACTGCGGTCGCAGAGTCAGGCCGGAGTCCGCGGCGATGGTCGCGTCGATGTCGTCGAGGGACCAGAACAGCGGCTTGCCGTCGCCGTCGGTCACCCAGATCTCGGGAATGTCGTTAGTGGCGGCAATGGTGCGCAGGGCGTAGTTGATCTCTTCGGCGGGCGCGCCTTTCCGGCGCGCAAGTTGCGTCAGCTGGGCAAGGATATCGGCCTGCGTGCGCTGCTCCTTGTTGACGATCTGGTTGATCACGGCGGGCACCTGCTGGATGAAGGTGACCGACTGGGCGAGGGTTTGTGCAATCAGCCTGCCCTCGCTTTCGGTCCGCTGCAACACCGACTGCCAGGAAACATAGGCGAATACGCCGGCGGTACTCGGCAGGCCGATGAAGATGATCGTCGTGACCAGGAGAAAAAGGCGGCGGCGCAGAGTCATGGCGAAGGGGCTCTACTTGAGCCAGATGATCGACGCCGACAGCCGCTGCGCGACGGTGTAGTCGAGCGGGAAATAGACCACCCCGCGCGGTCCGAACCATTTGTCGTAGATCTCGAAATAGCCCCCGCGATACTGGTCGACGCCGTCGAGGAGGTCGGCAAGAACCTCGTTCACCAAGGCCCGCCATTCGGAGTCGTTTTGCGGCAGGCTGCAAGCCATTGCTTCGTAGGACAGCTCCTCGGTGCGCGGCAGCAAGGTGACCTTGCTCTTCAGCGGGCTGTTCTCGACCATCGCACGCAGGACGATGCCGATGTTGGCCAGGCCGTCGAGTTCGCCCCTGGCGAACATTTCGAAGCCGCTGGCCATGTCCGGCACTTCGACGATGACTGCATCCGGCACATGCTGTTTGAGAATGGCTTCGGTGGTTGTTCCGGCAGCGACGCCAATGCGTCGGCCATGCAGACCGCCCAAGCCCTTGTCGGTCGAGCGCAGGACCATGATGCGCGTGCCGTTGCCGAAGAAGGGGATCGAGAAATCGACTGCTTTCTGACGTTCCCAGGTCGGAGTGGTGATCCCGCATTCGATGTCGATGGCTTGGCTGGCGACCAGTTCAATGCGGTCGGTGGCGGTCGTCGTGCGCAGCCGGGTTTCGATTTCGCGGCCCAACTTCTTGCTTAGCTTCTTGCGGATTTCTTCGATCAGGTCGACCGAAAAACCGACCAGACGCGGGTCGCTTTCGCCGGCTTTCTTGACCGTGTAGCCGAAGGGCATGGCGTCGGCGCGGGTGCCGGCGTTGAGGACGCCGCTGTTCCTGATGCGTTCGAGGACCGGCTCGGCATGCAGCGGGCCATGCACGGCGAGCGCCAGCAGCGCCGCCCAGGAAAAGGCGGGCAGGCAACGACGGGCAGGACGAAGAAGGGCAGCAATCGCTTTCAATGTTTTCCCCAGAGGTCGCTGGCCGCTCAAGACGCCGCCGCGTGGATGCGTGCCAGGAGGCGCTTGCGCGTGTAGCCCATTGCCGCGTTCAGCGGCAGGCAGAAGAGCAGGAAGTAGCCGATGGCGTAAGTGTAAACCCAGAGCATGGTCTCATCGCCGCCGACCGCGGCGATGACGACATTGCAGCGCGAGACGATTTCACCGACGCCGATCACCGAAGCGGTGCTCGAGGCCATGATGATGATCAGCAGGTAGGTCGTCCAGCTGGGGATGAACAGCAGTGCTGCCGCGTGGTTGTGGCTTTGCCGGTGGCGCAGGGCGACCAGGAGGTTGTCGGAGACGAAGCCGATGACTGCCACCGAGAGCGCTAGCGAGGCCTTGAGCCAGACCGGAAAAGCGTAGAGCTGGCCGGCGACTGCGAATTCCGTCGGAATCAGAAAAGCCAGATAGAACAGGAAGACGAAGGTCGGGATGTTGCGCGTCAGTTCGGTGAGCAGCAGGCTGGCGTGTGCCAGCGGTCCCCGTCCGGAAAGGCGCAGGCGCGCGAGAAGCGCACCGAAGACCGTGCCGATGAGCATCGCCACCAGGGAAATCAGGATGTTCCACGCGAAGCCGCCGGCCAGGAAAGGCGTCCACGTCCACAGCATGCTGAGGACCTCAGTGCCGGCCATGCTGTAGAACCCTGCGTTCGAGATAGTTGAAGAACTGGACAACGGCCAGCACCAGCAGGAAATAGCTGATCATCAGCACATTCATCATGACCGCCGCGTTGCCGCGTTCGGCGACGATGGCGGTCGCTGCCGAGACCAGCTCAGGGACGGCGATGACGCTGGCCATGCCGGTCGCCTTGACGACATTGATCAGCGACGCGACCACCGGGGTGTAGGCCAGGCGCAGGGCCGCTGCCAGCGTCCGCCAGCCGAGCCTGAAGCTGGCCTGCTGCCCCTTGAGGACGGCGACCGCGTCGAGCAGCGCCGCGACGATGGCGCAGCCGGTGTACACCGAAAGGCAGACGATGGCGATCGCGGCGCCGTCGAAAGTCCAGCCGAAGCGACTGACGACGACGTGGCCGATGCCGAAGAAAACCAGGTAGATCAGCAGCAGCGGCGGCGTCATGCGGCCGAGCGCGGCCGAGAAACGTACCAGGCCGCGCAGCAGTGGCAGTCCGGCCTCCGCCGCCAGGGCACCGAGGCAGCCGACGGTCAGGCTGCCGGTGATGCAGGCCAGCATCAGTTGCAGTGTCATCCAGAGGCCGTGCAGGAAAAGCTTGCGATCGTAGGCGTCGTGGATGATGCTCAGGTCAAAGCCTGATTGTTCCTTGAGCATCAGGCCGAGGCGCTGGATGCCGTCGACATCCGCCGAGCTGAGCAGCTGCTTGTTGCGGCATGCGGCCGGCCATTGCTTGGTGCCGGCGTCGCGGGCGCAGAGCGGGCGACCGTCCGGCTGTTGCCGCGTCCAGAGCTCGCGCATGTCGACCAGGAACTGGCTGGGTTTGATCGCCCAGTGCCGCTCGCTGGCGATCAGCCAGCCGCTGCGGTGCCAGTCGGCAACCGTGTCCGAGATCGCGTGTTCTAGCCGCGAGCCGCGTTCGCTGGCGGCCAGGGCGATCGCCCATGGCGAGATCATCATCGACGGCAGTGGCGTTTCGTAGTTCGCCAGTTCGGCATCGGCGAGAATGCCGAGGATACCGGTGTCGTCGTAAAGCCAGGCCACGCAGCGCCCGTCGCGCAGCGCCAGACGGGTGTCGCGCGTCCCGTTGAAGACCTGCAATTCGAGCAGAAAACGTTGCGCCATCGGTCGATTGAAGTAGGCGCCTTGCGTGGCACAGACTTTCTTGCCGCGCAGGTCGGCCCAGGTCGACAGGTGGCTGTTCGGAGGTGCCACGACCGTCGCGCCGCTGGCGTAGTAGCCGGGCTCGACCAGGGTCGCTATCTGGCGGCGCTGCGCCGTGTCGCCGAGCGTGGCGACGACGACATCGATTGCTCCTTCCTCGAGTTTTTGCAGGCGGTTGGTGGAAGTTACCGCCACCAGTTGCAGGCGCACGCCGAGCCGGCGCGCGAGTTCGGCGGCCAGATCGGCCTCGAAGCCAATCAAGCGGCCTTCGGCGTCGCGCATGCCGAACGGCGGATAGTCGGACTTGACACCGGCAATCAGGAGGCCGCGCTTCTCGATCAGATCGAGCCGGTCAGCCGCTGGGCGCTGGCTCGCCGTGGCGAGCGCGTTCCCGCCGGCACCGAGGGCAATCAAGGCCAGCAGGCAGCTAGCCAGAAACAGCCGACCGCGAGCCATGCCCGCCTTTACTCTGCCTTGCCGGGAGCGGGTGGCCGAGGCATGGGCGGCGGTAGGTACTCAGTCGCGTCTTCCTCGTTGGCAACTTCGGCGACGGCGAGAAAGCCATAGGCATAGCGCAGGGGTAGCAGGGTTGTCAGCACGCCGTCGAGCTTGCCCAGCAGCGTCGAGCGCACGACGCCACTTTCCGGAAGAACGCTTTCGGCGCCGACCTGGCGTATGCGAAATCCCCATTGCTCGAGTTCCTGCACGAATTCCTTCAGGGAATACAGGTGGTAGTACATCTCGACCACGCCATCGTCGGAGGCTCGTTCGTAGAGAATGTCGCCCGCTTCGAGGTGTCCAGCCTGGATCAGCTTGCGGGCGGCCGTCTGTTCTCTGGAAAAGCGTCGCGCGGCGTTCGGCACGGTAAGCACGATGCGCCCGCCCGGCCGGAGCAGGGCGCGAATTGCGGCGAGCGCCTCGCCGCGCAGCGCACGCGAATAGATATGCGCAAGGACGCCAAAGAGCATGATTACCAGATCGAACTTCTCGTTCGGCCCAAGGCTGCTCGCCACCACCGACAGATCGCCGAGCAGCGGACGCAAGCGTCCGCTCGCCACGTGGGCGGCGTAACGTGAAGACAAGTCGCCGATCGCCCGCGGGCTGATGTCGCAGGCGACGATCGACGCTGGCGTTCGTTCGAGCAGCGCTTCGGCATAACGGCCGTTGCCGCAGCCGACGTCGAGAACTCTGCGGCCCTGCCTGCCAAGCTGCTCAAGCACGACGGCCAGCGTCGAAGGGTTCGCGCGCGGATAGCGTTGGTCATACAGCCGGCTGGCGAAATACCGGTCATAGCTTTCTATGACCGAGACGGGCATCGGCATCGATCACATTCGTCGGCAAGAGCAGCGGTGTTCGCTGCCCGGCATGTGGCGCAGTCGCCGCCGTGGCTGGCGATAAGAAAGGTCGGGGGACTCAGGCCGAAGCGGGTCAAGCCCCTTTCTCGATTTCACTCAGGAAGCGTTTGATGAACTGCTCGGTGATGCCCGGATGCTTGCCAGTGATCAGGTCGTCGTCGACGACCAGATCGACGGTGCCTTCGGGACCATAGATGACTTCCGCGCCGGCGTTTTCGACGTCGCAAATGATGTTGTGGGCGCAGGTGACCTTGCGACCCTGCAGCAGTGCGCGGTCGGCGCAGAGCAGCCACAGGCTGTGGCAGATGGTACCGATCTTCAGCCGGGCGGTGGCCATCGCCTGGCGGATGAAGACCACCGCTGGCGCCTGATTCGCTTCGCCCTTGCGCGGCGCGACCTGGTAGCGCAGGCGGTCGCTGGCGTACGCGCCGATGATGATGATGCCCTTGAAATCTGCCGGCTTGACGGAATTGATTTCGGTTTCGACGACGACGTGCTCTTCGACCCAGCCGTTGTCGGGATTGGAACCGAAAGTCAGCTCTGCATTTCCCCACAGATGCGAGAGATAGACGACCTGATAGCCGTGCTTGGGGAACAGGTCATTGAAAAGGCGGTACTCGGTCATGTCGAAGTGTTCTTCGACGAGGACGCCAATCTTGCCTTTGCTGGCTTCGCCGACGATGCCGCGCAGGGGTGGACGGGTGGAGGTTTCGGTCATGGCAGGATTCCTTGTGTAGGGTGGGCGCAGTCATGAATGGCAGAACGTGCTTTGCCGTGAGTGCTGGCGTTGCGGCCGATAGTACCCGCTGCCTGCTCCTTCCGCAAAGCTCTCGCGGGTCGACCCCTCGCGGCGTGCAAAGCGGGGCAGGCACTGTTCCTGCGCGGGACCCTGGCTCATTCTCCGCTAGCGGTTGTGGGCAGAGCGATGCGGCCGAGGCGCAGGAGCACTTCCATCTCCTCTGCTGGCAGCGGGTAACTGAACAGATAGCCTTGCAGCTTTGGGCATTGCGCACGGCGCAGGAAGTCCAGCTGTTCGCAGGTCTCGACACCTTCGGCAATTACGTCGAGACCGAGGCTGCGGGCCATGGAAATAATCGCCGAGGTGATACCGGCATCGTCAGCATCCTGCGGCAGGCCGCGGACGAAGCTGTGATCAATCTTCAGCGTGCCGATCGGGAAGCGCTTGATGTAGGACAGCGATGAGTAGCCAGTGCCGAAATCGTCGATCGAGAAGTGCACCCCCATTGCGCGCAGGCGAAAGAGCCCCTTGATTCGTTCGGCCTTCGGATCCATCAAAATGCTTTCGGTCAACTCCAGTTCGAGTCGGTCGGCAGCGATGCCCGTGGCGACGATAGCCGCTTCAACGCTGTCCAGGAAATCCACTGCGCCAAGCTGGCGTGCGGAGACGTTTACCGCTACCCGCGGCACCAACAGGCCACGCAGCTGCCATTCCTGCACCTGGCTGCAGGCGGCATTGAGGACCCACTCCCCTATCGGGACGATCAGGCCACTTTCCTCGGCCACCGGGATGAAACGTGCCGGCGATACCAGTCCGTGTTGCGGATGCTGCCAGCGAAGCAGTGCTTCCATGCCAACGATCATGCCGTCGTCGGCACGCACCTGCGGCTGGTAGAACAGACGAAATTCACTGCGTTCGAGGCCCTTGCGAATGTCGCCTTCCAGAGCCAGGTGTGCCGTCGTCCGCGTGGTCAGTGTTTGCTCATACAGTTGCCAGTTGTTTCGCCCCTGCTCCTTGGCGTAATACATCGCCGTATCCGCGTGCTTGAGCAGGGTCACGGCGTCGGTACCGTCGTCGGGGAAGAGGGCGATACCGATGCTCGAGGTGACCGCAATCTCCTGTTCGCCGATCAGGGCTGGCTGGGCAAGCAGCGCCTGGATACGGCGCGCGACCACGCAGGCTGTCTCGGCGGTGTCGACGTCGGGTAGAACGACGGTGAACTCGTCGCCGCCGAGGCGTGCGAAGTGCAGATTCGATTCGTCAAGCGCCGGTCGGGCAATGAAGGCACCGGCGCGCAGTTTTTCCTGCAGGCGGTCGGCGACGGTCTGTAGCAGGCAGTCGCCGGCGCTGTGCCCAAGCGTGTCGTTGATGCGCTTGAAGCCATCCAGATCGAGAAACAGCAGCGCCATCCGACAATTCGTCCGGCGTGCCCGCAGCAACTCGCGGTCAAGGCGTTCGAGAAAACTCTGACGGTTGGGCAAGCCGGTGAGCGTGTCGAAGTAGGCCAAGCGACGAATTTTTTCCTCGTTGTGCTTCTGGAGCGTGATGTCGCGTATCACCAGCACCACCTTGTCCTGTCCGTTAGGCGCAATACGCGCCTCATAGTGGTGGATGCTTCCCTCTACCGGCAACGCGACGAACACCGATTGCAGATCATCGAGTTGCAGTGCCTGCTCGATTCCCTGCTGGATCATGCTCGCCGTTTCACTTGGCAGCACCGCCGAGACGTTGGCGCCGAGCAACTCGCTCCCGGTGACGAAAAAGCGCGTTGCGTAAGGCTGCATGTAGTCGAGGCAGACTCCCTGCCGGTCGACGACCAGGATCAGATCAGGTGTTGCCCACATGATCGCCGCCTGTCGCCCTTCCAGTTCGTGCAATTCGCGGTGCTCGTCGCGTAGCCGGATGATGAGTGCGGCGAGCCACAAAGCGGCTTGAAGCAGGCTGCCGAGCGGAAACGCGAAGGCCGCCATGCGGCTGACTTCGAGGCCGCTGCCGATGACCGAGAAAGCCTGTACGCCGCCGCCGACCATGGTCGCGCCCAGCCCCAGGGTGAACAGTCGGAGCGAGGTATCGCCACTGAACACGCGTTTGGCAAGCAGCACCATGGTGGCCATGGCGAGGACAAAGAGCACGGCTGCGCCGGCACGGTAAGCGGCGGCGTACCATGCCGAACTCAGGAAGAAGAGGGCGCTGAGCAGGACGGAGCCGGCGATCGCCGTGCGCGCCCTGCCGCGCAGCTGCAAGAACTCCAGCACTGCGAAACCAATGCCGAGGACCACGCCAGCCACCGAGATCGCCTGCAGGAGCGGGAAGTACTGCGGGCCGGGCCAGAACGGCGCGAAAGCCGCGCCGACACCGAAATTCTGCACCAGCCAGACCTGTAGCGCGATGCAGTAACAGGCGTAGGCCAGCGCGACGCGGCTGCCTGCGTAAGCGCCGAAGCCGATGGCGACGACAATCATCATCAGCAGGATGCCGCTGTAGGCCCCCAGGCCGACCCACAGCACGGCGTTGTCACGCACGAAGCTGCTTTGGTCGGTGAGCATGATCCATGGACGAATGGCCTTGTAGTCCTGCACGATCGCCGTGATGGCCGCGCCGTCAGCCAGGGCAGGTAGGCGCGCATAGGGGAAGGGGCTGACGATGTCACGGTGGCCAAAAGGCAGGCCGCGACCTGAAATCGACAACCAGGGGCAACCATTCACGTCGGTGGCGACGACAACGAAGAACTCGGCAATCGGTTCCTGCAGGTAGACGATGGGCGATCGGCCGGCGAAGCGACCGCGCTCGATCGCTATCTGGAAAGCGCGCGCTGGCTTGGTCAGCGACAAGTCGGGCAAGGACAGCTTTTCGCAACCCGAGCGCGGCAGCGACACCGACTCGCGCAGCTGCGTCAGCCAACGGCTCGCATCCTCCGACTGCCCGGGACCTCTTGGGGCGTCCCACAAAGCGGTGATTCCGCTCGCCACGGTCTCGGCTTTCGGCGCGGTCCACGGCAGCACCACGGCTAGCAAGATCAAAAACATCAGGCATTTACAGAGCCGCTTGGTCATCGCACGCGTTATCCTGTCGTTTCCTGGCATGCACGCTTCCTGTCATCGGAGAGGCCAGGAAGCTGCGCGTGTTTGAGCATTGCGATCGCATTATAGGGGGGAATCGTCATCGTTTCGGCCCTGGTCGCAGCTAGGCTCTGCGGCAGCAGGCTGTCGGCATCGTCAATCAGCTCATGGTGCAGCTGGCCATCGGGGTCCGTGACGCATAGCGGCTCGAAATGCCCACGATAGGCTTCGGCAATTCTGATCCGTGGACGGTACAGTGAGCCCAGAGGTTCGGAACTGGCAAGGTAGCTGCGACAGCCTTCCCTGCCGGGCCGAATGCCGTCGCGACCATTGCTCCCGAAACGCGGGTAGCTCATCGCCCAGGCGTTGCCCAGGCCGCTCACCAGCCCCCACTTGGAGAGCGTTGCGCGATAGCGGCGAAAGAACTGCCAGGCATGCGCCGCCAACTTGCGTTTTGAAATCAGTCCCTTGTCCATGCGCGCAGCAAAGGCGACGGCCTTCTCCAGGGAGTCCTCGGGGTGACAGACGAGCGATCGCCCATCCATATCGCGCAGCCTGACATTGGGCAGAAACTGCCCTTCCCGAAGGCGGCGGTCGAAGAGCGGCGTGCCCAACAGCGGGATGGCAAAACCGAGGAAGCTTGGCAGGGTGATGCGCGGGTTGCCGACGATGAAGTCCGTTTCAGCGAGCAGGTCGTCGATTCTTTGCTCCACAAGATCGAAGATCAGGCCGTAGTGGAAGACCAGACCGGCGTCCAGGCAGCTGCGGATGATCTCCTCCTGCGGCAGCACCAGATTCTGTTTCTTGTTGAAAGCACTGATCTGCGCCCGGCTGAACGATTCAACGCCGCTAAAAAAACCGATGCAACCGGATGCGCGCGCCAGCGACAGGTTGTCGGCGTTGGTGAAGAAATCGGCGGTCACCAGCGCTGCCCAGCCGCCGAATTTCCTTTGCTCATACAACTCCTTGAGGAGTGCCAGGCGCGCCTTGAAGTGGGCGCGCGGTCCACCGAAGAAGTTTTGATCGAGGAACATGATGCACTGACGGTAGCCAAGCGCCTCGATCTGCCGGCGCACTCCGTCCAGATCGTAGGTGACGAATTCGCGGTCTTCAGCCGTCATCGCGCAAAAGTTGCAACGGAAGTTGCAATTGCGAGAGGCCTCCGCGTAGCCGATGATGCGACTCCCGGGAAACAGATCATGGCGTGGGATGGGCCTCTCGGCGGCGTGTCCCGGGCCGAAGACGTCATCGACCACGGTGACCACTTGCTCGACATCGTCACCGCAGACGTAATCGAAGTAGCGGCGGCTGAGATTCGGCAGCATTCGCGCCAGGGGACCTCCCATGGCGACGACAATGCCCGGATTGACCGTTCTGGCATAGGCCGTGACCTGCTTCATGCGGTCGAAGGCCGGGTTGAGGCCGGTCAATACCAACAGCTCAGCCCATTGCAGGGCGCCAAGATCCTCGAAAGGGCCGCTGCGAAACTCACAGGCGAGGCGGATGTCGACGCGCGCGGGATCAAGCATTCCGGCCAGTACGGCCGGCGCAATCGACTGCGGCATGATCCACGGGGTCCCGCGCGCGCGGCGGTGGTTGTCCGAATAGCAGTTGAGAATAAGAATGCGTGGATTGGGCATATGCCGGGCTCGGTCCGCTGTGGTCACGCCGACAGCGCGGTCCAGGCGGACTTGGCAGTGCTATACCAGCGATGGCCTATTTCACACAGGTGATCCGTGTTCGGTAAGCGGGGCGAGTCCGCAGGCGGTGACGTCCAGATGCCGCAGCCCCGGATAGGCTGATTGTGCCATTCATCCCGCAACCATCCATCGCCTAGCCGCTTGATCAAGTCGACGTCCTCTTGTCGGCGTGAAGCAATATCCATTTCGGCGATGCGACGAAAGTCTTCGGCGCTCCAGCCGGCCGGAACGCGCCACTGGCCCGTCGCGCGATCGATGACCGGCTGAATCACCGGATTCATGCGCACAATCGCGGTGTCGGTGTAGGGGCAGCAGGAGACGTCAGCCGGCAAGCCACCGTCGAGCATGAGGTGGGCAATGAAAGTGTGCGCATCCGGAGGATCGGCGATGATCGTTTTGCCTACCTTGACCAACTCGGGGAGGAAACCGGTGCTGGCGCGCGATCGACACAGTGCATCGGGGATCCCGTCGCTGCCGCATTCCGGGAGAAAAACCGTGCTCGTACCCAGCGACAGGACGCCGATGTCGCGACGCGGTACGCCCATGGCGATGGCTTCGACGACGCCTGCCAGCACCGGATTGTTGTAGCCGGTCATGGCGCCGTCCCAAAAGCGGCAACCATCGAATTCGGCAGGTTTGTCGAACCAGTTGATCGGTGCCGTACTCGAGGCATGCGCCGCTTCTGCCAACGTGGCGCGCTGTTGCCGGTGTGGGAAACTGGCTGCCGGGCTGGCGACGTCGCTACGCATCATGCGCGCGCGGTCGCGGTCGAAGTCGTAAGTTACGAAAAGAAAGGACATGGTGGGTCTGCTCGGTTCGTCTCGCTGTGCCCGCAGGGAAGCGATACTGTCATTGAGAATTCCGTGCAGGTTCTGCAGCGATGTCGTGCCCATCACAGGCAGTATGCGCTGCAGGAAGGCCAGCTTGCCGTCGGTAGAAAAGCGATGGCCAACCGGACTCGCTGGTGAAAAAACGCCGGTCACCAACTGCAACAGACTCCGGTACCAGGGCAGGCGCCCGAAAAGCGCGTGGCGATTGACCGGGTTGTCGAAGAGTTCGAAGATTTCGCGTGGCGCGTAGCCCTCGATCAATGCCGCAGCAACGATCGCCCCGCCCGAGCACGCCGACACCAGGTCGAAATGGCTGAGAACCTGATGTCCATCTTCGCCGGGGAAGAGATCATCAAGCACTTTCGCCTGAATCAAGGCAAAGGTACCACCACCATCAAGCGATAATATGCGGAAGGGCTTTTTGCCGGGCCTGGCTTCCATCGGCAAGGCGTCTGTCGGCGTGGCTTCCAAAGAGGTACCGAGCTTCCTTGTTTTTTTGGCGGTTTTAAGCAGGTGATATTATGGGGCAAATTGCTTCAGCGTGGCTTACCGTGAAAGGCGCCTCCGCGACTTTCACGGTAAGCGCAACGGGCAACGGTCGCCGCTCGCGTCTCGTCAACTAACGGCTTGCGCCACTTTTTCTTGAGAGTTGCGACCAGGCCCCGGCTTCGGCCTCGCAACAAAGCCGACTTCATTGTCCGCCGCTGGAGTAGCGGGCGCACGCTGCCGCCCGCCCTTGCGCACGAGCGAAGCCTTCAGTGCGCTGTCGTTCGCGCTTTCCTGGCCGGCCCTTCGGCGGCTTCCCTGCCCGCTGCCGATGCAGTCACCAGCGGGAACGGTTCGCGAAGCTAGACGTTGAACAGGAAGTTCAGCACGTCGCCGTCCTTGACGATGTATTCCTTGCCTTCGGCGCGCATTTTTCCGGCTTCCTTGGCACCCTGTTCGCCCTTGTAGGTGAGGAAATCGGCCAGGGCGATGGTCTGGGCGCGGATGAAGCCTCGTTCGAAGTCGGTGTGGATGACGCCGGCCGCCTGCGGGGCGGTATCGCCGACGTGAATTGTCCAGGCACGGACTTCCTTGACGCCGGCGGTGAAGTAGGTCTGCAGGCCGAGTAGCTGGTAGCCGGCGCGGATCAGGCGGTTCAGGCCGGGTTCTTCGAGGCCGAGGTCGGCGAGAAAGTCCTGTTTGTCTGCGTCGTCGAGATCGGCGAGTTCGGCTTCGATCTTGGCGCAGAGGGCGACCACCGGCGCACCTTCCTTGGCGGCATGGGCGCGCAGGCTGTCGAGATGGGGGTTGTTCTCGAAACCGTCTTCGAGGACGTTGCCGACATACATCGTCGGCTTGATGGTCAGCAGGCAGAGCGGCTTGAGGATGGCTTTTTCGTCCTCGGAAAGCGCCAGTGTGCGCGCCGGATGGCCTTCGTTGAGGTGTGGCAGCAGGCGTTCGAGAACGGCGACCAGTTGCTGCGCTTCCTTGTCGCCGGAGCGCGCCTTCTTGCTCTCGCGATTGAGCGTACGTTCGACGGCTGCAAGGTCGGCCAGCGCCAGTTCGGTCATGATCGTTTCAATGTCCGAGAGCGGATCGACGCGGCCCGAGACATGGACGACGTTTTCGTCGTCGAAGCAGCGCACGACATTGACGATGGCGTCGGTTTCGCGGATGTTGGCCAGGAACTGGTTGCCCAGGCCTTCGCCTTTCGAGGCACCGGCAACCAGCCCGGCAATGTCGACGAATTCGACGATTGCCGGCTGTACCCGCTGCGGCTTGACGATGGCGGTTAGTTGCGCAAGGCGCGGATCGGGCACTTCGACGATGCCGACGTTGGGCTCGATGGTGCAGAAGGGGTAGTTCTCGGCGGCGATTCCCGCTTTGGTGAGGGCATTGAAGAGAGTCGATTTGCCGACGTTCGGCAGGCCGACGATACCGCATTTGAGGCTCATGCTCGGATTCCTATGGTGAGACGGTCTTGACGTGCAGCTGCCGTTGCGCGGCCGCGTAGTCGCCGGCGGCGAGGTCGGGCCAGGCCAGCAGGCAGCGGTCGAGGGCGCGGTCGATCAGTTCCTGCTCTTCGCGTCGAGGGGCTTTGAGGACGTAGTTGATGACTTCGGCGCGCTCGCCGGGGTGACCGATTCCCAGCCGTAGCCGCCAGAAATCGGGCGTTGCCAGGCGCGCCTGAATGTCTTTCAGGCCATTGTGCCCGCCATTGCCGCCGCCCTGCTTGAGGCGGATGCTGCCCGGTTCGAGGTCGAGGTCGTCATGGACGACCAGGGTTTCGTCGGCGGCGATCTTGTAGAAGCGAGCCAGCGCAGCAACTGCCTGGCCGGACAGATTCATGAAGGTCATCGGCTGCAACAGCCACAGTTCGCCGTGGCGCGCGACGCGACCAAGGAACTTCCCCTGCGCTGCCAGCGGTGCGCGCAGGCGGGCGGCAAGCTGGTCGATGAACCAGAAGCCGACATTGTGCCGGTTATCCTCGTATTGGCCGCCGGGGTTGCCTAGGCCGACAATCAGGCGGGGAGGGAGCATGACATCGAGAGCACCATGAATGTGAAAGTCGCGTCAGCGACTCGCGAAGCCGCCTTCTCCCTTCGCGGGGTGCGGCGCGGAATTCTGGGAGCATGCTCCCGGTCCGGCGAACGATTTCGGCGTGCAAGCCGGAATCCCCACTGCAAGAGAGAAACGGTCATGCCTGCCATGATCTGACGTGACGCTACAGGTCATGACCGTCAAAGGAAAAGGCCGCCGTGGGCAGCGAGTGCCGGACGGCGGCCTGGGTCTTGCTGGACGCCTGGCTTGTTGTGACCTAGGCGAACTACTCGGCCTTGTCGTCCTTCTCTTCCTCGGCGGCTGCCTCGGCACCTTCCTCTTCTTCGCCTTCGACCTCGTCCTCTTCGACGAGCTTCGGAGCAATGATCGAGACGACCACCTGGTCGTCGCCGGAAACCACCGGCGTGACCTTGTCGGGGAAGACGAGTTCCGAAACGTGGATCATGTCGCCGATGCTGAGTTCCTTGAGGTCGACTTCGATGAACGCCGGCAGGTGCTGCGGCAGGCAGCTGACTTCGATGTCGTTGAGTGCCGCGGCGACGGCGCCACCTTGAAGTTTGACGCCAGGGGCGATTTCGCCGTTCAGGAAGTGCAGCGGGATACGCTGCTCGATGGCATGGGTGGCGTCTACCCGCAGGAAGTCGCAGTGCAGGACCAGCGGCTTCCAGGGGTGCACCTGCGCGTCGCGCAGCAAGGCTTGCTGGCGCTTGCCATCGAGCTTGAGCGTCAGAACCGACGAGCGAAAGCCTTCCTTGCGCAGGTTGAGCAGGATTTCATTGTGGTCGATGTCGATCATCAGCGGATCGGCCGTGCCGCCGTAGACGATGGCCGGGACCCGCTTTTCGCGCCGCAGGCGGCGGCTCGCTCCGGACCCCTGCAAAGTGCGCTTGCGCGCTTCAATTTCGAATTTCATGGACAACTCCTGGTTGAATCAAAACCCCGCCCGCGACCAGGCGAGGGGTAAGAAATGGTTGTAAAGCGTCGTTCCAAGTGCGTGCTTCTGACGGCGTCGTTCGAGCGGCGTTCTCTTGACCGCGCTCGGCGCGTGCGCTGCGCTGCCCTATTCGATGAACAAAGAGGAAACCGAATCCTCGTTGCTGATCCGACGAATCGTTTCGGCCATCACTTCGGCGACCGACAGTTGCCGGATGCGCGAGCAGTTCAGCGCGTCTTCGCGCAGCGGTATGGTGTCGGTAACCACCAGTTCGTCGAGATCTGAAGCGTTGATGCGCTCGATGGCCTTGCCGGAGAGGACCGGGTGGACGCAGTAGGCGACGACATGCCGAGCGCCGTGCTCCTTGAGCGCGGTCGCCGCCTTGCACAGCGTCCCGGCGGTATCCACCAGGTCGTCCATGATCACGCAGGTGCGCCCATGGACTTCGCCGATGATGTTCATCACTTCTGAAACGTTCGCTTTCGGGCGCCGTTTGTCGATGATCGCCAGGTCACACTCGAGACGCTTGGCCAGCGCGCGGGCGCGCACCACGCCGCCGACGTCCGGCGAGACGACCATCAGGTGGTCGAAGTTCTTCTTCCAGACATCACCGAGCATGATTGGCAGCGAATAGATGTTATCGACCGGGATGTTGAAGAAGCCCTGGATCTGTTCGGTATGCAGGTCCATGGTCAGCACGCGGTGTACGCCGGCAGCGGCGAGCAGGTCGGCGACCAGCTTGGCCGCGATCGGCACTCGCGCCGAGCGTACGCGGCGATCCTGGCGGGCATAACCGAAATACGGGATGGCGGCGGTGATCCGGGCGGCCGAGGCGCGCTTGAGCGCATCGACCATCACCAGCAACTCCATCAGGTTTTCGTTGGTTGGCGCGCAGGTCGATTGCAGGATGAACACGTCCATGCCGCGCACGTGCTCCTGAATTTCGACGCTGATCTCGCCATCAGAGAAGCGACCCACCTGCGCTCGCCCAAGCGAGATATTGAGGCGCTTGACAACGTCGGCAGCCAATGCGGGGTTGGCGTTGCCGGTGAAAACCATCAGGCTGTCGTAGGCCATGGTGCGCTTTCCCGAAGCGCCGCAGAAGCGGCGCCGTATAAAGCAAGACGGGCAGGTAAGGCAGCCTGCCCGCTTTGACAGAAATGGAGTGGCTGGGGAAGAAGGATTCGAACCTTCGAATGCCGGAATCAAAATCCGGTGCCTTGACCAACTTGGCGACTCCCCAGCTGTC
>JEMX01000037.1 GCA_000585055.1 Candidatus Accumulibacter appositus
GCACCGATCGCCATGGAAGAAGGTCTGCGCTTCGCCATCCGCGAAGGCGGTCGCACCGTCGGTGCCGGCGTGGTAGCCAAGATCATCGAGTAGTTCTGCAAAAAACTCCGGGCGGCGCCGGTGCGCCGCCCATCGCTCTTTGGAATATGACATGCAAAGCCAAAAAATCCGGATTCGTCTGAAAGCCTTCGACTACCGCCTGATCGATCAGTCTGCCCAGGAGATCGTCGAAACCGCCAAGCGTACAGGCGCCGTCGTTCGCGGTCCGGTTCCCCTGCCGACCCGCATCCAGCGTTTCGATGTCCTGCGCTCGCCGCACGTGGACAAGACCTCGCGGGATCAGTTCGAGATGCGCACTCACCTGCGACTGATGGATATCATCGATCCAACCGACAAAACGGTTGATGCGCTGATGAAGCTTGACTTGCCGGCGGGTGTCGACGTCGAAATTAAGTTGCAGTAACAACTGTCTTGCGGCTATAATTGCCGGCTTTGGTCGGGCAGCTGCGTTCTCACGCTGCCCATTTTGTTTGAAGCGCTCGCCGGCCAATCGTAGCCGGTCAGAGGAGAATAAACATGAGTCTAGGCCTTGTTGGACGCAAGGTCGGCATGACGCGTATTTTTACCGAGGCTGGCGCAAGCGTCCCGGTAACCGTGCTCGATGTGTCGAACAATCGCGTCGCTCAGATCAAGACGCAGCAAAACGACGGCTACTCCGTCGTGCAATTGGCTTTCGGCAAGCGGCGCCCGTCCCGCGTGAACAAGCCGCTGGCCGGGCATCTGGCCAAGGCTGGGGTGGAAGCCGGTCACGTATTGAAGGAGTTCCCCGTTTCGGCCGATGAGCTCGCCGACATGAAGGCGGGTGACCAAGTCAGTATCACCATTTTTGCTGTCGGCCAGAAAGTCGATGTGACCGGCCAGACGATTGGCAAGGGCTTCTCCGGGGCGATCAAGCGGCACCATTTCTCCTCGCAGAACGCCACGCACGGCAACTCCGTGTCGCACAAGGCGCTTGGTTCGACGGGTATGGCCCAGGATCCGGGGCGTGTCTTTCCGGGCAAGAAAATGGCTGGCCAACTGGGCGCTGCCAAGCGCACCCAGCAAAACCTAGAGATCATCCGCGTCGACGTCGAGCGACAGTTGCTGTTGCTCAAGGGGGCGGTTCCTGGCTCCAAGGGGTCGGACGTGATCGTGCGTCCTGCAGTCAAGGCGGGGGCATAAATGGAACTTAAGCTTATCAATGAGCAGGGTCAGGAGGCGAGTCGGCTGCCGGCTTCCGATGTTCTCTTCGGTCGCGAGTACAGCGAGGCTCTGGTGCATCAGGTGTTGGTTGCTTATCAGGCCAACGCGCGTAGCGGTAATCGTGCTCAGAAGGACCGCAGCGAAGTCCGTCACTCGACGACGAAGCCCTGGCGCCAGAAAGGCACTGGTCGTGCTCGTGCCGGCATGTCGTCGTCGCCAATCTGGCGTAGCGGTGGTCGGGTATTTCCGAATTCCTCCGACGAGAACTTCAGCCAGAAACTGAACCGGAAAATGTACCGTGCCGGCATGGCCGCCATTCTTTCCCAGTTGGCTCGCGAAGATCGTCTGGCAGTGGTCGAAGAGTTTTCGATCGACGCGCCGAAGACGAAGTTGTTTGCGGCGAAGATCAAGGGTATGGGCTATGAGTCCGTTCTGGTGATCACCGAAGAGCTTGGCGAGAACGTGTTTCTCGCGTCGCGGAACCTTCCCAATGTGCTGGTCGTGGAAGTTCAGCAGGCCGATCCGGTGTCGCTGGTGCGCTTTCCGAAGGTGTTGATCACCAAGGCGGCGCTGGCCAAGTTTGAGGAGGTCCTGGGATGAATCAAGAACGCCTGATGCAAGTGTTGCTCGCCCCGCAGGTCTCTGAAAAAGCGACCTTTGTTGCTGACAAGCACGAGCAGGTAATCTTTCGCGTGGCGCCGGATGCGACCAAGCCTGAGGTCAAAGGCGCGGTCGAGTTGCTGTTCAAGGTTGCGGTGAAATCGGTTCAGATAGCCAACGTGAAGGGCAAGCACAAGAAGTTCGGGCGGGTGATGGGTCGCCGCAAGAGCTGGAAGAAAGCCTACGTGTGTCTACAGCCCGGACAGGAAATTAACTTCGTCGATGGAGGGGGCGTCTGATGGCACTCGTCAAAGTCAAGCCGACTTCCCCAGGCCGCCGTGCGGTTATCAAGGTCGTCAATCCGAAGTTGCACAAAGGTGCGCCGCTGGCGGCTCTGGTCGAGTCGCAGTCGCAGCATGCTGGACGCAACAGCAATGGTCACGTCACCACTCGCCACCGTGGCGGCGGTCACAAGCAGCATTACCGACTGGTGGATTTTAAGCGCAACAAGGACGGCATTGCCGCCAAGGTCGAGCGCCTTGAGTACGACCCCAATCGTACCGCGAGCATCGCGCTGCTCTGTTATGCAGACGGTGAGCGACGCTACATCATCTCGCCGCGCGGCCTGGTCGTTGGCCAGCAGGTGATCAGTGGCTCGGAGGCTCCGATCAAGGTCGGCAACACGCTGCCGATCCGCAACATACCGGTCGGTACGACGATCCACTGTGTCGAAATGATTCCCGGCAAGGGTGCCCAGCTGGCGCGCTCTGCCGGTACGTCGGTGCAGTTGCTTGCTCGCGAAGGCATGCACGCACAACTCCGATTGCGCTCCGGCGAGATCCGCCGCGTGCATGTCGATTGCCGCGCGACGATCGGCGAAGTGGGTAACGAAGAGCACAGCCTGCGCTCAATTGGCAAGGCTGGGGCGAATCGCTGGCGTGGCATCCGTCCGACTGTTCGTGGCGTGGCCATGAACCCTATCGATCACCCGCACGGTGGTGGCGAAGGCAAGACGGCCGCCGGTATGCATCCGGTCAGCCCCTGGGGTACCAAGACCAAAGGTTATCGTACGCGTCGCAACAAGCGCACGACCTCGATGATCGTGCAGCGCCGTAGTAACAAACGCTAAGGGATAGAGAACCATGGGACGTTCCGTTAAAAAGGGCCCGTTTGCTGATGCCCATCTGATCAAGAAGGTGGATGCCGTGCGCGCGACGGGCGACAAGCGCCCGATCAAGACTTGGTCGCGCCGCTCGACCGTATTGCCGGATTTTGTTGGCCTGACGATTGCTGTGCATAACGGCAAGCAGCATGTACCGGTGTATGTGACCGAGAACATGGTCGGGCACAAGCTCGGTGAGTTTTCGCTGACGCGCACCTTCAAAGGTCATACGGCCGGCAAAAAGGCAAAGAGGTAGAACAATGAATATGGAAACTCGTGCTGTTTTGCGCGGCGTTCGTCTGTCGAGCCAGAAGGGCCGATTGGTTGCCGATCAGATCCGCGGTCTGCCGGTTGATAAGGCCCTCAGCATTCTGGCCTTCAGCCCGAAGAAGGGTGCGGCAATCATCAAGAAGGTGTTGGAGTCGGCAATCGCCAACGCCGAGCACAACGATGGCGCTGACATTGATGAGCTGAAAGTCACGACTATCTGCGTCGAGAAGGGCATGGTGCTCAAGCGCTTTACGGCACGGGCGAAGGGGCGCGGCAACCGGATCGTCAAGCCGACCTGTCACGTTTTTCTGACCGTCGGCAACTGAGGAATAAGTATGGGACAAAAGATTCATCCTACTGGGTTTCGGCTGGCTGTTACTCGTGATTGGTCGTCGCGCTGGTATGCCAACAAGAAGAACTTCGCTGGCATGCTCAACGAAGATGTGCAGGTCCGTGAGTTCCTGAAAAAGAAGCTCAAGCACGCTTCCGTCGGCCGCGTCCTCATTGAGCGTCCGGCCAAGAACGCTCGGGTGACCATTTTCTCGGCTCGGCCGGGCGTGGTTATCGGCAAGAAGGGCGAAGAAATCGACAACTTGCGGGTTGCGCTGCAGAAAATCATGGGTGTTCCCGTGCATGTCAGTATCGAGGAGATTCGCAAGCCGGAAGTCGATGCGCAGCTTATTGCCGATTCGATTACCCAGCAACTCGAGAAGCGCATCATGTTCCGCCGGGCGATGAAGCGCGCCATGCAGAACGCCATGCGGCTCGGCGCGCAGGGGATCAAGATCATGAGCTCTGGCCGCCTCAATGGTGCCGAGATCGCGCGTCGTGAGTGGTACCGGGAGGGGCGGGTGCCGCTGCATACGCTGCGTGCCGATATTGACTATGCGACCTCGAAAGCGCTGACGACCTATGGTCTGATTGGCGTCAAGGTGTGGGTCTACAAGGGCGAGACCGTTAGTCGCCAGGACCAGACGCTTGCTGCTCCGGAAGGGGCTGCCGACGAGCAGGCGCGCAAACCGCGTCGTGTGGCTCGTCCAGGGGATGCTGAGCGGCCGCGCGTCGCGGTAAGGGCAAAGCCAGAGGGCCAGGAAGACGCGGCAAGCGTCGAGGGGGCCGCTCCGGACGCGAAGGCGCCGGTGAAACGTGTAAGAAAGGCAGGAACCACAGATGCTTCAGCCAACTAGAAGAAAATACCGCAAAGAGCAGAAAGGCCGCAATACCGGCCTGGCAACGCGCGGAGCCAAAGTGAGTTTCGGCGAGTTCGGACTCAAGGCAATCGGCCGCGGGCGTCTGACGGCTCGTCAGATCGAAGCCGCTAGGCGGGCGATGACCCGCCATATCAAACGCGGCGGCCGGATATGGATCCGCATTTTCCCGGATAAACCAATTTCGAAGAAGCCGGCCGAAGTGCGCATGGGAAGCGGTAAGGGAAACCCGGAATACTGGGTTGCCGAGATCAAGCCCGGCAAGGTTCTTTACGAGATGGATGGTGTAAACGAAGGCCTCGCGCGTGAAGCGTTTGCGCTGGCTGCTGCGAAGCTGCCGATCGCTGGCTGCTGCGAAGCTGCCGATTCCGACGGTTTTCGTAACGCGTATGGTAGGTTGATCATGAAAGTCAGTGAACTCAGAGCAAAAACCGTCGACGAGCTGAACAAGGAGCTGCTGGACTTGCTAAAGGCGCAGTTTGGTCTGCGGATGCAGCTGGCAACGCAGCAGTTATCCAACAACAGTCAGGTCGGTAAAGTGCGTCGGCAAATTGCGCGCGTACGCACGCTTCTTCGTGAAAAGGCAGTTCAACAATGAGCGAGACCACCAGCAACAAGCGCACCTTGGTCGGGCGCGTCGTTAGCGATCGCATGGAAAAGACGGTGACCGTCGTCGTGGAGCGTCGTGTGAAACACGCGATTTACGACAAAATCATGATGCGCTCGAGCAAGTATCATGCGCACGATGACAGCAATGATGCCAAGGCCGGTGACCTGGTCGAAATTCAGGAGTGTCGCCCGCTGTCAAAGAGCAAGTCGTGGGTTGTCACGAAGCTTCTCGAACGCGCGGTTGCCATTTAAAGCTTGCATTGTTCTCAAGAGCGGCTATAATGCCGCCTTCCTCGCGCTCGGCTGATCTCTCGCCTCTGAGCGTTTCTACCCCTACGGGTTCCAAGACTGACCGCTGCTGCGGGCCAAGTTGGAGTGACAGATGATTCAAGTACAGACAGTTCTCGACGTCGCCGATAATACCGGCGCGCGTTCGGTGATGTGCATCAAAGTGCTGGGTGGCTCCAAACGCCGCTACGCGGGTGTTGGCGACATTATCAAGGTCGCCGTCAAAGATTCGGCGCCGCGTGGCCGCGTCAAGAAGGGCGAAGTCTACAGCGCAGTGGTCGTGCGTACCGCCAAGGGTGTGCGGCGCATGGACGGCTCCCTGGTCAAGTTCGACCACAACGCGGCTGTCCTCCTGAATAACAAGATGGAGCCCATTGGTACGCGTATCTTCGGGCCGGTGACGCGCGAGCTGCGCGGCGATCGGTTCATGAAGATCGTCTCCCTGGCGCCGGAAGTGCTGTAAGGAAGGTCATGGAAAAGATTCGTAAGGGTGATGACGTCGTCGTCATCGCTGGAAAAGACAAAGGTAAGCGCGGTGCTGTGCTGCAGCGCACAGATTCGGAGCACGTGCTGGTTGCTGGCGTGAACCGCGTCAAGAAGCACGTTAAGCCAAATCCGGTGAAGGGTGTTGTCAGCGGGATCGTCGAAAAAGAGATGCCGCTTCACGTATCGAATGTATCGCTCTACAACCCGGCGACTAAGAAGGCGGATCGTGTCGGCTTCAAGAAACTTGAAGACGGTACGAAAGTGCGCTTTTTCAAGTCGAACGGCGAAGTGTTGGGGGGCTAAGGAGTAGTCATGGCACGTTTACTGGATTACTACAACAGCACGGTGGTGGCGCAGCTTACCGAGAAGTTCGGCTACAAGTCGAGCATGGAAGTGCCGCGCATCACCAAGGTAACGCTCAACATGGGTGTGGGCGAGGCGGTCGCCGACAAGAAGGTGCTTGAAAGTGCGATCGGCGACCTGACCAAAATCGCTGGCCAGAAGCCGGTGACCACCAAGGCTCGCAAGTCGATCGCCGGTTTCAAGATTCGTACTGGCTACCCGGTCGGGTGCATGGTCACGCTGCGCGGACCGCGCATGTTCGAGTTCATCGATCGCCTGGTCACCGTGGCATTGCCGCGGGTGCGCGACTTTCGTGGCATATCGGGCAAAGGTTTTGATGGTCGTGGAAATTACAACATGGGCCTCAAAGAACAGATCATCTTCCCGGAAATCGAGTACGACAAGATCGACGCGCTGCGCGGCATGAACGTCAGTGTTACGACGACTGCGAAGACCGATGACGAAGCGCGTGCCTTGCTTGGCGCGTTTAAATTTCCCTTCAGGAA
>JEMX01000038.1 GCA_000585055.1 Candidatus Accumulibacter appositus
GCTACCGTTTCACGCCGCTTGCCGACTGGAACGGCAACCTTCCGACGGTGACCTACACCCTCAACGACGTTGCCGGCGCGACTGCTACCGCGACCCTCGACATCACCGTCACGCCGGTGGCCGACATCACCGCCGACAGCCTCACCACCAACAGCACGGCCGGACTCACTTTCAACCCCTTGGCCGGAACGAACGGTGCGACGGCCGATACCTTCGACGATGCGACGGCGGCGATCAGCGCCATCGGCGACGCCAGCCACGGCAGCGCCGTGCTCAATCCCGACGGTACGATCACCTACACCCCGACGCCGGGCTACGTCGGTCCCGACAGCTTCAGCTATACGGTCACCAGTGGTGGCGTCAGCGAGACGGCGACGATCAGCGTCATCGTCACCAACGCCGTCCCGGTCGGTAATCCCGACACGGCCAGCACGCCGGAAGACACGCTGTTGATCGGAAATGTGCTGAGCAACGACAGCGATCCGGATAGCGGCGACAGCCTGAGCGTCACCCAGTTCGTCGTTGACGGCGTCACCGTCGTCGTTCCCGCCGGTCCGGTTGGCGGCAGCATGACGATCGCCGGCGTCGGCACGCTGACGCTCAAGGCCGACGGCAGCTACAGTTTCACGCCGCTTGCCGACTGGAACGGTAACCTTCCGACGGTGACCTACACCCTCGGCGACGTTGCCGGCGCGACCGCCACCGCGACCCTCGACATCACCGTCACGCCGGTGGCCGACATCACCGCCGACAGCGTCAGTACCAACAGCACCGCGGCAGTCAGCTTCGATCCCCTGGCCGGCAGCAACGGCGCCAGCGCCGACAACTTCGAAGACCCGGCAGCGGCGATCAGCGCCATCGGCGACGCCAGTCACGGTAGCGCCGTGCTCAATCCCGACGGCACGATTACCTACACCCCGACGCCGGGCTACGTCGGTCCCGACAGCTTCAGCTATACGGTCACCAGCGGTGGCGTCAGCGAGACGGCGACGATCAGCGTCATCGTCACCAACGCCGCCCCGGTCACCGCTCCGGACATCGCCAGCACCCTCGAAGACACCTTGCTCACCGGCAATCTGCTGAGCAACGACAGCGATCCGGATAGCGGCGACAGCCTGAGCGTTAGCCAGTTCGTCGTCGACGGCGTCACCGTTGCCGTTCCCGCCGGGCCGGTCGGCGGCAGCACGCTGATCGCCGGCGTCGGCACGCTGACCGTCCGTGCCGACGGCAGCTACACCTTCAGCCCGATGGCCGACTGGAACGGCGACGTCCCGACGGTGAGCTACAGCGTTCGCGACATCGCCGGCGCCACCGCCAGCAGCACCCTGTCGATCACCGTCGGCGGGGTCAACGACCCACCGACGGCCAATGCTGACGCCTACGACACCACCGACACCGCCGGACCGCCCGGAGGGACGCCGATCAGTGGCACCGTGCTGCTCAACGATAGCGACCCGGATGCCGGCACCGTACTGCAAGTGGTGGCCATCAACGCCGGCGCCGGCAGCGTCGGTGGCGACACCAGCGGTAGCTTCGGCAGCCTGACCCTGCACGCTGATGGCACTTTCTCGTACGCCGTCGATCAGGGCAACGCGACGGTAGTGACGCTGCAGCGCGGTGAGTCGCTGACCGAGACCTTCAGCTACACCATCAGCGACGGTGACGGCGGTAGCAGCACGGCGACGCTGGTGTTCACCATCCACGGTACCAATGACGCTCCCAGCGCCGGCAACGACAGCAATACGATCGTCGAAGGCCAGGTCAGCGCCAGCGGCAACGTCATCAGCGGTGCCAGGATCAGCGGCGGCGGCATCAGCAGCACCAACCCGGCGGCGCGCGATATCGATCCGAACGGCGATCCGCTGACGATCACCGAGATCCGGATTGCCGACGACACCGCCGGCAGCATCGGCGCTCTCTTTGCCGGCCAGTTCGGAAGCATCAGGCTCGACGCCGGCGGCGACTACGTTTATGCACTCGACAACGCCAATCCTGCCGTGCAGGCCCTGCACGCAGGCGAGACGCTCACTGACCACTTCGTCTATACGACCAGCGACGGGCGCGGCAGCTTCGTCGACGCGACGATTACCATTACCATCACCGGGACCAACGACGCCCCGCTGGCCGTCGTCGACGTCAATAGCATCAGCGAAGACGCGCCGACTCCGGTCACCGGCAATGTGCTGCTGAACGACAGTGACGTCGATAAGAACAGCGCGCTGAGCGTTACCGCGGTGAGCGCTGCCTCACCCGGGGCGGTCGACGGCAATACCACCGGCCGCTTCGGAACGCTGAGCCTGAACGCCGACGGCAGCTACAGCTACCGTCTCGACACCAGCAGCGGCGCGGTGCAGGCGCTTGCCGTCGGGCAGACGCTCAGCGACATCTTCGCCTACACCGCTTCGGACGGCGAGGGCGGCAGTGCCAGCTCGACGCTGACGATCACCATCAACGGGAGCAATGACGCCCCCTTGGCGGTCGGCGTGCTCGCCGATCAGCAGGACAATGACCACGCTGTGGCCGCGTTCGACGTCTCCGCAGGCTTCGGCGACGTCGATCTGGGCGATGCGCTCGTCTTCGCGGCGAGCGGTCTGCCCGCCGGCCTGAGCATTGATCCGCTCAGCGGCGTCATCGGCGGCACCATCGCCTCGTCGGCGAGCCAGGGCGGGGTGGCTGGCGACGGCGTCTACAACATCATCGTCACCGCTACCGATGGCCACGGCGCGAGCGCGGCGCAGACCTTCGTCTGGACCGTCAATAACCCGGCACCGATGGCCACCGACAACGCTTACGGCATCGGCGCAGACGATGCAGCCGCCGTTATCGGCAACGCCATCAGCGACACTACCGCCGACAGCGATCCCGACGGCGACACACTGAGTGCGGCGGTGGTCAGCAATGCTGCCGGCAGCAGTGGTGGGCTGTTCAGCGTCGCCGCCGACGGTGTCGTCACTTTCGACCCCAATGGCGCTTTCGCAGACCTTGGCGCCGGCCAGGCGCGCGACACTACTTATACCTACACCCTGATCGACGCCGACGGCGGCAGCGACACGGCCACGATCAGCGTCACGGTCAGCGGCGTCAACGATGCGCCGGTCGCCGCCCCGGATTTCGCCAGCACTCCCGAAGACGCCTTGCTCACGGGCAATCTGCTGAGCAACGACAGCGACCCGGATGCCGGCGACGGCCTGACCGTGACCCGGTTCGTCGTCGACGGCGTCGCGGTTGACGTGCCCGCCGGCGCTGTCGGCGGCAGCACCCTGATTGCCGGTATCGGCACCCTGACCGTCAAGGCCGACGGCAGCTACAGCTTCGACCCGCTGACCAACTGGAACGGCAATGTCCTGACGGTGAGTTACAGCATTCGCGACAGCGCCGGCGCCACGGCCAGCAGTAGCCTGTCGATTACCGTGGGCGGGGTCAACGATCCGCCGACGGCGAACGACGACAACTACGACACCACCGACACCGCTGGCCCTCCCGGCGGGACGCCGATCAGCGGCAATGTGCTGGGCAATGACAGCGATCCCGACGCCGGCACCACCCTGCAAGTGGTGGCCATTGATGGCGGCGTGGGCAGCGTCGGCGGCGACACCGCCGGCAGCTTCGGCAAGCTGGTGCTGAACGCCGATGGCAGTTTCGCCTACGCCGTCGACCCGGGCAACGCCGCGGTCGTCAGCCTGCAGCGCGGCGATTTGCTGACCGAGACCTTCAGCTACACCATCACCGACGGCGACGGCGCGACGAGTACCGCCACGATTACCTTCACCATCCACGGCACCAATGACGCAGCCAGCGCCGGCAACGACAGCAACAGCATCGAGGAAGAGCAGGCCAGCGCCAGTGGCAATGTCATCAGCGGCGCAAGGATCAGTGGTGGCGGCGTCAGTAGTACCGACCCGGCAGCCAAGGATACTGATCCGAACGGCGACCCGCTGACGGTGACCGAGATCAGGCTTCCCGACAATACCGCTGGCGTGGTCGGTGGCGCGCCCCTTGCCGGCCAATTCGGAAGCATCACCCTCGACGCTGGCGGCGACTACGTCTATGCCCTCGACAACGCAAATCCCGCGGTGCAGGCGCTACACGACGGCGAGACGCTCACCGACCACTTCGTCTATACCACCAGCGATGGTCGCGGCAGCTTCGTCGACGCGACGATCACCATTACCATCACCGGCACCAATGACGCCCCGCTGGCGGTTGCCGACATCAATCGCATCAGCGAAGACTCACCGACCCCGGTCAGCGGCAATGTGTTGCTCAACGACAGCGACGTCGATAGCAACAGCACACTGGGTGTTTCCGCCGTCAGCGGTGCCGCGCCCGGTGCCGTAAATGGCAACACCAGCGGCAGCTTCGGAACCCTGATGTTGAACGTCGACGGCAGCTACAGCTACCGTCTCGATAACCGCAACAGCGCCGTGCAGGCGCTCGCCGTCGGGCAGACGCTGACAGACGCTTTTGCCTACACCGCTGCGGACGGAGAGGGCGGCAGCGCCAGCACGACGCTGACGATCACCATCGACGGAGAAAACGATGCCCCGCTGGCACACGCCGACACGGCGAGCGTCGCCGAAGACACGCTGCTCACCGGTAATGTCCTGAGCAACGACAGCGATCCGGACAGTGGCGACCGCCTGACGGTCACCCAGTTCGTGGTCGACGGCGTCACCGTCGCTGTCCCGGCCGGAGCCGTCGGCGGCAGCACGACGATTGTCGGCGTTGGCACACTGACCCTCACCGCGGACGGCGACTACCGCTTCACGCCGCAGCCCGACTGGAACGGCAGCGTACCGACCGTCACCTACAGCCTCCGTGACACCGCTGGTGCGATCGCCACCAGCAGCCTCGACATCACCGTCACGCCGGTTGCCGATAGCACCGCCGACAGCGTCACCACCAGCAGCTCCGCCGTGCTCGTTTTCGATCCCCTGGCTGGAACGAACGGCGCCACCGCCGACAGCTTCGAAGATCCGGCGGCTGCGATTACCGCCATCGGCGCTCCGGCGCACGGCAGCGCGGTGCTCAATCCCGACGGCACGATCAGCTACACACCGAGGCCCGGCTTTGTGGGTGCCGACAGCTTCAGCTACACCGTCAGCAGTGGCGGCGTCAGCGAAACGGCGACGATCAGCATCGCCGTGAGCAATGCCGCCCCGACTGCGCGTCCGGACATCGGCGTCACGCCGGAAGACACGCCGCTCAGCGGCAACGTCCTGAGCAACGATACCGACTCCGACGCGGGCGACCGCCTGACCATTACCCAGTTCGTGGTCGACGGCGTCACCGTCGCTGTCCCGGCCGGAGCCGTCGGCGGCAGCACGACGATTGCCGGCGTCGGTACGCTGACCCTCACGGCGGACGGCGACTACCGCTTCACGCCGCAGCCCGACTGGAACGGCAGCGTCCCGAGCGTTACCTACAGCGTCCGTGACACCGCCGGCGCGACCACCACCAGTCGCCTCGACATCACCGTCACGCCGGTTGCCGACAGCACCGCCGACAGCGTCACCACCAACAGCACCGGCGCGCTCGCTTTCGATCCACTCACTGGAACGAACGGCGCCACCGCCGACAATTTCGAAGATCCGGCGGCAGCGATTTCGGCCATTGGCGCCCCGGCACACGGCAGCGCCGTGCTCAACCCCGACGGCACGATCACCTACACGCCGGTCGCGGGCTACGTTGGTGCCGACAGCTTCAGCTATACCGTCAGCAGCGGCGGCGTCAGCGAAACGGCGACGATCAGCATCGCCGTGAGCAATGCCGCCCCGATCGCGCGCCCGGACATCGGCGTCACGCTGGAAGACACGCCGCTCAGCGGCAACGTCCTGAGCAACGACAGCGATAGCGACCCCGGGGACAGCAAGACGGTCATCGGCTTCGTCGTTGATGGCGTAAGCGTGGCCGTCCCGGCGGGCAGCGTCGGCGCCAGCACGGCGATCGCCGGCGTTGGCCAACTGACTTTCAAGGCCGACGGCAGCTACCGCTTCAACCCGCTAGCCGACTGGAACGGCAGGGTGCCGCCGGTGACCTATACCGTTCGCGACACCGCTGGCGCGACGGCCAGCAGTTCTCTGACCATTACCGTCATACCGGTTCCCGATAGCAGAGTCCCGCCGTATGTCTTGCAAACGTTCGACCTGGCGCGCTGGCTGGATGTCGATCTCATTGACCGGATTATCGAGCGACTCGAGCAGCCTTTCATCCCCGCTCAGTATGTCTTGCAGCAAGTGGGCAGAGCCCAGGACTCGCTGGCCGAGGCGGTCGCCGCGCTACTCGGCGTGTACGAGGTGCGGCAGCACGGCGAGTTGAGGTCCTTGATACGCGACTTCTACCAGACGATGACGCCCGCGCAGTTCGTCCTTGACCAGGGCGTTGGCTTCTCGCATGAACTGCTTGCCGAGTTGCAGCAGCGCGCGCTGCTGGGTAGCCGCATGGCGATCGGGGGCGAAAGCTTGTATGACGATTTTTCGATCTTTTCGCCACTCAGGATCGCGGCGAACTCGGGCGGCCTCGTCGCGGGCAGCGGCATAGTGTTCGCCACGGCTGACTTGGGCACCGCGGTTGAGCCGGCTGCTGTGCCTGATCTGGCCAAGGCTACGAAGGTGGCAAGCGCGGCGCGTGCGCCGAGCACACTAATGGCCGTGGCCGCAACGGAAAGCGAGGACGGGATCGAGCGCGGCGCCGGCAAGGGCAGCGCAGCCGATGGCCTGCTGCCACCCGTGCCGTCAGCGCTCAGGGCGACGCCAGCCGCCGCTGCCCGTTCCTTCAGCGAACAGTTACGGCAGAGCCAGAGCGAGCGTCGACGCGTTCCGCTAGTCTAGAAATCCGATTCTTCGAAAGGCCCCTGATGAAACATCCCCTGTTAAGTGTCCTGAGCGTTTCCCTGCTGGCGGGTTGCGCGAGCATCGCTCCCGAGCCTTTCAGCAGTGAGGAGATAAAAGCCCGTGTGGCTCGCGATCAGCAGGAGATGTACAAGGATCAGGCGCCGATCCTGCAGCCGATCACCTTCCACGACGCGGTGGCGCGAGCGCTGACCTACAACCTCGACTACCGTCTGAAATTGATGGAGAGCGCGCTGGCGCAGGGCATTTCCGACAGCAGTGCTTTCGAACTGCTGCCGCGCTTGACCGCCTCGGCCGGCTACAACGCGCGCAACAACGACTCCGGCGGGACCAGCGTGAGCATCATCACCGGCGAGGAAACGCTCAGCCCATCTACCTCGCAAGAGCGGCGCCACAACCTGCGCAGTGCCGAGCTGAGCTGGAATATTCTCGATTTCGGTCTCAGCTATTACCGCGCCAAACAGGCTGGCGACGAATACAACATCGCCGAGGAAAGGCGCCGCAAGGTGCGCCAGAACATCGTCCAGGACATGCGCAACGCCTACTGGCGAGCGCTCGGCGCGCAGCGTCTGCTGGTGCAGGTCGAGGCTTTGACCAAGCGCATCGAACGCGCCCTCGAACAGTCGCGCCAGGCCGAAGCGAGTGGCGTCCTGCCGCCGGCGCAGGCGCTCGCCTATCAGCGGGCACTGCTCGATGCACTAACGCTGATCACCCTCAAGCGGCAGGAGCTGGAGTTCGCCCGGCACGAGCTGGCGGCGCTGATGAACATCAAGCCGGGCACCGTCTTCCAGTTGGCCGATGCCCCCGAAGAGAGCCTGCCGCCGGTGCCGGTACGGGTCGCCGAACTCGAAATCCAGGCCCTTGAAAATCGTCCCGAACTGCGCGAAGAGGATTACCGGGCGCGCATCGACGGTTTCGAAGCGCGGCGACAATTGATCGCTCTCCTGCCGGGCATCGAGTTCGTCGCTGGCAGCCTGTACGACAGTAACAAGTATCTGTACAACAACAGCTGGTATGACGGCAGCGTGCGCATTTCCTGGAACGTGCTCAAGCTGGCCGCCTATCCGACCGTCAAACGCACGCAGGAAGCGCGCGAGCAGACCGCCGAGGCGCGTCGCCTGGCGCTGTCGATGGCGGTGATCACGCAGGTCAGGGTGGCACTGGAGCGCTACAAGCTGGCCTTGCTCGACTACCGACAAACCGACGAATCGGCGCGCGTCGATGAGCGCCTGGCACAGATCAGCCAGGCCGGCGTCAGCTCGCGGGTCGAGAGCGAACTGGAAGCAGTGCGCACCGAGTCGCGCGCGCTGGTCACCCAGTTCCAGCGTTACGCAGCCTACGCCAATGCGCAGACCGCGCTTGGCCGGATCCTGAACTCGGTCGGTCAGAGCGTCCTCCCCGACGAGCTCGAAACCCGCGATCTGGCGACGATCGCCAAGGAGCTGCAGCGGAGTCTCGATGCCGGTGAGCGCGACGTCTTTCAATTCGTCAGCGCTGAAGCACCGCAGCCGCAGAGCTTGCGCGTCGAGATCGAATCCCTGCCGAGACATCTCTCGAAGTCGGCCATCGTCGCGGCGGTCAGCGAGCGTTTGCGGCAGAATCGCTTGCTGATCAGCAAGGAAGGCGGTGACGCTGTTTTTCGCATGCAGCTGAAGCGCGGCCCGGTCAAGAACGGCGTCGAACGCAGCGAATGGCTGATGAGCCTGTTCGAGGCCTCCGGCGCGCTCGTCGCGACGCACAACTACAGGACCGTCCTGACGCCGGATCTGCCGCAGCGCTCGGTGCAGGCCTTCGCCGAAGCCGCGGCCTTGTCGCAGGTGAGTTTTCTGCGCGAGCAACTGACTCCGCCGGCGGCTGCTGCGATGACACCGCTGGCGCCAGCGCTGACCGCGCCGGTGCCAGCGACGAGCACACGATAGTTTGCTGGACCGCCAGATTTGTTGACTCCGGGCACGAAGAAAATGCAACGAAGCACGCTGTTTGCCGCCACTTTGCTGGCCTGTAATCCCTCCTGGTCGGCCGAACCAGTGGCCAGGGCCGCGCCGGCTGCGGCCGCCGCCACCAGCAGCAAGGCCACGCCGCCAGTGGCGGCTGCGCAGCGACCGGCAAGCGCCGAAACGCCGGTAAGGGCACTTCTGGTTCCGGATCAGGAAACGACGCTGGCCGCCGGCATGAGCGGCCGCCTGACCCGGCTCGAGCCACGACCTGGGGGGGCCGTCAAGAAGGGGCAGCTGGTCGCCAGCTTCGAGTGCAGCGAGCCGCAATCGCGGCGTGACATGGCGCAGGCGGAGCTGCATAGTGCGCGCCTGGAGCACGATGGCAAAATCCGCCTGCAGGGTCTGCAGTCGGCTTCCGAGCTCGAAGTTGAACTGGCGGCTGCTGCCGTGACCAGGGCGCAGGCGCAACTGGGCGTCGCCAAGGCGCAGCTCGGGCAGTGCCGCGTCGTCGCGCCGTTCGCCGGCTGGGTCGTCAAGTGGCACGCCAAGCCCTTCGAAGGGGTGAATGTCGGCGCGCCGCTGATCGAGATCGTCAGCGAGCGTCCGCCGCGGCTGCGCCTCAATGTACCTTCGCTGTGGCTATCTTGGTTGAAGGAAGGAACGCGCTTCGAAGTCGATATCGAAGAGACGGGCAAGCGTTACGCGGTACAGCTCAAGCAGATCAACGGTCGCGTCGATCCGGTCAGCCAGACCATCGCCGTCGAGGCGGAACTGCTCAAGAACGACCCGGATCTGCTACCCGGAATGAGCGGCACCGCGGTATTCGCCAGGCCGCAATGAGCGCCTCCGAAGGCGCTGCCGGAAACGCCGCTGACGCCGCAACTGAGCGCTCGACCAATGTAGAGACCGGCCCGGCGACTCCGCTGCAGGTCTATTTTGGTCTGGCCAGCAGCGCGCGTGCTGCCGCCAGTCTGGCCGAACTGCAGTTCCTGATCTGCAACGACAGCCGCGCGCTGCTGCCGTTCCGGCAGGCGATGCTGCTGCGCCGCGATGCCCGCGGCCATTGGCGATTGGTCTGCCACTCCGGACTGAGCGTTGTCGACGAAACCAGCCCCTACAAGCTATGGCTTGAAGCCGTCGTCACCTGGCGCGATGGCCAGGCGGCTGAGCAGGGCGAGCAGGGCGAAGAAGCTCAGGATGGGCGTCGGGCGGGGGTGATCGAAGCCGGCGAGCTGCCGGAAAGCTTGCAGGCCGATTGGCACGAGTGGCTGCCGGCCGGCCTGCTGGCCTTGCCACTGGCCGGCCCCGAGGGGCCGGTGATGGGCTGGTGGTTGTTGGCCCGCGATGAACCCTGGCAGTGGCCGGCGCCTGCTCCCGACCCGGCGCTGTGGCTGCCCGAGCTGCAGTCGGTCTATGGCCATGCGTTGTGGGCCTGGCTGCGACCGCGCCGACAGTGGCTGGCACTCAAGCTGTCGCGGCGCAAGCTGCTGGCCGGCGTGGCCCTGTTGCTGCTCCTCGGCGCCTTGCCGGTGCGGCTGTCGGTTCTGGCGCCGGCAGAAATCACGCCGATCGATCCGCAGATCGTCGCTGCGCCGATGGACGGCGTCGTCAAGCGCATCCCGGTTGCTCCGGGGGCGCAGGTGAGCAGCGACGAGGTCTTGGTCGAGTTCGACGACACCCTGTTGGTCAATCGCCGGCAGGTACTCGAGGAAGCGACGCGCACCAGCCGTGCCGACCTGCTGCAGGCCGAGCAGCAGGCTTTCGACGATCAGCACGAAAGCCGCATGGCACTCAGTGTCCTGCGCGGCAAACTGAGCGAGAAGCAGGCCGAGCTCGAAAGCATTGCCCGCCAGAGCCAACGCTTGCAGGTACGCCCGCCGGCCGCCGGGGTTTTCATCTACGGCGACCAGCTCGACTGGGCCGGCAAGCCGCTGCAGACCGGCGAGCGCATCGGTCTGCTCGCCGATCCCGAAGCGATGAACGTCACCGTCTGGGTGCCGGTTGCCGACGCCATCAACCTGCAGGCGGGCGCCGAGGTGCGCGTTTATCTGCACGTGGCGCCGCTGCACTCGCTTCCCGCCACTCTTACCGAAACCAGCTTCGCTGCCCAGCCGGGGCCGGATGGGGTGGTCAGCTACCGCATCAAGGCGCGCCTGGAAGCGCGTGAAGGCGCCAGGATCGGGCTCAAGGGGACCGCCAAGATTTACGGCGAGCGTATGCCGGTGATCTATCTGCTGCTGCGCCGGCCGCTGGCCAGCTTGCGCACCTGGTGCGGCTGTTGATGGCGGCGGGTTCGGCAAGCGCCTCGAATGCGCTGAATGTATTGAATGTGCCGCAGGCGCTGAATGGGCTGAATGCCGCCGCGCCTTCCGCGCCGCTGCCATTGCTGCGCGAGGAACTGCGGCTGCTTGCGGCCAGCCCGCAGCCGGACGGATCGCCGGCCTGGAACGTGCTCGACCCGGTTCGCAATCGCTTCTTTCGCATCGGCTGGCTGGAGTTCGAGCTCCTGTTGCGCTGGTCGATGGGCGATGCCGAAGCCATTGCCGCCGCCGTCGCTGCCGAAACCACCTTGCCGGCGAGCGGCGAAGATGTCGATGCGCTGGCGCGCTTTCTGCAGCACAACGAACTGTTGCAGCCGGGGTCCGCTACGCGCGGCGCTCGCGCTGCGGCCGGCAGTGTCGCGCCGGAATTCACGCGGCGCAGCGAGGCGCGGCGCGGCGCCTGGCTCAAGCGCGCGCTGCACAACTACCTGTTCTTTCGCGTCCCGCTGATCCATCCGCGACAGTTCCTGGTCAAGGCCGAAGCCATGACCCGCTGGCTGTTCAGGCCGTCTTTCCTGATCCTGACGGCGCTGGCCGGACTCGTCGGCGGCCTGCTCGCCGCGCGCCAGTGGGATACCGTGCTCGTCCGCCTCGGCGAGTCGTTCACCCTGCAAGGCTTCCTCGCCTTCATCCTCGCCTTGCTCTTCGCCAAATCGCTGCACGAGCTGGCGCACGCCATCACCGCCACCCGCTACGGGGTGCGCGTCGCGCATATGGGCGTGGCCATGGTCGTCCTGGCGCCGATGCTCTACACCGACACCGGCGAGAGCTGGAAAATCACCAATCACCACGCCCGCCTGCGCATCGCGGCCGCCGGCATGGCCGCCGAACTGATTCTCGCCATCTGGGCGACCCTGGCCTGGGCGATCCTGCCGGACGGTCAGCTGCGCGCGGCGATGTTCTTCCTCGCCACCACCAGCTGGGTGCTGACCTTGTTGATCAACGTCAGTCCCTTCATGCGCTTCGATGGCTATTTCATCCTCGCCGATGCCCTCGATCTGCCGAATCTGCATGAACGCAGCACGGCACTGGCCAAGCAGCGGCTGCGCCATCTGCTCTTTGGCAGCCACTCGCCCGACCCGGAACAGTTCGCTACCAGCAAGGCGCGGCTGTTGACCGTTTTCGCCGTGCTCACCTGGTTGTATCGACTGCTGATCTTCTTCGGCATCGCGCTGGCCGTTTACCATTTCTTCTTCAAGGCCCTCGGGGTCTTCCTCTTCGCTGTCGAAATTGCCTGGTTCATCGTCCTGCCGATCTGGCGCGAGCTGCGCGAATGGCCGGCCTTGCGCACGCAGATGTCATCGGCCCGCAAGGGGGGCTACGCGCTGCTGGCACTGATCGCGGCGTGGCTCGTTTTCTGGCCATGGCAAAGCGCGGTGCATGCGCCGGGCTGGGTCTTTCCGGAAGCGCAGCGCGTCATCTACAGCCCGCAGCCGGCGCGGCTGGTGGCGGTACATGTTGGCGACGGCGAGACGGTCAGCCCCGGGCAGTTGCTCTTCGAACTCGCAGCGCCGGAGCTTGACGACGAAGCGCAGCGGGCGAGCATTCTCGCCAGGGCCTATGCCCGTCAGGCCGCCGGCCTGCCGGTGCTCAACAAACGTGGCGAGGCGCAGTCGGCCAAGGCGATGCAGCAAGCGCGCGAGCTGCGCCAGCAGGCGAGGGCACAGACCCAGGCCGCCGAGCGCCTGCTGCTGACCGCGCCCTTTCGCGGCCGTCTGCGCGACCTTGCCGAAGGCCTGCATCCGGGCACCTGGGTGAACAGCGACTTGCCGCTCGGCAGAGTGGTCGACGACAGCGCCTGGCGGGCCGAGTTGCTGGTCGAAGAACAGGCCCTGGCCCGCATCGCCGTCGGCCAGTCGGTGCAACTCTACCAGCCAGCCCTGGCCAGCACCCCTTTGACCGGCCACATCGCGGCGATCGATCCGCTACGCGTCACGCGGTTGCCGCACCCGATGCTCGACGCCAATAGCGGCGGACCGATCCTCACCCATCGCGAGAATGACCACCACGTCGCGATCGCCGCGCTCTATCGCGTCAGTGTCGCGCTCGATGCGGGCGCCGAAGCAGCGGCTGCCGCCGGAGCGATTCGCCGCGGCCGCATCGAAGCCGAGCCGCAAAGCCTCTGGCAGCAATGGCTGCGGCCGCTGCTCGCGGTGCTGGTTCGCGAGAGTGGCTTCTGAGGCGTAGCGCAGAGGGCGATCAGGACTTGCTGCGCCGTGCAAATAGACCCAACAGGCCGAGGGCGCCTAGAACCAGAGCCGGACTGGCCGGCTCTGGAGTGGGGAAAGTGACGCTCTCGAAGGTGGCGGCTACGGCAGCATTGTCGAAAGCGGTGGAGCTTGTCCCGTGATAGGCCACCGGTGTCAGGAACTGCCCGTTCGGCTGCAGTCCGGTCGGCACGAAACCCGTCGTTGAATTGTCGTTGATGCACTGGAGCAATGGGTTCGCAGTGCAAGGGCCAATCGGTACGTACAGCGGCGACAGCGTATCGACCACAGCTTGACTTGTCGGAAAGGTGCCGAAAAAGCCACTGAAATTATTGATGCCAATCGCGGCGTTGATCTGATTGATGCCGTCCTGATACTCGTTGTGATCCGTTCCCAGCAGCAAGCCGCCGCCTGCCCCGTCAAGCGCAGTCGCGTAGCTCTGAATCCAGGCATCTTCTGCGGGGAAACCGCCAGCATTAGTCCAGCTTGGCGCCGACGAGATGATTCGCCCATCGACGATCAGGTTCTTGTTGCTCAGACCGTTGTACCAGGCCGCGATGTTCTGGTAGTTGGCCGTTTGGAAGGCGTTGTTATCCGAGCCGGTGACGAGGTCGTATACCCACACCTGGTCGAAGCTGGCATAGTCGTTGTACACAGCGGTATTGAGAGTCCGCTGCGTGACGTTGAAGCCGGGCAGCGCGGCAATCATCCCGGCCAGCTGCTGGCCATCAGTCACATACGTAGCCGTGCCAACAAAACCGAACAGTACATTTGTCGCGCTTGCCGTGCCGGGCAGCACGAAGCACGCGGCCAGAGCCGCCGTCGCTGTCTTGCGCATTGTCGTCGGCGCCCTGATTGCCATTCTGTCCATTGCTGTGACCTCCGTTATCAGATTTGGTGGATCGAAAAATCCGGAACATGCGCAAAGACCAAGGCAATATCCGAGCCACTATCGACACCAACGCGATAAGCCTCGGTTTTAACGAGAAAGTCGCTGGTAGCCGTGAGAACGCCCGGATCCCACTGTAAAGAAATCCGACATACCTTTCCGCGACACGGGCGAATCGCTCCCCCGAACTCACCACCGCGCCTTCTTGGCGCTTGATGTGCTGCTCATAGCGGCTCGCCAGCGCCTCGACGTCGTCCGCCGGCAGCGGCACGCACTCGCCGGCCGGGATCCCTTCGAGCCTAGCGCGCAGCCTTCACCAGCAGGTTACGAGTGCGCGGTGATCGGCTTTCAAGCCGTCGATCATTTCCCGCAGGCAGATGGTGTCCGATCCGGCCATGGACTAAATCAAGGCCGGGAAGAGGTCGTCTTCTTCGTCGGCATGATGCTCCATGGCTGCGCTGTCGAAGTGGCGCATCAGTCGGGTCGCCACCGAACGCGCCTCGACGACGCCACGGGCCAGCAGATGCGGAACGATGCGCCGCACGCTGGCGCAGTGCACCTCAATCCTGCATGGCCATCAGTTCCTTGTCGGAATAGCGCAAGCGCATGGCCAGCACCTTGGCCACCGCCTCGACCAGCTCGAACGCCAGCCGCTTGTGTTCCTCGCGGAATTTCTCCATCTGGTCACGCGGCAGGACATAGAGTTCGGTATCCACTACCGCCGTGGCGTCGTTGAAGCGCGCCATTTGCGAAAGAAAAGCCATCCCGCCGAAGAAGTCACCGCGACCGTGTGTCACGGCGTGGTGGCCGGGGAGTTCGCCAGCACTCGGCAGCGTGATGCGGACCGCGCCCTTGCGAATCAGGAATAGCTCATTGCCCTGATCTCCGAACGAGTACACCTTGCCGTCCTTGGGTACCGAGCGCCGCTCGAAAGAGGCTTCCAGGTCGATCAGCGTCTCCTCCTTGTGCTCGCTGAAGATCTCGAGATCGGCGAGTTCCAGCGGTGCGATATCGGCCTCCTGTTGCAGATCCTTGCCCAGGATCTGGTCCTCGACCCATTCGATGGCGTCGTCGAGTTCAGGGAAGATCTTGACATGCTCGCTGGTCGCCGTCAGCGCCATCTGCTCGAAGAGCTCGCCTATGTTGCGGCCATTGGGCAGCGTCTTCGAGACGTTGCTGAAGATCAGAAAGGCCTCACGTTCGATCAGCGAGTCCCTGATCTGCTCGAGCAGATGCACGGCCGTGACGTCGACCGACTGCACCCGCCGCATGTCGAGCAGGAGGTACTTGCGGGTGCCGACTTCCTGTTCGAGCGCCAGGTACAACTGATCCTTGGTCCCGAAGAAAAGGCTGCCCTGCAGCTCCAGAATGGCCGTCTGCTGCCCTTCTTTCTCGAGCACTTCCATGTCTTCACGCAGACGCACACGCTTCGAGAAGCGGCTGCCACCGTCGACCTTGCTGCGGATCACGATACTGCTCAGTTGCTCGCGGATGAACAGCAGCATGGCCAGAACGATGCCCACGCCTGAGGCTGCGATCAGGCTGTAGCCAAGGGCCACGGCGACCACCGTGAGGACCACGAAGAAGTCGAAGCGCGTCCATGGCGAATCCAGCAGGTGCAGGCTGTGGCGGTCGATCATGCGCACGCCGACGATGATCAGGATGGCCGCCAGGGAAGCGACCGGAATCCAGGCAATGAGGCTTCCCAGGGCGAGGAAGGTGATCAGCGACAGCACCCCTTCGATGACGCCGGAAATGCGCGTCTGGCCACCGCTGGTGAGGTTGACCAGGGTTGCACCCATCTGCCCCGCGCCGGGCATGCCGCCGACGCAGGCCGAGGCGATGTTGCCCGACCCCTGGGCGATCAGCTCGCGGTTCGAATCGTGGCGGCTGCGGGTCATGGTATCGAGCACGACACAGGTCTTCAGCGTGTCGATCGACAGCAGAACGCCCAGGGTCAGGGCCGTGCCGAGCAGCGCGCCGATCTGGCTGAGCTTGAGTTCGCCGATTTCGTGCCAGCGGCCGGTAATTGCCTGCAGCATGCTCGACGCGGTGCCACCGAGCGGGCCAATGATCAGCGAATTGCCGTCCATGACCAGCAGGGAGTCATCGACGGTATAGGCAATCGCAAAATAGGTGATCACCCCGCCCAGCAAACCGAGAATCGCCGCCGGAACGAGGCGCGTGAAGCGCGGCGCACCAAGCATCACGGCGATGGTGACCGCGCCAATCAACGCCGTTTGCCAGTGCCAGAGATCGGGTGAGATCAACACCCGCCACCAGGAGGAGCCATCCATGACTCCCATGAACTTTGGGATCTGGCTGCCAATGATGATCAGGCCGACGCCACTGAGGTAGCCGCTGACCACCGGAAACGGGATGTACTTGATCAAGCCGCCGACGCCGAGAAAGCCGAGCAGCAGCTGCACGATGCCGCAGACCAGACCGAGGGCAGTCAACATCAGCACGATGAAAGTGGCTGGCACACCGTTCTGCACCAGCTCGATGGCAAACGCCGAGCACACCGCCGCGGCTGGCGCACAAGGTGCCGTGATCAGGCGGTCGGTTCCACCCAGCGTCGGTGCGATCAGGCCGAGAGCGGTCGTCCCGAGAATCCCGGCCAGGGCGCCCAGGCCTGCGTATTCGGGGCCGATGGCGGCGTAGATGGTGACGCCGAAAGCGATCGCTGACGGCAGGGCGACCAGCATCGATGCCAGTCCGCCCCAGAAATCACCGACGAGCTTGTTGTCCTTGAGATTCAATGCTATTTCCATACTTTGAGGCCTTCCGCCCTAGTGGCAGAAATTGCCCTGCGGCGCACCATTGTTCTGGCTCAGGGCGAAAAAACAACGCAGCCCTGGACAACTTTGCCCGGGCTGCGTCGAGTGCTTTCAGAATGGCAGCCGCGCAGGGCCCTGGGAAAGCGAACGAGGGAGCGCAGCTGACTGCTTTTTGGAATGACAATAAAGCACGCATCGTGCCACGCCGAGCATGAGCGAGGTTCTCGCAGCGAATCAGTCACCTGGCCGTGTTCCTTCGAGCCAGAAACGACCCGTTGGGGGTGTAACAAAATGAACGCTTGCCAGCCAATGAAGCCATGAAATGCATAAATCTACCTGTTTATTCAGTTGCTTGAGAGAAACTCAGATGGCTGTTACGTGGGCGCGAAACGTTACACCGGTGCCAGCTGCGCTGGCTCAGGGTTTCCTGTGCAGCGCTTGCCGTGCCAGGCGCCGGTTGAGCGCCGGGCGTGACAGTCCGAGCAGGGTCGCGGCAATGCCCTGGTTGCCGTTGGCGCGGCGGAGAGCCTCTTCGATCATTGCCTCCTCGACTTCGTCGAGGGTCGGAAAGCGGCCGGGGATGATGACCGGCAAGCTGTCAGGTGTCGTCGGCATGGGGTAGTCGGCATGCACTTTCTGTTGCTTCTGAATGGCCTGGTGGAAGCTTTCCATGGCCAGTACCGTACCGCCTCGATGCAAGGCCATGGCGTTGAAGACCATTGCCCGCAGCTCGCGCACGTTGCCCGGGAAATGATAATTCGAGAGCAGCGTGATCAGCTCGTTCGATGGTTCGGGCGCCGGTTTCTTGATCGCCGCGGCCGCTTCGTCAAGAAAGTGTTGCACCAGTAGCGTGAGGTCTTCCGTGTGCTGGCGTAGCGGTGGGACTTCAACCTGGTGCACCGAGAGTCGAAAAAAGAGATCGGATCGGAACTGGTGCTGGCGCATCAGCTGGGCGAGATTGTGGTTGGTCGCACAGACGACGCGCGCGTCGCTGGGGCGGGCGACGTCGGATCCCAATGGGAAGTACATATGCTCTTGCAGCAGGCGCAGGAGTTTGACCTGCGAGGCCATCGACAAATCGCCAATCTCGTCGAGAAACAGGGTGCCGCCGCTGGCTTGCGCAATCAGGCCGGCGCGGTTCTCGTCGGCACCGGTGAAGGCGCCTTTGCGGTGGCCGAAGAGGGTGTCCGAAAACAGGGTGTCGTCGAGGCCGGCGACATTGACCTGCACGAACGGCCCTGGCAGAGCACTGAGTTTGTGCAGGGCATGGGCGAACATTTCCTTGCCGGCGCCGGTCTCCCCGGAGATCAACACCGGCTCAGCAGATACAGCCACCGCTTCGATGTACTGGAAGAGCGCCCGCATCTTGCGGCTGTTGGTCACGATACCGGCAAATGCCTCGCCGTGCTGCAGGCAGTCGGACAACAGATAGTGCTTGAGGGCGCCCATCTCACGGCGCAGCGACTGTACCTCCAGCGCGTGCCGAACACTTGCCACCAGCCGGCTTTCCTCGACCGGCTTGACGAGATAGTCGAAAGCGCCTTCCTTCATGCTCAGCACCGCGGTCTCGACATCCTGAGCGGCAGTCATGACGATGATCGGCAGCTGCGGGTAGATGCGGACAATCTCGGGTAGCAGTTCGTTGCCGGTGACATGCGGCATGAAGAGATCAAGAAGGATGGTACTGGCTGGCTGCCGTTCAAGCGCCGGCAGCAGTTTCCGACTGTCGTCGACGGTCTCGATTCTGGCGACGCCGGCGCTGTGCAGCACCGCCGCCGTCGCGTGCAGGACCGACGGGTCGTCATCGACGAGGAAGACCGGCCAGCTGGCCGGGGACTGCTCTTTCATTCACGCCTCCTTGATAAGCGGCAAATCGATGCTCACCGTTGTTCCAGAACTTCTGTTGGACTCGAAGCGCAATCGCCCTCCGTGCTTCTCGACAATTGACGACGAGATGGACAGACCCAGCCCGGTGCCACCATTTTCAGCCTTGGTGGTGAAAAACGGCTCACTGATCTGGGCCATGACCTCGTCACTCATGCCTGTGCCCTGATCCGCCACGCGCACGATGATCCGGCTGCCGGAACGGTTCAGCCCGGCGGTAATTCTCACCGAGCGGCTGCGATCCGGCAGTGATTCCAGGGCATTGACGATGACGTTGATGAAGACCTGCTCGAGTTGCTGGACGTTGCCTCTGACCGGTGGCAAGGCGTCCGGCAGAGCCAGTGTCAGGCAATCGCTGTACTTCCGGATGCGCGCGTCGAGCACGGTCAATGCAGCTTTCAGGATTTTCGCGATGTCGGCGACTTCGTCCATATGCCCGTGATCCTGCTTTCCCAGGTGTTTCAGATTGCCGATGATTTTCTGAATCCGCTTGGCGTTTTCACCGACGTCAGCCATGCCGCGGGAAATGGTCTCACGTGCTTGCACAAAGCTCAGGCCGGCGAGCAGGAAATCCCCTTGTTCCCGTTCGTATTCCGCAAGGATGGGCAGGGCATCCTGCCAGATGCGCGCCAACAGGGCGGCATTGGCCATGATCGCGTGGTTGGGGTTGCTGATCTCGTGGGCAATGCCTGCCGACAGCACGCCGAGCGAGGCCAGGCGCGCACTGCGGATCGCTTGCCACTGCAGTTTCCGGTTTTCGCTGATGTCGGTGATCACCACCATCACCGCAGTCATCGCCAGGCCCGCTTTTGCCGCACTGTCCGAAGCGATCGGCACCATGCGGATTTCCCACCAGGTGGCGTCGTCGGCTGTGTATTGGCAGTGTTCGATCTGACCGCTGACGAATACCTGGCGCAGCTTTTCCAGGTAAGCCTCACGAATATGTGCGGGCAGAGCCAGTTCGGAGCGCTTTTCGTCGCTACCGGCAAGCGGCTGCGGCAGCGGCCGGTTGGCGAGCAGGATTTTGGCCTGCTCATCGACGGTGAAGATCAGGTCCGGCGAATGATTGAACAAGGTGCGCAGCTTCGTTTCCGAGTCGCGCAACGCATCCTCGGCCAGCTTGTGCTCGGTGATGTCCTCACAAAAGCCGACGATACGGCTCAAGCCGTGCTCCGGCGAACGGACCGGGAAGCCACAGACGCGCAGCCAGTGCAGATTTCGCTGGCCCCGGGAACTCGGTGACACTGCCAGGATCAGCGAAAATGGCTTGCCATCCGTCTGCAGGTCGGCAATCGCTTCGCTGAGTACGCGCTGGTCTTTGGGCCCGAAGACATCAAGCAGCAGCGATGGCGCTGCACTGTCCAGTTCGATCTCGTCCCCGGCCATCTGCCGGAAGGCGGGGCCGATATACTCCAGGCGCGTTGCTTGCGCGTTGGTTGCCCAGAAGACGACGTCGACCGTTTCCGCCAGTTGGTGAAGTAGTTCCTCGCGTTCGAAGATCTTTTTTGCGAGCTGGCTGCGATTGTCCAGCTCGCGCCGACTGCGCACCAAATAGAAACTGAGCAGCGCGGTAAACAGGAGGCCGCCGATCATCACTGACCAATGCGCCTCGGTGAATGCTTCAGCGCTCCGAAAGGTATGCGTGGCGACGCAGATGACGGTCCAGCGTCGGTCGCCGACGCGAATCGTGGCCACCATCCGCGGCTGCTTCTCGTCCTGCTCGGGAAGCGAGCCGCTGGCCGTGGCGGTAGAGCCGGGCTCCAGACGGCTGGCGTAGAAGTGAAGGAACTGCGCCTCGTCAGCAGCCGTCTCGTCGCGCACCAGTACCTCGACGCCGCGTGGTTCGAGCTGCTGGATGGCGAAGTGGAGCAGTTCCTCGATGTCATAGACGCCAAGCACGAAACCCAGGGGAGCCGCTCTTCTGTGTGCGCTTGCCGGTGCATAGATCGGCAATGCGGCGTAGATGACAGACAGGCTTTCCCTTCCTGGGCGGGCCAGCGTCATGCGCCCGCTGACGGCAATCTCTGCGCTCTCCCGGGCTCGCGCGAACAGGGCCGCGAGTTCGCCGCTGGTGTTCAGGTCGAGGCCTTTCGCGAGTAGGGAGAGCGTGCGTGACGCGGCCAGGACAACGGGGATACGAACCCGTTGCTCGCTTCCGGCGACCACCGCAGTGCCTGCCACCCCGGCGCTTGCGGTCGACGTGCTGCTGCCAGCGACCGCCGGTGACAAATCCGGCTGTGCTGCAGTCTGCAGCGGTGCCCAGAGGAGGCTTGCGATATAGGGGCGACGCTGCAGGATGGCGTCGGCGAACACGCTGAACGCGCTTTCGTCGATCTCGTCGATTTCCTGCGCAGCGTAGAACAGCCCGCGAATTTCCAGCAGGGCGTCTAGTCCCTGGTCGACAACGGCGCGCACAGACTCGACGCGATCACTGGCCGCCCACTGAAATTCCTTTTGATGGCTACTTTGCAGTTCCTCGCGCACATTCCACGACGAAAAGCAGGTCAGCAAGATCCCACCGCTCGCCACGGCGTAGGCGGCGGCATATTTTCGTAGCTGGTCGAACATTGATGATCATCATAGGGGAGCTGTGAAGAATGCTGCGGCAGTGACTTGTCGGCCGCGACGGGCTGTCGGGCGGGAGCTTAGCAGAAAGAGAAAGCGGTTGCCCAATACGGGGGAGTTCGTAAATCGGCGGTGCGCGGCGATTTCCGCGCCGACCTTCGTCTCGACCATCGCACAGCCGGCAAGTCCCCCGGCGCTCTGAGGCGTGGCTTGCAAGCCACAGGGTGTAACGCTGCGCCTTTGCGTGCGACCCCTGCGTATCGGACCCAAGACATTGCTGTAGCTACAAAATACTTTTCTTCGATGGTCGCCACGGATCGTCAAGCTTCATTTTGTTGCACCCCAATATGGCCGTCGTGTGGCCCGATTGCTGTCGCCAGGTAGCTGATTGAGCGTGGGAAGTGTTGCCTAACTGGTTGATGGCACGATCTGTGCTTTATAAGCTGCGGAGAAACCGTTTGCCGTGCTCACCCGTGCCCGGCCAGCGGCGTTGTCAGCCGGATTCGCCGCGACCGATCCGGCCGTGTCGAGCATTCCTGCGGCAATCGTCGACACGAGGTGGGGAGGCAGGTCGTGGTCAAGCTTGCCATCGGCAAATAGTCCACACGAGCGCAGCGTCACGTACTACAGCAACGCCGCCCGGTAGCCACGATTTCGCCATTTGCTTTCAGCGTCAAGGTGCGCGATGTGCTGTCGCCTCGGCCGTCAGGCAAGGGCGACACCTCCGACAGTAAACGCAATTACCGAGCATTTTCACACCTGTAAAGAGGAGAAGTTAATGGACAAGAGCAAGCTGCGCCTGTTTCACACCACCCGAGAAGTGGAAATGCACTTCGATTCTTTTCTCGACACCGTTTCCCAGGGCGGCATTGCGTTTCGCTCAGCCATTGGGGCGTACCTGGATTCAGCAGGCAATGGCGATCTGGTGGCCAAGCTGCAGCAGCTCAACGAACTGGAGCACAAAGGTGACGAGCTGCGTCGCCAGGTCGAGCACGAGCTTTACACCCTGGCACTGATCCCCGACTTTCGCGGCGATGTTCTGAGCCTGCTGGAAGATCTGGACTGCCTGCTCAATGTCATGGAAGAGACGATGGTGGCGTTCGACATAGAACGGCCCGCCTTCCCTCAGGAGTTGCACGCCGACCTGCGGCAACTGGCCGAAGGCGTTTCCATGGCTGTTGAGAGCACCGTGCTCGCGTCCCGGGCTTTCCTGCGCGACATTCAATCGGTTCGCGATCACCTGCACAAGGTGATGTTTTATGAAAAGGACGCCGACCGCGCGTCTGACAAGCTGAAACGCGCCGTATTCAGGTCGTCCATGCCCCTGGCCGAAAAACTGCATCTGCGCCGCTTCATCGATGCGATCGACCATATCGCCGACGAATCCGAGGACGTCGCCGACTGGCTGGCGATCTACACCATCAAGCGCTTGGACTAAGGTCAGGGAGACGCCGAGACTATGGATCCTACGATATTCCTTTACCTCTCCAGCGGTTTGTTCCTGGGCTGGTCGCTGGGCGCCAACGATGCGGCCAACGTGTTCGGTACCGCGGTCGCTTCGCGAATGGTCAAGTTCCGCACCGCTGCGATCATCCTTACCCTGGGCGTGATTCTCGGCGCCATCGTCAGTGGCGCCGGGGCGGCTCACACCTTGTCGAAGCTCGGCTCGATCAACGCTTTGGGCGGCGCCTTCATGGTCGCTTTTTCGGCAGCAGCCGTCGTCGCCTGGATGACCATCGTCGGTCTGCCGGTCTCCACTACCCAGGCCGTGGTGGGAGCGATCATCGGCTGGAATTTTTTCACTGGCTCGGTTACCGACTACAGTGTCTTCAAGACCATTTGTGCGACCTGGATCGCCAGCCCGGTGCTCACCGGTTTCTTCAGCTACTTCATGTACAAGGGGGTCATGCGGCTGCTCGAGAAATCGCGGATTCACATCATTCGCCTGGATGCCTTGACCCGCATCGGTCTGGTCATCGCCGGCGCCTTGGGCTCCTACTCGCTGGGCGCCAACAACATCGCCAACGTGATGGGCGTGTTCATCGGCGCGAATCCGTTCCAGGATTTCCATGCGGGGGTGTTCGAGTTCTCGGGTCTGCAGCAGTTGTTTCTGCTGGGCGGGCTGGCAATCGCCGTCGGGGTTTTCAGCTACGCCAAAAGGGTGATGCTGACGGTGGGCACGTCAATCGCCCCGCTGACACCCGTCGGTGCCTTTGTGGTGATCATCGCGACTTCGCTGGTGCTGTTCCTCTTTGCCTCGGAAGGCCTGGAGTACGCCTTGGCTTCCATCGGCCTGCCGACGATCCCTCTGGTCCCGGTTTCGAGCTCGCAAGCAGTCGTCGGCGGAGTCATTGGCATCGGCCTGATCAAGAACGCCAAGAACATCAAGTGGAGCGTCGTCGGACGTATTGCGCTGGCCTGGATTCAGACTCCGGTCATCGCGGCGCTGGTCTGCTATGTCTTTCTCTTCTTCCTGCAAAACGTCTTCGGGCAGACGGTCTACAACCCGTCGGAGTACCGCCTCTCGGAACAGGCGCTGGTCCATCGCGGCGAAGCTGACGACGCCAAGGCGCTTTCCGGTGTGGTCGGCAAGAGCTTTGCGACGTCTGGCGCGCTCAAGAACGCGATCGACAAGGCTCTGCCCGATCTCGATGCCAAGGCCGTCCTGCACCTGGTCGACGACTCCCTGGTGGAGGAAATCACGGTCGATCCTGCCAAGTTCAAGGCTCTGGAAAAGCTGAACGTGATTGAACCCGTGCGCCTGGAGGCCTTGCGGACACTGAGTGGCAAGACCTTCACCTACCGCTGGGAGCTGGTTCAGGCCCTTGCCGACGCCACGCCGGAGTGGAAGCTCAAGGAGAAAACCGTCCTCAACAAGCCGTACAACAAGGAAATCCAGAAAGACCTCGACCTGGTGATGGATGCCTACGTTGCCAAGATGAAGTAGGCGGCCTGCGTGGAGATGCAGGAATGAGCAGCTTGGCGTCGGTGCCGGCCATCAGCTACGGCGAAAGCACGGCGATGGTGGCCGGCAACGAGGCAGCTGCGGCTGGCCTCGCGGCCTTGGCCCGCAAGAGCGTCGTGGCTCTGCTGGACTCCGAGCTGCCTCCGCTGCCCACCTGGAGCACTGCTATATCGTTCCTTGATGTCGCCGAGGTGGCCGAGGTGGCCGAGGTGGCCGTGGTAACGCAGGAGCTCAGTCGCCGACGTGCAATCGCCTTCGACGTCGCGCGGCACTGGCGGCGGGACGGTTACCTCTTCTCCTTCCTTGCTTTCGATGGCGCTTACGGCCACCTGCCATGGCTCCCCGGCGAACTGGATCGCGCGGGAGAGACTTTCCTGGTGGAGATTCACCCGGATAGGGCCGTCTATTTCGACGAACCGCGGCCAGTCGTGTCGGATGGCAGATCGCCGTGGGTTCGCGCATCACTGCGCTTACGCGAAAAGGTCGAGCCCACTTCCGTGGTCGCCTGGATGTCGGCTCAGCCGACGGCAGACTGGCGGCGGCTCTTGATCACGGGCGGGGGGAATCAAAAGCGCAAGCTGAGGGCCGACTACCTGACCCGGAGGGTATGGATCTGGGACGGCAAATCCGCGTCGGCTGGCCATTGGCATCTCCTGGTACGCCGTGAAATGGATGGGGAGACGCTCAGCTTCTGCCTGTCCAATGCCAAGCCTGACGCGTCCCTGCGCCAGCTGGCAGATATGCAGGAGCGCGCCATTTCGTCGAGAGCGCGCGCGAGGGTGCAAAAAGCACGCACGACCTGGCTGTGGTGATGCTTGCAACGAGCGGTGACCATCTTGCACGGTTCGCCCGTGCATCGCCGGCCCGGAGTACGCGCTGGTCATCGCCCGCCGAGCGGTAAGGATGGGATTTGGATTTGAGAGCACCCGCACGCAGTCCTCGGCTCTTGCCAGAATTGTGTGCTTGGCCCTGCGCAGACCACGACTCTGCGCAGGCGCCTTTTTTTGCTAAAGAAAAGCACGATGCTCTGACCGGATCCACTGGGGCAAGCCGGCGACTGGCGCGTCGCGGCTAGGCGATTTACGACAACGGCTGGCAGCTGACTGATCGACGCGTACTGCGTCGTGAGCGCATCGGTTTCGTCTTCTCCCGCAGAGGGCAGAAGGGCGTTTTCAGAGTCGCATGCGCGACTTCCAAGCTAAGCCTCGTCGATCCCCCGGCGCTCGCGCATCGCACGTCCAACGCGAGCCAGATCATCATCGCTCAACAAGCGTGCAGCCATCGGCAGGAGTTCCTTTTCCTCGCGCTCGATGTGGCCCTCGTAGCGAACTGCCAGCGCTTCGACATCGTCAGCGACCAGTGACACCTGCGCGCCGGCCGCGATGCTTGCGAGGAGGCCGCGCAGCTGTCGCCAACACGCTTCCAGTGCGCGGTGATCGGCTTTCAAGCAGTCGATCATTTCGCGCAGGCAGATGGCGTCGGATCCGGCCATGGACTCGATCAAGGCCGGGAAAAGGTCGTCTTCCTCATCGGCGTGATGGTGCCTGGCGGCAGTGTCGAAGTAGCGCATCACCCTGGTCGCCGCTGCACGCGCCTCGTCATCGACGCCGTGGGCCAGCAGGTGTGGAACCAGGCGCCGCAAGGTCGCGCACTGCGTTGCAATCCTGCCGTGGCAGGCCGAAAGCATTTCCAGCGGCGCCTCTGTTCCGGCGGCCGGAGGCGAAAACCCCGGAATGCTGGTAGTCACTCGGCTCGCCTCGCGCAATCCGCAGAAGACTGTGCGACTGCCTTGAGGTGGCGTGCGGTGCAGTCGCGGCCGATGGCCAGGGAGCCGACGATTGCGCCGCTGGCGTCCCTGACCAGCCCGAAGCTCAGTTCCACGTAGAGCTTGCTCCCATCCTGGTGCACCGAGCGGGTCGTGAGTACCTGGTTACGGTACTTCGTCTGACCGCTCTCGATCGCTTTGTGAAAGCCGTCCCAATGAGCTTTCCGGAGTCGCTCCGGGATGATCACGTCCAGGCTCTCGCCGAGAACTTCGGCAGCGGAATGGCCAAACACCGCTTCAGCGCCGCGATTCCAGACCCGGATCGCGCCCTGGCAGTCGGCGAAAATGATCGCATCCGGGGCCTGATCCACTATTGCCCGACAGAGATCGGGATCTGTATCCGCATACGCGGCAGTTGACTGCATCCTGGAGCTCCTTTGCACTTGGTCGAATGAGACGAACGCTGGCCCTGGTTGCTATTTGCGGCCGAGCGTCGTTACGTCGGGCACGGTGAAGGTTCCCTGCAAGGACAGGAGCTCACGGCGATGGAGGCCGGCAAGTTGCTCAACGCATTCCTGGCCTTTTTCCGTCAGTTGCACGTCCACCTGTCGTCGGTCGCTGCCGCTGGCGCTTCGCTTTACCAGTCCGGCCACCTCGCACCGAGAAATCAGCGCCACCACCCCGTGATGCTTAGCCTGTAGGCGCTCGGCGAGTTCGCCGACGGTCGCCGATTCACGCCCGGGAAAGCCCTTGATCTGGAGCATCAACAGGTACTGCAAGGGGGTTATCCCGGCCCGCTGCGTCAGATCTTCGCTGAAGCGCAGGTAGCGGCGTAGCTGGTAGCGGAAGTGGACAAGCGTTTCGAAATCGGCCTTGGAGATTCGCTGTTCGGGCATTTATTCAGAGAACCTTCCCGTAGGTTTGTATCACAGTATGATATGGTTGGCTGGATGGGATGGCAAGTTGCTTGGGCGCGGTGTTTCGCGAACCTCTCCTGGCAACGCAGTCCTTATCCCGCGGTGTCCACAGGCAAAAAAACTCAACTGAACACGATGACTATCGACCCACATACCCACGGCCTGTCAACACTCTGCATTCACGCTGGCACGCATCTGGACCAGGCGACCGGCGGCGCGTGCAGCCCCATCTTCACTTCCACGGCCTACGCCTTCCCGAATCCGGCCAACGCGAACATCTACCCGCGTTACTTCAATACGCCCAACCAGCAGGTCTTCAATACGCCCAACCAGCAGGTCATCAACCGCAAGCTGGCAGCGCTCGAAAAGGGCGAGGCGGCGCTGGTCTTCGGCTCGGGCATGGCGGCGATCTCCACCTTGCTCCTTGCGCATCTCAAACCTGGCGATCACGCCATCTTCCAGAATGATCTCTACGGCGGCAGCATGCGGCTGATCAGCAGTGAGCTGCCGCGGCTCGGCGTGCAGCTTTCCTGGGGGGCGAACGTGGCCGAGTTCGCCGCTGCCTTGCGACCGGAAACACGGCTGATCTACGTTGAATCTCCGTCGAATCCGCTGCTGCATTGCATTGATCTGGCCGAACTGGCTGCGCTTGGCAAACGCCACGGCGTCTTGTCCGTCATCGACAACACTTTTGCCACGCCGATCAACCAGAACCCGCTTGCGCTGGGGATCGATGCGGTCATCCACAGCGCGACCAAGTATCTCAACGGCCACAGCGACGTAAACGCGGGCGTGCTCGTTGCCTCCGCGGAAATCGTCAACCGCGTGACGGCGAGTGCCGTCAACTTTGGCGGCATGCTCGATGCGCACGCCTGTTCTCAACTGGAACGTGGGCTGAAGACACTGGCCTTGCGTGTGCAACGTCACAATGAGAATGCCGAGGCGCTGGCAGGTTTCCTTGCCTTGCATCCGGCGGTGTCCAAAGTCAATTATCCCGGCCTGCCCGAACATCCCGAGCACGCCATTGCGGCACGCCAGATGCGCGGGTTTGGCGGCATGCTGTCGTTCGAGTTGCGCCGACCGGAGCAGCTGGATCGCTTGTTGAGCCGGCTGCGTATCGTCATGCCGGCCTTGAGTCTGGGTGGTGTGGAAAGCCTGATTTGCGTTCCTAGCCGCAGCACCCACCGCACCATGACGCCCGCCGAGCGACAGCGTGCCGGCATCAGCGATGGCCTGCTACGCGTCTCTGCAGGCATCGAGGATGTGCAAGACCTGATCGACGACTTCACCGCTGCACTGGCCATGGAATGATCGTCGTTCCCCGGCCTCCACGAGGGAATCTTCCTGGTGAACAGCACTGACAACATGCAGCCGGCCCCATTGATGATCGTCGGCGAGGTGGCATCGTCGGGCCTTGCCCGCGGACCCGCCATGCTGTGCGATTCGCCATGCTGTGCGATTGCGCCCGAACGCAGACAGCCGTTCCGCTCCGGCAGGTGAGCGCGGCGGAGGTGCAAGCTGAGCTCAAGCGTTTCGATGCCGCGGTGCTTGCCGCCGAGGTCAAGCTGCGGGAAGTTCAGGAGAGCGTCCGGCGGACTTTGGGGAAGGACGAGGCGGAGATTTTCGAAGCGCAAGTCCTCCTCCTGCGCGACGTGCAACTGCGCGATGCGGTGCGTGCGCTTTGCCTCGAAAAGCGGATGAATGTGGAGGCGGCGGTCGAAGAAGCGATCAAGCAATTGATGGACTTGTTCGGCCGCCTCGAAGATCCCTACTTCCGCGAGCGTGCCACCGATCTGTACGACGTCGGCAGACGCCTCCTCGATCACCTGGCGGAAAGCGGACTGCCAGATGTTCCGGTTGTCCACGAGGGATGCGTGATCGTCACCAGCGAAATTCTCGCCTCCGTCGTTGCTCGCCTGGAAGGCCAGGGCGTGCGTGGCTTGATTGTCGAGAAAGGCGGCCTCACCGCGCACGCCACCATCCTTGCCCGCTCGCTCGGCATCCCCACGCTCGTACAGGTGCCGGAAGCGACCGCGAAGATCCGTGCCGGCGATCTGGTGATCGTCGATGCTCTGGCCGGACGCGCCTTCATCAATCCCCAGGCCGAAATCCTGCGCAAGTACGATCAACTGGACGCGAACCTGAAAGTTCACCAGGGCGTCCTGAAGGGCTTGATTGACCTGCCGACGGTCACACACGATGGCGTCGAAATCAAGCTCTGTGCCAACATCGGCCAGACCGCCGACGCGCTGGCGGCGGCGAACGTCAAGGCTGATGGGGTCGGACTGTATCGCACGGAGTTCGTCTTCCTGGTCCAGGATCACTTCCCTTCCGAAGACGAGCAGTACCAGTTCTACCGCGCCACGGCGGAGCACCTGCAACCGGCGCAAACGGTGATCCGCGTTCTCGATGTCGGCAGTGACAAACCGCTAAGCTATTTCCCGCTGCCACGCGAAGCCAACCCGGCCATGGGCTTTCGGGGTATCAGGCTGCTGCTCGCGCATCCCAGCCTGCTGCACACGCAACTGCGGGCCATCCTTCGCCTGAGCGCGACGCATTCGGTCGCCATTCTCCTGCCGATGATCGACGGCATCGACGAATTGCGCGCGGCCAAAGCGGCGATCGAAAGGGCCAAGGCGGAACTCGCCGCCGCCGGCCTGTCGTTCAATCATCGCATCCCGATTGGTGCCATGATCGAAACGCCGTCCGCGGCGCTTCTCGTCCGGTACTTGGCCGACGAGGTCGATTTCTTCAGTGTCGGCACCAACGACCTCGTCCAGTTCCTGCTGGCGGCTGACCGGATTCGTGGAGAAATGCCATCCACCTATGACCCCTTGCATCCGGCGGTCATCCAGCTGCTCGCCAAGCTGGCGACGGTGGCCAGGGGCAAAGGAACGCCGATCTCCTTGTGCGGCGAAATTGCCAGCGACCCCAGCTATACAAGCCTCTTGATCGGCCTTGGCTTCCGAAGCTTCAGTGTCAGTCCCGGCCGGCTTCTGGACATCAAGCACGCAATTCGCACGACCGGCGTGCAACAAGCAGAAAACCTGGCTGAAGAAGTTCTGTTGCTGTGCTCGACGCGCGACATCAAGGCGCGGGTGCAGGACGATTGGAACCGCCGCAGGCCGGTATCCTCCCCCGAGATTGTCCCGCGCTGTTCGTATGTCGCCCGCTTCAGCGAACGCCACCCCGAATTCGCCGACCTGGTCGACCGCCGGGACGGAGACCTGAACTAACGGTCATGACTTTCATGACCGTTTTCCCCCTCTTCTCTTGCCGTGGGGATTGCGGCTTGCACGCCGGAATCGTTCGCCGGGCAGGGAGCATGCTCCCTGAATTCCCCGCCTCACCCCGCGAGGGGAGAAGGGAGCGTCGTGAGTCGCTTGCGCGACTTTCACAGTAAGGCAATTGCGTCGGGTCGGGGTGTCTTGACGCCGGACCCATGGCGTCGTTGCGGCAGCACTTACGAATGCTGTCTTTCCTGAAAATGCCGGCCCACAAGGAACGGAGGATTGCGTGAACGAGATCGTTTCACAACTGCTCGAAGAGCATCGAAACCTGGGGAAACTGGTCGGACTGCTGGATCGCCTTCCTGTTGACACGACTGATCCGAAGCTCGACGAGATCACGCTGCTGGTTGACGTCTTTTCTTACCTGACTTGCTTCCCGGATGTCCGTCATCACCCGGTCGAAGACCGAATCGTCGCCAGTCTTCTCGCCAAGAATGCGCTGTCGATCGACACCGCTGACGAAATCGACAGGCAACATCGTGTACTGGCCAGGCAGGGCACGGACTTGATGCGCGACCTTGAATCGGCTGCCCGTGAGGAAACCACCTCCTGGCAAGCTGCTGCAGATAGCGCCCGACTCTACGCTGAACGCCTTCGTCACAATATGGCGGTCGAAGAGCTCGCCGTCTTTCCCGTGGCTGAAAAGCGCCTTGGCGACGCCGATTGGCGTGCGATTGCCGCTCTATCGACAGTCGAGCCGGAAGATCCCCTCTTTGTTTCGCGGACCGAGAAACGCTTCGCCGACCTGCGTAGAGTGATCGCTACAGAAGCAGATTGCGACTGTTTCGAGAATCCCGAAGCAGAGAGGTGATTGTCGACCGAGGTGCTCGTTTCACGATCTCTCAGCGAGGGCTTCCCCTTTGTCGGCAGAGCACCTGTCTGACACGGCATGACTAGTGTAGTTGTGCGCGGGCTCCTTGCACCAATCGTTATCGGCGCTGGACCGGGACACGTCAAGAGGCCACTTAAGCCGGGCGTAAGCGAACGGCACATCCGCGGGTGGCACCACGAATCTGGCGGCGTGTTGGCGTCGCCGTATCGCCGCGCCGAGCGGCGCACATGCTGACAGACTCCCAGCTCGGCCCGGCAACGGTCATTTTCGCGGGAGTTCTGTCATGGCCCTATCTCACGCCAATTCCGGCGATCTGGTTAACATCAACGATGCCGCGGCCGTGCTCGCCAGCAACACGTTAGCGACGCTGGTTCGCGATGATCATATCGAGATCTTCCGCCTGGTCCTGAGCGCCGGAGCACACATGCAGCACCGCCGGACTTACACCAGCGGGCGCTCTGCGGTAGAGTGCGCATCCTGTCCCTTGACGTCGTCGAGGGGCAGGGCTTGACCGCCAGCCATGGCGATGACAACGGGCGACCCGAAAACGGCCATGCACATTACCCAGCACACCGACTACGCACTGCGCGCACTGATCTTCCTCGGGACCAATGAGGACCGTCTGGTGACCATCCAGGAAATCGCGGACCGCTTTTCCGTGTCGCGTAACCACCTGATGAAGGTCGTCAGTGGCTTGATCCGTGGCGGTTTTGTCGAAGGCTTGCGTGGCAAGGGGGGTGGCTTGCGACTGGCGCGTCCGGCGGCGACCATCGTCGTCGGCCATGTCGTCCGTCACATGGAGTCGGGCATGGAACTGGTCGAGTGCTTCGGCCCGAACTGTGCCTGCATTCTCGATCCCGATTGCCAGTTGAAGCTTGCGCTTTCAAACGCACTGGCGGCCTTTCTCAAGGTCCTCGACGGCGTAACGCTCGTCGATCTGCTGGGCAAGAGCGAACGCGTGATCCTGCACGTCCTGCAAGCTTCGGCGCTTCCTTCCAGGTAAGTTCTTCGTCCTTCTGCAATTGGCAGCAGTCGCGCCGCCTCTGCATACTCTGACTCGGTGATTTGTAAGAGGTACGTAGCTTGCATCTTCTAAAAGAGGCATTTACAATGCCTCTTAATGGATTTTGCCTCGGTCTCGTTCTCTTCAACTGCTGTCACCGACATCGTAAAGGAGCTTCATCATGCAAAACACACGCAGGCTTTGGATCTGGCTGGCGCTGATCTGCTTGCTCTCATTCGCCGCTCTGGGCTGGGTTGGCCGCGAAATATTTGTGCACGCACCGCCGATTCCGAAACAGGTGGTGAGCAGCCAGGGCGACGCCCTGTTCTCGGAAGGGCAGGTGCAACGCGGTCAGGAAGCATGGCTGGCTGGCGGTGGCCAGCAACTGGGCTCGGTCTGGGGACACGGCAGCTATCTGGCGCCGGACTGGTCGGCCGACTGGCTGCATCGAGAGGCAATCGCGCTGCGCGAAATCTGGGCGCAGCGCGATTTAGGCGTCGCTTTCGCGCACCTGCAGCCTAGCCAGCAGGCGCAACTCGACGCCCGCCTGAAGACCGAGATGCGCCGCAATACCTACGACGCGACGAGCGGCGTGATCACTTTGAGCGCCGATCGCGCAGCGGCAGTGGCGAAGGTGGCGCAGCACTACATCGATCTTTTTGGTATCGATCCTGGGCTGGACGCATTACGCGAGCAGTTCGCGATGCCAGCCAATATCCTGCGCGACGCCGCTGACCGCCAAGCGCTGGCAGCCTTCTTCTTCTGGAGCGCGTGGTCGGCAGCGACCGACCGTCCGGGAGAAAATCAGTTGAGCTACACCAGCAACTGGCCGCACGAGCCGCTGGTCGGCAACACCCCGACCGCCGGCACCGGCATCTGGTCGATCGCCAGCGTGATTCTCATGCTCGGCGCGATCGCGGCGATGATCTTCTTCCACTCGACCGCTCACGAAGCAGGCGATCCGACGCCGCCACGGGCCGACCCGCTATTCAACATGAAGGTGACGCCGTCGATGCTGGCCACCAGGAAGTACTTCTATGTGGTCATTGCACTGATTCTCGCGCAGGTCGGCATGGGCGTCATCACCGCACACTATGCCGTCGAGGGGACGAGCTTTTTCGGCTTTCCTCTCGCCGAAATCCTGCCGTTCACCGTTAGCCGCACGATACATACCCAGTTCGCCGTGTTGTGGATTGCCACCGCCTGGCTGGCAACGGGACTCTACATCGCACCGGCGATTTCCGGGAGTGAACCGAAGTTCCAGCGCCTCGGTGTCAATGTGCTTTTCTACGCCTTGTTGCTGATCGTCGCCGGGTCTACGGTCACCGGTTGGCTGGGCACTCTCCAGAACCTGGGCAACGACTACAGCTTCTGGATCGGCAACCAGGGCCTGGAGTACACCAGCATGGGCCGTGTCTGGCAGATCCTGCTCTTCGTCGGCCTGCTGATCTGGGTCGGTCTGCTCGGTCGCGCTCTGATGCCCGCTTTGCGTACACCATCCGAAAGCCGCGGCCTGATCGCCATGGTCTTCCTCGCCGCAATGTGCATCGGCGGCTTCTATGCCACCTCGCTGGCCTGGGGTCAGCAGACACACTACGCGATGATCGAATACTGGCGCTGGTGGCTGGTCCACCTGTGGGTCGAAGGCTTCTTCGAGGTCTTTGCCACCGCCGTCATCGCGCTGCTGTTCACTCGTCTTGGCCTGATCCGTGCGGCAACCGCCAACAGCGCGATCATCCTGGAAACCATCGTCTTCATGTTCGGCGGCATTCTCGGCACCCTGCACCACCTGTACTTCACGGGCACGCCGACGTCGGTGATCGCCATCGGCGCCATGTTCTCGGCCCTGGAAGTCGTACCACTGGCCATGATCGGCGTCGAAGCATGGCGCAACTATCAGCGTTCGCAGGCCGCCCCCTGGGTGCAGGCGTACAAGTGGCCGATTCTGTGCTTCATCGCCGTTGGCTTCTGGAACGTCGTCGGCGCTGGCCTCCTGGGCTTCACGCTGAATACGCCGATTGCTCTTTACTACATGCAGGGAATGAACATGACCGCAGCGCACGGTCATGCGGCTCTGTTTGGCGTTTATGGAATGCTCGGCATCGGTCTGCTGCTGTTCTGTCTGCGTGGTCTCTCGGAGCGTGCGGCGTGGTCCGACAAGTTGCTCGCGCTGACCTTCTGGTCACTCAACATCGGTCTGGCGATGATGGTCTTCATGTCGCTCGTGCCGGCCGGTATCTACCAGGCGTGGGCCAGCATCAGCGAGGGAGTGTGGTTTGCGCGTTCGCCGGCTTTCGTGCATTCGTCGTGGATGGAAACCTTCGTCTGGTTGCGCGTCCCGGGAGACATCGTTTTTGCTCTCGGTACGCTGTGCCTGGCCGTTTTCGCTGGGCGCTTGCTGATCGTCCGGCGTAGTCCGGCAGCTGTCGCCAGCGCCAACGCGTTTGCCGGCAAGACGATGTAGGACTGGATCAGGTGAGAGCTCGCGGGGCGAGGGTCGGTGGCCCTTGCTCCGCACGTCCGTCTGCCGTTGTACAACCAATCCGCACGGCGCGAGACCACCAGACCATGCCAAACGCCGCGGCCAGCCCGAGAAAGCGCGGCATCGAGACGGAGCCCATCGTCGACCCGGAGGCCAAGGTCTATCCACGCTCAACAGAGGTTGTGGTGGGAGGGATCATCGGCTGGAACCGGCGATGCCAACGGTCAAAGGTGCCAAGAGCGCCTAGGGTAGGGCCGTGGCGGGCACCGGAGCCTGTTCCTGCCCTACCAGTATTTTTCGAAAGCCATCTCACCGAGCACCCCACGCCGCGTGGTTCGAAAGCCGCGCTCGCTGAACAGAGCACGCAGCTCGCGAGACATTTCCGGGTTGCCGCAGACCATGACCCGTGAGTGTTCCGGATCGAGGTCCACGCCGGCGGCCGTGGTGAGGCTGCCGTCCGCCAGCAAGGCGGGAATGCGTTGCGACAAGTGCGTTACGCCGGGCTCGCGAGTCACCACTGGCAGGTACTGCAAGCGTGCAGCTGCGGTCGCCGCCTTGCTCTCCCGCGCCAAGCGCTCGAGTTCTTCGGCATAGGCGAGCTCCGCAGCACGGCGGACGCTGTGCACGACGACGATCCGGGAAAAGGCGGCCCACACGCCCGCGTCGCGAAGCATCGACAGGTAGGGACCGAGCCCCGAGCCGCTGGCTATCAGCCAGAGATCGCTGCCGGGCGCGAGGGCGTCGAGCGTCAGGAAGCCATAGCTTGCCTTTTCGACTTCCACGGGATCGCCAACTCGGCAGTCGTCCAGCCGGCGGGAGAAATCGCCGCCAGCCACCAAGGTACAGAAGAACTCGAGATGCGCGTCGGCCGGCGCAGAGGTGATCGATAGGGGTCGGAATATCGTCGGACCCGAGGGTGCCGGCAGGCCCAGGCGCGCGTAATGCCCGGGAGTAAAGCGGAATCGACTGTCTCGCGTCACTCGAAGCGACAGCAAACTGGGGGTCCAGCGGTGTATCCAGACAACTTCCTGTGGCGTGGCTGCCGCTGGCGCTCGTGCAGCCGTTCCGCTCGGCGCGGCACTCTCGGCGACGGGTGTGCTGGAATTCGAGGGGTCAGCGGGAGAAGTCATTGGCTCAGGGTTCCGTATGGCGCTTGCTCGTGCTTGGCGAGGGTGAAGGAAGCCTTGCCGGCCGACGCAGCCGCCGTGTTCAAAGTGGCTGTCATGACAGAAACTGTGCGCGATATTGGCAAGCTTGTCGACAAGATCCCTAGGAGGTGGGCTACGTCGGTCTTGATCCTGGTGCCGTCCGTCCATCCGGTGAAGGAATATCCCGATCCTACGCTTCGCCCTGTACAGCCACGTCGGCCGTCCTTCGGATCCGTCGACAAGGCGACCAGCAGGCGAAGGATGCGGAGAACGCATGCCGGGCAGTTAGTGCTGTCGTAGATTCGTGCACCTAAATAGCAAAGTCGACCGCTCACGAAGCAAAACCTGCGAATAGTTGACCTTTGTCAACAACTATTCCCCGGCCGAGGCGTAAACCGTCACCACAGTTTGGCGTTTTGCCGGCTGCATGGACAAGTTGGAGGATCCTAGAAAATGACGACTCATCGCAAATTGGGTAGTGCCGGCATATTGTTTGCCGCCGTTTTGCCATTGGCATTGAGCAATGCCTTCGCACAGGAGGATGCCAAGAAACCGATTTCACAGGTCGAACAGAGCTATCAGGCCGGCGACTCGTCGCCGGTCGGCAAGGCCGACATGCATCAGAACATCAACCCGAAAGCACCTCCGATGACCAAGGAGGAATTCGAGAAGGCCAAGAACATCTACTTCCAGCGTTGTGCCGGTTGCCATGGCGTGTTGCGCAAGGGCGCGACCGGCAAGCCGCTGACTACCGACAAGACGCTGGCCAGTGGTACCGAGTACCTCAAGGTCTTCATTCAGTACGGTTCGCCGGGCGGGATGCCGAACTGGGGTACGTCCGGTGAACTGAGCGAAGCTGAAGTCGATATGATGGCGCGCTACGTGCAGCAGGAACCGCCGGTGCCGCCGGAATGGGGCATGAAGGAGATGATGGCCTCGCTGAAGGTCAACGTCCCGCCCGAGCAGCGCCCGACCAAGAAGATGAACAAGCTGGACCTGGACAACCTCTTTTCGGTGACCCTGCGTGACGCCGGAAAGATTGCCCTGATCGACGGCAAAACCAAGAAAATCGTCAAGATCCTGCCCACCGGCTACGCCGTGCACATTTCGCGGATGTCGAAATCTGGGCGCTACCTGTACGTGATCGGTCGCGATGCGCGCATCAACCTGATCGACCTGTGGATGCCTGAGCCGACCAACGTCGCCGAGATCAAGGTAGGCCTCGAAGCGCGCTCGGTCGAAACCTCGAAGTACAAGGGCTACGAAGACAGGTACGCGATTGCCGGTACCTACTGGCCGCCGCAGTTCGTGATCATGGACGGTGATACGCTGAATCCACTAAAGATCGTATCGACGCGCGGTTCAACGGTCGATACGCAGGAATACCATCCGGAACCGCGCGTAGCGTCGATCGTTGGCTCGCACTACAACCCCGAGTTCATCGTCAATGCCAAGGAAACCGGCAAGATCATGGCGGTTAACTACTCGGACCTCAAGAATCTGAAGATAACGATCATCGACGCTGCACGCTTCCTGCATGACGGAGGCTTCGACTCGACGGGTCGCTATTTCATGGTTGCCGCCAACGCCTCGAACAAGATCGCCGTGGTCGATACCAAAGAAGACAAGCTGGCGGCGTTGGTCGATGTCGGCAAGATCCCGCACCCTGGACGCGGCGCCAATTTCGTCCATCCAAAGTTCGGTCCGGTATGGGCGACCAGCGATCTTGGCGACGAGTTTATCAGCCTCATCGGCACCGATCCGGTCAAGCACAAGGCACAGGCCTGGAAGGTTGTGCAAACGCTGACGGGGCAGGGGAGCGGCTCGTTGTTCCTCAAGACGCATCCGAAATCGACCAACCTGTGGGTCGATACACCGCTCAATCCGGAAGCCAAGATCAGTCAGTCGGTTGCCGTCTTCGACATCAAGAACCTGGACAAGGGTTTTGAAATCCTGCCCATCGGCGAGTGGGCCGACCTTGGCGACGATGGTGCCAAGCGCATTGTTCAGCCCGAGTACAACGTGGCCGGCGACGAGGTCTGGTTCTCGGTGTGGAGTGCCAAGGACAAGCAGTCGGCACTGGTTGTCGTGGACGACAAGACCCGCAAGCTGAAAGCGGTGATCAAGGATCCGGAGTTGATCACGCCGACCGGCAAGTTCAACGTGTTCAACACCCAGCACGACGTCTATTGAGTTAGTCTCCAGCGACAATGGCGCAACGGGGGCTCGCACAGCCCCCTTTGCCTTTGTTGGGTCCTGGCGTGTTTTGCCGGCCGGCCGTCATTCGAGCCCTTGGGCGCATCGGCTACAATGCCCACCAACTGACGACAGGCGTTTGCCTGATGGTCGCCACGTGCACAGGCGCCGCACAATACTGCAGACATCGCCTGCCACTTGCCATCAGCCGCCCTGTCCCTGCCATGCTTGTTGCCGGTGTTTCATTGCCTGGCAGATGCGCTGCTGCAGGCGTTGAGGCAGGCATTTACGTGCTTATTTTGGTACGTCTCCCAAAATAAATCAGGCCAACGGTGAGCGCTGCAACAAGTAGCATCATCGGCTCAAGCGATTCGCCCAGTAATAACGATGAAAATCCTAGCGTAAGAAATAGTTGAAGCAACTGAACCTGACTAACCTTCGCAATTCCGCCCATGAGCAAGCCGCGATACCAGAAGAAAAAACCAATCCACTGGCTCATCAATCCCAAATAGACAAAAGCAAGCCATCCTGTTACGGGAACTGCGGTCAAGCTGACGGGGCTTACGGATAGCATTAACGGCAGCGTAATGGGCAAGCCAAAAATAAGCGCCCAGGAAATCGCTTCCGGGCCGCTTATATACTTTGTTGCGATTGCCCCACAGGCATAACCAAGTCCTCCGAGAAAAACCCCCGCCAGCAGTAGCGCATCAGGGATGTGTAATCCTCCCGAGGCGCGAATCCACGCGTATCCGCAGACCAGACCGGTGCCAACTGCCGCACAAGCCCAGAAGGCGCGTGGCAAGCGTTCGCGGTTCAGCGTTGCTCCGATAACGGCTGTGGCGAGAGGAAGAATGCCGTTGATGACCGCCGAGTGGCTCGATGACACCCATTGCAGCGCAATGGTATTGAGCAATGGCCAGCCAAAAACAACGCCCACCGTCGTGCCAATCAAAGGCCACCAAGCCTCACGGGGAGGCGGTTTCTTGTTCGCCAGAAGCAGGTAGGCAATTCCAGCGACTGCGGCCAATACAGCGCGACCGGACCAGATAAACCATGCCGACATAAGGTCGCCGGAAAGTGCGATTTTAGTCACCGGCATTGTCAGACTGAAAATGAGTACGCCAAGAGCGCCCAACATCAAACCACGGACAGACGGCGTCATGTAGAATTAATTCCCGAGTTAAGATCATAAAATTATTATGAAAGCGATTATAGCACTCGTCGCCTGAGTTGTTTCTCGTCGCCGTGGAGCTGTTGTTAAAAAACAGGAGCGACTCGATTGAGTCGCAAGCCGCTACTTCTGGACGTTGCTGAACCTGACGATGCTGAAGGCCGTTCTTGATTTTTCCGCATGGCTTTTGGCGACCCACTAGAGACGGTCAACATTGCGAGGAGAAAGTCGTAGAAAGACAAGTCGAGCGGTCGCATCCTCGTGGTCCTGACGCCATGCTTGGAATCGAAGGTCCGCCCGCTGGTGTTCCATTGAAACGCTTCGACTGCAAGTGCGCCCCGCAACTCTAGAGCGTTGCGTGGACGTCCTTGGCGGCAGTAGTCAGCTTATCGAGGGATTCCTCGAGGCAATCGCTTTGATTCAGTGTCTGCAGCCACAAGGGAAGGGCGGGGCTCACGCTCTTCCAGCAGAGAGGGATCAGCAGACCGAAGCCAGCGCGCTTGTTGCGTAGCCGGGCAATGTTCAGCTCTTCCTGGCATTCTGGCGATGCAAAGTATGCCGGGCTGAGGATGGAGACGACCTTTCGGCAGCTCTCGATCGCCCGATCGATGTCGTCCTGGTACGACTTTCCTTTCTGAATCGAGAGGCGGAAGTCGAACACCGTGGTGGACTGACTGATCGCCGCGAGTTCGCGCTTGAACGCGTCAGCGGCATCTGCGTTGTGACTGCTGAAGCTAAGGAACACATCGTAATGTGGGGCAACTGGCGGAGGCGCACTGAGCGAGGCGCCTCTTGTCCGCGAGCCCTCGCCATTCTCGGCGAGCGTTTTCATCAACGTCAGCAACGCGGGGGCGCGACCTGGATCGCGCTCGAAGATCATCAGCTGGGAGACGGGAAGCCCACGGCGCATCCATTGGATGGCTGCGCTCACGAGTGCCTCCATCATCAGCAGCGCTGACCAGCGTTGATCCCCAGAGGCAAGGATGGGCATCGCAACGCGTCTATCTTCCTGGTCGGACAGGAAGGGGAAGAGGCCGCGAAAGAGGGCGCTTACCGTTTCGGGGGGACTGCCGAGCTCGTGGGGCTCGAAGACGGCGAGACGCCGCGCACCGCGCCATGCGGAGTGATCGTCGATTTCGCGAGAAAGCCAGAAGCCGGATGTGTTGCGTAGATCGACGGCTTTGTCCAGCGCCAGTTCTGCCACTGACAGGCCACTTCTGTGTAGGGCGCCGATCAGGGATGTGGGCGTCGGAACGTAGTCGTCGGGGAAGGCGGATGCCACGAGAAGGTCGACCGCCTCGTGGCGTCCCAGCTCGGTGATGTCGCCGAGAAACAGCGATATCAAGTGCTCGGTTTGACCGTCAAACACCTGGATTTCATATATTTTTTCCATTGCAGTCTCCTGGCTTGGTGCTGCTCTGAATCAGTCCTCTTGCTTATCGGCCACGGCCGTGGGGTCGCTAAACAATCTCCCTGCCTTGGTCGGGCAAGCGCCCCCAGGCAGGCAGGAGAGCTTGTCATGCACTTGCTCACGGCGGGGCATTTTTTCGAGCAGTCATTATCGATTGCTTGCCAATCCGTTGCGCCTTAACGGTCATGACAGTCGAGACGCCCCAGATGATGAAAGTCATGACCGCTTCACCTCTTCCCCTGACCCTTCTCCCGCAGGGGGGAGAAGGGAGTTTCGTGAGTCGCTAGCGCGACTTTCACATTAACGGTCATGGCGCTTAGGCAGTAATGGCCAGCAGATCGTTCGCTGGCCAACATCGCTGCGGCTGATCAGCAGGCGCTCGGCTCGGCAGCGCAAAACGCTTGCGCCAACTCCTTTCGCAGCTCGGCTTCTCGGTCCGCATAGCGTGGCGAGAAATGAAACGGGATCAGCTGGCGGGCGCCAGCCGCGCGGGCGATGCTTCCGGCCTGCTTGGCGGTGAGGTGGAACTTGCGCGCCGCATGCGCGGCGTCCTCGTCGAGGAAAACGGCCTCGATGAACAGCAGGTCGGCGTCGCGGGCCAGGGACACGATGCGCTCGACGTTTTCCGGGTGATGAACGACATCGGTGACATAGGCGATGCGGCTTCCGGGCACGATCCTGAGCGCCGGTCTGAGCTCGGCCAGGGTGAGCGTCCGCTCCTCGCTGCGGCCCACGCTGTTCCAGAACGCGCGTATTGGCGTGTCGTCGCTGGCACCGGCAAGAACCGCCTGCTTGAGTCCTTGCAGCCACGGGCCGACCGGCAGCCCCATCTCATCCAGGCGGTTCTTCCAGAGGTTGACGTGCCGCGGTTCATCGAGCGCAAAGCCGAGCACGGGGATTTCGTGATCGAGGAAGCTGGCTCGCACCTGGAAGCTTTTCTCGGCGACGAGCAGGCCGTCGGGGCAGTGGGTCGTGACTAGGGGATCGCGCTGGAAGCGCTTGCGGCAGGCGAAGCGCGCGCGTTCGAGGCGGCCGTCGGGATGCCATTCGCTGACCACCAGGGTGAAGTTTCCCGCGTAGTTGTGCACCAGGTTCCAAGTGTAGGCCGAGAGCTTCGCTTCCACCTGCGCCAGGATGCCGGGTGGCCCGAAAAGCTCGATGGCGTTCGGCCGGCCGAGCGAGATGCGCAGCAGCCAGTCGAAGCCGAAGAAGTGATCCATGTGCGTGTGCGAGACGAAGACATGGCTGATGCGCAACAGCTTGCGTGGCGGCAGCGCGCGGAGGTCGCCGAGATCGAAGAGCAGGGCGCGCTTTTCGAACGGGAAGTCGACGTGCAGGCCGGGGTCGCCGAAGGGCGGATTGACGAGCTGGGGATGGAAGGAGGGGCGCATTGCGGAGGGGATGAGTGGTGGGGCGGGGGTTGGTTTTTCCCCCTCTCCCCAACCCCTCTCCCGCGAGGGGAGAGGGGCTAATTGGAGCTCTCCTGCGCGGGGCAGGGGGCGGTCGGGTGGCGTGCTCAGGTGGGCGCTACCTGGACGAGGAGTTTGCCGAAGTTGCGACCTTCGAGGAGGCCGATGAAGGCTTGCGGGGCGTTTTCGAGGCCGTCGACGATGTCTTCGCGGAACTTGATTTGTCCGGCCTTGAGCCAGACACTCATTGCGGTGAAGAACTCACCGTAGCGATCGCCGTAGTCGTCGAAAATGATGAAGCCCTGCATTCTGATGCGCTTGACCAGCAGGGTGCGGGTGAGCAGGCCGAGGCGGTTCGGGCCGGCGGGCAGCGACTGGTCGTTGTAGTGGGCGATCAGTCCGCACAGGGGGATGCGTGCGCGGACGTTGAGCAGCGGCAGCACGGCGTCGAAGACGGCGCCGCCGACGTTCTCGAAGTAGACGTCGATGCCTTGCGGGCAGGCTGCGGCGAGTGCCTTCGGGAAGTTCTCGCCGTGGTGATCGATGCAGGCGTCGAAGCCGAGTTCTTCAAGCACATAGCGACACTTTTCGCTGCCGCCGGCGATGCCGACGACGCGACAGCCCTTGAGTTTGGCGATCTGACCGACCACCGCGCCGACGGCACCGCTCGCCGCGGCGACGACGACGGTCTCGCCGGCTTGCGGGCGGCCGATGTCGAGCAGGCCCATGTAGGCGGTGAAACCGGGCATGCCGAGCACGCCAAGCGCCAGCGACGGACGTGGCCTGGCCGGATCGAGCTTGACCAGTCCGCGGCCATCGGAAAGCGCGTAGTCCTGCCAGCCGGAGTAGGCGAGGACCAGGTCGCCCGCACGATAGTCGGCATGCCGCGAGGCCTCGACCCGCGCGACCGTGCCGCCCGGCATGGGCTCGCCGATGCCGACCGGCGCGGCGTAGGACGGCGCCTCGCTCATGCGGCCGCGCATGTAGGGATCAAGCGAAAGATAGAGCGTGCGCAGCAGAAGCTGCCCTTCGGCGGCTTGCGGAACTGGCGCTTCGTCGAGCCGGAAGTTGTCGCTGCGCGGGGCGCCGACAGGGCGCGACTCGAGGACGATGCGCCGGTTGCGGCTGTCGTTCTGGCCAGATGGCTTGTTCATTCAGAGGGCTCCTTCGAGGATTTTCCGGCTCACCGCCAGGTCGATGTTGTGGTGCTCGCCGATGGCCGTCATGCCGTGCGCTTCGAGTTGGGCGAGCAGCGGATCGATCGCCTCGCGTCCCAGGCCGTAAGCGGCGAGGCGGGTGTCGACGCCGAGCGACTCGAAGAACTGCGCGGTACGGTGGATCGCTTCGTCGATGCGTTGCTTCTCGTCGCCATCCGTAATCTGCCAGACGCGGGCAGCGTATTGCAGCAACTTGGCGCGCTTGTGCTCGCGCTGCACATTGAGCAGCGAAGGCAGCACGATGGCCAGGGTGCGCGCGTGGTCGATGCCGTGCGCGACGGTCAACTCGTGACCGATCATGTGCGTCGCCCAGTCCTGCGGCACGCCGGCACCGATCAGTCCGTTCAGCGCCAGCGTGGCCACCCACATCAGGTTGGCTCGCACCTCCGCATTCTCCGGTGTGGCCAGCGCCTGCGGCCCGATCTCGATCAGCGTCTGCAGCAGTCCTTCGGCAAAACGGTCCTGGGCCATGCCGCCAACCGGGTAGGTCAGGTATTGCTCGATGATATGCACGAAGGGATCGACGACGCCGTTGGCAATTTGCCGTGGCGGCAAGGTATAGGTCTTGGTCGGATCAAGAATGGAGAACTGCGGGAAGACATGCGGGCTCATGAAAGCCAGCTTGGCCTGCGTTTCGCGGCGTGTAATGACCGAGCCGCTGTTCATTTCCGAACCGGTGGCCGGCAAGGTCAGGACGCTGCCGAAGGGCAGGGCGTTGTCGACCTTGCGACCATGGCTGAGCAGGATTTCCCAGGGATCGGCAGGGAAGTTCACGGCCGCGGCGACGAACTTGGTCCCGTCGATGACCGAGCCGCCCCCGACGGCGAGCAGGAAATCCAGCTTTTCGCGGCGAACCTGCTCGACGGCGCGCATCAGGGTTTCGTAGGTCGGATTCGGCTCGATGCCGCCGAATTCCTGCACCGGCCGCTCGCCGAGCGCCGCCCTGACTTCGTCGAGCGTGCCGTTCTTCTCGGCGCTGACGCCTCCGTAGAGGATCAGCACGCGCGCGTCGCCGGGAAGGAGGTCGGCCAGGCGCGGAATGGTTTCGCTGCCAAAGACGATTTTCGTCGGGTTGTGAAACTCGAAGTTGTGCATCGATTTCTCCATCAATGTGAAAGTCGCGTACGCGACTCACGAACCTCCCTTCTCCCCTCGCGGGAGAAGGGTCGGGGAAGAGGGGGGACGGTCGTAAGCGTTAGCGGTCGTCACCTTTCTCGGCTTTCGCCTTTCGCCCGACAAATCGGGCGAGCCGGCAGCTCACGAGGCGTCGATATTGGCCTGCTCACCGCTGATGCCGAAGACCTGCTGGCGAATGCGAAACAACTCGTCGCGGGCGGCGGCGGCTTTCTCGAATTCGAGGTTCCTGGCGTATTCGAGCATCTCTTTTTCGAGGCGCTTGATCTCGCGTGCCAGCTGCTTCTCGCTCATCGTCTCGTAGTTGGCCTGTTGCTGGGCGGCCTTGAGTTCGCGGCGTGCGTCGTCGACGTCGTAGACGCCGTCGATGATGTCGGTGATGCGCTTGCTGACGCCTTTCGGGATGATGCCGTTCGCTTCGTTGAAGGCGATCTGCTTGATCCGCCGCCGTTCGGTTTCGGCGATGGCGCGGCTCATCGAGCCGGTGACCCGGTCTGCGTAGAGAATGGCGGTGCCGTTGAGGTGCCTGGCGGCGCGGCCGATGGTCTGGATCAGCGAGCGTTCGGAGCGCAGGAAGCCTTCCTTGTCGGCGTCGAGAATGGCGACCAGCGAGACTTCCGGAATGTCGAGACCTTCGCGCAGCAGGTTGATGCCGACCAGGACGTCGAACTTGCCGAGGCGCAGGTCGCGAATGATCTCCACGCGCTCGACGGTGTCGATGTCCGAGTGCAGGTAGCGGACGCGCACCTCGTGTTCGCTCAGGTACTCGGTAAGGTCCTCGGACATGCGCTTGGTCAGCGTGGTCACCAGCACCCGCTCGCCGCGCCCGAGGCGCAGCCGGATTTCGGAGAGCAGGTCGTCGATCTGGCTCGACGCCGGACGAACGATGAGCACCGGGTCGATCAGCCCGGTCGGGCGCACGACCTGCTCGACGACCTGCCCCTGATGCGTCTGCTCGTAGTCCGCCGGCGTCGCCGAAACGAAAATCGTCTGCCGCAGCAGGGCTTCGTACTCCTCGAATTTGAGCGGCCGGTTGTCGAGCGCCGAGGGCAGGCGGAAGCCATAGTTGACCAGGTTCTCCTTGCGCGAACGGTCGCCCTTGAACATGCCGCCGACTTGGGGAATGGCGACGTGCGATTCGTCGATGAACATCAGCGCGTCGGCCGCCAGGTAGTCGATCAGCGTCGGCGGCGGCTCGCCGGGCTGGCGCCCGGACAGATGCCGAGAGTAATTCTCGATGCCCTTGCAAAAGCCGAGCTGGTCGAGCATTTCGAGATCGAATCGCGTGCGCTGCTCGATGCGTTGCGCTTCGACCAGGCGACCTTCGGCGTGAAAGGCGGCCGTACGCTCGCTGAGTTCACGCTTGATCGCCTCGATGGCGCGCAGCACGGTGGCGCGCGGTGTCACGTAGTGCGACGAGGGGAAGACCGTGAAACGCTTCAGCTTTCCCTGCAGATGGCCGGTCAGGGGGTCGAAGAGCTGCAGGCCGTCGATCTCGTCGTCGAACAGCGAAATGCGAATCGCCTGCTCGGCGTGCTCGGCGGGAAAGACGTCGATGACGTCGCCGCGAACGCGAAAGATGCCACGGTGGAAGTCGGTCTCGTTGCGCTCGTACTGCATCTCGACCAGGCGCTTGATCACTTCGCGCTGGTCGATGCGGTCGCCGACACGCATGGTGAGGATCATCTTGTGATACTCGTCGCGGTCGCCGATGCCGTAGATGCACGACACGGTGGCGACGATCACGCAGTCGCGACGTTCGAGCAGGCTCTTGGTTGCCGACAGACGCATCTGCTCGATGTGCTCGTTGATCGACGAGTCCTTCTCGATGAACAGGTCGCGCGCCGGGACATAGGCTTCCGGCTGGTAGTAGTCGTAGTAGGAAACGAAGTACTCGACGGCGTTGTCGGGGAAGAATTCGCGAAATTCAGCGTAAAGCTGCGCAGCCAGCGTCTTGTTCGGTGCCAGAACCAGCGCCGGCCGGCCACTCCGGGCGATGACGTTGGCCATGGTGTAGGTCTTGCCCGAGCCGGTGACGCCGAGCAGGGTCTGAAAGGAGAGCCCGTCCGCCAGGCCGGCAAGCAGTTGCTCGATCGCTGCCGGCTGATCGCCGGCCGGCAGGAAGGGCTGATGGAGGAGGAAGGGACTGCCCGGGAAGGTGACCATGGGGTGCTTCTTTTCGGGCGAACGGACGGCAGCTGTCATGCTAGAATTTTACGTTGTTTCAGGACCCCCCGGCGCTCGGCGCGACGCTTGGCCGAGTGGTCCGGAAACAAGGCTTTGCAAGCACGCTTTTTTCCCCGACGCTTCGTTTTTCCCCGAAAGCTGATGCCATCCCCGAGCTCCCGGCGCCGCTGACCGGGGAGACGCGCAGCCCAGCAACCGGCCAACTTAGGAAACACCATGACCGCCTCGCTTTTCGCCGCCGTTGAAATGGCTCCTCGCGACCCGATTCTCGGCCTCACCGAATCATTCAACGCCGACACCCGCTCGACCAAGGTCAACCTCGGCGTGGGCGTGTATTTTGACGACAGCGGCAAGATTCCCCTGCTGGCGGCCGTCAAGGCGGCCGAGAAAGCGCGTCTGGAAGCCATGCCGCCGCGCGGCTACCAGCCGATTGACGGTCTTGCTGCGTACAACCAGATTGTCCAGAAGCTGCTCTTCAGCGCCGATTCGCCTTTGCTCGAAGCGGGCCAGGTGGCGACCATCGAAGCGCTCGGCGGCACTGGCGCACTAAAGGTCGGTGCCGACTACCTGCGCCGGCTGCTGCCCACGGCCAAGGTTTACATCAGCGATCCGAGCTGGGAGAACCACCGCGCGATTTTCGAATTCGCCGGTTTTGAAGTCGAGTCCTATCCCTACTATGATGCCGTCAGCCGCGGTGTCGATTTCGCGGCCATGAAGAGCGGCCTGAACGCACTGCCCGCGGGTTCGATCGTCGTCCTGCACGCTTGCTGCCATAACCCGACCGGCGCCGACCTCAGCCAGGCGCAATGGCGCGAAGTGATCGAGACGCTCAGCGCCCGCGGTCTGGTCGCCTTCCTCGACATGGCTTACCAGGGCTTCGCCGACGGCATCAGGGAAGACGCCCAGGTGCTGCAGATGTTTGCCGCATCGGGCCTGCAGTTCCTCGTCGCCAGCTCGTTCTCCAAGTCCTTCTCGCTCTACGGCGAGCGGGTCGGCGCCCTGTCGGTGGTCACCGCCAACCGCGATGAAACGGCACGTGTCCTGTCACAGATCAAGCGCCTGGTGCGCGCCAACTACTCCAACCCGCCGACCCATGGCGGCGCCATTGTCGCGGCGGTGCTGGCCAGCGCCGAGCTGCGCCAGATGTGGGAGGCAGAGCTCGCCGAGATGCGTCAGCGGATTTTCGCCATGCGCGTCAGCCTGGTCGACAAGCTGCAGGGCAGGGGGGTGACTACGGACTTTTCCTTCGTCACCCGCCAGCGCGGGATGTTCTCCTACACCGGGCTCGACGTCGCCCAGGTCGACCGCATGCGCGACGAGTTCGGCATCTACGCGGTGAGCACCGGTCGCATCTGTCTGGCTGCGCTGAATACCAAGAACATCGATTACGTCGCCGACGCCATCGCTGCCGTTCTCTGAGGCTTGCTCTGCTCCATGAACAACGCCGGCATCGCCGGCGTTTTTCATGTGAAAGTCGTGCAGGCGACTCACGAAGCTCTCTTGTCCCCGCCTGCGCGCACTGCAAGTGGAGGGGGCCGGCCATGACTTGCATGATTTGGGGTGTCTCCCGGTGTCATGAACCTTAGTTGGCCCGCGAAGGCAAGGCGTCCCGTGTCGGTCATGCCGGGTAGCAGGGCGAGCGCGAGGCCACCACCGCGTGCGCGTCCGACTCCAAGCCGTTCGGCGCCTACGACCAGAACCTGATGACGGGATGGCTCGCGCGCTAGGGCGGGCGCGGCATCATGATCTACCGGCACGTCGACAAGAACTCGACCTGCATCTATTCGCAGATCAGGCGCTGCCCATCGTCTGAAGTGGCGGCGATGATGGAGGGCGTGCTGCGCCACTGCACGGCCATGGACATCGAACAGCAGTATGTCGAGAACCACGGCCAGAGCGAAGTCGCGTTCGCCTTCAGCGAGATCCACGAAGACTTGAACGTGGTCGAGAACTGGAACAGCGCGAACAGCTTCCTCTTCTTCGGCGAGAAGGGCGAGATCGCCACCAAAAGCGTCGAGGACCAGGAACTGGCGATGCTGTCACCGCACCTGCTGCCGGCGGCGTGCCTGGTGTATGAGAACACGCTGTTCATCCAGGAGGTACTGGTCGAACCGGTGTGGCGCGAGCGCATGACGACCGACGACTGGCGAGCGCTGTCGCCGCTGATCTATCACCAGGTCAATCCGTACGGGCCGATCGAACTGGATATGAACCGGCGGCTACCCATGGCCGCATAAGCTCCCGGAAATCCTCGTTTGCGGGATGGTTCCCGGCAATCGACAACATGGAGGCCAATGAACCCAAGATTTCTCCCGTAACTATCTCTTGATATGTTCTCCCGAAACGACCATCATGCGGTCGAGTAACAGGAGAGATTTATGGCCATCGTGATCGAAGACATCCAGATGGAACGTTTGGCGGAAGAGATCGCCGTCGCCGAAGGCGTGACCGTCACCGAGGTATTGCGCGAGAGCCTGCTGTCGCTCGCCGGCTTGCGCGGCTTGGCCACGCGCAAGGCGCCGCTGCGTGAACGGCTGGCTGCGCTGGCGCACGAAGTCGATGCCGTGCCGGCACGCGTGCCGGCGGATACGCGTAGCGATGACGAAATACTGGGCTACAACGAGCACGGCGCATGGTGATCAACACCTCCGCTGTCCTGGCGTGGCTCAAGCACGAACCCGAGCGCGAACGAATCATTGCCGCGCTTGAGGCGCAGCCGGTCTGCCGCATCTCAGCGGTGAGCTTGCTCGAAGCGCATATTGTTGTGCGCGCCCGCGAGCACTCGCCCATGGTTGGCAAGCTGCAACGCTTCCTGGAGGAGATCGGCGCGGTGGTCATGCCGTTCGACGAGCGCCAGGCACGGCTTGCCGACGCGGCGTTCGTTCACTACGGCAAGGGACAGGGCCACCCGGCCCAGCTCAACTTCGGCGACTGCGCGGTCTATGCGCTGGCCAGCTCGCTTGGCGAGCCGCTGCTGTTCATCGGCAACGACTTCGCGCAGACGGACATTCAGCGATGCTGATCGGCTATGCGCGCGTCTCCACGCGCGACGAGAAGCCGCACCTGCAGCTCGACGCCCTGCGGCAAGCCGGTTGCGAGCGCATCTTTGAGGAAACCGCCAGCGGCGCCAAGCGCGCCCGGCCGGAATTGAAGGCAGCGCTCGACTACGTGCGCGCCGGCGACAGCCTGGTGGTTTGGAAGCTTGACCGGCTGGCGCGTTCGACGCGCCAGTTGCTGGAAACAGTCGAGGTTCTGAAGCAGCACGGCATCGGCCTGAAGATTTTGACGCAGAACATTGACACCGCCAGTGCCGGCGGGCGCCTGATCTTTACCGTGTTTTCGGCGATCGCCGAGTTCGAGCGCGAGATTATCCGCGAGCGCACGCGGGCCGGGCTGGATGCCGCGCGGTCACGAGGGCGCACCGGCGGTCGCCCCCGCGCCCTGTCAGAGAAAGATCTGAAAGAAGCGCGTGCCTTGCTGGCCGATTCCGAGATCACGGTCGAGGACGTGGCGCGTCGGCTCGGCGTGGGACCATCCACGTTGTACCGCTACCTGCCTGCGGCACGCCATGCCGCACAGGACAACTAACCCTTTACAACCAAGCGGCAGCCTGAACCGGAGCAACTTGCATGGCGAGAAAGCGAGACGACGAATGGACCAACGTGGAGTCCCTGATCGCGCTGCTGTCCCATGGCTATACGGACGAGGTAAGAGCCTTCACCAAGAGCATCCAGGCGAATCCCTCGGCCGTTACCGGCTTCGAGCGGCTGTTCAAATGATTGAACGCCGAAGGAAAGATCGACTGGGCGGGCACCGAATCCCAGCAAGTGGCGATGGCCAGAGCCGAGGAAAGCGCCCAGGAACTGGATGCGCAAGCTGATCTGGGTCATGTCGGTCGTCGTCGGGTCCAGGCACGCCACCGAACAGTGGAGGCGGGGAATTCAGGGAGCATGCTCCCTGCCCGCCGAACGATTCCGGCGTGCAGTCTATTTGCTCTCCAGCAGCGGCGTCTTCAGCGAACCGCTGATCGAGACCGGAATGGTCGGATCGGCATGTCCGCGCATGCGGACCTCCATGCGGCCGCGCAATTGCAGATCGCTGCTCACTTCGATCTGACCGGACGACTGCATCGTTCCGGCGTGCAGGAGCAAACGCGAGAATCGATAATGCTTGGGCGTCAGCCGGATCGCGCCGGTGAGGTTTTCGAAGCGGGTGGCACCGCCGAGCGTTGCCGGGTTCGTGGAAAAGCGCCGGACCGCCTCGGGAAGATCGATACCGCCCAGGCTACCCCTGTTGACCGTGAAATCGCCCTCCGCGTACACCGCGTGCATCAGGGTGTACCAAGTGTTGGAGCGCGCCGAGAAGCGCAGGTCGCCGGCAAGGTCACCATCGAACTGTTCGCCGATTCCCAAGGCGGCGCCGAAGCGCTTGGCGCTGATCCGTTCGAAGGCGATTTCGCCCATGATCGACGGCTGCCCGTCGGCGCGCAGGGTCACCGTGCCGCTGATGCGGCCGGAGAATATGCGCAAATCCATTTCGTTGATGATGAACTCCGGGCCGGCAATGTCCCCCTTGAAGTTGAAGGAGTCGAAGCGATACGGCGAATCGCGCGACGGTCGCCAGGCGCGCCCCTCCGCGACAACGGTCAGCTTGTCGGCGACCGGCTGGGCCTCGATCTGCATACTGCGGTCAGCCGACTTCAGCGACACTGACTCCAGCAGACCGTCCGCAGAGAGGGCCAGCTCACCGCTCAAGTCGTCAAAGCCAAGCCCCGCGAAGCTGATGTCGGCGTCGCTGACGATCACGCGCTGCACAGCGAATCGGGCCGAATTGCGAGAGGTGGCCGCCGCTGCGAACATTCGCGACAGGGCGCCAAATGCTTTCGCCGACAGGTCGAGGTCGTTCAATTGCATTTCACCAAAAATGATTTTTTGCGAAAACAGCGTGCTGACCTCTGGCCGGAGGCGCAATTCAGGGATGTGGATCTGCTCCTCGGCAGCGGCATTGCCGACGCGCACATGGGCGAGCAGCAAGGCCGGCCGTGGATAGATCGTGACCCGCATTTCTTCGACGCTGACTGTCTCGCCCGTGCTCTCCGTCAGAGCTCGTTCCACTGCGGGGAGGTAGAGTGAATACGGAAAGAACAAGGCAGCCAGGACTAGCAGAGCGCTCAGCACGGCGGCGCCGAGCATTGTCGCCATCGGCCAGGTCAGGTGTAGAGTACGGCGTCGAAGCGGCTTTAGATCGGGCCCTTCGCCCGCCCTTGCGTCGTCGCTCGCACCTCCCAGAAAGCTCCTGGCGCGATCGATAAGCGACGGAGCCTGCTCTGCAGTATTCTCCGGCAACGGCGTTGCCGCCTGAGAGACGTCGTCTTCCTTGTTGAAGAAGACGGTGCGCGACTCGGGACCGGTTACGGAACTTGTCGGGGGTGAGCTTGGAGCGGGCAGTGGTGGCGAAGACGGCAAACCGAGCGAAAACCGTTTGAGGCTTTCCTCCGGGGCAGGAACCAGCCGGCTCGTATCCGCATCCGCATCTACATCTGCGTCCGCCTCTGCATTCGCGTCCGCGTCCGCATTCGGCACAGAGTGACGAACGGGTGGTACGTCGGCTTTCTTGCCAAATGTGGAGAATTCGGACAAGGGCTGCGCAGCCCTCTCCTTGATTTGTCGAGCCAGCCGGCGTCCACGTGCCCAAACCGAATCTTCCTCAATGCGCCTCTCGATGAAGCCATCGTTCTCGAGTTCAAGGAGTGCGCTGCGGGTGAGTTGCTCGTTGCCGGTCTTGTCGCACAATTCGGCGACGGTGGCGTTGCCGTCCACCAGAATTAGCACCATGCGAAGGTTTCTCTGGACGACTCTCGTCCGCTGCAACATGGCCTCTTCGCCGGAAGTTGTCTTAGCGTAAATCAGCTCGGATTCGATCTGCTCAGGGTCCATCTTCTCAGTGGCGTCGTGCTCGGCAAGGAGCAAAGGTTTTGTCGGTTCTTCCACACAAACGGCATTGTGCACCTTGTTGAGGTGCGCGGAAAGCCGGAGATCGCTTGATTGCGGGATTCCCGAGCACAATCGAGTACTCCTCACCGTAACGGCTCGCATCCGGGATCGGCCGTGCGGCGGCCGCGTGAAGTAAAGCCGCCACGCCGCAGTGGCGAGGTTGACGCTGCTTTTGGCGGTTTCGCCGCCGATCACCGCTTTGCCGTTCGCAAGAGTTGACGAGCCGCTTTCCAGTGGCTAGAATGCGCCCTCTCGTGTTCCTCGATAGCTCAGTTGGTAGAGCGTCGGACTGTTAATCCGTAGGTCCCTGGTTCGAGCCCAGGTCGGGGAGCCA
>JEMX01000039.1:0-27182 GCA_000585055.1 Candidatus Accumulibacter appositus
TACCTACCGTGAAAGGGTAGTGTCCTAGGCCTCTAGACGATGGGGACCCGGAACTTCTTTCGGCTTGTTGGTGGAGGTACGCGGGATCGAACCGCGGACCTCTTGCATGCCATGCAAGCGCTCTCCCAGCTGAGCTATACCCCCGCGCGAAAGAAGCGGGGATTATAGGGAGCCGCTCCCCGGCTGTAAAGCACTATGCGGCAACTCGGCAGAAAATCGGGCAGCCGAAGGAAGAACTTGCCCTTGCCTTTCGTCGGCCGTTAAGCTGGCAACTCGACCAGCAAAAGGAACACCCCATGCCCGAAACATCCTGCTTGCTTTTCGTTGTCGGCTCGCAGCTTGCGCCCGCTCGCCGGCGCGCGCTTTAGCGGTCCGATCCGGTGACCATGTGAGCCGCCCACGCCTCGGTCTTGCGCTGGGCAGCGGGTCGGCGCGCGGCTGGTCGCATATCGGCATCCTCGGCGCACTCGCCGAGCGCGGCCTCAGGGCAGACGTAATCACTGGCGCCTCAGTCGGCGCGCTGGTCGGCGCCGCCTCTGCGGCCGGCCGCCTCGACGCCCTCGAACGTTGGGTGTGCACGCTCACGCAGCGTGACGTCTGGCGCCTGGTAGACACGACTTTTCGTGGCGGCGGGGTGATGAGCGGCAATCGCCTGATGAAAACCATCGCCGAGCAGATCGGTGACGCGCCGATCGAAAGCCTGCCGACGACATTCGGCGCCGTTGCCACCGATCTCTACACGGGCGAGGAAATCTGGCTGCGTGAGGGGTCGTTCATGGCCGCCGTGCGTGCCTCCAGTGGCCTGCCCGGTCTGCTGGCACCCACCTGGTACCAGCAGCGCTGGCTGATCGATGGCGGCGTCGTGAATCCGGTGCCGGTCTCGCTATGCCGGGCGCTTGGCGCCGATGTCGTTATCGCAGTAGACCTCCGCCGCTCGGTCACGAAAATGGCCATGCGTGCGCCCGAGGGCCTTGCCGACAGCCAGGATCGGAAAAAGGCAGCGGAGAATGAAGCCGCCGTCGAGGCCACCAGCGAAGCCAGCGCCGAAGGCACGGCCATTCTGCGCAGGTGGGCCGGCCTGGTAGACGGCCTCGTGGAGTCCTTCCGCAGCCGGCGTAGCGACCCCGGCCTGTTCGAAGTCATGAGCGGCGCGGTGAACATCATGCAGGACCGCATCACGCGCAGCCGCCTGGCCATCGATCCCGCCGACCTCGTCCTGCGTCCGGACCTCGCGGACTTCCAGTTGATGGACTTCCACAGGGCCCGCGAGGCGATCGAAATCGGCCGCAAGCAGGTGCAAACAGTGGCCCCGCAGCTCGCGTCAATTGCCGCCCAACTGCGCTCGGGACAGTAGACGCGCCAGGCCAGCGCTGGTGGCAGCACGAATGACTAGTCGTTGCTGAGCATCAGCGCACCCCACTTCAGCTCCGTCAGTTCCGTCTGGTCGAGGCCGAGAAGGCGCATTCAGGCTTCAGGTGAAGGCACTGGCATTGATCAGGAAGTGCGTCCAGATGCTGGCCACGTAGCCCAGGGCGATCGCCCAGGTCCACTTGAGGTGGGAGAAAAACGTGTAGACGCCACGCGCCTGGCCCATGACCGCCACCCCGGCGGCGGAACCCACCGACAGCAAGGAGCCGCCGACGCCGGCAGTCAGCGTCACCAGCAGCCACTGACCGAGGTCCATGTCGGGCTGCATGGACAGCACGGCAAACATCACCGGGATATTGTCGACCACCGCAGAGAGGATCCCGACGAGAATATTTGCCGTCGTGGCGCCGAGCTGGCCGTACATCAGCTCCGATCCCATCGACAGGTAGCCCATGGTGCCCAGCCCGCCGACACAAAGGATAACCCCATAGAAGAACATCAGCGTATCCCACTCGGCACGCTCGAGCGACTTGAAAATGTTGTACTGGACGGCAGCGTCCCCTGGCGTGGGCCCGCTCGGCACTCCATTCTCCATGGCCAGAGCCGTGTCACCCAGGTTTTCCCCTGACGGATGGCTGCTGAAATTCTTGCGCCGCTTGAGATAGTAGCCGTAGAACTTGAGCACCCCCAGGCCGGTCATCATGCCCATTACCGGCGGCAGATGCAGGAAGTTGTGCGCGCAGACGGCCATCACGATGGTGCCCAGAAACAGACCGACGATGACCCAGGCACCATGTTGCAGTACCGCCTTTTCCTTGACCGGATCGGGCGACGAATTGCCGATCGCCAGGCTCATGATCACCGCGGGGACCAGCCAGTTCACCGCGGAAGGGAGAAACAGCCGGAAGAACTCGCCAAAGTGGACCAGGCCCTTCTGCCAGACCATCAGCGTGGTAATGTCGCCGAATGGCGAGAAGGCACCGCCGGCATTGGCGGCAACGACAATATTGATGCACGCCACACCGACGAACTTCTTGTTGCTCCCGCCGACCGCGATCACTACCGTCGCCATCAGCAAAGCGGTGGTCAGATTGTCGGCAACTGGTGAAATCGCGAAGGCCAGGGCGCCGGTAATCCAGAAAATGGTGCGCAGGGAATAGCCTTGCGTCACCAGCTTGACGCGCAGCAGGTCAAAGACGCCGCGTTCGTCCATGGCGTTGATGTAGGTCATCGCTGCCAGCAGAAACAGGAACAGCTCCGCGAACTCGAGCAAATTGTGACGCACCGCTATCTCGGCGGTATGCGTATCACCGTGCTGGGCATAAACGATCGCCACCAGCATCCAGATGATGCCCGCCGCGACGATCACCGGTTTGGACTTGCGCAAGTGCAGCGTTTCCTCGGCAATGACCAGCCCGTAGGCGCCAAAGAACACGGCCAAGGCAAGGAAACCCGCCCAATGGCTGGTCAGATCGAGCGCCGTCGAAGCGCCCCCTCCAGAAGCGAGAGCTGCCAGGGGAGAAAAAGCGGCCATGACGGCCAGCAATACGCGGGGCAACAACTGCATGATCCATTTCCTTCGTGTTGGCTGCAATGAGCGGGCTGCTCGCACCTGGGCCACCTTCAGTGCTCGACCGAGCAGCGGAACTGCCTCGACAAGCAACCGCCGGACGCGCCACCTGGCCTGGCTTCACCCGCTACGACCTCGACCTCAGTAACACTGCGAGCGCTGCGCTCAGGTTGTGAACACGCTCGTGATGGTGACAATTCGGACACAAATCGTAACCGAATCGTTCTGCTTTGTCAGATTGCCTTGCAGGCGGAGGCTGCAAAGTCGTCGCCACCGCCCTTCGGACAGGAACAGCTGCCGGCAAGTCGCGGGTCAACGGTTGCCCAGGCTGTATCTGACCAGTTGCGCGACGCCATCGACGTTCAGCTTCTGCATTACCCGCGCCTTGTGCACTTCGACGGTCCGCGGGCTGATACCCAGCTCCTCGGCAATGTCGCGGTTGTGACCACCGCTGACGATCAGCTCCATGACCTCGCGTTCCCGCGGCGTCAGCGTCGCCAGAAGGCCGCTAAGGCGGGCGCGTTGCTCGCTCTCGTGTCGGCTGAGCTGATACTTGGACAACGCTTCGTCGATCGCCACCATCAGCTTGGCCTGATCGAGCGGTTTTTCCAGGAAATCGGCCGCCTGCGCCTTGAAGGCATCGCGCGCCGACTCGACATCGCCATGTCCGGTGATGACGATCACCGGCAGGCTGCAACCAAGCTCGAGCAAACGTCGCTGCAGGGCGAGGCCATCCATGCCTGGCATCCGGATGTCGAGCAGAATGCAGCCGCGCCAGGCCGGCGACAAGGCCTGGAGAAAGCTCTCGGCGTCGGAAAATATCGCCGTGCGGTAGCCGCGCAGGCTGAGCAGCAGGCCCAAAGAATCGCGCACGGAAGCATCGTCGTCGACGATGAAGACGCTCAAGTCAGGCATTTGCAGGCGTTCCTTCGAAAGGCAATAGAAGCCGAAAGACGCCGCGCTCACCGATCTCCGCCCAGAGGTTGCCGCCATGCGCTTCGGCGATCGCCCGACTGATCGCCAAGCCCAGGCCGAGCCCGCTTGATTTGGTGGAATTGAACGGCTCGAAGAGCCGTGCGGCAGCGCTGCCGCTCAGGCCCGGGCCACTGTCTTCGACCCGGATGCAAATCCGATCGCTGCCCTCCAGAGCGGCGGAAACAGTCACCTGGCGCCTGTCAGCGGGCTGCTCGGCCACCGCGGCCAGTGCATTCGAGAGAAGATTGCGCAGGACGACTTCGAGCTGTGGGCGATCTGCCAGGAGAGCGCCTGCCGGCACCGGCTCGCGCCTGCCGGCACCGGCTCGACCGTAAGCGTCACGCCGCTGCTTGCCGCCCGTTTCGTGAAGGAGGCCACGGCAGCCGTCAGCAACTCCTGCAGCGGGACCTGCTCCAGCCGGGTCGTGCCGGTGCGGAAGAAGTCGCGCAATCGGCGCACCACCTCGGCGGCCCGATACGATTCCGCAACCATCAAGCGGATGGTCTCCTTCAGGCGCTCACCGGTTTCGCCGCGGGCGAGCAACTCCTCGCAGGCCGAACCGTAGGCGGACAGAGCGGTAATCGGCTGGTTCAGCTCATGGGCCAGGGCGCCGGCCATCTCGCCGGCCGCTGCAAGGCGCAGGGTGTGGCGCAATTCGGCGCTGATGCGCTGCTGCTCATCGACGACCACGCCAATGAAAAAGCCGGTGAGGACCAGCACCCCGGTCACCACCTGAATTTCCAGAACCGAGATCGCGGAAAAGTCCTGCAGGTGCACGACGATGATGATGCCAAGCTGGATCACCGCTGCACTGAGCACGGCGCCAGCGAGGCCTTGCCTCGCCGCCGCCCAGATAATCGGCAGAAAGAGCAGGTAGAAGTACTTGAAGTCCGTTGCGGCGCCAAGGCCGGCTACGCCCCACAGCGCAGCCGCCGCTGCCAGGAGGTAGCCCAGCGTGTCCGCTCGCTTGACGACCACCAGCAGCAGCAGGCGAGCGCGCTCGTCGAACAGCATCCATAGCAGGGGCATCGAGACCAGGATGCCGACCCCGTCGCCGATCCAGTAGCGGCCAACGGCCTCGCGCCAGCCGCTTGCCGGTACCAGTCCGAGCCCGACCAGAGCGAGCACAAAAAAAAGACTGGTCAGAAGGGTGCCGACGACGACGATTGCCAACCAGCGCAGCATGCCGGAGCGATCAGAAAATATTCCCATGCCGCCGATCTGCCGCCGGAGAATGTCGCCGATGGCGCCGTAACCGAGCGCCAGTATGACCGCAATGGCGAGCGAGGCGGGCAGCGCTGCGGGCAAGCTGCGGACCCATATTTCCGCGAGCAGCACGGCCATCGCGATTGGCGGCAGGGCGGCTTTCCAGCCATGCCGCAGCACGAACACCAGACCCAGCGCCGGCGCCGGATTCCACGGAGTGATGTACGGTCCATGCAGGGGATGGAAAAAGCTCATCCAGTCGAGCGCGACATAGCCCGCGATCAAAAACACGGCATCGGCCCAGCCCAGTCGGCTTGCGGTGCTCATCGCTTGTTCCAACCCGATTGCTTGCAAGGGATGTTCATTGTGCCCCAACGCCACGGAAAGGGTAACTGCTCCACCCGCGTACGTGAAACACGTAGTTCGCCACCGGACATCCGATGTAGAAGACCCCGGATCATGAATATCATCATCCTTTCGCCGCTCCCCGACCCATCTCCAGCAAGGAGGAGGCGGGAGATACGCGAGTCGCGAACGCGACTTTCATGGCCCCTGGATCCCCCAGCGCACGGGCTTGCGCAGACTGCGTCGACAGGCGCTGAACCGTACGTGCAATCGCGAACTTGCCAACGCCATTTCCCTCACTAAGATGTTGTAAACAACCGCCGTGCGCCAAAAGCGCCCCACTTGCATGCAGAGAAGGAGATTTCGATGTTCTACTCCCTGAGTGCCTTGCTGGGGCTGTTTACGTTCTGGCTACTGCTTTCGGGTATCTATACGCCTTTCTTGATCGTCACCGGTGCCGCCGGCGCCCTGGCCGTGCTGCTTTTCGTGCACCGCATGGACCGTTTCGACCGTCAGGGTCGGCCAGCGCAGCTCGGCTGGCGCTCACTATTCTCCTACTGGCCGTGGCTGGGCAAGGAAATCGTCCTCTCGGCCTGGGATGTCAGCCGGCGGATCGTCGATCCGCGTCTGCCGATCACGCCAACCCTGATACGCTTCAAGCCCTTGCAGACCTCCGAGCTGGGCCTGGTCATTCATGCCAACTCGATCACCCTGACCCCGGGAACGATCACCGTCGAGGTGCGCACCGGTGAAATGCTGGTACACGCACTGACCGCGAGCAGCGCCGCCAACCTGGCCGGCAGCGAAATGGACCGTAGGGTTGCCCGTCTCGAGCGTTCGACCTTCGTGGAGTCCGATTGATGTTCGCCGCCGCCATTTTGGCACTGCTGATCACCGTCAGTCTGCTGCTGGCGCGGGCAGTACTTGGCCCGACCGTTTTTGACCGCCTGCTGGCGACCAATACCATCGGCACCTGCACGGTACTGCTGCTGGCGGTGATTGGCTTTCTCACCGGCCGGCCGGAGTTCCTTGATCTGGCGCTGGTGTACGGCCTGCTCAATCTGGTCGGCACCGTCGCCGTGCTGAAGTTCTTCCACGACAGCAAACTTGGCGAACGCCACCGCAAGGAGGAGGCGACGTGACCACGCTCCTGATCGACTTCCTGAGCTGGACCTGCCTGCTGGCCGGCGGCCTGTTCTGCGCCATCGGGGCGCTCGGCCTGCTGCGCATGCCCGATTTCTACACGCGCATGCACGCCGCCAGCGTCACCGACACCGTCGGTGCGGGACTGATTCTGCTCGGGCTGATTCTGCAGGCCGGGTTGACGCTGGTGGCGGTCAAGCTGGCCATGATCGGCCTGCTGCTCTTCTTCAGCGGGCCGGTCGCCGGCCATGCCCTGGTCAAGGCAGCGATGGGGCGCGGCCTGGCACCGTTGCTGGCAAACCCTGATAGCGCTGGCGCGGATTCCCGAACCTTCTCCACAGAGCAGGGGCAGGCATTACTCGACGAGGAGGAGGCGCCGTCGAAACCCTGATCATCAACGTACTGCTGACCCAGATGATGGTCGCCGTGGTGGCACTGACGCGCAGCCGTAACCTGTTCGCGGTGATCGTTCTGTTCGGCCTTTACAGCTTCCTCACGGCGACGGTAATGGTGGCGCTGGATGCCGTCGACGTGGCCATGACCGAGGCCGCAGTTGGTGCCGGGATTTCCACCGTACTGCTGCTCGGCGCCTTGCATCTGTGCAACAGCGAGGAGGAGAAGCCGGCCCACAAGCCTTGGCTGCCATTGCTGGTAACCATTGGTACCGGGCTGGTGCTGGTCTATGGCACCTGGGATCTGCCCGCTTTTTCCGATCCCGTGGCGCCGATCCACACGCACGTCGCGCCGCGTTACCTGGAACAAGGACCGCGTGAGACCGGCGTGCCGAACGTGGTGACCGCCGTCCTGGCCAGCTACCGTGGCTTCGACACGCTTGGTGAAACGATGGTCGTATTCACCGCCGGCATCGGCATCATCGCTTTGCTGAGTCGGCGCCGCTACGTACGCAGGGGCAAGCAGTGAAAAACGACATCATCCTGCGGGTGATCGGCAAGCTGCTGATCCCCTTTATCCTGCTGTTCGCGCTCTACGTGCAGTTGCACGGCGACTACGGACCCGGTGGCGGCTTCCAGGCCGGCGCCATCATCGCCGCAGCGATGGTCTTCTACGCCATGATCTACGGCCTGAGCACGGCGCGTCGGGTGTTCCCCGACTGGCTGGTCGAATCGATGATCGCTGGCGGCGTGCTGCTCTACCTGGCGGTCGGCTTTGCCGGCCTGTATGTCGGCGGCAACTTTCTCGATTACTTCGTCCTTGACGCCGACCCGGTTACCGGCCAGCACCGCGGCATCTTCTGGATCGAGCTCGGCGTGGCGATCACCGTCTGCGGCGTGCTGCTGAAGATCTTCTACCTGTTCACCCAGCGCGGCCAGGATCAGTGACCAGCTTCCTCGCCCATTACGACTACTGGGTCATGATCTTCCTGGCGATGAGCGGCCTGTTCATCGTCATCTCCCGCGGCAATCTGATCAAGAAGCTGGTCGGGCTGGCGATCCTGCAGACTTCGGTGTATCTGCTCTACCTGGCGCCCGGCAAACTTGTCGGCGGCACGGCACCGATCGTCGATGCCGCGTTCACGGTGTACTCAAACCCACTGCCACAGGTATTGATCCTGACCGCGATCGTCGTCGGCGTCGCCACCCTGGCTCTCGGTCTGGCGCTGGTGGTGCGCATCCGCGAGGAGTACGGGACCATCGAAGAAGACGAAATCCTGCACCTCGATGCCGACCCTGCCGACGCTGCAGTTCCGGCCGATCCTGCCAACAATACGCCAGCGTCGCAGCGATGAACGTCAGCGAGCAGCTGCCCATTCTGCAGGTGGTCCTGCCGCTGGCCAGCGCGCCGCTGGCGGTGCTCCTGCGCGACCGCCTGGGCGCATTCGTTCTGGTGCTGGCGGCGACCTGGGCAGCTTTCACGATCAGTGTCCTGTTGTGGCTGCAGGTCGGGGAGTCCGGGCTGATCACCTATGAACTCGGCAGCTGGCCACCCCCCTGGGGCATCGAATACCGGGTCGACGCCCTCTCCTCGCTAATGCTGATGCTGGTCTCGGGCGTCGCGGCGGTGGTCCTGCCCTACAGTCGCGCCAGCATCGAGCGCGAGATTCGCCAGGACAAGCACTACCTGTTCTATGCCCTGTTCGCACTGTGCCTGAGCGGCCTGCTCGGCATCACCATCACCGGCGACGCCTTCAACCTCTTCGTCTTCCTGGAGATCTCGTCGCTCTCTTCGTACGCGATGATCGCCCTCGGCAAGGACCGCCGCTCGCTGGTCGCTGCCTACCAGTACCTGATCATGGGCACCATCGGCGCCACCTTCATCGTCATCGGCATCGGCCTCCTCTATATCAAGACCGGCACCCTCAACCTGGCGGATCTGGGCGTCCGCCTGCAGGCGATGACCAGCCACCGGCCGGTACTGGCGGCGCTGGCCTTTCTCACCGTCGGCATCTCGCTCAAGCTGGCCTTGTTCCCCCTGCATCAGTGGTTGCCGAACGCCTACGCCTATGCCCCGTCGGTGGTATCGGCCTTCCTCGCCGCCACCGCCACCAAGGTCTCGGTGTACGCGCTGCTGCGCTTCTACTTTTCGGTATTCGGGGAAACAGCCATCTTCCAGCGACTGCCAATGGAGGAGCTGATGCTGGTGCTGGCGCTAGCCGCGATGTTCGTCGCCTCGACAGTGGCCATCTTCCAGGACAACTTGAAGCGGCTGTTTGCCTACTCCAGCGTTGCCCAGATCGGCTACATCGTCCTCGGTATTTCCTTCGACTCGGTGACCGGATTGACCGCCACCATCGTGCACCTGGTTAACCACGCCGTCACCAAGGGCGGCCTGTTTCTGCTGCTCGGGGCGGTGATCGGCGGCATGGGTGGCGTCACCCTGGCGCGGGTGCACGGCATCGGACGGGTCATGCCGCTGACCAGTTTCGGCATCGTGCTTTGCGGACTGAGCCTGATCGGTGTGCCGGGCACTGCGGGCTTCGTCAGCAAGTGGTATCTGATCCTGGCAGCACTCGAGAAGGGCCAATGGTGGCTGGTGTTTCTGATCGTGCTGTCGTCGCTGCTGGCGGTCGCCTACGTCTGGCGCTTCGTCGAGGCTGCCTACTTCCACGCACCGCGCGCCGACCTCGCAGGCGTCCGTGAGGCACCGCTGGCACTGGCGTTGCCGGCCTGGATCCTGGTCGCCGCAACACTCTGGTTCGGCTTCGACACCTCGATCACGGTCGGCTCGGCCAGCCGTGCGGCCGCGCAGTTGCTCGGCATTGCGCCATGATCACCGACGAAATGCTGGTCCTCGCTGCGCTCGCAGTGCCAAGCGCCGGCAGCGCGGCGATTCTCCTTTGCGGTCGCTGGCCGAACCTGCGCGAGGCGGCCACACTGGCCACCGCGACGCTACTGCTGTTCTGCGTACTGGCATTGCTGCCGACGGTCCTCGCGGGTGGACGGCCCGGCGTGCATTTGTTCGAACTGCTGCCGGGATTACCAATCGCCTTCTCGGTCGAGCCACTGGGAATGCTTTTCGCGCTCGTCGCCTCCAGTCTGTGGATCGTGAACTCGCTGTACTCGATCGGCTACATGCGCGGCAACGGCGAACAACACCAGACGCGCTTCTACATCTGCTTCGCCCTGTCGATCGCCGCGGCGATCGGCATCGCCTTTTCTGCCAACATGTTCACCTTGTTCGTGTTCTACGAGCTGCTGACGCTGATCACCTATCCGCTGGTCACCCACCACGGCACGGACAAGGCAAGAGCGGGGGGGCGTATTTATCTCGGGCTCCTGATCGGCACCTCGGTGGTCTTGCTGCTACCGGCGCTTGTGTTCACCTGGCACGTCGCCGGCACAACCGACTTTACGCCGGGTGGCATCCTGCAGGGTCGGCTCTCCGATATCGCGCTCGGTGGCCTGCTCGCACTGTACGTGTTCGGCATCGGCAAAGCGGCGCTGATGCCTTTCCACCGCTGGCTACCGGCGGCCATGGTTGCGCCGACGCCTGTCTCCGCGCTGCTGCACGCGGTGGCGGTGGTCAAGACCGGTGTGTTCAGCGTGGTCAAGATCATCGTCTACATCTTCGGTGCCGAGACCCTGATCGAGCAGGGCGGGGCGGACTGGCTGACGGCGGTCGCCGGGTTCACCATTGTCGCCGCCTCGATCGTCGCCTTGCGCGCCGACAACCTGAAGCGGCGTCTGGCTTATTCGACGGTCAGCCAGCTGTCTTATGTCGTGCTGGCAGCCGCGCTGCTCACTCCCTACTCACTCGCCGCTGCGGTATTGCACATCGCCGCGCACGCGGTCGGCAAGATCACCCTGTTTTTCGCCGCCGGAGCCATCTACACCGCTGCCCACAAGACCAATGTCAGCGAGTTGGACGGTATCGGCCGGCGCATGCCGTGGACCATGGCCGCGTTCACCATCGGCGCGCTGTCGATGATCGGCCTGCCGCCCGCGGCTGGGTTCATTTCCAAATGGTATTTGCTGTCCGGTGCCATGGCGGCTGAGCAGTGGGCCATCGTTGCCGTCCTGCTGGCCAGCACGCTGCTCACTGCCGGCTACTTCATGCCCATCGTTTATCGAGCTTTCTTTCGCGCACCTGTAGACGACGGCCACGAGCACGGGCACGCCCACGGCGAGGCTCCGCTGCCGATGGTCGCCGCCCTGACGGTAACCGCTGCCGGCACGTTGGCGCTATTCTTCTTCCCCGATGTGCCGCTGGCGCTGGCACGACAGATGCTCGGAGGCTGAAAGTGAGGGAGAGTACGGAGAAGCACTGGTTGCTGCGCCCGAAGACGATCACGCTGCTGTGGCGCGTGTTCATCGCCATCCTGGCCGCTACGGTGATCGCCGAACGGGTGGTTCACCTGCATCCGCATTTCGGCTTCGATGGCTGGTTCGGTTTCCACGCCTGGTACGGCTTCCTGGCCTGCGCGGCGATGATCATTTTCGCCAAGGGCCTGGGCCTGCTGATCAAGCGGCCCGACACCTACTACGGTGACGACCAATGATTCTCCACCCTGCGCTGATCCTCGTTCTCGGCGCCCTGGTCCTGCCTTGGCTGCCGCACCGGGGAGCCCGGCAAGCCGCCTCGCTGGCCCTGCCGCTGGCGGCATTATGGGCAGTCTGGCAGGTACCGGACGGCAGCGCATGGCAACTCCATTTCCTCGACTACACGCTGACCCCGCTCGCTGGTGACAAACTGACCCGCCTGTTTGCCACCATCTTCGCGCTAATGGCCGCAGCTGGCGCCCTGTTCGCGCTGCGCCAGGAGAGCCGCGTCGAAGTGCCCGCGGCCCTGTTTTACGCGGGCTCGGCAATGGGCGTCGCCTTCGCCGGTGACCTGATCACGGTGTTCATCTTTTGGGAACTGATGGCCATCGCTTCGACCCTGGTGATCTGGAGCGCGGGCAGCCGCGCATCCTATTCGGCCAGCATGCGCTATCTGTCGATCCACCTGCTCGGCGGCGTCGTGCTCATGGCCGGCATCGCCGGCCACGTCGCCGCTACCGGCTCGCTGGCCTTTACGCACATGACGCCCGATTCCGGGGCGAGCTGGCTGATCCTGGCAGGCTTCCTGGTCAACGCCGGCGCACCGCCGCTTTCCGCCTGGCTGCCCGATGCCTATCCCGAGGCATCATGGAGTGGCACCGTCTTCCTGTCCGCGTTTACCACCAAGACGGCGGTCTATGTCCTCTTGCGCGGCTTCCCCGGCACGGAACTCCTGATCTGGGTCGGCATGTTCATGATCTTCTACGGCATCGTCTATGCCTTGCTCGAGAATGACATGCGGCGCATTCTTGCCTACTCGATCGTCAACCAGGTCGGTTTCATGGTGGTCGGCATCGGTATCGGCACCGAAATGGCGCTTAACGGTGCCGCCGCGCATGCCTTCGCCCACATCATCTACAAGGCACTCCTGCTGATGTCAGCCGGCTCCGTGCTGTACCGCACCGGCCGGCGCAAGTGCACCGATCTTGGCGGCCTCTTTCAGAGCATGCCGGTCACCGCCTTTTGCGGCATCATCGGGGCGCTCGCCATCTCTTCGTTTCCCTGGACTTCCGGCTTCGTCAGCAAATCGATGATCTCGCAGGCGGCCGGCGACGAGCATCTGCAGTACGTCTGGCTCGGGCTGGCAGCGGCCTCGGCAGGCGTGTTCCTGCACGCCGGCATCAAATTCCCCTGGTTCGTCTTCTTCCAGAAGGATAGCGGCCTACGCCCCGCCGATCCGCCAGCAAGCATGCAAATACCAATGATTCTCTTTTCCGCTCTGTGCATCGGCCTGGGCCTGTTCCCGGCGCCGCTCTATGCCCTGCTGCCCTTCGAGGTCAACTACGCGCCCTACAGCGGTGCCCACGTGGTGACGCAGCTGCAACTTCTGCTTTTCTCGGGCCTGGCATTCTTCGTCATGCTGGGTTTCTTGAAGCGCACGCTGACCATTTCTCTGGACCTTGACTGGTTTTACCGCATGTTTGCGCCGCGCCTAGTCAATCTACTGACGCCACTGCTTACAGGTGTCATCGCCGGCCTGGAACGTACTGCCGCGTCAGTGGCTCAGCGCGCCGGCAAGACTCTGCACCGCCACCACGGCCCGCAAGGTGCATTGGCCAGAACCTGGCCCACCGGCAGCATGGCCTTCTGGACCGTCGTAATGCTGCTGGCCTGGCTGGCTCTCTACTACCTGCCCTGACTCGATGAGCAGTTCGCCAATTCCGAGCGGATGTGACGCGAAAGGAGACATCGTCAGCCTGCCCCCTGCCGATCAACCGGTTGCGCAGTGCACCCGCGCCAAGCGGCTGCTCATCCCGGTCGACCCGAGCGAACGCTCGCGCTGGGGCATTCGCTACGCCATGCATCTGCAGCGCAGCGGAAAACCGGTGCAGGTCGCGCTGCTGTTCGTCTCCGAACCGGTCACCGCGCCGCAAGTTCTGCGTTTCCGTACGCAGGTCGAAATTGCCCGCTTCCAGGCAGAATGCGGCGCGCACATCCTGCACGATGCCGCGCAACCGCTAGCCGCGGCAGGCGTCGCGTGCCAGGAGATTTACCGAGAAGGCGACATTGTCCAGCAGATCGGCGACGTCGCCGAACAGCTCGGCTGCGACGAAATCGTTCTGCCACTGCCGCACGCCCGCATCGCCAAGCTACTGTCGCGCGACGTGGTGCGGGAAGTGATCAAGCGTGCAAAGGGCGTCCCGGTGGTGACGACGGATGCGGAAGGTGTTGCGGAGAAGGCTGAGGACAACTGGCTGTAGACTTTCGCCGCGCACGGGAGTGCAAACCTAGAACGATGTGGATCAATGGCTTCTGATCGTTGGTCGGTTGCTTGCACAGAGCGCATGCTGCAAATGCGTCCTCACCGTGCAGCGCTATGCCTTGCGCTTCTGCAAACGCGTCGAGCCGATCGCCGTGCGCCAGGGCGCATGCCAGGCACGCTTCCGCTGACACCGCCACTGCCATGACCCTTAGAACATCGCGCTATTGATCCACATGTGCGTGGCGATGCTGGCAGCGTAGCCGAGCGCGATGACCGGCGCCCATTTGAGGTGGCCGACGAAAGTGTAGCGGCCGCGTGCCTGACCCATCAAAGCCACCCCTGCGGCCGAACCGATTGACAGCAGGGACCCGCCCACACCCGCGGTAAGTGTGACCAGCAGCCATTGCCCGAGCGACATCTCCGGCATCATGGTCAGCACGGCGAACATCACCGGGATGTTGTCGACGATCGCCGACAGGATACCGATTGCGACATTGGCGTTGGTCGCACCCCAGTCCCCATACATCAGCTCGGAGGCCATTGCCAGGTAGCCGATGAAGCCGAGGCCGCCGACGCATAACACCACGCCGTAGAAGAAGAGCAACGTATCCCACTCGGCCCGGGCAATCTTGTTGAACACGTTGAATGCCTGCAGGCCGCCCATGCTGTCGTCGTGGTTGATCTCGGTCCGGAATTGACGACTGGTCATGCCGTACTCAAAGTGCACGGTTTTCTTCAGGTAATACCCGAAGAATTGCAGATAGGCCAGGCCGGTCAGCATGCCGATGACCGGTGGCAGATTTATGAAGTTGTGGAAGCTGATGGCGGTCGCGATGGTCAACAGGAACAGGGCAATGATGCGTTTGGCACCACGTTTCATCACCACTGCGTGACCGCCGCCGAGGGGTGGTATGTTCGGAACCCGCGTCGACATAATGGCGGCCGGTACCAGCCAGTTGACCAGCGCGGGAATGAACAGGGCAAAGAAGGAGCCGAAACCCACCATGCCCTGCGCCGTCTGGATCTCTTTCTGCCAGACCATCAGCGTCGTGATATCGCCAAAGGGACTGAAGGCGCCCCCGGCGTTTGCCGCCACGACGATATTGATGCAGGCGAGCAGGACAAATTTGGCATTGTCGCCGCCCACCGCCATGACCACCGCGCACATCAGCAGCGCGGTGGTCAGGTTGTCTGCGACCGGTGAAATGAAAAACGCCAGCACGCCCGTTATCCAGAACAGTTTGCGCAGTCCGTAGCCCTTCTCGATCAGCCAAGAGCGCAGGGCCTCGAACACATTGCGCTCGCTCATGGCATTGATGTAGGTCATTGCGACCAGCAGGAACAGCATCAGCTCGGCATATTCGAGAAGATTATGCCGCACCGCCATTTCTGTAGCATGGTTCATGCCGTGGGCGGTATAAACGCTGCCGATCAGGGCCCAGATGATGCCAGCGGCCAGGATCACGGGCTTGGACTTGCGCAGATGCGTGAACTCCTCCGCCATCACCAGTGCGTAGGCCAAGCCAAACAAGGCCAGGGCGGCAAAACCGACCCAGTGCGCGGTCAGGTCAAGGCGCTCGCCATCCCCTGCGGAGGCCCAAGCCAGAGCCGGCGACAGCCAAAGCAGCGGGGAAATGAGCTGGCGCAAAAGCGGTGTCATTATTCTCTCCGTGATTCTCGACTTTCGCCGTGGGTGGGTCGCCATCTTGCAACATGCAGCATCCGCGTTCGTCGCCACCTTAAAAGGGCTCACGCGCGCGGTCAACTCGTTCTTTTTGCCCCGACCACGATCAGGCTGCCAGCGGGTCGATAGCGAGCGAAGTTATGAACCTGCGATATGAGCCGACTGGCGGGCGAAGTCGTGGCCAACGCGCATCGTGGGCAGTCCAGCGCCATCGAGAGAGCAGGGTGTTGACGGCATCGCCGCAGTGGCGGCTGACGGACTACCTCCCGCCGTTCCGGGTGCCCTCAATACCGCAGGACGGGAGGGAGGGCTGCAATCGCTCACTTTTTGGTGCGCACCGAATTGCGTTGAGTAACACCAATCGGTAGCCCTTGCACCGGTGAGTTCGAACTGCGGTTGGTCTCAGCGCACAGCGGGCAGGCTGAGAACCAGACGAATCAACGCCTTCTGGTCGTTGGTCCGCGTCTTGCGTAGTGCATGCTGCAACTGCGTTCTGGCCGTGCAGCGTTGAATACCCTGCGCTTCCGCAAACGCGTCGAGGCAATCGCCGTGCGCCAGTGAGCGCGCCAAACGCGCTTCCGCTGGCGAGAGGCAGAAGAACTCCATCAATTGTCGTGCAGTCGCCAGCCTGTTCCCCCCCCGCTTGGCGACGAGACATAGAGCGACTGCCGACTGCACCGCGAGTGTGGGCGCTCGCTCACGAGTGATGAGCGGTACGAGCGACAGGTACGCACTACCCTGGCCCAAGCAGGCGGTGGTCTCGGCGCTGCAGTTCATCGCCCTGCGGGAAGCCGCAGTCTGCAAAGCCTCGCCCAGCGCCGCGTCCTCCCCCGGGTCAACAGCGTGCAGATGACCGTCTAGCTCCTGCAGGCAATCACTGGCCGTCAGCAACGCCACACCCTGCCGGTTTGCCTGCACAATTCTCCTGGACGCCGCCAAGCCAAAAATACCCAGGTTGGAATAGTCGAGCATCGACTGACCAAGCTGCTGCTGCGCTTCCCTGCTTTGCAGCTCGAACATGACACGGCAGCCTCGCCTCAAATGGGGCGCCAAGCGCGTCAGGTACGACAACTCGGCGGCCGCAAATGGCCCACGGTCTGAGGCACGAACCACGTCCAACTGCGCGTGCACCCCATGCGCACTGAACAAGGGCACGGTCGCCGAGTAGCGACCGCAATGGGGAACAAGATAGTCGCGGAAGAACTCGCTGCCGCGAACGAAATCGGCGTCGAGATAGTGGTGGCAGGCGGTGACCGGTCCCGGAAGCCCATTCCTGAACTGCGCACGACGCGGATCTATGTGCCCTAAATGGCCCTGATAGCTGGCCAGCGCTTCTTCCTTGCCAAAACTGATGATCCCCAGCCGGTCAACCCCCAAGTCGCCATCCCAGCCTTGCAGGTGGTAGACGTCGCCATTCACACCCTGGCAGATGGTCGCCAGAACATCAGGCCACAGATCCGGCTCGAGCGAAGCCGCATAGATAGCGTCCAGCAAGCGGTCGTACGGTGCCAGTTTGTCCATCTTCTCTCCCTCCTTGGAACAGGCGTGACGCTGGACGGCGGTGAAGGACACGAAGGGAGACGTACTCGACACATCATCTGTTTGGAGGATTCCCATCATGCGCTGGTGTTTATAACATGGCCCCACGACCTGACGCCACAACGGAGGCGTTAATAGAGAAGCTCAGCTCGACCCCGCATTATTTCGCCTAATCGGAGAGAGGGGAGTTAGGTTTGGTTTCCAGCACCTTTGTCCGCCGCACCTGCTGCCCAAGACCTCAGCACTCGGATAGCACAGGCTCTTTCGCCAGAATCGATAAGTTTAAGATCGTTAATATTCACAAGATTATGACAAGAGCTTAAACATTATTTGAAATCAAGTCTACTCTCGTTTTTTGGGCAAGCGCAATGAGTGCGACTAAAGGAGCCAGCCTGATGTGCTGCGTTAGGAAAGTCGACGACCCGCGAAAAACCAACAATGGGACAGTTGATGATTTTGTGGAGATTCTGGTGATTGCCATGGCCGCCGTGCTCTCCGATTGTGAAACCGCCGAAGATATCGCCTATTGGGCGTACAAGAAGGAGACGTGGCGTCGTCAGTTCCTGCCACTCAAGAATGGCTTCCCCTCCGAGAGGACGTTTCTGAGGCTCTTCCGAGCTCTGGACCCAAAGCAATTCGAGGGGGCGTTCCGCCGCTCGGTCGCTGAAGTCGTCGGGACCCTCAATGGCGGCGTTGCTGCGGTCGATGGCAAAAAAAGGCGTGCGTCGGGCAGAAGCAGTGAGACCGCCATCCCGGAACTGCTCAAGGCACTGCATATCAAGGACTTGCTGATCACCATTTACGCCATGGGGTGCCCGAAAATCGCCCGTCAGATCACCGACCAGGGCAGCGACTACTCGCTCGCGCTCAAAGGCAATCAACCAGCGCTGCTGGAAGCTATGCAGACTGATTTCATTGACCAATATCAATCGCCAACAGGCGGCCGCCACCGCCAGGTTCATAAGTCCCGCGGTCGGATTGTTGGCCAAATCGCCTCGGTGCTGGGCGCGAAAGGGGCGGTTGGCATCGTCGATTGGCCGAAGTGCAAGGCGATCCGACTGGTCGACTCTCTGCGCAAGGTCGTTGAAGAAGAATCGAACTGCGAGCAGCGCTATTACATCAGTTCCCGCGCGCTAACCGCCGAACAACTTCCCGTCGCCGTGCGCGACCCCTGGGCGCTGGAGAATCGACTTCACAGGGTGCTCGACGTCAACGTCGGCAAGGATGCCAGCACCGTACGCAAAGATAACGCCCCACAGAACCTTTCCCTCTCGAAGAAGATCGTTCTCAATCTGATTCGCCTAGATACGACCGACCAGAAGAAAACCAGGTGGCGCCTGAAGCGCAATGCCGCCTCCCGGGATGACGACTTTCGGGTGAAGATCACGGGCCCCGTCAGACTATGACCTCCGAGTGCCGAGACCTAAGCTCCGCCCACTGCCGCCGTCGCCTGAAACGTATCGTTAGATACGTACCCACCGAAACACACCAGTACGTTAGATGACTAAGGAGAAGTTGTGATGAAAAAAGCTGATCTAGAAAAGAGATTTTCCGAAGGCCGAATGATTGAAAAAGCCGACAGTGCAACACAGCCGTCAAGGTTGGGAAGCACTGGCGACGGCAAGTTTAGCCTTATTGAACTGCTGCGTGGCACCTGGACAAGCGAAGCACAGGGCTGGAATCTTATCGCACTTCCTTTTTCGTCTGCGCCTGACAAATTTAGGCTGTTGATGAACCAATATGGAGAAACTCTTAGCTTCAATGCGCCAGACAAAGGGGTTCCAAATCGTGGCGTAACCCCGGATTCAATGGGAACAACGCCAGATCCAAGTGATGAAACCGATCAACTGATTGATGCCATTGCTTATGAGCAAATTATTACGCAAAAAGAAGTCGAAGACTTCCCTGTAAGCACAATGCGGGAAAAGAATGGCAATCCAATTCATCATGAGCCAGGTTTCTTTCTGCAATTCCTGAACCATATTTCAATTGGACATACCGAAGAAGATGGTGAGGAAGATGGGCCAAAAGAGCAGCTAAAGATTGCGCGTTTGGCAACTATACCCCATGGAAATTCAGTTCTTGCGATGGGGACGGTTCAATTTGTGGATGGCCCCCCTATGATCCGCGATGAAAACGCTCTGCCCGAGAGAATCAACAATATGGATGTCGGTGGCAATCCATATCTTGCGCCTTACCAGCATTTCGAGAACAACCATTTTTTTGGCAATGTCCCGCAAACGGTAGCCGATTTTCCTGGTTTTTTTCCCACAGATGCGAACGCAATCCTCAAGTTTGCCAACACAAAAATCCGAGTTAAGCGAACAACCGTCCTTCACTTTGATACCAAATTCCGCAATGAACAATTGACGGGCGTCCCGATTTCAAACATTCCATTTGTAACACGGGAAGCGGATGCCACAGAGGTGCATGCGACGTTTTGGATAATGGAACTGGTCAAGGAAGATGATTCTGATCCAACAGAATTTATAATGCAGTATTCTCAAACGGTGTACTTGGAGTTTTTTGATTCTGATGTACCTGGAAAGCGCATCCGGTGGCCTCACGTGAGCATCAACACTTTAAGGAAAACGTAATCCATAAATCAGCTCTAACGAATAAGGATGGATCGTGGGAAGCCACGATCCATCCGTTTGTTGGACGAACCCGGTCCGCACGGTCGATCTGGGAGCCCCTAGAAAAAAACTTTTTAATAGCCTTACGGAATATACTAGGCTGAAAGTTTTTTCTGGAAAACAAGCGCTTAAACCATCTCGTTATACGCAACTCACTCAACATAAATCACAAGCCGCTAGATAGATCGTTCTCGTGATGGCCTTCGGTCACTCTTCATAGCTACAACCCCATATCTAACCTGTTTGGTTCCGGCTTCGCCAGCTCAGGTTGGATATCCATCGAATATCGGCCTTGTACCCCATATGAATTTTGGAAGAATGCGGATATGCATATGAGGCTCCGAAAACGGGGTCTATGTCGTTTCGTGTGGAACGGGTGTGGATTTTGGCGGTTTATAGGGGCAATTAAAGGGCCAGGGGCCGGTTAACTTCGCATCAATAGCTCAAGGACGCGCTGCGGGGTAAAAGCGCACGGCGTCCCTGAGATCGAAGGGTAGCCGCCTAAGCTCATCACTCCGGTAATGGCGGGCGGCCGCCTCCGTGAATGTGGGCTGGCTATCGGCCCACAAAACGGCTGAGCACGGACCCAAGCGCCATAGCAGCAAGTTGGCGATGGCCATCTGACAGGCCGAGTAGCAGACGGGCCACGCACAGTGCTCCACGTCGCCAATCGGCGGCATCCCATGCCGCCCGCACAGCTCTTCAGAACGACCCCGGGCCATTGACCTTGTCAAACCCGCCCTGCCGAGCCTGTAATCCGGTCGCCGAAAAGCGACCATAGAGGTATGCTCCCTCCCAGGCGCGATGACGCTCATGGCGCACGGCTCCAAGGCAACGTCGCCAGCGCGCCCTCTCGCTACCGCCTCGACACCCGACAGCCAGCCACCCCATTCGATGCCGAACACCACCTGTGATCTGTTCATCAGCTACCGCCGCAGCGATGCGGCAGGCCACGCGCGGGCGCTTTATCGCGACCTTTGCCGGCGCTTCGAAAAGCAGCGCATCTTCTTCGATCGTGAGTCGATCGAGGCCGGAACCGTGTTTCCCGAGCGCCTGCGCGACGGCGTCGATGGGTGCCGGGTAGTGCTGGCGCTGATCGGGCCCGGCTGGCTCGAGGCGAAGGATGCCAGCGGCCAGCGGCGCCTCAATGATGCCAACGATTTCGTCCGCCAGGAAATCGCGCAGGCGCTGCACCTCGGCCGCAAGCTGATCCCGGTGCTGTTCGACGACACGCCGATGCCGGCGGCCGCCGATTTGCCAATACCGCTGCAAGGGCTCGCCGCCTGCGATGCGCTGATGCTGCGCGGCAAGAACTTCGAGTACGAGCTGCAGCTCGAGGAACTGCTTCGCCTGCTGGCCGCCATCCCGGGGATGCCGGCGCCGCTACCGCCGGCCGAAGGCGTGCTGATCGGCAGCGGCCTCGACTTCGACGTCTTTCGTGGCCGCCGCTACCTCCCGATTCGTCTGCGTGCGTCGCTACGCGCAGTTTTCAAGCCGCTGATCGACGATCGCACGCGCTTCTTTGGCGGTCGGCACGCCTTCTTCGAAACCATCATGCAGTTCGCTGCCGACGAGCAGGGCGGCTACCTGGCGATCACCGCGCCGCCCGGTTTCGGCAAGACGGCGCTGATCGCCAATCTCGTCGACGCCACTCCCGAGGCCTTCGCCTATCATTTCTTCGCCCCGGTTTACGGCGACGAGACGCTGGACGAGAAGTTCTTCCTGCAGAACGTCGTGCAGCAGATGGCCGCCTGGCACGGCTACAGCGCCGAGCTGCCGGAAGCGATCAACGAGTTGCGCGCGCTGTACCAGGAGTTCGTCGACACGCCGCTGCAGCACCAGCAGGTATTGCTTCTCGACGGTCTCGACGAGGTCACGCAGTGGCCGCTGGCGCCCTACCTGAGCCGGCGCCTGCCAGCGCATCTGCACATCATCGTCAGCGTCCGCGACGTCGGCCAGGACTGGCGAAATGAATACGGCTTGCCCGCCGACCAGCTCGCGGAGCTGCCGCTCGGCGGCCTCGACCGCGACGAGATCCAGGCCCTTTTTTCGACGCTGGGAGAAGCCGGCGAACGAATCGCCGCCGACCCGGCCGCGCTCACGCACATTAGCGGACAGGCCGCCTACGCGAACGATCCCGCGCTCGGTGCCGACCCGTTCTACGTCCGCTTCCTGGCCGAGGACCTCGCCAGCGGGCTCCTCACGCCGGCGCAGATTGCCGAGCAGCCGCAGGGGCTGGACGCCTATCTCGATCGCTGGTGGAAGCAGATCGTGCAGCTCGCCGGCGACGCGCCGCTGCGCGACCTGTTTGGGACGCTGGCCGCCGCGCTCGGGCCGATCGGCCGCGGCGACCTCGAAGCGATCAATACCAGCCTGCGCGACGACTGGGCGGGCGACTTTTTCGAACAGGTGCTGGCGCGCGTGCGCCGCCTCGTGCGCCAGGATGAGAGCGGCCGCTACGGCCTTGCGCATCCGCGCCTGCGGCACTACGTCGCCGACCCGCGACGCATCGGCAAGATCGACGATTACCGCAGCCGCCTGCGCGACTACTGCCTGCGCTGGCCCGAGCATCGCAGCCCCTACGCCCTGTCATTCCTGGCCACGCATCTGGCCGACGCCGGCCGCAGCGACGAACTCTGCGCACTGTTCTCGGGCCGCTGGATGGCCGCCCAGTGGTCGGTGCTGGGCACCTACAGCCCCCTGATCGCCGACCTCGACCGTGCGGCCAGAGCCCTGCTGGCACTCCCGGAGCCGGATTATCCACGCCTGCTGGCGCTGGTCGTCGCCCGCCAGACCGGGCGCGAGCTGATGCTCAGTTTCCCTGACGAGCTCTACGAAGCGTGGACCGCGCAGGGCGAGATCGAGCGCGCACTGGCCGGTCTTGGCGCACTGGGAAAAGCCCGCGGCCGGGCAATCGACCCCTTGCTCGCGGTGGCCACGCGGCTGCTCGATACGCCCGCCGCCGCTGCCGACGGGAACCCCCGACGCGCGGCCACGTTGCTGCTCCAGGTGATCGATCAGTTGCCCCTGGTACGCCTGGCCAACGAGCAGCAGCAAGCGTTGGCGAAGCTGGCCGCCCTGCTGCCACTGGAGCGCGGCCTTCCCGATGCGCAGCGCACGGCCTTGATTCGCCAGGCCATCGACTTTGCCGAAACGGCCGACGACGCGGTGCAGCGGGCGGCCGGAATCGGCGCCATCGCCAGCGCCTTGCGCGCCTCGCCACCCGACCGCGAGCTGGCGCGCGGACTACTCACCCGGGCGCGACAGGCGCTGCCCGCCATCGACCTCGCTGCCGACCGCGCTTTCGTCCTCGCCAGCCTGCTGCCGGCCCTGGAGAACTTCGCGCCCGACGAAGTGCTCGCGGAGATGACGACGCTCGCCGAACAGGGGGCGGCGCTTCTCGAGCACGGCTCGCTGGCCAAGAATCCCTTGATCCGACTATTGAGAGCTTGGCAGCCGTGGCAGCTCCCACAAAGCGCACCACGAGCACAGCGCCAGGAAAGCATCGCGCTCCTGCAGTGCTTCGCCGAGTTCTACCTCGACGACTCAAGCGAGCAACGCGACTACGCGGGTGCAGCGCTGTCGGCGATCGTTCCCGCGCTGTGCCGCCTCGAAGACAAGGGGCTGGCGCTGCAGCTCATCGAACGTTGCTGGCACAACGACGCCGTCGAGGGCGCGCTTTGCGTCAGCTACGCCGTCGACGCACTACGCGAATTTCTCCCCGAAAGGCTCAGCGACTGGCTGACGGCCGCAAAGGAACTGACCGACGCGTCACACCACGACATGCCGATCAATCAGCAACTGTTCACCGCGTCGATCAGCAACGCCCTGGCGGCATGCGGGGACTGGCAAGGCGCGCTCAAGCTGGCGGCGACGCTGCGCGGCAGCGAACGTGCCGATGCCTTGATCGATCTGGCCCGCCGCACCGGGGTGGCTTTCGACAACGATCAGCCGGCACGCGAGGCGATGCTCGAGAAGATCAGAGTCATTGCGCAAGACCCCGAGCTGACGACGGGCGTAGACGACCTCGCGCGACTGGGCGTGGTCACTGCGCAGGCCCTCGGCGCAGCCTCCGGCAAGCGCACTGACGCTGCACTTGCGCGGGCGGCGTCGCTGTGCCTGGCCGAAATGCCCGAGGGCGACGCTGACCAGCTGCGCCACCTGCTGGCGATGGCCTTGCACGAGGACGGCGCCGACGTGGAGGCGCTGGCGACATTGCATCAGATGAGCTGGGTCAGTTCGCTGGCCTCGAGCATGGTCGTCCTGATCGAGTCGGTAGCCGCCGAGGCCGGCCAGCGCGACGCCTGCACCCAGGCACTGATGGCCGAACTGCAAGCACGCGAGGGCGCCAGCCTCTATGGCGACGCCCTGCGCATGGTCGCGCCGCTGGTCGTCAGCCTGGCCAGGGAAGGTGCGCCAGCCGCTGGCCCGCTGGGACAGTTTCTGGCCGACCGGATCGGATCGCTGCCGATCGAGGAGCAGATCGACATTCTGGCAAACCTGTCGGCAGCTCTTTGCCACACCGACGCGGACCAGGCGGCCAAGCAATACGAGAGATTGCTGGACTGGTTCGGCGCCCTACGCGCGCACGGCTACGAGATCCGCGCCAACACCCTCGCTCGCGTGATCGGCCAACTGGCTGCTGCCGCCGACTTGCTCGGCGATCACCTGCCACCGCTGGCCGAAAAGCTACGCGAGCTCGCCGGTCGCTACGCGGACCCGCAGGACGCGATCACCCTTGGCGGCGCGCTGTGCCTGCTCGAGGTCTCGCGCGGTTGCCAGGCGCTGGGCGCAGCGCTGGGACGACTGCTCCCCGCCGTCGCCGCCCTCGCCAACAAGGCACCACCAGCGCTCTACATCAGCCGCATGTTCGCCGATATCGTCGGCCGCCAGGTCGGCAGCAATGAACCGCAGGCCAAAGCGGCAACGGCACTCGCCGAAGCCGTCGTCCGCTGCGCGCGCCCCTGCCCCGACGAGGCGGCCAGGGTAATGGAGGCTTGCCTGGAGCAAGCACTGGCGATCGACAACAAGGGCGACCGCGCGCAGGCGCTTATCGACATCTGCGGCAAGCTGGCGGCTGGCCCGCGCGGCTGGCCGCAGCGCCTCGAAGCATCACTGGCGGCAGCGCTGACGAAAACACAGCTTGCCGATCCCGAGGGCCTGCCGGCCGTCCTTGCCGCAGCCGTTGACGCCATGTGCGCCGCCGACGATCCCGACACCGCCGAACGCCTCGCCCGCCAGGCGACGGACCCGGCCTTACTCGAAACGCTGCTGGCAAACATTGCCACCGAGCGTGAGCGCCTGACCCTGGGCGAGCTGTCGCTGTTCGAGCGTGCCTTCGTCGGCATCGGCGATGGCCAACTCGCCAGCGCGGTCTTGCACTCGGTAAAGGTCGAAAACGACGGCGCCAACATCCTCAAGTTTCTCGCCGAAACCCTGGTCACGGAGCAGTGGGGCAGCGAACGCGGACGCCTGCTTTGCGAATTCCTGCCGCAGTTCGCGGCGCCATTGCGGGCGCTACACGGCAGTAGCGAAATCGGGCGCTTGGTTGCGGAGGTGGAGCGCTTGGATAGGGCTTTTCTCGAAGCGGCGGGGATTGTTGGCGAGGGTGGGGGCTGAAGCTGCCTCGACGACCTGTGCGGGAAAACGGAAGCCGTCCGTCACACGACCGTCATCCTCGCCACCTCCAAATTCGAGAACGACCGCGGCAAGTTGTCGCAATGTTGGAACTGACGCCCATCTCTTGGCCAGGGTATCCGTCATCACGCTAAACCTCGCGAAAAATCAATTCGCGATGGCCAGATAGGAACAGTCGGTCGGGGTAGAACTTCTCGGGGAATCTTAACGGTCTGCCTTCATAGCGGGCGAAGTTATCCCGAACCGCCTCATTGGTAAAATGGCTCCGGATGCGTTTGCTAACAACCAGACGGTAGTCCTCGTCAAAAGTCACCAGCCCCCGATCAAATGCCGCGTCATGAAGGCGGGACAGGCAAAGTCCGTTGCGCGGGTTGACCCGGTGTTCCGGGTGAGTAGCCCAAGGCAGAATATGGCTGGCGACTAGAAGTTCTGTGAGCGGGTTACCAGAAACACAGCACTGGTCTTGATAGGCGGCAAGCACCATCCGCCGAAAAAATCCTTGCGCCAGTCTAACCTGAAGTTCCTGCCAAACGACGACGCCTTTCCACTATCTTTCAATCACTTGCTTTGAAATCTGACTTCCGGCTTCTGACTACACCGTGATCTGTTCCAGGAGTTTCATGGCACGCTGTTGCTTGGCGGAGGGCGTGGTCAGAATTTCGAAGCATGGAGCATCTGCTGCGGCCAGGGGTGTGCGGCAGGTATTGCGCACCAGAGTCCCCAGGTCCGCCATCAAGGTCGAGAAGCTGTGCACCGGTGTGCCATCGTCAAGAATGTGCTGGGAGACTTTGGCCAGCGCGGTTTCCGAGCGCGTCGCCGGCGCCACCGGGTCGCGGGTCGCCTTGGCCTGCTGATCGGTATCGGCGAACATCAGTTCGCGCCAGGCCTCACGCATGTGCCACTCGACGTAGTACGCAAGCATGCACAGGAAGATGTGCGCACGCACCCGATCCGCCAGACGGTGATGAATCGGACGGACCTTCAGATCAATCGTCTTGAGTGAGCGGAAAGCGCGCTCGACATTGGCCAGCGACTTGTAGTTGCGCACACAGTCAGCCCCGGTCATTTCCGCGGCCGGTAGCGACGTGCGAATGATGTACAGGCCGTCCAGCGCCGCTTCCGCAGCGATACTGTCGGCCTTGCGCGTGAAGGAAAAACTCGTCTCGTCGATCAGCAGTTCGAAATGCTTCGCGACCTTGTACTGATTGACCACTTTACCGACGCACACGCCAATCGCATCCTGGCCGGCGAGCCGCCCGCCGGCCACTCGCACCTTGATCGCTTCGAGCTTGTTCTCGGTCGCACACAGCAAGGCTTCACGTTTGTGCGCGCGCAGCTTGGCCAGCTGCCGGTTTCGGCAGGCCACCAGGCGTTCGCCGGGATAGTCCGGAGAGCTCATTTCGAGCAGATTGCGCTCGTCAAACAAGCCCAGCTGCAACTGCCCCTGTTCGATCAATGGGCGGATCGAGACCCCCTTGAGCGCCGTGATCCAGCCGATGCCGTCGCTGTCGCGCATCTCCTGGATCGCCTTTTGCGAGATCATTCCCCGATCGCCCACCATCACCATACGTTCGACGCCGAAGCTTGTGCGCAGGCGCTGTACTTCAGGCAGGAAGGTCGTGCTGTCCGCCGTATTGCCTTCATGCACCGACACCGCCACGGGACAGCCCCGCGCATCGGTGAGCAAGCCGTAGTTGACCTGCAGCATGCCGTGCTTGCCATCGCGGTTGTAGCCGCGCTTGGCCAGCGGACACGTCGTTCCCTCGAAGTAACTCGACGACAGGTCGTAGAGCACCAGGCCGCCGACGCTCAAATGACGCTTGGCAAGCTTCTTCTCGATCGTCGCCTGGCGTTGCAGCAGCCAGTCCATCGCCGCGTA
>JEMX01000039.1:27221-51456 GCA_000585055.1 Candidatus Accumulibacter appositus
TCGCTCACCGCGAAGTCCTCGGCCAGCGTCGTCGTGTGCCACCAGCGGGTCGTGGCCAGCTTGGTCTGCGGCGCCACGATGCGCGAAGCGATCATCGCCAGAACCAGATCACGCTCGCGGCACGGCTTGGAGGCAATCAACGACGCGAATCCCAGGCGTTGCATGGCCATTGACACGGCCTGCACCTGTCCGTGGGCGCGCGAGCGCTCGATCTCGAAGGCCTTTGCCAGCGGCACAAAGGTTTCGCCCTGCAATGATCGACGAATGATATCGATCAGCGCATCGGGCAGATGCGACAGATTGCCCAGTGTCTCGTTCTTGACCATGCCGCCTTCGCGATAACTGCGACGCAGCAGGTGCGTGTGATAGACCCGATCCTTGTACTTGCGGGTCGTAGTGACGACGTGAGCGGTTCCATTGCGAGCAGGCATGCCCATAAATATAGAACACATACCAGCGCATGTCAATACGTGTTAGTGACTACACATAGAAGCCGGAAAACCGCCTTCTCGAACGACTTTCTTAGAAAAAACAGAGGCTTGGCGCCTCGATCGCAGTTGCGAGCGCTCGGAACTTCAGTCTAACTTTGCCCATGTGGTCGCTTTCCGTGACCCTGTCGCCCAACGCATCTCCCGCCTCAGCTATCGGCCGGGAGCCACCGTTCTCGAAGACATCGCCCCAGAGGCGCTCACTTTCTAGGACGAGGCTTTCCCAGTCCGTCTGAAACTCCTCCCAAACCAATCTGTCGAGCCGACTTGCACCATGCAGCCCCTTGACGCCACGCGCAAGTTCTTGCGGATCCAGAGAGGTAAGGTTATTGAGCTTCATTGCGACGCTGCCAGGCGTGCGGCCGAGGGCCTCGGCCAGCTCAATCACTTCCGGGGCACCGCTGCGCTGACGGCCGAACGGTATACGGCAGTATAGATTCATGGCCAGGAGGAGTTCGTCGCGCTGCCAGCCCTTGCCCTTGGATCTGGTCATTGTTGTGATCTGCAAGACGGTAAAACCAAGTATCGGGTCGCATTGATCTCTTGTCGATGGTCCTCGAGAGGTGTCGTCGAAGTATCGCGTATTCGTAGCGATGCGTATCGCGCGTTGGGGTAGGGCACGGTGAGCGATGTCGTAGGGACTACCGCTTGCTCTCCGGCGTATCCTCGGAGTCCCTACGTTCCGCGTTCGCTAGTGCAGTGTTGCACGCAGAGTGGAACATATATACCCGCCACCACAGGGGTTTCGCGCTGCTTTCGGGCTCACTGAGAGTCTCGTCGGCAAGGCGGCAGCACGTCAGCCCGCACGTCATTGCGAGGAGGCGCAGCCGACGCGGCAATCCAGTTCCATCCTCTCGCTATTTTCCGCAGCATCGACCACGTTAAGCAAAAACTCTGGATTGCCGCGTCGGCTGCGCCTCCTCGCAATGACGGTGTGTGGGGCATGAGCGCCGGGGGTGGCGACGAGGGTTGCGGCAGCATGGGACATGCGAATTTCAATCACCACAAGGTATTCGCCCTGCTTTCGGCAGTTGCCGAAAGGCTCATCAAGAATTCAGCACTACACTAGCCCTTTTCGGACTTACGTGCCGCCTACTCGTTTCGCTTGTCATATACTGGCCTCTTGATGACTGCTGGTGTGCATCACTTGCCGCACCACTGGCGCTCGCACGGTATACCATCGTTGTCTCCGTCCATCTGAACGGTGGGGCAGTTTTTCAAGAAGAAGGTGGTCTCAGCGCATGAAGTCATCTGTGAGCACTGAGTACGGCCATCGCAGTGAAAGGCTGATGAAGCGGGTTGATCGTTCCGGTGAACTGCGGCGGGCGCATGCGGTATGGCACGTCGTGAATACTCCCCGTAAGCGTAGGCGGCCAAGGCAACAACGACAGCTATTGGAACCAAACGTCCAAAAAGGCTTGGCTGCTTGTGGCGACTACGGGGGGCGGGCCGTCGGCTAGTGAGGCGAACTACGCGATCAGGGCACAAGAGATTCTTTGCTCGCCTATTTCCATCCTTGTCGGTTTCAATCTCGAATGTGAGCGTCTCACCGATTGCGGGGCGTTGACCATCCCGTGGGAATGCTGACACGTGGGCAAACACCTCGGCGTCACCCTTGGTGGGGGCGATGAAGCCAAATCCGCGTTCGTCATTCCATTTTTCGAGAGGGCCTTCGATGCGCATAGGAAAGGCTGAAAAATAGCGTTTATCTGCCGCCTAAAAGCGTACGCCTCTGGCGGAAGTCGTGCCCGCTTAACCATTCTGGATTAGAGCGCCGACGGGCCGGGGCCGTGGCGATTTTAGCCCACGTCGAGGAGCACCGCCCCTCTTTTTCAGGCAGCCCGGACTTCTCACGGAGCTATGCCCCACCACCGATCCCCAAGCAAGTTTCTTTACCTGCCTCCGGTGACAGGATCATCATGGCCAAAGCCGGCAAGCCGATCTGTCGCCTCCTGCCCTTGGCAGCGGAAACCACGGACCCGAGGACACTCGGAATCTTGACCGGCAAGATACATGTACCAGATGGCTTCGATGATCCATTGCCAGAGCCACTGATCGACCTCTTCTACAAGGGGCCGATTTTCCCGAAGGAATCGACTGAGTCAGGCACGGGTGAGGGCTGAATGCGCATTCTGCTTGATACGCATGTGCTGCTCTGGTCGCTGGGTCAACCTGAACACCTGCCGAGAGATCAGCGCGATACCTTGTGCAGGCGCGAGAATGAGGTCTATTTCAGCGCGGCCAGCATCTGGGAAATCGCCATCAAAACCGGGCTGAAACGCTTCGGCTTCAACTGCCGTCCCGATGACATTGCCGCGGCAGCCCGTGAAACCGGCTTCACCGAACTCCCGGTGTTGGCCCGTCAGGCGAGTCAGGTCGCGCAGCTACCGCCCATTCATGGCGACCCGTTCGACCGCTTGTTGATCGCCCAAGCGATGACCGTACGGGCAACGTTCGTTACCGCCGACGCCATGCTGTGGCGTTACGGCGCGCTTGTTCAGGTGATTTGACGGCTACGACCCCCAACAGCTGGTCGCAAGGCGTCTCGGAAAATTCAGTGGTAGTGGGGACGGGCACAGCGAACCGCCCGGCAGCGGGAATCTGGACTAGCCGGAAAAAGCCAAGCAGCGACACCGACGGCTACTTGACGCGCTGCAGTTTCGGCCGCCCGGCAGGTGGTGGAGTCTTCGGAGGCTCGCTATCGTCGTCCGGGCCAGGCACGGCTTCGCCACCTTCCGTGCCAACCCCGGCCGCCGTAGTCTCGGGCTCGAACGCCATACCGGCGCCGTTCTCCTTGGCATAGATGGCGGCGACGTTGCCGATCGGAACCAGCAGGTCGCGGGCGACGCCGCCGAAACGGGCCTGGAAAGTTATCAGCTCGTTGCCGATCTCAAGGCGTCCGGTCGCTTCGTAGTCGACATTGAGGACGATCTGGCCATCGCGAACGTGTTCCATCGGCACACGCGTGCGCGCGTCGACGGTCACCGCCAGGTAGGGGGTGAAGCCGTTGTCGGTGCACCATTGGTGGATGGCGCGAATGAGGTAAGGTTTGGTCGACGGCAGATCCAAGCTGTTTTCCCCGTGAAAGATGATCGACGACTGGCGGCGCGGGACGCCACCACGGCTCTGGCGGCGTCCCGCGCAAACCTGTGACTACTTGCGCATGGCCTTTTCCGAGGGCGTCAGCGCGTCGATGAAGCCCTGACGGCTGAAGATGCGCTCGCCATACTTCAACAGCGGCAAGGCCGTTTTCGAAAGTTCGATGCCGTAGTGGTCGAGCCGCCAGAGCAAGGGGGCGATGGCAACGTCGAGCATCGAGAACTCTTCGCCGAGCATGTGCTTCTGCTTGACGAAGACCGGAGACATCTCGGTGAGGCGATCGCGGATCTGCTGGCGGGCGCGCTCGGCGGTCTTGGCGCTCTTCTCGACCGCCTCGATGTGGGCGAAAACCTCGCGCTCCATGGTGATCAGCAGCTGCCGCGCGCGCGCGCGCATGATCGGGTCGGCCGGCATCAGCTGCGGATGCGGGAAGCGCTCGTCGATGTACTCGTTGATGATGTTCGGCTCATAGAGGATGAGATCACGCTCGACGAGCACCGGCACGCGACCGTAGGGGTTGATGATGGCGATTTCCTCGGGCTTGGCGAAGAGATCGACATCGATCACCTGGAAGTCCATGCCTTTTTCGTAGAGGACGATGCGGCAGCGGTGACTGAACGGGCAGGTGGTTCCCGAATAGAGATTCATCATGATCAATACCCTTAATGTGGAAGTCGCGTACGCGACTCACGAACCTCCCTTCGCCCCCTGCGGGAGAAAAGCCAGGGGAAGAGGGGGACGGTCATGACTTTCATGATCTTGGGTATCTCGACATGTCATGACCGCTAAAAACGAATCGGCATCGCGGCGGCAGCGGGCGCTTGTCGCGCCCTCGCCGGCGATGCCGTAGCCCGAAACTCGGCGTTATGCTTCAGTTACTTGATATCTTTCCAGTAATTCTTCTTCATCTTGTAGGCGAAGCCGAAGAGCACAAACAGGAAGGCAAGGACACCGAAACCGAGCTGCTTGCGGAAGCCCGCTTCCGGCTCCGCCGCCCAGACCATGAAGCCGACCAGATCGGCAACAGTCTTGTCATACTCGGCGGGTGTCTGCGTACCGGGCGTCTCCAGCTCGAGATGATGCTCGCTGTTCAGCACCTGTATCCCCTGCAGCTGCCAAAGCACATGCGGCATGCCGACGTTCTCGTACACCAGATTGTTCCAGCCGGTCGGCCGTTTTTCGTCGCGGTAGAAGGAGCGCAGATAGGTGTACAACCAGTCGGCACCGCTGCCATCCTCGGAAGCACGCGAACGCGCGACCAGCGACAGATCGGGGGGCGTTGCGCCGAACCACTTCTTCTGCTCGGCTGGCCGGGCAGCAATGCGCATCGGCTGGCCGACTTTGTCGGCCGTAAACAGCAGGTGGTCCTTGATCTGCTGCTCGGTAAGACCGAGCTGGGTCAGGCGGTTGTAGCGCACGTAGCTCAAGCCGTGGCAGTTCATGCAATAGTTGACGAAAGTCCTGGCGCCGCTTTGCAGGGCGGCATTGTCGCGCTGTACCTCAGGAGCCTTGTCAAGATGGAGAGCTGCGCCACTGGCCAGGGCGATGGCCGGGGCGGCGAGCAATGCAGTGAGCAATTTTTTCATTTTGTGCTTTCCTTTACATCGTCACGCGGTCGGGTTCCGGCTTGTACTTATCGATCTTCGACCACCACGGCATGGTCAGGAAGAACAGGAAGTAATAAGCGCTGAGAAGCTGTGCCACCGGAGCGCCCGGAATGACGCCGAAGAAAGCGTAGGACGGTGCTTTCGTGCCAAGGAAGCCAAGGATGAAAAAGGAGATCACGAAGATCGTCAGCAGGGTCTTGAAGATCGGACCACGGTAGCGGATCGACTTGACCGGACTGCGGTCGAGCCAGGGCAGGAAGGCCAGGATGACGACGCCACCACCCATCGCCACCACACCCCAGAACTTGGCGTCGATGCCGAACAGCGGCCAGACCATGGCCCGCAGCAAGGAGTAGTAAGGCGTGAAGTACCACACCGGGGCGATGTGCGGCGGCGTCTTCAGCGGATCGGCCGGGATGAAGTTGTTGTACTCGAGGAAATAGCCGCCGCCTTCGGGAGCGAAGAAGACGATGATCGAGAAGACCATCAGGAAGACCACCACACCAACGATATCCTTCACCGAGTAGTACGGGTGGAAGGGAATACCGTCGAGCGGGATGCCTTCAGGGGTCTTTCGCTTCTTGATCTCGACGCCGTCCGGGTTGTTCGAACCGACTTCGTGCAGCGCCAGGATGTGCGCGGCGACGAGGCCGAGAAGCACCAGCGGCACGGCGATGACGTGGAACGAGAAGAAGCGGTTGAGGGTCGCGTCGCCGACGACGAAATCGCCGCGAATCCAGATCGACAGCGGTTCGCCGACCAGCGGAATCGCCGAGAACAGATTGACGATCACCTGCGCGCCCCAGAAGGACATCTGTCCCCAGGGCAGCAGGTAGCCCATGAAGGCTTCGGCCATCAGGCACAGGAAAAGCAGCGTGCCGAAGATCCAGATCAGCTCGCGTGGCTGCCGATACGAACCATAAAGCATGCCGCGAAACATGTGCAGGTAAACGACCAGGAAGAACGCCGAGGCCCCTGTCGAGTGCATGTAGCGGATCAACCAGCCCCAGGGTACGTCACGCATGATGTATTCGACGCTGGCGAAAGCGACCGGGATACCATCGGCGTTGAGCGAGGCATCCGGCTTGTAGTGCATGACCAGGAAGATGCCGGTAACGATCTGGATGACCAGCACCAGCATCGCCAAGGAGCCGAAGAAGTACCAGAAGTTGAAGTTTTTCGGTGCGTAGTACTCGGAGAGGTGGCCACGCCACATCGACGTCGCCGGGAAGCGGGCGTCAAACCACTCAAGCAGATTGCCCTGCAGGGAACCATCCGACTTGTACTTCTCGAAATTGGTATTAGACGCCATTGCTTAGGCTCCCTTCTTGTGTTCACCGATGAGGATGCGCGTGTCCGACAAATACATGTGCGGAGGCACCTCGAGGTTGGTTGGTGCCGGCTGGCTCTTGTAGACGCGGCCGGCAAAGTCGAAGTGGGAGCCGTGGCAGGGACACAGGAAACCACCAAGCCAGTCAGCAGCCATGCCATCTGCCGGACCATGCTTGAATTTCGCCGAAGGCGAACAACCGAGGTGAGTACAGATGCCGACGACGACCATGTACTCGGGCTTGATCGAGCGTGTCTCGTTCTTGCAATACTCCGGCTGCATATCCTTGTCGGAGTTGGGGTCGGCCATCTGGTCATTCAGCTCGGGCAGCGTCTCGAGCATCGGCTTGTTGCGGTTGATGATCCACACCGGTTTGCCTCGCCACTCGACGGTCATCATCTGACCAAGTTCGAGGTTGCCGATATCGACTTCGACCGGCGCGCCGGCTGCCTTGGCCCGCTCGGACGGCAGCATGCTGGACAGGAAGGGTACCAGCGCAATCAGCGCCCCCGCCCCGCCAACGGCAGCGGTCGCGACGACCAATCGCCGCCTTCCGCAGTCCACTTTGCTCTCATTGCTCATAGCGCTGATCCCTAGCACGTAATGGAAAGTTGGTACGAACTAAACCGCGGCATTATACGCCAAAGTCGATGCAGAGAGAATTTGCGGGCTGGCCCAGTCTGGTATCGGCGCGGAAACGGGCCTGGCCTGGCAGCGGCCAGCGCCGCTCGACCCGGTCGCCCGCCCCCGACGATGCCTTACCCCCTGATGCGACGGCGTGTTTCTCGGGGCAACTCGCCGAAATGACTTCGATACAGCCTGGCCAGACGACCCAGGTTCTCGAAACCCAGACTGTGGGCCGTAGCGGTGATGGATTCGAGTGAATCGCAGCAACGCAGTAGTTGACGGCGAAAGCGCTGTAGACGCAGGAGCTGGAAGTAAGCCTGCGGTCCAAATCCGGACCACTCCTTGATGGCGCGGTGCAGCGAGCGCTGGGAAACGTGCAGTTCGGCTGCCAGGCGCTCGCAGTCGATCTGCTCACTACACGCCAGTGCGGCCGTCTCGGCGCCTTTGACCAGTGCGAACTTGCGCGTCTGGCTCACACTTCTGGCGGCAGCCGATTCAGCCAGATCGATACCACCGAGAGCTTCGATCAGGCGCGCCACGATTCGCTCCCGCCAAACCCATGCCAGCCAGGAATTTGCAGCCGCGACACCGGCGCGAGGCAGGGCACTCGCGCCGTGGCAGGTGTCGACGAGGCGGCGCATCGCGCTCGCCTCGACATTGACCAATCCGCCCGCCGGCGCCGCCAGCCCCCAGCCCGCCAGCAACTCGCGGGCAATCTCGATATTGAGGCAGTGCATGCCCTCGGGGCTGACGTATTCCTGCTCGTCGGATCCGAAGACCAGGGCCTGCCCAACATCGACCTCCCGCCCTTTCCAGACTGGCGCGCGCGCGCTCGCCAGGAGCAGACCTATGGACAGGTTCTCGGAGTGATTCAGGTGGCAACTACGCAGACGCTGGCCCCACCATTCCCAGCGCAGGGTCACACCCGGCAGCAAAACAAGGCGAGAGCGGAAACCCAGAGCTCCCGGCAACAGCTGCACGATCTCGAAGTCCCAACCCGAAGACCACGAAAACAGCTCGTCGACGTCGTCGGTAGCGATCGTTTCATGGCGAATCACTGGTGGCGCCCCTCCCGAGAAGGCCGTCGGCTGCCAGGAACGCGGCCTTCGCACACGGAAAGTTGGCAGGATACGGCTTTTTCACACCCTCGTCCTTGCCTAGGATGGCGAACCGAATCCCGCAAGCCAACCGGCAAGGAAGACTGCGCCCGCTTCATGACACAAGATACGCTAGCGATCGAGACCCACGCCCTGGCCGTGGGGCAATGGGCCAGCCTGCTCATGGCGCTGGCGGGAGTGACTGCCGCCGTGCTCTCGCGCTCCGATGCGCTACTGGTCGATGGCCTCTACTCCGGCGTCAACTTTGTTGCCGCGCTGATCGCGGCACGCGTGGCGCGCGCCGTGCAGCGCCCGGCAGACCATCGCTACCCCTTCGGCTATGACGCCTACGAGTCGCTGTACGTCAGCTCTCGCTCGCTGGTACTGATCGGCATCCTGGTCTTCGCCCTGTTCAGCTCTGGCGAAAAGATCGTAGTCTATCTATCCGGTGGCGAAGTTCCGGCGCTGATCATGGGGCCGATCCTGGTGTACACGGTGGCTATGGTCGCCATTTGCAGTGGGCTGGCCTGGCAGTTTCATCGCGCCTGGCTGCGCAGCGGACGTTGCAGCCAGCTACTGCACGCCGAAACGCGCGCGGCGCTTGTCGATGGGGCACTCAGCGCCGGTGCGGGTACCGCCCTGCTGCTGACGCCGCTGCTGATCGCTACCGCAGCCGAAGTTCTGGTCCCGATCGCCGACGCCCTGGTCGTTCTGATACTGCAACTGGTCATGCTGCCGCAACCCCTGAGCATGTTCCGCACTGCGCTCAGAGAGGTGGCGGGCGCCGCCGCCGCGCCAGAGTCGCTGGCCATTGCCCGCGCCTGCGCCGACGAGGCTCTGCACGGGCGACCGTTCAAGTTCCTCGATATCGCCGCCACCAAACTGGGCCGCACGCACTTCGTGGTCCTTTACGTCGAGCCCGAAATCCCGGTGCTCGGCGAAACACTCGACCAGCTGCGCGCGGCACTGAGCGCCGTCCTCGCGCGCAGCGGGGCGCCGGTGCGCTGTGAAGTGGTCGCCACTGCCAGCCCGCCGTTCCTGCCTCGGCCGCTTGCCGCTGCTGGTTCGACGGCGGCACCGAAGTCATAGCGAAACCCTTTCTCGACCGGAATTCATGAAAACACCAGAAGGAACCACCATGTCCAGAATCGCCAGAGCCTTCCAAAAAACCGCGACCGCCAGCGCAACCTTGATGCTTGCGCTCCTTGCTGTCAGTAATCCGCTGCATGCCGGGGATGAAAAGCCCCAGGGCGAAAATATTGACGCGTCGGATCCGACGAAAATATACACCTACCTTGGCGCTGGCCCGAAATACACCGACTACACAAATGGTGAACACATGATCGAGCTGAGGGTTTCAGGCAACCTCGGGCTATCCAAGCAGGACATGGTTTTCTTCAACGCCGGATACGGTGAGCACTCGGGCGACAAAGTGCCCGGCAACAACACCGGATTAACCAATGCTCGCGCGCGATGGTTTCATCTGGTGGAAATGGATTACGCGGTCAGCTCGGGATATCGTGGCTGGGCAACGCAGATCGATTTGCAGCTGGCCGGCCAACTAAAAGGGACGGACGGGCAGAATGTCTTATCCTTTGGCGCACTTCCAGCTTTCGGCCTCAACAAGCAATGGAGCTTGTATCTACCGATGAACGTGGTGAACTCCTGGGACAAGAAGTTCGGAAGCTACAACGGCGTCGGTCTCAATGTGTCACCCTTGCTGGTCTATAACCCGGACAACTGGTGGGACGGTGCTTATGTTCAGTTCTGGGGCGGCTACACGCGCTTCGTCTCGGGAAACCTTTCCGGCGAAGGCGCTGGTCACCTCGACATCACGGTTGCCGGGAAAATCACGCCCACCGTGACGTGGACCCTCCTGGCACAGAAAAACGTAGACGTCGATCTGCAATCGTACCGGCGCGACGCGAACTCGGGCCTGAAAAACGACTGGAATGCTTTCCTGTTCTTCACGACCTACTTCTAGACAAGAACCCCGAAAAACCACGCTTCAAGGAGAAAAGAGAACATGAAGACTGCCATCAGATCGGCATTTGTACTCACCGCACTGGTCACCAACCTCGCCTTCGCGCAGGTCGCCGCGACTTCGGCCCCGAAGAAGGTCATGGACGGCTTCCCGCCGAGCAAGGAAAGCCAGGTGACTTTCGGCAATTACCGACAACATCCGTACAGCCAATGGGCTTTTCGCAATGCCGGCGCCCCCCTGAACGTGCTGATGGTTCCACGCGGCGGGAATATATATCCGCTGCAGGAAAACATCGACGGCGACATCGGAAAGATCCAGCTCAAGGACGCGGATGGCAAGGACAAAACCGTCGATCAGATCCTTTACGAGAACTACACCGATGGCTACCTGGTGCTCAAGGGCGACGATATTCGCTATGAACGCTATTTCAACGGCTTGAGCAGAGACTACCAACACATCTGGTTCTCGGCGACAAAGTCGCTGACCAGCACCGCATTCGGAATTCTGCTCGCCGAGGGCAAGGTCAACTTGAATGACTCGCCAGCCAAATATATCCCTGAACTGAAAGGCAGTGGTTTCGAGCGCGTGACGATCCAGAATGTGCTTGATCACAGCAGTTCGCTCGATTTCAAGGAGAACTACACCGACCCGAACTCGGACTTCCTGAAGCATTACGGCCCGGCGATGAACATGGCTCGAGTACCGGGAGGCCGGGACGCCGAACCGCAGAACACCGAGATCTACGGCATTTACGATTTTCTGTCCAAGTTCATTCGCCCGAACAACAAGGAAGTCGCGGGCGATGTTTTCGATTACAACTCGGCCAATTCAGACGTCCTTGGCTGGTTGATCGCCCGGATATCGGGCCTGCCTTACGACCGTTTTATCCAGCAGCATATCTGGTCGAAGCTCGGCGCCGAGCACGACGCCTATACGGTCGTCGACCGCGCCTATATGGGCATAGCGACGGGCGGCTTCAACAGCACGCTGCGCGATGCCGCGCGCTTCGGCAAAATGATCCTCGACAAGGGGAGGTTCAACGGTCAGCAGGTGATTCCCGCCGAGTGGGTTGACGCATCGATCAAGCTTTCTGCCAAAGATAAGGAGAAGATGAAGAACAACGAAAGATATAAAGGCGCCGCGTGGGTTGCATACAAGAACATGTGGTGGATACTCGACGAGAAGAAAGGCGAGTACGCCGCCGTCGGGATTCACGGGCAGGTGATCTATATCAATCGTGACGCCGACATCGTCGTCGCTTTCTTCTCGAGTCAGCCAGTTGCCTCAGCGGCGGGCAACAACAGCTTCTGGTCGAAAATCATGGCCACTCAGGCGATCGCACGGAAGCTGCAGAGGCGCGGAGAAAAATAGGCTGTCGCCGGCAAGAAACGGGGGGAGTTCCGCGTCGCTACGCTCCTCGCTATGCGCATGACCCACGCGTCATTGCGAGGAGGCGCAGCCGACGTGGCAATCCAGAGATCTTTCTCTTGGCGCTGGCGATGCGGTGGCCGTGAAGAAATCAGAAGGTGGCGCTGGATTGCCGCGTCGGCTTTGCCTCCTCGCAATGACGCTGACGGGGTGGGTGGGTGCCGCGTGTCGGCCGTGGCGCGCGCCAACTCTCGCCGAGCAGGACGCCTTCACTTGAAGGGTGGCCACAAGCGCTTTGGCCGACGCCCATTTCAGCGACCACAAGGCTTCGCTCTGGCCTCGCCTTCAGGCTTGCTGACGGTCTCGGCGAGACTGCAACGACACTTGTGATCCGAACCTACCGAGCAAACGGTCGGCGTTCGCGAAACGCCTGCGCCAGCGTTCCCGCATCGACGTACTCAAGCTCGCCGCCGACGGGTACCCCGCGCGCGATGCGCGAGACGCTGACACCGCGGCTCTTGAGCATTTCCGACAGGTAGTGCGCGGTCGCTTCACCCTCGTTGGTGAAATTGGTGGCGATGATCACTTCGCGCACCACCCCATCGCTGGCGCGCGCCAGCAGGCGATCGAGGTGCAGCTCGCCGGGACCGATGCCGTCGAGCGGCGAGACCCGGCCCATGAGTACGTAGTAGAGCCCGGAATAGGCGTGCGTCTGCTCCATCATGTTCATGTCGATCGGCGTTTCGACGACACAGAGCTGGCTGGCGTCGCGCCGGTTCGACAGGCAGCGGCTGCAGATTTCGGCCTCGGTGAGCGTGTTGCAGCGCTGGCAGTGACGCAGAGCAACAAGCGCGCGCTGCATGGCGTCGGCCAGGCGGCCGGCACCTGCCCGGTCGTTCTGCAACAGGTGGTAGGCCATGCGTTGAGCTGACTTCGGCCCAACGCCTGGCAAACAACGCAAAGCCTCGATCAGCGCTTCGAGACTCGACGGGGTGTTCATCAGAAAGGCAGTTTCATCCCGGGCGGCAGGTTGAGCCCTGCAGAGAAGCCGGACATGCGCTCCTGGGAGAGCTCCTCGGCGCGGCGCATGCCGTCGTTGAGCGCGGCGGCAATCAGGTCTTCGAGCATTTCCTTGTCGTCCATCACCGACGGATCGATGGTCACTCGACGCACATTGTGACTGCAGGTCATCAGGACCTTGACCATGCCGGCGCCGGACTGGCCTTCGACTTCGAGTTGGGCCAGCTCGTCCTGCGCCTTCTTCATGTTCTCCTGCATCTGCTGAGCCTGTTTCATCAGGCCGGCGATTCCGCCTTTCATCATCTTTGTTGCCTCGCTCTGGGTAAGGGGTTAAACGGGTTTTATGGAAGATTCGATCAGCGTGGCGTCGAACATCTCGATCACCTCACGCACGAAACCATCCTGCTCGACCGCCGCGATCGCACGATCCTGGCGCTGCCGACGGTCGCGCTGCGCGCTGGCCGCCGGCGTCTCGCCAGTGGTGGCCTCGAGTTCGACGGCCAGCTGCAAGGGGCCGCCAAAATGCTCGGCAAGCAGCTGCTGCAGCTTGTCCTGAGCGGGTTTCATCAGCAGGTGGCGATGTGCTGGTGCGAGACGAAGGCTGATTCGCCCCGCCTGCAACTCACGCAGTTCGCAGTGTTGGGCGAGTTCGCGAGCCATGCCGCCGATTTTCAGCGCGGCCAGGATTTCGTGCCAGTCGTCGGAGGTCGCTGGCGTGGTTGGCACAGACGCGGCTGCCACGGCAACTGTTGCGATCGGCAACGGCGGCACAACGGCCACCGGTTCTTCGCTTGCTGCTGCTGGTTGGGCGACCGTAGCGGAGCTTGACGGCACGGCGGACGACACATCCGGCGGCGGGACATACGATGCTGATGCCGACGACCGGCTCGCGGCCGAACGCTCAGCGCTGGTCGCCGCCTTCGCGCTCGGACGCGCGGGAGGATCGTCGCTGGCCAGCGCCGGGCGGAAAGCGTGCAGGCGCAAAAGGGTCATGACAAAACCGGCCTGCTCGTCGGGCGCCAGAGGCAGTTCCCGACGACCGTGGATGGCGATCTGGTAGGCGAGCTGCACGAACTCGGGGTCGAGGGCGGCCGCCAGCTCCTCGATCCGCGCGCGCTCCGGCAAATCATCGGCGATGGCCTGCGGCGCCAGCTGGGCGATCTGCAGGCGGGTGAACAAGGCCGCCATCTCCTGCAGCGCCGCATCGAAGGACAGGCTGCGCGCCGCCATATCGTCAGCCACCTGCAGCATCGCTGCGGCATCGCCGGCCAGCAAGGCGTCAACAATCGACAACAGGTGGTCGAGATCGACGGCGCCGAGCATCTCGCGCACCTGCGCTTCCTCGACCTGGCCGGAACCGTGCGCAATCGCCTGATCGAGCAGCGACAGCGCGTCGCGCATGCTGCCCGCGGCCGAGCGGGCCAACAACTGCAGCGCACCCGGCTCGGCGCTGATCGCCTCGGCTTCGAGGACCTGCTTGAGGTGGCCGGCAATCAGCGGCTGCGTCATCTGCTTGAGGTTGAACTGCAGGCAGCGCGACAGAACGGTGACCGGAATCTTCTGCGGATCAGTGGTCGCCAGAATGAACTTGACGTGTTCGGGCGGCTCTTCGAGCGTTTTCAGCATGGCGTTGAAGGCCGAGTTCGAGAGCATGTGCACTTCGTCGATGACATAGACCTTGAAACGGCCACGCGTCGGCGCGTACACGGCGTTCTCGAGCAGCTCCCGCATCTCGTCGACCTTGGTATTGGTCGCCGCGTCCACTTCGAGAAGATCGACGAAACGACCGCTATCGATCTCCTGGCAGGCTGAACAGGTTCCGCAGGGCGTGGCGCTGACGCCGGTCTCGCAATTGAGGGCTTTGGCCAGGATCCTGGCCAGCGTCGTCTTGCCGACGCCGCGGGTACCGGTAAACAGATAGGCGTGGTGCAGGCGCTGGGAAGTCAGCGCGTGCGTCAGGGCGCGAACCACGTGCTCCTGGCCGACCAGGTTGGCGAAGCTTCGCGGACGCCATTTGCGCGCCAGAACTTGGTAACTCATGGGCGGATTCTAGCAGATGGCACTGCCGGCTCCGGCAGCAGCAACGGACAGAGGCTGACGATTTGCGGCCGGCGGAAACGGGGGCATGAATGGAAGCTTGCGGAGGCAGGAGCGGAACAGGAGCCGGGCAGAGGAAGCGAAGGAAAACGCGGCCATCAACGCACCAAAAAACGCCGCAAGACTCACGCCGGGCAGAAATGAGGGTGGCGAGCCTTACCCCCGGCACTCACATAAGACGGCTGTGGCTGCTTCCTTCCGGACCGTGGCTGCTTCCTTCCGGACCTGACCAGGTTCACCATCCTGCGATGCGGGGAGACCCGCCACGAAGAATGCTATCACATCAGCCACCACCGCGTCGGAAATGGCGCTGGAAGTCGTCGATGAAAGCCGCTTGCTGTGCGGCGCTGCCTCCCGAGAAATCGATCGCCACATCGAGACGCGGCAACTGCAGGATGCCGACCTGCAGGGCCGGCATGGGACGACAACTGATATCGACGCTACGCTCGCCCTGTTGCAGATGCCAGCAGCCATCCTCCGGCTGTTGCACCCGCCAGCCGGGCAGCATCGGCTGCAGCTGGCGGCCGAACTCAGGCAAGGCCAGGGTCATCGAGAATCGCGGCACCAGAGATCCGAGGCGGCCGGGCGCATTGGCAGGCTGCCGCCGGCCTAGCCGCCAGCGATCGGCGGCCAGATGGCCAGTACATCGCCGGCGATCAGGGCGCGTTCGGCGCGCGCTTGCGGGGGAATGAACTCGCCATTGAGGAGCACCAGATGCACCAGACGCGGCGGCAGCGCCCAAGTGGCGATCAGCGCAGCGACGGTGGTCTGGTCGGGCACATCGAGAACGACGGCATTGCTTCGCCGCGCTTCCGCGGGCAGGTAGTCAGAAAGAAAGGCATACAGCTTGAGGGTGATCGGCATCGGCATGTAGGGCTACGGCGTCGCCGCCAGGCCCCTGGCGAGATAGGCTTCGCTGAGCAGCAGCGGGTTGGCCAGCAAACGCGCTTTCCAGTCGCCGAGGCGAACCCGCCCCTGAATCAGCCCGCGCAGGACACCGATGTTCTCGGTATGCCCAATGCTGTTGGCGCCGACCAGTTGCTCACCGTCGAAGACCAGCCGCAGGTAACGATACTCCGCTTCGTCGAGCAACTGCGCGCAGCTACAACCGGGAAATTCCTGCCATTGCCCGAAGGAAGCGGAGATCAGACCCATGGTGTCGAGAACGTTAAACACGAAGGTGCCTGGCAGGGCGGCCGACTGCCCGGCCATGTTCAGAGCGGCGATGCGCGCCTGCTCGACGGCATCGGGCTGGATGGCATTGACCACGCGGCGACCGCTGCCGAACTCGACGGCCTCGGCGACGTCTCCGGCGGCGAAAATGCCGGCAACGCTGGTCTGCATCGAGTCATCGACGAGGATGCCGATATCGACCGCGACGCCGCTGCCGGCCAGGAAATCGACATTCGGCTTGACCCCGGTGGCGTTGATCAGCACGTCCACCTCGACGCTCTCGCCGTCATCGAGCCTGACCCGCAGGGCGTCAGCGGCCGGCTCGATGGACACCACCCGCCGACCGGTGCGAACCTGCACGCCCTTGCCTTCGCACCAGCGGCGAATCATCGCCCCGGCCACCGCGTCCATCATGCGCGGCACCATGCGGTCGCCCATTTCGACAACCGTCAATTGCGGGCCGCGGCTGGCCAGCGACTCCAGAATAATGCAGCCGATAAAACCGGCTCCCATCTGCAGCACGCGCGCCCCCGGGGCTACGGCCGCGGCAATCCGGCGCGCGTCGGCCAGTGTCCAGCACGACAGCACCTGTGGCAGATCGATGCCGGGGATCGGCGGCCGTACCGGATGCGCACCGGTGGCGATCAACAGCCTGTCCCAGGCGAGGGTGCTGCCGTCAGTCAGGGTGACGGTCTGCTGCCCGGCGTCGAGCCCGGCGACGTGCGCATACAGCAACTGGATGCGCAAGCGCTCGAAATGATCGGCGTCCTTGCGCAGGTAGGTGCCGGGTTCGCCGATCTTGCCGCTCAGCAGGTAGGGAATCGCCATCCGCGAGTACGGCGGCTCGGCCTCATCTCCGATCAGGGTGATTGCGGCCCGCGGGTCGGCGCGGCGCAGCGTCTCGGCGGCAACGACCCCGGCCGGGCCGTTGCCGATGATCAGGTGTCTGATCACTTCACAGCCCCAGACGCGAGCGGGTGGCCGCCGTAGGAACACCCTCGGGCGTCCAGCCGCGCAGGCTGTAGTACTCGGGAAGCATCTTGCCGATTTCGGCGACCATGCCTTTCGAGCCGCCGGTCTTGCACGGCTCGTTGAGCAGCCGCGGCGGCAGGGTGTCATCCTTGCCGGTGATCCCGGCCGCGAGATTGAAATCGCGTTCGAGATTCCAGATGCGCTCGCCCATCTGCAACAGCGCATCCTGCGACCAGTCGCCTTCGCAGGCGGCCTGAATCTGCGGCTGGATGTCGTTCATGGTCCACGCGAAGGTGGTGAACACGCACAGGCCGCTCGAATCGACGACCGCCGTCGCATCCTGGAAGGCCTTCAGCATTTCCGGCTTGCCGGTGGTTTCCCTGGGATCGGTCTTGACCGGGATGCCGAAGACTTCGCTGGAGACCATGTAGCCGCGCAGATGGCAGGCGCCGCGGTTCGACGTCGCGTAGGCCAGCCCCATGCCCTGCAAGGCACGGCCGTCATAGGCCGGGAATTCCTGCCCCTTGACCGTCATCGACAGCTCGGGTTTGCCGTACTTGGCGCACAGCCGCTTCGAGCCCTGCCCGAGGATCTTGCCGAAGCCTTCACCACGCGCCGTCATTTCAGCCAGTTTGCACAGCGCTTCCGCGGAGCCGAAGGGCACCTCGAGGCCGATCTCTTCCTTGCTCAGGATACCCAGGTCGTAGAGCTCCATCACCGCGCCGACAGTGGCGCCAAAGGAAATCGGGTCCATGCCGTCTTCGTTGCACAGCAGGTTGGCGAACTGCAGCGCTTCGAGATCGTCGACGCCGTTGGCACTGCCGAGTGCCCAGGCGGCTTCGTACTCGAGACCGCCGCTGGCGCCCCAATACTCGGGTTTGGTTTCCACCGAGAAGTGCGTCTCGTCGATGCGCGAAATCCGCCCGCAGGCGATGGTGCAGCCAAAACAGGCCTGATTGGCAACCAGATGTGCGCGACCATCCGTGGCGCGTTTTTCGTGCATCGCTTCGGCCGAAATCTTGCGCGCGCCTTCGAACTCGACGTCACGATGGTTGCGCGTCGGCAAGGCACCCATCTCGTTGATCACGTTCATCAGCACCTGCGTGCCATAGGTCGGCAGGCCCTGGCCGGTGACCGCGTTCTCGGCAAGCACTTTCTTGCCGGCCGTCGCGGCGGCCATGAAGGCCTTGGCATCGGCGATATTGCCGACGCCGCGCGTGCCGCGCACGGCAATCGCCTTGAGATTCTTCGAGCCCATCACCGCACCGACGCCGGAGCGTCCGGCAGCGCGGTGCAGATCGTTGACGATGGCCGCGAAGAGAACCTGGTTCTCACCGGCGCGACCGATGCTCGATACGCGCAACAGCGGATCCTGGTGGCGCTTCTTGAGCGTCGCCTCGGTCGACCAGACCGTGCTTCCCCACAGATCGTCCGCCGGCAGCAGCTCGGCCAGATCGTTCTCGATGTGCAAGTAGACCGGCGTCGGCGACCTGCCTTCGACGATGATCATGTCCCAGCCGGCGAACTTCAACTCCGCGCCGAAGAAACCGCCCGAGTTCGAACAGGCAATGACGCCGGTCAAGGGCCCCTTGGTGACCACCGAATAGCGCCCGCCGGTCGAGGCCATGGTCCCGGTCAGCGGACCGGTGGCGTAGATGATCTTGTTCTCCGGCGACAGCGGGTCGACCTTGGGGTCGATTTCACTGACCAGGTACTTGCTGGCCAGCCCACGTTGCCCGAGGTACTGCGCCGCCCACTCCATGTTCAGCGCTTCACTGCTGCAGCTTCCCTGGGTGAGGTTGATGCGAAGAATCTTGCGAGTCCATGCCATGATCGTCTCTCCTCAAACCCGTGCCGCACTATCGGTCTTCTGCGCCCACTTGCGCATCCGCTCGAGGCCGGTCCAGTCACTGTCGATATAGGTAATGGCGTCCGTCGGACAGGCCTCGGCGCAAGCCGGGTCACCGCCGCAAAGGTCGCACTTCTGGACCTTGCCGGTTTCGTGACTGTAATTGACGGTGCCGAATGGACAGGCAATGGTGCACACCTTGCAGCCGACGCAAACTGCGTCCAGTACGACCTTGGCGCCAGTCGCGGCGTCGATCTTGATGGCCTCGACGGGACAGGCGTTGAGGCACCAGGCTTCGGCACACTGGGTGCAGGTGTAGGGCACCTTGCGGCCTTCGTGGTGAAAATCGAAAACCTTGATCAATGACCGCGACGGGTTGAACGCGCCAGTATGCTCGTAAGAGCAGGCCATTTCACACTGCAGGCAGCCGGTACACTTGCCCGGGTCGATGTGCAAGGATTTCTGCATGACGTCTCCTCCGTGAACAGATCAATGAGATTCTGCTGAATGACGCCGCAGTCCTCTCTTGCCGCTGCGACTGACTGATCACTATAGGCAATAGCCGGCACTTCTAAAAGTTGCGCTGCAGCAAATTGCCGCCAGGCGCGGACATCGGCATCGCCAGCGCCCAGGCCAGGGCATTCGTCGGTATGGCCGGGAGCGTACTGGAGCGTAGTAATGCCGACGGGTTTCGCCTTTGCGCGCACCAGTTCTACGACGGCGACGGAAAGAAGCGAGAGCGTTATCTGGCTGGCCCGGTCGGAACGCCCGAAACGGATGCGATGGCCCGGGCACTACGCTTGGCAATCGCCGACAGCAAGGCCGCCGCGACCTCGCTGCGCCTTCTCGGACGAGAAGGGTTTTCACTGGTCGATGCCAAGACCTACGCGACCTTGGCCAGCCTGTGCAACCACGGGGTATTTCAGGCAGGGGGGTGCGCATCGGTTCCCATGCCTACAGTCTGCTCCTGAACCAACTCGGTGTGGCCGGCGCTGCCTGTGCCACGGAAGCCATAGACATCGCTCGGCGGGAGAAATTGGCCTTCCCGAAGCTGCCGGAAGCCAGCTTCCTGGAGAGGCTGCAGTCCACCGGAATTCCCTTCGTCGAGGCGCCGCAACCAGACGCTCGGCAGCCGCCCACCTCATTCAGCAAGGGAGCGCTGCTGCATGGTGCGCGTGCCCGAGCGCTTTGCCCTGCACAAGCTGATGGTGTCCCAACTGGGGACGAATCGGGGAGGCAAGTCGGGAAAAGACCTCTTCCAGGCCGCGGTGCTTCTTGCCGTGCTGGGCGAAAAACATCCCGGGGCCATCGAGGAGGCGTGGCGACGAGTTCCCGTGTCCATCCTCGGCCGCCTGCGATCTGCCGTTGGCCAGATACGGCATCTGCTGGAACCAGACCACGCCCGGGCGTGGGACGAGCTCAACCCGGAATAGTCGCCGGTCAAGCAGTCGCCTCCCGCTCATAGAGCTCTTTTAGCGTCCGCCCCTTGGCGTCTTCCGCTCTACGTGGCCGATCGCCTGGGTCTTGGCAGTGCATCGACGCGCTTTTCTCTCGCGCCGCGTTTGCTCAGTACCAGCTAAGTCGGGCTGCGTACCCTTTGAATCACGCAACTTTCTGCGTGAATACAGAAGGAGTACGAACATGAACAAGGCCACCAGATTTGCGATCCTCGCCACAGCGATAGCCAGCCTTGGCGGCACCGCTTACGCCGCGAGATCCACCGAGAACGACGCCCTGGCGATCAATCAGGCGAAGGGCCCCATCGCTCAGGCAATCCGATGATCCTGCTGTTCAAGCAACGCCCCGCCCAGCGGGTTCATTGATGCACGGGCCGGCGGCGAGATCACCGACAGCGCTGCACTACCGCTGTCGGTTTCAAGATCGGATGTATGGCTGGGGAAGCGAGGTGGAAAGCAACGCCATCGAGTTTTTCATCCACTCGCTGCGCAAGAAACTCGGCAATGATGCCCTCAAGAACGTGCGAGGCCTGGGATGGCTGGTCCGCAAGCTACATTGAGGCCATCGCTGGAGTTCAGGCTTTCGGCGTGGGTCAGTGCACTGTTGCTGGGGGTGGCGATCGTTGCTGGGGTTTTTTCGTTCGTCGCCGCGTGCGAGGAAGCGAACGAACTGCAGGACGACACGCTGCGGCAGATCGGCGCACTCATCGAGCGCAACCACCTTCCGGTTGGCAACGCGATCACAGGTTTGCCCGATCTTGACTCGGATCCGGAATCGCGCGTGGTGGTGCAGCTGCTGGCCAACGCCAATGGGGAAGCTGTGGGGCGCCCGTCAGCAACGCCGCTACTCTCCGCCGCCCTGCCAGACGGCCTCCAGACGGTGATGGTCGAGGGTGAATCCTGGCGGCTTTTTGTCACCACGCTGGCGACCGATACACGCTTCCTTGTCGGCCAACAAACGGAGCTGCGCGACGAAATCGCCCGCGACGGCGCTTTCCGCAGTCTGCTGCCGTTCGTCATTCTGATCCCCATCTTGCTAGTGGTCCTGCGCTGCGTCATCCGCCGCATGCTGAACCCACTGAACCGCCTGGCCAGCGATCTCGACGGAAGAAACGAACAGGATCTCGGTACGCTCAGCGCCAGCGGTCTGCCGACCGAAATCCGTCCCTTCGTGGTGGCAATCAACCGCTTGTTGGCGCGCGTCGAGCAGTCAGTCAGTCGACAGCGCCGCTTTGTGGCCGACGCATCACATGAACTGCGCTCACCGCTCACCGCGCTATCCTTACAAGCCGAGCGGCTGGCCGACACAAGAATGTCCAGCGTCGCGGGCGATCGCGTGGCGGCGCTGCGGCAGGGGATTTGCCGCGCGCGCCTGCTGCTCGATCAACTGTTGACCTTGACCCGGGTCCAGGAGCCCTCGGCCATGGCGGTCTCACCAGTATCGCTCGAGCAGATCTTTCGCCAGATACTCGAAGATCTGCATCCACGCGCTGCGGCAAAATCGATCGACATCGAGGTCACCGGCGAACAGGGTGCAAGCATCATCCTCGCGGAAAGCGATCTGATAACCTTGCTGCGGAATCTCGTAGACAACGCAATCAAGTACACCCCCGCGGGTGGCCGGATCGATCTTTCGGTCGGCGTCGACGACCGGGGGGTTGTCGTAGAGGTCAGCGACAATGGGCCCGGAATCGCTCCGAGCGAGCGGGCATTGGTGTTCGAGCCATTCCACCGCGTGTTGGGAAATGACGAGGCGGGCTCGGGACTCGGACTCTCGATTGTCAAGGCGATCACCGATCGCTACGCTGCTTCGGTCGCGCTGGACTACACTGACGTCGCTCAGTCATGTGGATTGCGGGTGACGGTCAGCTTCCGCGGGTCGGAGCGAAATGCCGGGACGATCACTCAGCGCTAAGCGCGGCTTGGGTGGGACAGGGTGGCCGGCCCTCGCGATCTTGGCCTGGCAGCCAGCATGCGGCTGCGCGAAGCTCCGTGTGAAAGCCGCGCACGCGACTCACGCATCTCCCTTCGCCCGACTGCGGGAGAAGGACCGGGGCGGGGAATTCAGGGAGCATGCTCCCTGCCCGTCGAACGATTTCGGCGTGCAAGCCGGAATGCGTACTGCAAGTGAGAGGGGGACGGTCACGGCTTTCATGATCTGGGGTATCTCGACATGCCATGACCGTTAGCGTGCTTCAATGATCGAAAGCCTCTTCGCCTCTATCCTGCCGTCCCTTGAGCACTTCCACCTGCTCGGCTACTGGCTGGCCTTCTTTGCCGCCTTGCTCGAAACGGCATTCGTGGTTGGTCTGCTACTGCCCGGCTCGACTCTCCTGCTCATGCTTGGCGCCCTGTCGGCCAGCGGCCATCTCGATTTCGTCGATCTGCTGTGGTTTGCGATTGCCGGCGCCGTCCTTGGCGACAATTTCAATTACTGGTTGGGCCAACGCTATGGCAACAGGTGGGTACGCGATGGCGTGTGGTTCCTGACGCCGGATCATTTCGGTAAGGCACGCAGCTTTTTCGATCGGCATGGCGCAAAGAGTGTCTTTTTGGGGCGCTTCATCCCGAGCGTCAAGGAAATCGCACCCTTCGTGGCCGGTACGGTCGGCATGCAGCGCTACACGTTCATGCTCTGGAATGTCCTCGGTGGGATCGGCTGGGGCCTGCAGTGGGTTGGTGGTGGCTACCTGTTCGGGCAGTCGCTCAATCTGGCACAGGCGTGGATGTCACGTGCGGGGATGGCGCTCGTCGTCGTCTTGCTGCTCTGGGCACTGCTCTGGCTCATGCAGCGCTTCGTCGTGCGCCACGGGGGCGCAGTGCTGCATGTGGCGGTTTCGCTCGCACGCTCGATCAAGGCCGGCCTGGGCCGCAATCGCTATCTGCGCCGACTGGCGCGCCGCCATCCAAATGGCCTCCGCTTTCTCGCCGAGCGTGTCGATCGCGCCCATTTCAAAGGCCTGCCGCTGACGCTCCTGGTGCTGGCTTTCGCCTTCGCCCTGGCCTTGTTCGCGGGCATCGTCGAGGACGTCGTCACCTCCGACCCGGTCGTCGCGCTCGACCATGCCGCCGCCCAGCTGATCGCAGCGTTTCGCACGCCGGCGGTCGTTTCCCCGGCGCTGTGGATCACCAGCCTCGGCGATGCAGCGGTCGTCGGAGTGCTGCTCGCGGTGGCGTGCCTGGTGCTCTGGCTGGTGAACCTGAACTACGTTGTCGCCGGCTTGCTGCTGTCCAGCCTTGGCGCAAGCGCGTTCAGCGCGCTGGCCAAACTGGCTTTTCAGCGGCCTCGGCCGGTCGAGGCCCTGTTGCTCGAATCGTCCTGGTCCTTCCCGAGTGGGCACGCCACCGCAGCCGTTGCGTTCTACGGTTTCCTGGGCTACCTCTTGATCCGCTGCAGCGCCACGTGGCAGACGCAGGTCAAGCTATTCTTCGCCGCTGGTGTACTGATTGTCCTGCTCGGCCTGAGCCGCATCGTGCTCGGCGTGCATTATCTGAGCGATGTCTGGGCAGGCTACCTGATCGGAACCCTGTGGCTGATTGTCGGCATCAGCCTGAGCGAGTTTCTGACTGCCAGCGGCCGCGTCAACTGGCATGCGCCGCGTGAGCGGCGGCGAAGGACAGCGGCTCGCGGCCTCGCCGTTGTCGCCGGTGTTGGGTGCATCGCCTATGCGTCTAGCCGCCCGCTACCGGCGCCTGCGCACGCCACCGAGTTGAGCGTCGAACTCGATCGCCCTGTCGATCAGCTGTTGCGCACCCAGACGCTTTCCCGCGCGTTCACCCTGCTTGGCCGGCCCGAGCAAGCGCTGAGCTTCGCCATCGTCGAAGCGAACGCCGACGCCTTGTCCGCCCGCCTGCGTCGGGCGGGATGGCTGGCCGCCGACAAAGCCGATGCACAGAACATGCTGCGCCTCGCCCGGCAAGGCCTGGATTACGCCACGGCACCGCTCGCACCGGCTTTCTGGAACGACCAGATCAACGACCTGGCGTTCGAAAGACCGCTTCAACAGGCCGAGAAAAAAGTGGTGGCGACGGTTCGCATCTGGACGACGCCCTATCGGGTTGGCCAG
>JEMX01000039.1:51478-52338 GCA_000585055.1 Candidatus Accumulibacter appositus
CGTCTATTCGTCGGGGTGGTGCGCGAGTACGATGGCACCCGCTGGGGCGTGTTGCACACGATCTTGCCTGACGTAGACGCGGCGGCTGAAGGCTTCGTCGACTCGCTCCAGCGCGCGGGACAGCCATTCGCTGTTTGCCTGCGACCATTGCTCCCGCCGATGATCGGCAGCTACCTGCTGGGTGGCCATTTCTTCACCCGCGGGCAGTTGTGGCTGCTTGACCCGGGCGACCACGGCGAGCTTGCACGGCTGTGTGGCAGGCACGGGCCAAGACAATGAAGAACCAGGCCTTCACGAAGAAACTGCGCAATGCCTTTGCCGGCATCGGCTGCGCGTGGACCGAGGAACGGAATTTCCGTGTCCATGTGGCGCTCGGCCTCGTCACCCTGCTCGGCTTCGCTGTGCTGCAACCCACCGCCTTGTGGTGGGCGCTCATAGTAGTATGCATCGCGCTCGTTCTCGCCGCGGAGCTGCTGAACTCGGCCGTAGAGGCGCTCACCGACCACCTCCATCCGGAATTGCACCCGGTCATCGGCAAGGTGAAGGACATGCTCGCCGGCATGGTCCTGGTGATCAGCTTCGGTGCAGCAGTCGTGGCGATGCTCGCCCTGTACGCCACCGTGGCTGCGTGGTCGCCGTAAGGCCGCGCGACATCTTCGGCTAGGCTTTCCCCGTATTTCTTCTCCCGGAAACGGCCGCTATCGGCGGCTAAGTCTCGGCTAACTCTTGGTCGCTATCTTGATCGCCATGCACACCCGCAGAAGAGGGGAAAAGGCGACCTTCCAGGTGAAGGGTTTCAGCCCCTGTTTAACCTACCGAAAAAAACTTCTCGCGTAATCAATCGCTTGCAAGGCAAATGA
>JEMX01000040.1:0-4092 GCA_000585055.1 Candidatus Accumulibacter appositus
TGAACCCTGGCTCGATGCCGCGACGCGCGCCCGCGCGCTGCCCCCTGACTGGGCACCGGAGTGTGCCGGCGCGCGCTCGCCGGAAGGCGGCCTGCGCATCGTCGGCATCAGCAACGGCGCCACCATCCGCCGCGCCGGCAACGGCCCGGCTCCCGAACTGCGCCTTGAGGCTCACGGCGGCCAGGACGAACTGATCTGGCTGTTGAACGGCCGCCAGATCGGTCGCGTGCCGGCCGGTCGCGCCCTGCAGCAGCGCTTCAGCGCTGCCGGAGGCTACCAGATCACGGTCATGGACGACGCCGGTCGCTACGATCGTGTCGAGATCAGCGTGCGCTGAGCGCCGAAAAGAACCGCTCAGCGTGTGGCAATCTGCACGAAGCCGCTGCGCGTGCCAAGCTCTCCGGCATTACCTTCGTTGCAGCAGACGCTGTCGACGCGGGCCATTGGCGGCCCGCGGTGGGCCCAGACGAGCAAGGCATCGATCGCCTCCCGCGGACCGCTGACCAGCGCTTCGACGCTGCCGTCGCGGCGATTGCGCACCCAGCCGCTGAGTCCAAGCCGTGAGGCTTCGGCGGATAGCGACCAACGGTAACCAACGCCCTGGACGCGGCCATGGATACGCAAATTACGGCAAACTGCTTCGCTCATCGTCGACTCCGGCGCTGGCATGGGAGAAGAAACTGTGGCCATTGCTGGCATAATCCTCGTTCACGACAACAATAATTTCAAGGGGCCTGGCTTGCTGCCAGACGCCTTCGCTCGTTGATGCTGAAAACTCTCTTGCTACTGCCGCTTCTTGGTGCAGGTCTCTTATTGCTGTTGCCGAGTCGCAAGGTCGAGCTCTTGCGCCATGTGGCGAGCATCATCGCCGCGTTGGCCATGCTTTGCGCCGGACTCCTGCTGCTGAGTTTTGATCCGGCCAGCGCCGAGGTGCAATTCTTCGAGACCCGTCCCTGGAACCCGCGCCTTGGCTCGAGCCTGGCGCTCGGTGTCGACGGAATTTCGCTGCCGATGCTGTTGCTGGCGACCGTCCTGTGCTTCGTCGCAATCTTCACCTCGACCGCGGTGCGCACTGGCGCGAAGCTCTACTTCTCGTTGATCCTGGGCCTCGAAGCCTCGATGCTGGTCGTCTTTGCCGCGCGCGACTGGTCGCTGTTCTATGTTTTCTGGGAACTGACGCTGATCCCGCTGTTCTTCCTCATCGACCGTCTTGGGGGAGCCAATCGTCACCGCGCGGCACTGAACTTCGTGCTGTACACCCTCGGCGGCTCGGTGTTCATGCTGATCGCTCTGCTGCTGCTCTACGACGTCGCCCCCGGGCACAGTTTCGCCATGGACGACATGGCCGCCGGCAGCGCGCAGTTGCCCCAAGAAACCCAGATTCTGGTCTTTCTCGGGCTATTGCTCGGTTTCGGCGTCAAGATGCCAATCGTGCCCTTGCACGGCTGGCTACCGCTGGCGCATGTTGAGGCGCCGAGTCCGATCTCGGTCCTGCTCTCCGGAATCCTGCTCAAGATGGGCGCCTACGGCCTAATCCGCGCAGTGTGGACGCTACCGGGAGCGGCGCAGGCACTGCAGGACTGGCTGGCGCTATTGGCGCTGCTCAGTCTGGTCTATGGCGCAGTTCTCGCCTGGCGGCAGACCGATCTGAAAGCGATGATTGCTTACTCCTCGATCTCGCACATGGGCGTCGTGCTGCTCGCACATGGGCGTCGTGCTGCTCGGCATCGCCGCGCTCAACGAGGCCGGGCTGAACGGCGCGGTGATGCAGATGCTGGCGCACGGACTGGCGGCGGGGCTGCTGTTCATGCTCATCGGACTGCTTTACGAGCGCACCCATCAGCGCGAGCTGGCGGCCTACGGTTCGCTCAACCGGACGGCGCCACGCTTTTCGGTGTTCATTACCCTGACCCTGCTGGCATCGGTCGGCCTGCCGGGGAGCGCCGGCTTCATCGCCGAGCTGCACGTGCTGATCGGCGCCTACGGTCGTTGGGGCGGCTGGCTGGCGCTGCTGTCGATTGGCGTGCTGATCTCGGCAGCCTACGCCCTGCGCGCCATCCGCCGCCTATCGACCGGCCCCGAGCGGTCTTTTGCCGGAGCGGCCGCGGGCATCGCGACTTTCGCCGACCTCAAGCGCAGCGAAACGCTCACCGCCGGCGTGCTGAGCACGGCCATTGTCATTATCGGTTTCTACCCGGCACCGCTGCTCGGCCTGATGTCCGCGTCGGTCGCCCGCCTGGCGCTGCATTTCGGAGGCTGAGTGAACAGGTGATGAGTTGATGAATTCATGAGTACGCCCGCACCTGCCGGGTCGATTGACGCCCTGACCCGGGTCAAGCGCTGTCTGGCACATCTGGAACATGTGCTACCGGCACAGGCGCCGTTGCGTGACTTCGTCCATCACAACACCCTGCACGCTTTTCAGCACCTGCCCTTTGCCGAAGCGTTCAGCGCGGCTTCGCGATTGACCGGCGCCAATACCTGGCTTGACGAAGACCGCTGTCGCCATCTCTACCGACAGGGACGCGTGACCACGAAGGATCTCGACGCCGCGCTGCGGCAATTGCCGGCCGCACATAGCGACGAGATACTGCTCGCCATCGGCGCACGCCAACTGCGCCGCGGGGAAGTCCTGCAGGCGACCCTACGGCACGCGCCGAGCCAACTGTCAGCGCTGCAAATGCGCTGGCATGATGAGGAAAAGGCGGCCTTCGCGCGCTGGCAGAGTGATCTGGAGCCAGCGGCGCGGCAAGCGCTGTTATTGGCCGCCAAGGCTGAAGGATTCGACGAGCCGGCGGCGGTAGCCGATCTCTGGGCAGCCGCCTATGCGCTGCAGCCGACCGTGGCGGCCGCACCGACTGCGGCCGGCGAGGCCGCTGACCAGTGGCCAAGCTGGCCGAAAAGCCGGCCGCGGACGCGGCCGGAAACCTTGCCTGGCCAGACATCGCCGGAAGCCGCTGCCGCGCTCTGGCAGGAACTGATCGTCGGCCTCGGCGAGCGCTGGACGCTGGCCACTCTGCTCGCCCACCTGAGCGGCCAGGATATCCGCGAAACGCTGCAGCCAAGCCTGATTCGCCATCTTGGCGCGCATCTGGACCAGGGCCTTGTCGCCTGGCGCAACAGCGCGCGGGAGCAAGGCTTTTATGCCGCCTGGCGGCATGGCGCCGCCAACGACTGGGGCTGGGAACTCGACGAATTCGTCGGCGCCCGGCAAGAAGTCGCACAACTCCCGGAGCAGCCGCTGCCAGCGATCATTGGCGAGCTGCTGACGCTCGGGGTCGAGGAAGCGAACTGGGAGGCCTATCTGCAGCGGCTGGTGCTCGAACTTCCGGGCTGGGCCGGCATGTGCTGCTGGCGCGAAGCCCACCCGCGCCCCGACGAGCCGCCAGTCTCGCTGGCCGATTTTCTGGCCGTTCGACTGCTGCTCGAACGGCTTTACGCCGAGCAATTGATTCGCCGCATCTGGGATTTGCCGCTCAGCCTGACGGCGCTGGGAGACTATTTCGCCGCCAATGCCGCCGAGTTGCGCGTCCGACATGCCTTTGGCAAAAATGAACTGAGCGAAGAACTGCTCGCAGCAGCCAGCCCCTATCTGGCCTCTCCGTGCGGTAACTGGCAGGAATTCGCGGCCCTCCTTGGCTCGTCTTTCCCTCCTGGCTCTGCCGAAACGCAAGGTGGCGAGCTTTCGGACGACCAGCGTACCGAGCGGGCAGGGCTCGCGGCCTGGCCGCTTTTCCTTCTCGCACAAAGGCTTGGTCTGGGCGGGCGGCAACTGCGCGACCTCGCCCCGGCCGGCGCACAGGCCCTGCTCGACTGTGCCGCTTCGCTGAGCCGCGAGCAGCGCGGCCAGGTCTGGCTGCTGGCCTACGAACACCACTATCGGCAGCAAATCTTCACCACGCTTGCCGCCAATCACGGCCGCGCTGGCGCGCTATCCGGGAAGGCCAAGGCGCAGTTCGTATTCTGCATGGACGATCGCGAGGAAGGTTCGCGCCGCCACCTGGAAGAAGTCAATCCCGCTTTCGAAACTTTCGGCGCCGCCGGCTTCTTTGGCGTGCCGATGCTCTGGCAGGGCCTCGACGACGAGGCGCC
>JEMX01000040.1:4225-27724 GCA_000585055.1 Candidatus Accumulibacter appositus
CGCCTGGCGCGAGCGCCTGCATCAGGGCAGCCGGCGTGGCTGGCTGCAAGCGGCGCTGCTGATCGCCGCCGCCGGCCCCCTTGCCTTGCTGGCGCTGCTCGCCAGAACGCTCGTGCCGGCACGCTTCGCGGCGCTGCTCACGCGGCACCGCGACGCCTTCGACCAGCCCCTGGCGGCAAATCTGCAGCTGAGCGCAGACGACACGGAAGCCAGTCGTCTCGCCAGCGCCGAAGCACCTCGGCTCGGCTTCAGCGAAGAAGAACAGGTCGCGCGCGTCGGCGGCTTCCTGCGCAGCATCGGTCTGACCCAGCATTTTGCGCCACTGGTGCTGATCGTCGGCCACGGCTCGGACAGCCGCAACAACCCGCATCTGGCGGCCTACGATTGCGGCGCCTGCTCCGGCCGGCACGGCGGGCCAAATGCGCGCGTTTTTGCGGCCCTGGCCAACCGCCCGTCGATTCGCAGCCGGCTCGCCGAACAGGGCCTGCAGATTCCGCAAACAACCTACTTCGTCGGAGCCGAGCACAATACCTGCGACGAGAGCTACCTCTGGTACGACCTCGAACATCTGCCGGCCAGCCACCAGGACTCCTTCGCAGCCATGCGCCGGGACTGTGCGCAGGCCACCAGCCTGCATGCCGTCGAGCGCTGCCGCCGCTTCGCGTCGGCACCGCCCGCGCCCTCACCGGCGCAGGCGCGGCAGCATCTCGCCGACCGCTGCCAGGATATCGCGCAGGCACGACCCGAACTCGGGCATGCCACCGTAGCCACCGCCTTCATCGGTCGCCGGACGATGAGCCGCCGCGCTTTTTTCGATCGCCGCGTGTTCCTGATCTCCTACGACCCGCTGCCCGACCGCGAAGGTCGCATCCTGGAAGCAACGCTGCTTGCCGCCGGCCCGGTCGGCGCCGGCATCAATCTCGAGTACTACTTCTCGACGGTCGATAACGAAGGCTTTGGCTGTGGCAGCAAGGTGATGCACAACCTGGCCGGCCTGTTCGCCGTCATGCAGGGCGCCAGTTCGGACCTGCGCACCGGCCTGCCGCTGCAGATGATTGAAATCCACGAACCGATGCGACTGCTGGTCGTCGTCGAGCAGACGACCGCACTGCTCACCGCCATCTACCACAGGCAGCCGCCACTGCAGGAGCTGATCGGCAACGGCTGGGTCGTCCTGGCGGCCAAGCACCCCGAAAACGGGGACATCCATCTCTTCGATCCGGCCACCGGTTGGCAGGCATGGCAGGCGGATCCGGCCGATGAAGCAACACCGCGCATCGCCGAAGTCGAGCGCTCGCGCGACTGCTTCGCCGGCCGGCGCGAAGCGCTACCGCCGGCCCTGCTGCGCCAGCCACTGGAAGCGGCATGAACGCGCTCGCAAGCCTGCTCGGGGAAGCGACACGTCTGGTCTGGCTGGTGCCGCTGTTGCCGCTGCTGGCCGCCGCGACGATCGCCATGCGCATGCTCTTCTGCCGAGAGCACGGCGACCGGCAAGAACCGTTCACCGCCGGGCTGGCCAGCGGCGCCGCGCTCGCTTCCCTGCTCCTGCTGCTGCTTTTCGACCTGGCGGCGCTGCAGAATGGCGTGCCGGACACGCTGCGCACCGGCGAATGGCTGGCGATCGGCCAGACGAGCGTTGGTCTGTCCTTCGCACTCGACGCCTACAGCCTGCCGACGGCGACGCTAGTGACGCTGATCGCCTGGATCGCGCTGCGCTTCTCAGCCACCTATCTGCATCGTGAACGCGCCTTCCCGCGTTTCTTCCTCGGCATGTGCCTGTTTCTCGCCGGCATGCTGCTGATCGTCCTCGCCGGCAACGCAGTGCTGGCCTTCGTCGGCTGGGAACTGGCGGGCATCAGTTCGTGGCTGCTCATCGCCTACGCCTGGGAGCGGCCCGTGGCGACCGCCAACGCGGTCTTCGTCTTCGTCGTCAACCGCGTCGGCGATGCCGGCTTCCTGCTCGGTATCGGCCTCGCCGTGTGGTCGGTGGGCAGCGTCGATTGGGCGGGACTGGCCGGCGACGGGACGATGAGCGTGGTCAGCGCACGCCTGTTGGCTGCCGGCTTCGTGCTCGCGGCGGTGGTCAAGTCGGCGCAGCTGCCGTTCACGCCGTGGATCGCCCGTGCGCTCGAAGGACCGACGCCGTCGTCGGCGGTATTCTACGGCTCGCTGATGGTTCACGCCGGCGTCTTCCTGCTCTGTCGCCTGCAGGGGCTGCTGCTGCAAGTGCCCGACATGATGGCCTTGCTGGTCGTCGTCGGCGTGGCCACGGGCTTGTACGGCGCCCTCTGCGCACTGCTGCAGAGTGACGTCAAGTCGGCATTGATCTTCTCGACGGTGACCCAGGTCGCCTTGATGTTCGTGCTCTGCGGCTTTGGCCTGTTCTGGCTGGCCGCCTGCTATTCCGGCCTGCACGCCGCCTGGCGTGCGTACCAGTTTCTACTCGCACCGAGCTACATGCATCTGGTCCGCCGTCCGGCGCGCCCCGTCCCGCACTGGCTGGCCCGGCAAGACTGGCTGTATACCGCCGCCCTGCAGCGCTTTTGGATCGAGGCGCTGGCGAGCAGCCTGCTGACCCGCCCGACGCTGGCGCTGGGCCGTGACGTGCGCGCCCTCGACGAGCAGGTCATCGACCCCCTGCTGGGCACGCCACGCGCCGATCAAGGCGTCGCCACAGGCTGTGCGGCGGCCACGGAAGCGCTGATTTGCGGCCACGGCTTCGCCGGGCGCGCCCTGTTCGCCTTTGCCGGATGGCTGCAGCGCATCGAGGACCGCCTGTTGCTGCGCGGCGACGATTCGATGATCAAACCCCTGCGCCGTATCGGCCGCTACGCCGACGCCATCGAGTTGCTGCTCGAACAGCCGCGCTACCTGATGCTGATGGTCATGGCGACGCTGGTGGTGATTCTATGAACGAAGTGCACTGGGCGGTGCTGGCCGGCTACCCGCTGCTGGCGCTACTGCAGTTACTGCCGCTGCTCGGCGCCCTGGCGCTGTTGATCCTGCGCAAGGCTCGCCTGGCGGTCACCGTCGGCCGCCTGTGTGCGGTCGCCGAATTGATCCTGGCGCTCGACCTCTATCGGCGCATCGATGTCTCGAACGGCGTCATGCAGTTCGCCGAGCGGCTCGACCTGCTGGCCTACCATGCCGCTGCCGACGGCATCAGCGTACTCTTCATCCTGCTCACGGCGCTGCTTGGCGTGCTGCTCGCCTTCTACGGTATGGCCCGCCGCCAGGTCACACCGGCGCACCTGCTCGGCGTGCTGCTGCTCATCGAGGCCTCGCTGATGAGCATGCTGACAACCATGAACCTGCTCTGGTTTGCCGCCGCGTCGGCGCTGCAACTGGCGCTGATCGGCTATCTGCTCTGGCGCTGGGCTACGGCGAGCGAAGAGAAGCTGGCGCTGTCGCGCTTCCTGCAATATCAGCTCTTCGGCTGGTGCCTGTTCGTTGCCGGCGCCGTGGTCCTCGTCTGGAGCCATGCCGACATTGCCGGCGGACGCTGGAGTTTCGATCTCGTCGACCTGCTGGCAACACCACAGATCGGCAAATACCAATCGGCAGCCTTCTATCTGCTGTTCTACGGGCTGGCGATCCGTACGCCGCTTTTTCCGCTGCACGGCTGGCTACCCAATTCCGCCGGCTACGGACTGATTGCCGTCGGGCCGGTGCTCCTGCTGGGCGTCAAAGTCGGCATCTACGGAATGGCGCGCTTCCTGCTGCCCTTGACCGCCGAGGCGGTGGTCATCTGGCAAGCCTACGTGGTCGCTTTCGCCATGGTCGGGGTTTTCTACGCCGCGGTGCTCGCTTTCCGGCAGGCAAATCTGCGCCGCCTAATGGCCTTCGCCGTCGTCAGCCACACCAGCCTGATCGTCATTGGTCTATTCACCCTGCACCCCGCCGGCGTCCAGGGCGCCCTATTGCTGGCAGTCAACTTCGGCCTGGCGATCACGGTCATGCTGCTGATGATCGGCTACGTATACCGCCGCGCCGGGACCACCAGGCTAGATAGCCTCGGCGGCCTCTTCGACCGCGTTCCGTTCATTGCCATCGCCTTCCTGATCGGCGGTCTGGCGCTACTCGGCATGCCGGGGACGCCTGGATTCGACGCCGTGCACCTGGTCCTGGAAGCGTCGATCGAGACTTTCGGAGCCTTGCCGACGATCGCCACCGCGCTGGGCAACGTCGCCGCCGCCGGTTTCCTGCTGTGGGCTTTTCAGCGCGCCTTCCTGGCGCCGCGGCCAAAGGATCTGCCGACCAGCAGAATCGCACGGACCAGTCCCATGGAGTACGCCGTCGGTGGCGCCGCGCTGCTGGTGCTGCTGTACGCGGGTTTTTACCCGGAACCCTGGCTGCAACTGACCGACAGCGCAACGCAGGCACTCGCCGCCCATTTTGCACATGACTGAACCGGCTTCCTTGCCCCTCTTGAGCACCCTTTTGGCGCTACCGATCGGCGGTGCGCTGGCGACGGCCTTGCTGCGGCGTGCGCCGTGGGCGCAGTGGATCGCGTTATCCACTGCGCTGCTTACCTTGCTGCTGTCGCTGCTGATCGTCACCGCTTTTGACGGCGAAGAAACGGGCTTCCAGTTAATCGATTCCGCAAACTGGATGGTCGGGCTGAACATCGGCTATCTGGTCGGTGTCGATGGCATTTCGCTGCTTTTCCTGCCGGCGACGGCGCTGCTTTTCTGCGCCGCCGTCATCGCCGGCTGGCGCATTCGCGCCGCGGCTGCACCACTTCCACCCGGGCTGTACTTCGCCTTGCTGCTCTTGCTGGAAGCAGCTACGCTCGGCGTCTTCTGCGCGCTGGACACGATTCTGTTCTTCTTCTGCTGGGAGTTCACGCTGCTGCCGCTGTATTTCCTGGTCAGTCTGTGGGGTGTCGGCGCCGCCCGGCAGACGGCCGCCGTACGCTACTTTCTGGTCATGCTGGCCAGCGGCGTACCGCTGCTCTTCGGCCTGCTGGCGCTGAGCTTCGGCCATGCCGCGATCGCCGGCGCCCTGGCCTTCGATCTGCCGACGCTGCTGGCAACGCCCCTGCCCGTTGCCGCGCAATACACAGTCTTCCTGCTTCTCTTCGTCGGCTTTGCCGCCAAGGTGCCGCTGCTGCCGGCGCACACCTGGCTGCCGGCGCTGGCCATGGGTGCGCCGGCAGCGGTGACGGCGCTGATCGTCGGGCTGAAGCTCGGCGCCTACGGCCTGATCCGCCTGGCCATTCCCTTGGCGCCGATCGCCGCCCGCGATCTGCACTGGCTGCTCGCCGGCTGCGGAACCTTGGCCATCCTCTACGGCGGCGTGGCGGCCATGGCGCACAGCAATCTGCGTGGTGTACTGGCCTATGCGAGCCTGTCGCACGTCGGCCTGGTGGTCCTCGCGCTGGCGACTTTTTCGGCGTCGGCGCTGCAGGGCGCGCTCCTGCAATTGCTCAATTTCAGCGTCGCCGCCGGCGGCGGTTTTCTGGTCCTCGCCTTCCTGCAACGCCGCAGCGGCTCGACCGACATCGCGCAGCTGGGTGGCGTGATGCGCAGCATGCCGCTGCTCTCCGGCTTCTTCCTGCTCTTCGGCCTGACCGGAATCGGTCTGCCGGGAACCAGCGGCTTCCCCGGCGAACTGCTGATCATCGTCGCCGCCCTGCACAGCCATACCGGCGCCGGCCTGGCGGCGCTGTTCGGCACGGTGCTCGCTGCCGCAGCGTTCCTGGTGCCGTTCCGGCGCGCCTTCCTCGGGCCGCTGCGCAACGCCGAGATAGCAGCCGGGGAAGACCTGCTGGCGCGGGAAAAAGCACTCCTGCTCTTACCCGCGCTGCTGATCCTGGCCGTCGGCGTCTATCCGATGCCGATTCTGGAACTTCTGCGGCCGACCGCCGAAGCCTGGGTGGCCGCGCTCGCCGGACTGTAGCGGCGAGCCCTTAGCTCGGCGAACGCCGGGCGCGGACATCAAGCGCCGCCGCCATCGCCAGCATCAGCAGCAAGAGTGTCGCCGGCTCGGGAATCGGTTCGCCGTAGATGAAGTCGTCCATCACCACCAGATCGCTTAGCGTGTTGCCCGGCGCGAGAACCTGGTTGCCACTGGTGATGCGCGCTCGCGAAATGACGCTGCCCTCGCTGAAGCGAACGCCGAGGAAAGAAAATGTCTCGTTGCCCACGGCCTGGGGAACGAAAAAATTCCCCAGCGACTGGTCGGTGGCATCGAAGAACTCGATGGCCGTGGTGCTGGCCAAATCGACATCCGAGAAGACCACGCCGAAGCCGTTGGTCAGCGAGGCGTTCGCCGAGCCGGGGATGAAGAAACGAACGTCGGTGATGTTGCTGCCGAGCGCGGTGAACAGCCTTTGTGCGCTGAACGGTGCAAAAATATCCGGGTAGTTCGCGTCGATGTTGCCAAACTCGACCGGCGCCACGCCGGCGTTGGCGCTGACCTGCAAGCCGGTGCCCGGCGTCGACAGTTCGACCCCGCGCGGGCTGTTGGCGTTGAAGAAGTTGCCCGGCAGGTTGTTCGGCGCGGAAAAGCCGTTGGGCACGCCATCCCAGTTGATTTCGCGCCGCCCACTACCGAAGGAGCCGGCGACATTGGGATTCAGTGCGCCGAGCGAGGCGCGAAAAGCGTCCACCGTGGCCTGGATCGCTGCCGCGTTGGGTCCTGCCGCCGACAAAACGACTGGTACGGCGTGTACGCCCGCTACGGCGCACGCCAGCGCCGCGCCAAACACTATTCTTGATATTCTCATGGCTTCTCTCCTGCTGATAAGGATCATTGAACCAACGGGACTTCGCGCGCCGATGGCGGCCCGTAGGGGGAAGCAATATTCGTGCTAAAGCGCCCTGTCACGACAAATCAATGCTTTGGCGGAGAGGAATGGGCACGCGCACCGGCGCGTGTAAAGTGCGTCGACAGTCAGGCGGCGAATTGGCACTGCTGACCACCCGGCACAGCCGAAGGCGCTGCACGTCAGAGCGCACGGTGGTATGGTGAATCTCCTTTGTTGAGCATAACGTAGGCAGAATGACAGGCGCACCATGACGGAAGACCGCGCTTTCCTGTTCTCCGACGACACCTGTCGCGCGCACGCCGACCTCCTTGTTGGCAGCTACGAGCGTCTCACCGGCAAGCGGATTCCCGGCGTAGCGCCAACGCCGTCGCCGGCAAGGGCTCTTTTCGGCGCCTCGTTCGCGCTGGTCTCCCACGGCGTCGAGGAGGATCCGGTTTTCAACTATGCGAATCAGACCGCTCTTGACCTGTTCGAAATGACCTGGGAGCAGTTCACCGCCTTGCCGTCACGCCTGTCCGCCGAGCCCGCGAACCGCGACGAGCGTGCGCGGCTCCTGGCACGAGTGAGCAGTCACGGTTACATCGACGATTATTCCGGGGTACGCATTTCGTCGTCGGGAAGGCGATTCCTGATCGAGGACGCGGTCGTCTGGAACCTCATTGACGGGCGTGGTGGCTACCATGGGCAGGCCGCCCTTTTCGACAAATGGTCGTATCTGTAGCCGCTCCTTGAGGCGGCCGTTCAGGGCAGTTTTTCAGACGGGGAAGAAGCATGTACATACCAAGGCACTTCGCAGTCAGCGACCAGGACGAGATGTTCGCGTTCATCGAAGCGAACGCTTTTGGGCAGCTGATTTCTTCTGTCGCGGGGCGACCGTTTTCCACGCACTTGCCCTTTCTCCTCAGCGAGGACAGGGCAAGCTGCATCGGACACCTGGCAAGGCAGAACCCGCAGCACCGTGAGCTCGCTGGTCAACAGGTGCTGCTCAGCTTGCAGGGACCGCACGACTATGTCTCGCCCTCCTGGTATGACTCGCCGGGCGTTCCGACCTGGAATTACCAAGCGGTGCACATCTACGGCCAATGCCGGGTGTTCACCGACCACGAACAACTGAAAGCGGTCGTCGATTCCCTGACCGCGAAATACGAATCCGCCTTCGCCGAAGCGTGGTCGCCCACGTACAAGGCGTCGATGCTTGACGCGATCGTCGGCGTAGAAGTCACGGTGAGCGAAATTCAGTGCAAGTACAAACTGAGCCAGAACCGCAGCCAACAGGACCGGCGGCGGGTGATCGACGAACTGGAAAAGCGTGGCTCGAACGCACTGGCAGCGGCAATGCGCCGCAATGAGCCGTAAGACATACCGGGCCAGGCGACGCGAAGCAGCGCCCGCCAGCGCCCGTGTTTCGGCTGGACGCCACCTTGCCGATCACTTATGCTCAGCCGATGCTGAGCGATAGCGAACGCACTTTTTCCCTGCACCGTGTGATTTTTACCCGAGTGGCGTTGCTGGTAAGCGGGACAACGCTGCTCGCAGCCGCATTGTTCGTGCTATTTGCGGCAATCCCGGTAGCCAAGCGCATTGCCGCCGCGCAGTTCAACGACGCGGCAAGCCGCACCGACGCGGCCCTGAGCAGTCTTTTCGCACCAGCCGAAGACCTCTTGCGTATCGGTCGTCGCTGGCTCGACGGCCGCGCGCCAGACCTTGCGTCGCCGCATGCCTTCAACCGCCTGTTTCAACCGACGCTGGAAACCATGGAGCACGTTACCTCGGTAGTGGCCGGGACGTCCACAGGGCAGGGTTGGCTGCTGCTGCAACTTCCCGATCGCGCTTGGCGAAACCGCATGACAGATATCCCGCGCTGGGGTGCGCGCCATTGGATGATCGACCGCCACGCGGACGGTCGATCAGTCGATTACTGGAATGAACGCGACTACGATCCGCGCCAACGGCCCTGGTACCAGGGCGCCATGCAAAGCCCGAACGACAATGCGCTGCACTGGACGGCGCCCTACATCTTCTTCACCACCGGCGACCCAGGCATCAGCGTGTCGACACGGCTCAAGCTCAAGGACGGACGAGACTTCGTGCTGGCCTTCGACCTGAAGCTGCGCGATCTCTCGCAACACACGATGTACTCGCCTGTTGGCAAGCACGGCTTGGTGACCGTGATCACCGATGACGAACGCGTTCTGGCCTTGCCGGCGCCGCCAGCCGAAAGAGGCGAAGCCGACTGGCTGCGCTTGGTGCTGAAAGCCGCCAAGGACCTGGCCCTGCCGCCGTTGAACGATGCTCTTGCCGCCTGGCGGCTGGCCGGCAAGCCTTCTGGCCAGATCACCTCCTTCGAGTCGCAAGACAGCCGCTGGCTGCTGAGCGCCCATCAACACAGCCTCGGCAAGCAATTGCTGTGGATTCTCACGCTGGCACCCGAGAGTGACTTTTCACCCGCCTGGCTGAAGCTCGTGTTGGTGCTGGGCGGCGCCAGTCTTGCGGTCCTGGCCATCGCCATTCTGATCACGCACGCGCTGGCGCAGCGCCTCGCTCGACCGTTGGAAAACCTGGCCAGGGATAGCGAACGTATCGGGCAGCTCGATTTCGAACCTGTCCAACACGCGCGCAGCAGGATAGTCGAGATAAGGCAGCTACAAGGGTCGCAAGAGACGATGCGCAGAACGCTGCAGAGAAACCAGGCAACTCTCTCCGAACAGGCCGCCAGTCTGCGCGATCAAGTCAGCGCTTTGCAGCGCGCACAGGCTGACTTGCGCGAAAGCGAGCAGCGCCTGCGCGCCTTCTACGACCTCGGTTTGGTGGGGGTGGCGATTACCTCGCCCGACAAGCGCTGGATCCAGACCAACACCTATATCTGCCGCCTGCTCGAATACTCGGAGCTCGACTTGCACCGGATGTCATGGGCGCAGGTGACGCATCCGGACGATCTCGCCGCCGACATCGCACAATTCAACGCCCTGCTTGCCGGCGAGATCAACGGCTACGAAATGGAGAAGCGCTTCGTCAGCAAGAGCGGCCGGGTGATTCCTAGCCGCCTGGTGGTGCGCTGTGTGCGCAAGGCGGACGCCTCGGTCGACTTCATCGCGGCGATGATCGACGATCTTACCGAGCGCAAGCGCGCTGAAGAACGGATCCACTACCTGGCGAATTTTGATGCCTTGACCGGGCTGCCGAATCGTAGCCAGCTCGACGAGCGGATGAGCTATTCGCTGAACGTCGCCCGGCGCAATCAGCAAACCATAGCGCTGATGTTCCTCGATCTCGATCACTTCAAGGATATCAACGACACCCTGGGTCATAGTGTCGGCGACGCGCTACTGGTCGAACTGGCGCGCCGCTTGCGTCTGGTCCTGCGCGACACGGACATCGTTTCGCGCCTGGGTGGCGACGAGTTCATTCTCTCGATGCATGGAGCAGACGAGCGCGGCGCCTCACAGGTGGCTGCGAAGCTGCTCGAGGCCATCGCCGAACCCTACCGGATCGAGGGCTACGACCTGAACGTCACCGCCTCGATCGGTATTGCCCTCTATCCGCATGACGGTGGCGATCTGGAAACCCTTTCAAGAAATGCCGACGCTGCCATGTACCGCGCAAAGCAAGCAGGCCGTCATGCCTACCGCTTCTTCACCGCCGAGATGCAGGCGTGTTCGGCGCGCCATCTACAGCTTATCTCGGCACTGCGCCATTCAGTAGTCCTGAACCAGTTGGAACTGCATTACCAACCGCAAATTTCGGTACGAGGGGGGGCTGTCATCGGCGCCGAGGCGCTGCTACGCTGGACGCACCCGGAGCTCGGTGCCGTTTCGCCAGCAGAGTTCATTCCGGCCGCCGAAGACAGCGGGGTGATCGTGCCGATCGGCGAGTGGGTGATACGCGCGGCAGTGCGGCAAGCCAAACAGTGGGTCGCCAGAGGGATCGAGCCCCTGGTCATCGCGGTGAACCTCTCGGCCGTGCAGTTTCGTCACCCCGACCTGCCCGATCTGGTCGCACGCATCCTCGACGAAGAGGGTCTGCCAGCAGGGCATCTTGAACTCGAGCTGACCGAGGGCGTCGCGATGCACGATCCACAGGGGGCGATCGCAGTAATGAACAAGCTGCATGCAAGCGGCGTACGCATGTCGATCGACGACTTCGGGACCGGCTATTCCTCGCTCGGCTACCTCAAGAAGTTCAAGGTCTACAAGATCAAGATCGATCGGTCCTTCGTTCGCGACATCAGCACCGACGCCGAAGACAAGGCGATAGTGAGCGCCATCATCCACATGGCGCAGAGTCTCGGCCTCAAGACCATTGCTGAAGGTGTCGAGAGCGACGGCCAGCTGGCTTTCCTGCGCGAAGAGGGCTGCGACGAGGTGCAGGGTTACTACTACAGCAAGCCGCTGCCGAGCGAGCAGTTCGAGGCTTTCATGACTGCTCGCAGCACTGGCGACGAATAAGCATTCAGTGCCCGCTACCGGTGGAGCGCCCCCGCCCTCAGCTTTCGGCCCAGTTCGATCAGGGCAGCGCTCTCAGCGCGACCACCGCGGCGACGCCGATCGCCACGACCGCGATCATCGGCAGCCGCAAAAAGGCCGCGGCGGCGGTGATTGCGGCGGCGATGGTTTCGGCCGCGCCGGTGGCCAGCACGGTCGGCGCGATGACTGCCATCAGCACGGCGGCGGGCAGCGCGTCGAGAGCCGCCTTGAGTCGCCCGGTGACGCTGACACCACGCATCAAATAGAGACCGCCGATGCGAGTCAGGTAGGTAGCAAGCGCCATGCCGGCGATGGTGATCACAGTAAGCAGATCGTCGCTCATGCTGAGCCCACGTTCGAGCCCGATTTTTCGCTTTGCATTTCGGCTGCTCTCTCTCCCGCTACTGGCCCCTCCTCTTCCTCGCGGTGCAGGATCACCGCGACGATGACGCCCGCGACGCCGCCGATGACGATGTACCAGGCACCCGGAACCGCGAGCTTGGCGAGCGCGGCGCTGACGGCGCTGGTAGCAAGCACAGCCCCGGTGCGCGGCCCCTTCCAGAAGCCCGCCAGAATGGCGATGAACATCGCCGAGAAAGCAAAATCGAATCCGTAGGCCGCCGGGTCACCGAGCGAGCGCCCGGCGATGGCCCCGGCCAAGGAGGCGGAGGTCCATACCAGCCACATCGATAGGGCCACACCGAAGTAGTAAGCGGGTCGCAGCGGCTCGGCCAGAACCTTGCGCTCGGCAAAGGCCCAGCTTTCGTCGGTCATCAGAAACATGGCCAGAAGCCCGCCCGGTCGCGAGAAGTTGCCGAGGTGCCGCTGCAGGGAGGCGCCCATCAGCAGATGCCGGACATTGACGATGAAAGTGGTGACCACGATCAGCAACATCGGCACCGGCTCGCGCCACATATCGACGGCGACGAACTGCGCGGCACCGGCAAAAACCGTGGCACTGGTCAGCCAGGCCTCGAAAGGCGTGAAACCCTTGCCAGCCGCCAGCGTCCCCCACAACAGGCCGATCGGCACGGCCGCAGCGAGTACCGGGAGGATGTCGAAGACGCCGCTACGAAAAGCGGCACTGCGCGAAGGCGAGTTCATCGGCTACTCCAGAAAAAAAGCAGCACGCGTGGTGCTGACGGCACTGCTCTCGCCAGGCACCTCGGGTCAGGCCTGGTCTGCGCCCTTGGCCGCAACCCGCGCGAACTCGTGCAGCATCTGCCCGGTCGCCCAGAGCATCAGTGCGAAGCCTGCAACGACGGTGACCAGCGCCGCAGGCGTACTGGTCGGAAAGTTGGGAATGAACAGGGTCTGGCCTCTCGCCAGCCACATCGCACCGCTCGAGAAGACCAGAATGCCGACCGCGTCGACCAGCGCGAAAAGGACGACGCGCAACGTGACACGCGGACGCTTGCGGTTGAACATCGCGGCCTACTTGACGCGCATGCCGGCCTGCGCACCGGCGTCGGGCGCAAGCAGGAAAATGCCGGGGGTCTGGCCTCCACCGTCGGAAGCAGCGAGCACCATGCCTTCGGAGAGGCCGAACTTCATCTTGCGGGGCGCCAGATTGGCGACCATCACCGTCATCCGTCCGACCAGCGCCGAGGGCTCGTAAGCCGCCTTGATGCCGGCGAAGACCTGCCGTGTACCTAGCGGGCCGATGTCGAGAACAAGGCGTACGAGTTTGTCGGCGCCTTCGACCTGCGTGGCTTCAACGATGCGCGCAATCCGCAAGTCGACGCTCAGGAACTGGTCGATGCCGATATGCGGGCCGGCATCGGCTCCGACAGCCGCCTGCGCAACGGCCACCGCGGCGGCCTTCTCCTGCTGCTCGGCATGCTTTTGCGGCGCCGGCGGCGGGACCGCCGCCAGTGAATCGCGGTTGGCTTCGACCAGCGCATCGACCTGTTTCTTCTCGACGCGCGTCAGCAGGTGCTTGTACGGATTGATCGCATGCCCGGCGGCCAGTACGCTCTCGGCGTCGTCCCAGACGAAGGGGGCAACTTTAAGGAAAGCTTCGGCCTTGGCGCTCAGCGCCGGCAACACCGGCTTGAGCAGAATGGCGAGCAAACGGAAAAGGTTCAGGGCATTGGTGCACACCGCCTGCAGCTCGTTCTCGCGGCCTTCCTGGCGCGCCAGTTCCCAGGGCTTGACACTGTCGACATACTGATTGGCGAGGTCAGTGAGGGCCATGATTTCACGAATCGCCTTGCTGAATTCGCGTGCCTCGTAGTGATCGGCGATTACTACGAGGCGGCTGCGGATAGCCTGAATCGCGGGCAATGATTCGTCGCAGGGGCAAAGCTGGCCGGAGAAACGCTTGACGACGAAGCCCGCGGCGCGGCTGGCGATGTTGACGAACTTGCCGACCAGATCGGCGTTGACGCGGGCGATGAAGTCGTCGAGATTGAGATCGATGTCCTCCATCGAGCTCGACAGTTTGGCTGCGTAGTAGTAGCGTAGCCACTCCGGATCGAGGCCCTGCGCCAGATAACTCTCGGCGGTAATGAAGGTGCCACGCGACTTGGACATTTTTGCGCCATCGACGGTCAGAAAACCGTGCGCGAAAACCTTGGTCGGCGTCCGGTAGCCGGCGTGCTGCAACTCGGCCGGCCAGAACAGGGCATGGAAGTAGAGAATGTCCTTGCCGATGAAGTGATAGAGCTCGGCGGTCGAATCGGGCCCCCAGTAGGCATCGAAGTCCAGCCCCTCGCGCGCGCAGAGATTCTTGAAAGCGCCCATGTAGCCGATCGGCGCGTCGAGCCAGACATAGAAGTACTTGCCCGGGGCGTCGGGAATCTCGAAACCGAAGTACGGCGCCTCGCGCGAGATGTCCCAGTCGGTGAGCTTGTTCTCGCCGACCTCGCCCAGCCATTCCTGCAGCTTGTTGGCCGCCTCGCTCTGCAGCCGGCCTTCGCCCTGCGTCCAGCGACGCAGAAAGCCCTGACAGCGACGATCGGAAAGCTTGAAGAAGTAGTGCTCGGACTGCCGCAGCTCCGGCTTGGCGCCGGAGACCGCCGAATAGGGGTTTTTCAGCTCGTTCGCCGTGTACGCCGCACCGCAGCTCTCGCAATTGTCGCCGTACTGGTCAGCCGCGCCGCACTTCGGGCATTCGCCCTTGATGTAGCGATCGGGCAGGAACATCTGCTTGAGCGGATCGTAATACTGCTCGATGACCCGTGTTTCGATCAGATCGGCGGCGCGCAGGCGTGCGTAAAGTTCGTTGGCGCAGGAACGTGTCTCTTCGGAATGCGTCGTGTAGTAGTTGTCGAAGCCAACGTGGAAACCCGCAAAGTCGCGCGTGTGTTCGCCATGCACGCGCTCGATCAGCGCCTCCGGCGTAATTCCCTCGGACTCGGCGCGCAACATGATCGGCGTGCCATGCGTATCGTCGGCGCAGACATACCAGCACTGGTGGCCGCGCATCTTTTGGAAGCGCACCCAGATGTCAGTCTGAATGTACTCCACCAGATGACCGAGATGAATCGCACCGTTGGCATACGGCAGGGCGGAAGTAACGAGGATCTGACGAGTCATTGGGCAGGCGCAAGCGGGGCAAAGCGGCATTCTAGCAAACGCTCGGCGCTTATTCCGGCAGCCATGGCAGTGACCGCTGCTTTATTGTCGCCGGCGCCATCGTCGATGGCTCTACCGTTACTGTGAAAGTCACGTAGGCGACTCACGAAACTCCCTTCTCCCCTAGCGGGAGAAGGGCCAGGGGAAGGAAACGGTCATGGCTTTCATGATCTCGGGTGTCTCGACCGTCGTCATGACCGTTATCGCCAGAAGGGGCCGTCCATCGGCCCCGGCCTCTGCAGCGCTCGGCGCTTTGCCCGTCTGCTGCGGGCCGCGGGCTGTCTGCAGCTAGGCTTCGACGATGCTCGCTGCCTGTTCGCCATCCCGCTGCTCGCCGGCAACGCGCATCACCACCGCGCGCACGGCGGCTTCGTCGCGCGCCTGCAGTGCCGTGCTCAACTGCTTGATGAGCGCGGTCAGAGTTTCCTGATCGAGCGAGGGTTCATCTGCCTTCATGATCTTGGGATGCGAAGTGCCAACCCCGTTGCTACTGGCAATGAGCAGTTCCTCGTAAAGCTTTTCGCCCGGGCGCAGGCCGGTAAGGATGATCTCGATGTCCCCCTCGGGGTTGGCCTCGTCGCAAACGGTGTAGCCGGCCAGGCGAATCATGTTGCGCGCCAGATCGAGGATGCGTACCGGCTCGCCCATGTCGAGCAGGAAGACCTCTCCCCCGTTGGCCAGGCTGCCTGTCTGGATCACCAGTTGCACCGCTTCATGGATGGACATGAAGTAACGCGTCACTTCGGCGTCGGTGACCGTTACCGGCCCCCCCTGCGCGATCTGTTCCTTGAAAAGCGGGATCACCGATCCGGACGAACCGAGGACGTTGCCGAAGCGTACGGCAGAAAACCGCTGGCCGGTGGCGCGCGCGGCGGCCTGGCGGGCAAAACCCTGCACGACCAGCTCCGCCCAGCGCTTGCTGGCGCCCATGATGTTCGTCGGACGGACCGCCTTGTCGGTCGAAATCAGGACGAAAGTCTCGACCCCCGCCTCAAAGGCGGCACTGGCCAGCGTCAGGGTGCCGAGGATGTTGTTGCGCGCGCCTTCCAGGAGGTTGGCCTCGACCATCGGCACATGTTTGTACGCAGCGGCATGGTAGATGGTCGCGATCTGATGCCTGGACAGCAGGCGCGACACCAGGCCGGCGTCACCGACCGAGCCAAGGCAGGGCACCAGTTCGCAACCGAGAACCGATTGCAGAATGCGGTGGATCTGGTACAGCGCGTGCTCGCTGGCGTCGAGCAGGATCAGGCTGCCTGGCTGCAAGGCCGCGATCTGCCGGCACAACTCCGAGCCAATCGAGCCCCCGGCACCGGTGACCAGTACCGCCTTGCCGGTAATACAACGCCCGAGCAGGGTCGGGTCGGCAGCCACCGGGTCGCGACCGAGAAGATCGCCGATGTCGACCTCGCGGACCATGTTCACCAGATGCCGGCCATTGGCGATATCGGTCAATGCCGGCAGGATGCGCACACGTACCGAGTACTGTTCCAGAGAGGCCACCACTTCACGCCGCCTGGCGCTAGAAGCGGACGGCAAGGTGACGATGACGTCATGAATATCGAAACGTTCGAGCAGCGTCGGCAGGTGTTCGGGTGGATAGACTCGCAGGCCAGCGACGTCCTTGCCGTGCAGACTCCGGTCGTCGTCGAGAAAGCCCGCCGGGAAAAGGTCGCGCCCTCGTCGCAGTGACTCGGCGAGTTGCCGCCCCGCGTTGCCGGCACCGTAGATCAAGACCTGCTTGCCGGAAAAACGGCTGCGGGTCGGCAACCACAGCAGCCAGCGGGCGCCGAATCGGGACCCAGCCACCAGCGCGAAGCCTATCAGCCAGTAGAGAAAGGGCACCGCCCTGGGGACGCCCTCCAGGCCGGTCATTTGGGTCATGAAGGCGAGGACGGCCCACAACAGGGCGGCCAGCGACATGCCTTTGAGTACCGACCACAAGGCCTGCTCGCCCAGGTAGCGAATCACCGAGCGATAGAGCCCCATCCTGAGGAAGACGGGCATCGCCAGTAGCGGCGCGACGAGTATCAACAGCATTTGCGAGTCGTTGGGCATAAACCATTCACCCAGGCGGACCGCATAGGCCGCCCAGACGGCAAAAGCCAACAGCACGGCATCGGCGAGCAGCATCAGGCCCTGCTTGGTCGGCCGGGTCATCAACACCAGATAGGACGAGAGGCCTGCGGAAAGGCGCCAGCGGCTCACCGGATGCGCCTCCCGGGCAGCTGGCCATGCAAAGGCCTACCACCCTCAGGGCCAAGACGGGCACTGTCAGGCCAGTGTGGGTTGAACCCTGCTTTCATTTCCCTAGATCCTCCCTGCTCAGCGCGAACACCCTCGGCGCAAACGCAAAATCGCGCGTCGCGTCGCCGTGATCGAAGACCAGATCGCGGTTCATGCGCTCGGCCATGGCCGCTGACCAGTGCCGATAAGGTGGCAGACAACGCAGCACGGCAAGAGCTAGACTGAAAACCCACAAGGGCACCTGCAGGAGACGGACTGGGCGGCCGAGCGCAACAAACACCTGTGCAGCCATCTGCCTATAGGCGAGCGTGCTGCCACCGGAGATATTGTAGGCGCGATTCGCCGCCGCCGGTGCCCGCAGGGCGGCCAGGCAAGCGCTGGCCACGTCCTGGGCATGAACCGGTTGGCGCAATCCCTGCGCAGCGCCGAGCAGCGGAAAGAAGCCGAAACGGCGAATGAAACGCGCAATTTCGCAGAGATTCTTGTCTCGACCCAGGCCGTAGATCAGCGTCGGACGCAGAATGACCAACTCCACCCCCCGGCTCGCGGCCCAAGCCTGGACCTGCGCTTCCGCGTCGGCCAGTCGCTGCGCGATGGCCTGCTCCTGTAGGTCGGACGAGTCATCCTTGCTGAACCGACTGGTAGACGACAAAACGAGCAATCGACGTACCCCACACGATTCAAACAGGCTGAAATGCTCGGCTAGCACCCAAAGGGGTGCCACGGAAATCCAGTATGGCGTAGCTCGCTCCGTTGCCGGCAACAGCGGCTTGGAAGTAGAGCTGGCAGCGGCAGGCAACTGCCGCCATGTCACCTCACCCCCGAACGGGCCGCCCTGGCGCGAGAAGGCAGTCACCTGCCAGCCGTCCTGCACTAGCATCGGCAGCAGGCAGTTCCCCACCAGGCTGCTGGCACCGATTACTCCCACAGGCCCAGGATTGGCGCCGTCGTTCTGCGCAAGGGAGGCGATGCTCGGCGACATCGGCTCCTCAAGCACGTCTGCACGCCCGCCCGCAACGCCGAGCCGTGTAATAGGTGGCCAGCAGGCCGAAGCGTAACCACACCCCGGTAGCGACCAAACCCATCAACAGGCCCGAGTACTGCTGGCCAAAGAACTTCCGATAGAAGCGCATCATACCCTTGTGCTTGTGCCACTCCACGAACACGCGCCGGTCCTTGCTACACGCCCCTAGCGCATGCGTGATTCGCGCCGCAGGAACGAACAGGATCTTCCACCCCCGCTGGCGAAAGCGCATGCACCAGTCGAGATCCTCGCAATGCAGAAAATAGCCTTCGTCCCACAGGCCAACGTCATCGATCGCCGCACGCTTGACCAACATGCAGGCGCCGGAAATCGCCTCGACCTCGATCGGAGCGTCTGGCAAGGGCTGTCGGTGCAAGTGGAAATCAAAGAACAGGCGCGGCCAGCGCCCGCCCAGGCGGTGCAAGCCAAAGGCCCGCACGAAGGAACGCCAGGGCGTCGGCACCGCCCGCCGCCCGCCCGCCTGTTCGCTACCATCGGGATTCACCAGCAAGCCGCCGACCATGCCTACACGCTCGTCGGCCTGCAACTCAGTCAACAGCGTCGCCACGGTGCCCGGCTGAAAGTGGCAGTCCGGATTCAGGAAAAGCAACACCGGCGCGGACGCCGCTCGCACTCCGATGTTGCACGCAGCCGCAAAACCAAGGTTCTCCGCATTGCGAATGACGCGCACGGCCGAACTCTCTGGAAGCAGCGTGAGGCTATTATCGGACGATGCATTATCAACGACAACAACCTCGATACCGGCTGCACATTTCACTAGGGAATCGACACAGCCGCGCAACAAGCTCCCGGCGTTGTAGTTGACGACAATGGTAGAGATACACGGCTCGCCGGCATCACTCTCGACTCTCTCTTCCTCTCCGATCGCGCCCTCTCTATTCATGCGGCAGTTGCTGCGCCCTTCCACCGAAATCTCCTGATCAACGGCTCTTCGAAAAAGTGCCAGGACACCGAAGCGAACAGGCAAGTGAGAGCCACCCCAACAAAAAGGGCCGTGCTCTGACTAATCCAGGTCAGCCGTTTCAAGGACAAGAGAACCGGCAAGTGCCAGAGATATATCCCATATGAAAGCGTGCCCAGATAAAACAACGGCGACAGGATTTTTCTAGCCAGTCCCGGCAACTTAAATGATATCGTGAATAGCAATATGGTGGTGAAAGCCACTGCCAGAAGCGAGCGATACATCGTCACCATCATCGGATAGTTCCAGTAACTCGCGTATCTCCAGTAAACCCACATCGCCAAAGACGTTACCAGCACCGCTAACGCGAACAACAGCACGCGAACTTTTGCGCCGCCGGCGAGCAGGCGCACGCCGGCTTCCGATCTCACCAGCCTAGCCAGGAGCAGCCCGGCGCAGAACTCATCCAACATGCCGGGAAGCTGCGTTGCGGCGACGAAGACAGGAAATGGCCCGGACTCCGGCGACGGCACTACGAGAAGAGTAACGCCAAAGCGCCACGTCCAGGTAATGGCTATGAAGACCACCGCGACAACCCAGCACCTGCCGACCCTGATCCATGGAGCGACAAAAAGCATCAGAACATAGAACTGCATTTCCGTGGCCAGCGACCAGTTACTGCCATTAATCGCCCCATGCAGCCTGGGATGCAGATTATGAAGAAACAGCAGGTGGGCGGCGAGATTTTCCCAAAAGTGGTTGAACAGCAACTCCGGCACAATGAAAGCCACGAAAACCAGCATTGTAAGGTAATGAAGCGGCACGATACGCGCAAGCCTGCGAGCAAAGAAAGGTCGCTGAAAATTCCCCGCGCCGCTTCTGTCAATTTCGGCGAAGGCCGAAAGCCCGATAACAAACCCCGAAATTACAAAGAACAGGTCCACCCCCATCCAGCCGCTCCTGAACCACGCCATAGGCCCCGTCGATGGGAATTCTGTCCACTCAAAGAGTTCAATGACGTGATAAACAACGACCGACAGCGCCGCAAAGCCGCGCAGCACATCTACATTGTCAAAGTAAGAGGGAGTAGTGGATGATGTCATAGAGACGGGAACCTGATAGCCATATTAAATTCAGATGTTAGCAGCACATTTGTCAACACCCACCACAGACATCCCAATGAAAGGAGCTTCGGCAAGCGATAAATCTCCGGCTCACGATTATCTCGCTATGCCTATGCGGTGTAGTTTGTCAAAGCAAGCGCCGCTTAACGCCAGCAACGCCTTCGTTCTTGAGGATTTCCCAGCCGCGCTGGGCAAGTATGCGAGTCGCCTTGGGGTTGGACAAAGCCTGCCGCAGCATGCCACTGACCTTCTCCCAGCCAAGCTCACCCGCCTCACCACCACGGAATCCGGGAGTCAGCACGGACGAGAGCTTGGCCATTGCCAGCTCACGTTTCTCTTCGTTGAAGAGATCGGGGAATTCCCGCTTTCCCTGCTTATTCCACCACTGCAGGTAGGTATCAGCATCGAAGGGATCCGGGAAGGCCGCCTGAAGGTCCGTTCGTTCGCGGTATACAAGACGCTGAGCCTTGGAAATTGCCACCCCGTTGGTGTAGGAACCATAAGCCCAGGCTTCCTTGGCCAAGGGATCGTTGGCGAGATTCTCGGTCTGCTTGGTATACCAATCGATGAGCTGGTGAACAGCCGCGTTGTTGCCCGCGTTCTTGGCGGCCATGATGCAGTGGGCACCGCTGTCGAATCCAGTGAAATGGTAAAAGCCCAGGGGCTCGCCATCCACCAGATATTCTCCGGCCGCTGAAACGCTGAATTCGCGGGTTGTCAGGTTCCAGGTTGCGACATTGTGGCGGCTTGATCTCATGATCGCAACGCCACAAAAAAAGGCCGGCACGAGGTCGATCCAGCGCTGGTCGGTGAACAACCCGTTGGGAATATCCGCACGGCAAAAGTGATAGACGCGGCGGCTCCACCAGTCAGCAAACTCGTGTCCGACCTCCGTTGCCGCCACCGCAAAGAAGCCGAGGTTGTAGATCCCGTGCTTGAGGCTGCATATTTCATTGTCCATAACTGCCGCGAGAGACTGCTCTGGACGGGTCTGGTGCGGCGTCAGGACGATATTGGCGCTGTCCAGCGCTTCGACAATATCGTCGAGACGGGAAAATGCGACCGTATCGGGATCGAGATAGATGACCTTACTGCTACCCGGCAGCTTGAGTAGACGGGCCAACATGAACGGCTTGATCGCAGTTGCCAATTCGACGATGGTATGGCAGTACGCCCAGCCCCGCCAACCCGGGATTTCAAGGTCGGCAGCGGCGAAAACTTCGTCAAAAGGTTCTTGACTGAGATCTACGCCAGGCCTCAACTCGTCGGCAAGCGCCAGATGCAGCCGCCACTCCGGGTGAAGCCGACGGAGCGACTGGAACAGCATGCGGACCTTCGGGATGTAATTGAACGCAGCGCTGGTAAATACGTGGATATCGGACATGGAAACCTCAGGGCGAAAGGTATATTTTGCGGTGAAAGGAAATCAGTTCATCAAGGACTCTCGCTGGATCCATGGACGCCAGTACCAGTCCGTTTGGATAGCACGCCAGTCTCTCGGCAGGTGCGCCAAAATTGAACGACGCGACGGGCAATTTCAGGTCGATCAACTCCTGAACAACATAAGAAAAGGTTTCCGGGCAAATCGATGGGAAGAGCATGACGTTGGCTCCACACCTCTCAATCATGCCCGCCAACTCGTCATGCTGGTAAGCGCCCGTCTGGCTGACGACGGAAGGTTCAGAGCGCGCTTCGAGAGACCCGATCACCACGATTTTCAGGTTGGTATCGCGATCCTTGATCTCGCGGGCGAGTGCCTGGACAAACGCCGCGCCTTTGTGAAAACCGATGTGGCCGACGACACCGATACATAGCGGGTCCGTGTTCCGCACCCGCACAGGGCCACTCGTCAGATGTTCGACTTTATGAGGCGTGATCGACACTCTCGCTCTGTCAAGCTGGGGGTATGCCTTGATCAACAATTGCGCCGTGTTATTGGAAAAGGCGACAATCTCGTCCGCGGCAGCGAAAAGAGAGCCCCATATGGCACGCCACTTGCGGATATCACGTTCGACAAACAGCGTTGCAAAACCCTGCTGGTTTTTCGGCAAGCATTTCGCGCACACGCTGGCCTCTGGGATATGGCAGTACTTTCCTTCGTAGTCGAGCAGGAAATGAGAGGGACAGACAAGAAAGTAATCGTGTGCAAGAATCTTGAGGTGCGCGCCGGTGAGTGCCTTCAAGCCGATCAACAGTTGCGGAATTTCGTCCGGCTTGATGAATGATACCGCCGTATTATAAACTATCTCACTTACGGAAAGCTGTTTGACGGCCTCCAGAAAAAATTGCCTGTCAGGAATCGCATACCTGAGGTGCACTCGCTTATTCCAGAGGATCAACATGTGCGAAAGCGTTGGCACGTGATATGTCATGACAATCGCACTTCGGCCTTCTTCGATGATTGCATCGACCAAACGGTTGCGGTAGTGATTGGCGCCGCCACCAAGATCGTGATCGACAATGATAGACAGATCCCTTCTCTCGTCCTCTTGGAAAATAGCAACCAGGTCGCCGGGCCCACGCAGCGCCGTCCGTGGCCGACCTTTGAGGTATCGCCCCGCTTTCTCGACTAGAGACGACAGCTTTCCCGCGCGAATGAGGCGCACCCCCCGTTTAAGAAAAACACCAAACTGCCGGAGCATCAGCTTATTCTTTTCACCCGCGGCGCTACTGGAGAACTGAACCACGCTGGAATTATCGACAGGTATTTCCACCAACGATCCATCTGCCAAGGAACATTCCAAAACAATGGCATCGATCTGCGCGGCTACCGGGAAGGCCCCGAGGAGCACAAATCCGGAGTGCAAGGCTCTCGCTTGGCCTACAAACTTTTCCTGGACGTCTTCCCGAGATTTTCCCATGGTCGCCGCAACATGCTCGACCGATGAAAACTTCTCCTTGGTAAGGCTCAAGCGCAAGCGAAGCGCTGTTATTTCTTGCTGTTCATGAAAAATCCATCCAAAACCGAAAACCGCACCATCCTTGATAACCAATGACTCGACGCAGGAGAAAACCTCAGGCATTTGGCCTTCTCCTTCCAGTACAATATCGCAAGACCCTCATCAACCTATGGCCCAAGCTAGCCTCTAGTTGTTTCCGTTCGGCCCGCAGCAATTCGACTTCCGCCAAGCGGGAGTATGCCCACTTCTCGGCGGCTTCCTTTGCCTCAAGCGTTGCTGCCAAACGCGCCTCAAGACTGGTGACAGCGTTGGACGCGTCGAGGCCAGGAAGACTTTGCTCCGGAGACCAGGTCAGAAATCTTCTGCTTGCACTACCTGACGAGAAGGCGCCCAAGTCCGATTCCAACTCCAGGAAAGCGGCAATATCTTTATCATCGGCAGAAAAGCCGAGACGCCCCATGATTGCCA
>JEMX01000041.1:0-283 GCA_000585055.1 Candidatus Accumulibacter appositus
GTGGGCAGAGAGTGGTCCATCGCGCCCTACCTGACCAACGGTCGAACGGTGGAAAAGCCGGCGTCCATCGACCACACCTGCCGGTCACCCGGGCCGCCTTGTCCGAGAGCAGCCAGACCATCAGTTCGGCCAGTTCGTCGGGTGAGCCAATGCCCGGCAAGGGGTACTGGCGAGCCGCCGCCTCGCGGCCCATCGCGGTGCCGAGAATGGCGGTGGAGGCAGGCGTGTCCATGATGCCGGGGGCGACGGCGTTGATCCGGATGCCATTGCTCGCGTAGGTCGC
>JEMX01000041.1:404-672 GCA_000585055.1 Candidatus Accumulibacter appositus
TCCCGGGCACTTGGCGTCGCGCAAGGCGCCGACGAAAGCCGCCAGAGTATGGAAGGCGCTGAACAGATTGGCGCTGAGGCAGGCCGCAAAGTCGGCGTCGGACATGCGATGCAGAGCGCCCAGGCGAATGTNNCAGTGCGCGAAGGCCGTGGGCAGCAACTGGTGCGCCTTGGCGACCTCAAGAACGTGGCGTGCTCCGGCAACGCTGGAGCAGTCAGCGACCACCTGTACGTGGCTGTCCCCGTAGCTGTGGGTCAAGCGCTCACCG
>JEMX01000041.1:778-1100 GCA_000585055.1 Candidatus Accumulibacter appositus
CCAGGGCTACTTTCTCCATGACATCTCTTCTCCGGCTCAGCTGTTCTTAAGGAAGGGACTCCACGGGCGCCAATGAAATCATCAGACTTACCGATCTGGAGCATTGTTTGTGCTAGACATCTTTAAGGCGAATGACCACGTAAAGGTCATTTGTGCGTTATACTACGCACCCAACTATAGTTTGTCCAGGACAATGATGAGTAAAGCCGTGAAATCATCTTCCGCACCCGGATCCGAATCACAGGCCTTCGGCTTACCGCCTGCTCGCCGTCTGAACCCGAAGAAGCTGTTGCTCAGCAAGTGGACGGCGGCCACCCCGCAT
>JEMX01000042.1:0-8424 GCA_000585055.1 Candidatus Accumulibacter appositus
CGACGACTTTCCGCCAGCGCGATGGCCGCACGCTGCATGTTCGCAAGGCCACCAGCGCCGAGCCCGAGCTGATGGCGATCTATCGCGCCTTGGGCGTCAACCCAGAACCCGCTATCGCGCCTTGGGCGTCAACCCAGAACCCGGAGGAACCCGAAAACTGACTTCCTGACACATCATTACGCGCTTGTTGTGCCATTAGAAATTCGTTTGCCTTGCAAGCGATTGATTACGCGAGAAGTTTTTTTCGGTAGGTTAAACAGGGGCTAGCGAAGCGCGCGCAAGACTGGCTGATCGCCTCGTGGAAAGCCTGGATCCCGCCGAGGGTGGCGAGATAGGCCAACTCTGGTTGCGTGAGGCGCGTCGGCGCATCGATGAAGTGCGTGCTGGTGAGGTGAAAACTGTTGCCGCCGACGAAGTGCTTGCCCGGGTGAGGGAAGCCATCGCTCGATGAGAGTCGAGTATCACCCGGAAGCGCTGGCGGAGTTCCGCGAGGCCGCTATCTATTACGAGAGCAGGCAGCGCGGACTCGGTGGTCGTTTCGTCGGCGCCGTTGAGTCTTCCGTGGCGAACCGTTCCGTGCCCTTGTGCTACATCACTCGCGTTGCTTGGCGCTGGTCGGTGCTTCAGCGTTTGTATCGGCCGCCTCGTCTTCAGCTCTGCGCTTCGGTGGCAGGAAGAAATCCGACGGTTTGCGGCGCAGGTGCATGAGGACGGAGCGTGCCAGCAACTTCCACTGCGGGTCGGAAACCTGTCGCGAGCGCAGGGCGACGTTGAGTGCAAGCGTAAAACTGACTGCCAGGTTGATGAAACCGATGGCGGCGACGCCGATCAGCGCGGTGACGAAGAGGAACAGGTGTTCGCCGACATCGAGTCCGACGAAGGCCATGCCGACGAAGGCCGAGGAAAAGGCGACGTGGCGGATGTCGATCGGCAGGCCGAGCAGGAGGCCGAAGAGCGTCGTGCCCCCAAGCAGGACGCCGAACAGGAAGTTGCCGGCGAGGGCGCCGAGATGCTCGCCGATGTAGGTTGCGAAGCGGCGTCGACGCGATTCGCCGACCAGGCGTTTCGGCCAATCGAGTTGCAGGATGCGCTCGGGGACACGATTGTAGGCGGCGTAGTTGTCGTAATAGCCGCTGATCAGGCCGGAGATGAACAGGCAGACGCCGGCGATCGCCGCGTAGAAGAGAGCGCCGCCATGCAGCGGGCTTTGGGCCTGGAGCAGATAGAGCGATTCATCAACGCCCGTGAAAGGCGTGCCGCTGAGGCTGAGAATGGTCCAGGCAAGCAGCGCCGATAGCGGAATGGCGATGCAGACGTTGCCGAGAATGGCGACCACCTGGGTGCTGAAGGCACGCGCGATGAGATCGGTCATGGCTTCGATGTTGCGCAGCTTGCCGCCGGCTTCCTCGATGCCGGCGGCGATGGCGTTGGCGGTCATCGCCGGTTGCTTGGTGGCGACGGCGCCGTACAGGATGTGGATCAGGCAGAAGCCCAGGCCGTAGTTGAGGCAGAAGAGGATGGCGCCGGTGAGCGGCGGCATGTGCGTTGCGACGAGAGCCAGCTTCAGGCAGGCCATGCCCGCAATGATCGCACCGCCAATCGCTGCCGAGCGTGCCATCGACCAGTATTGCTGCGGCGTCTCGGTGATGTAATGCTCGCCACGCTGGCTGGCGTTGTCGGTTACCCGCAGGGCGATCAGTTCGGTGTTCTGGCGCAGGTGTCTGGCGAGGTTGTCGCGCAGGCACTCGTCGCAGATGATCTGCACGGCGAGGGCGACGATCGGCGGGTAGGCAGCGACGCCGCTGCGGTCGCTCTGCAGCCCGGCGAGTATGTCGAGGAGCTGCTCGCTGCGGCGCAGGAGTTGTCGCAGGCGCCGCAGATGGTAGGTCAGGCGAATGCTGGTGCCGTCGCGGGCGGCCCTCTTGCGTACCCGCTCGATCACTTCGCGGCATTGGCTGAAGAGGACTCGTGACTGGCGGTCGTCGGTGTCGCCGTCCACGGGCTTGCCCCATTGCTCCGGAAAGGCATCGATGTAGGCCGCCATTTCGACGTTCTGGGCGACGAAGGGCGATTCGTAGGTCTCGAGTGAGGGCTCCAGGCGCAGCAGTTCCGGCTCCATACCGCCGGCAGCGATCCAGTACGAGAGAACGCGCAGCGAGCGCAGGATTTCGCCCACCGCGGCCGGCACGCTGTCGCTGGCCGCAACTTCGTCGAAGCGCATGGCGACAATCAGCTGCAGCCAGGCGTCCTCGCCGACGCCGCTGACCCAGAGGCGGTCGCTTGCCTGATGAAACATCCGCCGCAGCACGGTACGCAGCAGTCCGCGGTCGAGCACTTCGGGCAGCAGCTTGTGGCCGATGCGGCGCAGCGCCTCGCTGACAAAGCCGGTGTTCGGCAGGATGCCGGTGACGGTGTACAGCTCGCCATGACGGTGGGTCTGCGCGAGTTCGTTGAGCACGTCGCGCAGGCTTTCCCGTAGCGACGCGTCTGCGTTCAGGATCGCGGTGAGCGCTTCCATGCGCGTCCGGGCGAAAGCGACGTCGTGCGCGTCGGCGGGCCGAATCTCGTCGATCAACTGCGTCAACAGTTGTATCGAATTGGCGTCCGGGCTGCCCAGTTGGCTGAGGATCTCTTCCATTGCATTGGCCTTCAGGCAGAGTGAAGGGCAGCGCAGATTCGTGCCCGCTGGCGACGTCGATTACAATTGCGAAATAGTAGCAAACATTCATCTCGAGATTTCTCGCCGCTGGAGTCAGCCGATGCTCATCGTCCTCTCGCCCGCCAAGACCTTCGATTACCAGACGCCATCGACGCTTGCCGACTATTCGCAACCGCAATTTCTGGAGCAGTCACAGGTTCTGATCGAGCGCCTGCGTGAGCTGTCACCGTCGGCCGTAGCCAGTCTGATGAAAATCAGCGACAAGCTCGCGGCCCTGAACGCGACCCGCTACGCCGAGTGGACGCAGCCGTTCACGCCGCAGAACGCCCGGCAAGCGATTCTGGCCTTCGATGGCGACGTCTATGCTGGCGTCGACGCCGAGACACTGTCGGCGGACGACTTGCAGTTCGCGCAGCAGCGTCTGCGTATCCTCTCCGGGCTCTATGGCGTGCTGCGTCCGCTCGACCTGATCCAGGCCTATCGGCTGGAAATGGGCACGCGGCTGGCCAATCCGGCCGGCAAGGACCTCTACGCGTTCTGGGACGAGCGCATCACGGAGGCTCTCAACACGGCCCTTGCCGAAGCGAGCGCCTCGGTGCTGGTCAATCTGGCCTCGGAGGAATACTTCAAGGCGGTCAAGCCGAAGAAGCTGTCGTTGCCCGTCGTCCGGCCGGTCTTCGAGGATTGGGGTGGCGGCAAGTTCCGCGTCGTCAGCTTCTTCGCCAAACGTGCTCGCGGGCTGATGGCGCGCTTTGCGATCATCAATCGGCTCCCTGAGCCAGCCGCCTTGAAGGACTTCACCGTCGGCGGCTATGCCTACGCCGAAGAGGCGTCCAGTGACAGCGTCTGGGTTTTCCGGCGCGGCCAATAGCTGCTGCTGCTGCGGTGCTGCACTATCGACGAGATTTTCAGCAGCCATCAGAGCTGCGCGACACCCGTGCGCTGGCTGGAGTGCGTCGCTTCTGCCCTTGCTGAATTGCAGCTAGCGCCGCAACCCTCGAGGCCCGGCAGCGAGCTCGCCGGCGTCGGTACTGGCGCCACTTGCTGATGGCTGATCGCTGCTTGTCGATAGCCATGCCGCGGCCGCCGCAGCGCCGACAATCGCACACGATGGCGCTGGCCGACGGCGGCCGGCCAGTCTGAGCAGTTCGCGGTCGCGGGTGATCAGCAGATCGGCGCGGCAACGCAGCGCAAGAATCAGGAATTTCTGATCGTCGGCATCGCGGCAGCGCGGCAGTCGATAGGCTTCGCCATCCTCAACGCCTGCGGGCTCGCAGAGCCTCACGAAGCCCCGGTAGTCTTCGAGCAGCGCCCGTTGCGCCAATCCATCGAGCGCGAACTGCGGGTAGGCGGCGACACGTTCCAGTTCGCTCAGGCACTGCCGGTCACTGAAGCACAGCAGCGAGCCGTCATCGATGGCGGCACGCAGCAGCAGCGCTTCGGGATCGGCGAAGTGCAGCAGGTCGATGATCACGTTGGTGTCGAGGACGGCGCGCATGTGCTCAGCCGAATCAGCCCGCCTGCCCTTCGCTGGCCATCCGCACCGCATGCTCGGCGATCGCCAGACAGGCCGTCAATCCGGGCGATTCGATCCCGAACAGGTTGACCAGGCCAGGGATGCCGTGTTGCGCTGCTCCCTGGATCAGAAAATCGCCCGCCGGCGCATCGGGTCCGACGATTTTAGGGCGGATGCCGGCATAGGCCGGAGTCAAGGCCTCGTCGGGCAAGGCCGGCCAGTAGCGGCGAATCTCGGCGTAAAAGGTGTCGGCGCGCGCCGCATCGACGCGGTAGTCAAGCTCGTCGATGGGCTGGCCCGGGGTCGGATCACGCAGCCACTCGACATCCGGGCCGAAACGCGCCTGGCCGCCGAGATCGAGCGTCAGGTGCACGCCCAGACCACCGGCTTCCGGCAGCGGATAAACCAGCCGCGAGAACGGCGCGCGACCGCTCAGTGCGTAATAACTGCCCTTGGCGTGGAAGTTGGCCGGGATCAGCGCCCTGGGGAAGCCGGCCAGCGAGGCGGCCACTTCCGGCGCCCACAGGCCGGACGCGTTGATCACCAGCTTGGCCACGAAGCGAAGGCTGTCGGCGCCGCCGCTTTCGAGCACCATGCCCGGCGCGTTCGCGTCCAGCGACCCGCGCTGCAAGGGGCTGTGTAGTGCCAGCGAAGCGCCAGCGCTCTCGGCGTCGCCGAGCAGGGCCAGCATCAATCCATGGCTGTCGACGATGCCGGTGGAAGGCGAGAGCAGGGCGCCCGTACAGGCCAGATCGGGTTCGAGCCTGCGCGTCTCGGCGGCGCTTAAGCGCTGCAGATCGTCCACGCCGTTGGCAAGGCCCTGCTGCTGCAGCGCCGCCAGCTTGCTCTCCTGGGCCGTCGAGGTGGCAACAATCAGCTTGCCACAACGTTGGTGGTTGATCGCGTGCGTCGTGCAGAAATCGTAGAGCCGCTTGCGGCCCGCGACGCAGAGCCGTGCCTTCAGCGAACCGGTCGGGTAGTAGAGCCCGGCATGAATCACTTCACTGTTGCGGGCGCTGGTCTCGGTGCCGAAAGCCCCGTGGCGTTCGAGAATCACCGTCTCGAATCCGCGCCGCGCCAGTTCGCGCGCGCAGGCCAGGCCGACGACGCCGGCACCGATGACCACCGCTTCGATGCTTTCCATTGCCCACTCTCCCGCTACTGAGCGGGCATTGTAAGCGCTGGCTGGCGCCGTTGCTCAGGCAGAGTGGTTGGCCAGCGACGCGGTCGCTGGCTTTGCTGGCAAGCGTACCTGGACGCAGGTGCCTTCGCCGTCCGTCGTGCTGACGACGGCGATCGAACCGCGGTGACCGGCAACCGTTTCCCGCGCAATCGCCAAACCCAGGCCACTGCCGGTCGCCGGGGCATCGGGCAAGCGATGAAAACGCTCGAACACGCGTTCGCGCTGGTGCTCGGGAATACCGGGGCCGTTGTCGCTGACGTCAATTTCGACGACGTCACCGACGCGTTCGCAGCGCAGGGTGACCTGTCCGCCGGCGGGTGTGTATTTGAGTGCGTTGTCGACCAGATTGGCGATCAGTTCCCGGAGTAGCGTGGGATCGCCGGCCAGCGTCGAAAGATCCCGCTGCATGCCGAAGTCGATCTTCTTGGCGTCGGCGACGCGTAGCCAGTCGTCCAGCATCTCGTCGATCAGCTTCGCCAGATCGACCGACGACGCATTCGCCATCAGATGCTGCCCCCCCTCGGCGCGGGCCAGCGCCAGCAACTGATTGGCCAGGCGAGTGACGCGCTTGACCGACTGGCGCAGATTCTCCGCCACCGTCTGGTCAGTCTGCTGGCTGCGCAGCAATTCGACCTGGACTTGCAGACCGGCGAGGGGCGTGCGCAATTGATGCGCAGCATTCTGCAGAAATTCCCGTTGCGCGGTGTGCGCGTCCTGCAAGCGCGTCAGGAGGGCGTTCAGCGCACGCACCAGCGCGTGGATTTCGAGTGGCACCTGATTCAGATCGACCGGGGCGAGATCCTCGCCGGAACGTTCGGCAAGCTCCGATTGCAGGTGATCCAGCGAGGCCAGGCCGGAGGTGATTCCGTAGCTTACGACGGCGGCGATGGCGGCGAGCACCAGAAAAACGGCCAGACCAAAGCCGAGCAACAGATCGCGAATTGCCGCACGCCGCTTGCCCAGTGTTTCGGCGACTGTGACATAGATGCCGTGCCCGTCGACGATCGGGTGGAAACGCACCCCGCGTATCGTCTGATCACGGAAGTGGGCGTCAAAGAACGAGATTCTCGGCCCACTGGCGGTGGCGCTCTCGCTCGCCGGGGTCGCCGGCGGCGCTGCCGACGAGCTGGCTGCCGCGTCGCTTCGGGAAATCTCTGGCGGCGGCAGATCGGCGTCGCCAGCGATGATTCGGCCGAAGTCGTCGCGTACCCGGAAATAGATGCTGTCTACTGTGTCGGTGCGCAGGAGCGCGTCTGCTTCAGGCGACAGGGTGATGTTGACTTCACCATTTTCCACCCGGGCGCGGTTGGCGATGCCGTTTGCCAGGTTCGACAAACTCTGGTCGTAGGCACTGCTGACAACTTTCTCGGCCGCCCGATAGCCGAATACGCCACCCGTCAGCAGGGCGGCGGCGATCGGCAGTACCAGCGCTCGCAGCAGGCTGCGCCGGAGAGTGGTACCGGCCCGCCGTGTGGTCGCGCCGATCTCGCTGCCCGGGTCTCCCGAATTGCTCCCGGCTCCTGCCGTGCTGGCGCTAGCAGTTGGCATCGTGCCGCGCCTTGTTGGCCACGCCCGCGGTGATTTCCAGACGGTAGCCGAAGCCGCGCACGGTGCGGATATTCAGGCCGGCTGGTTCCAGTCGGCGGCGCAGGCGGTGGACGTAGACTTCCAGGGCGTTGACACTGCCATCACCCTGCAGCCGTTCCTTCGGCACCGTGTGCCCGTCAGCCGCGGCAAGAGTGCCGAGCAGATCCCATTCGCGGCTGGAAACGATCAGGGGCTGCTCGGCCAGCGAGGCGTGTCGCCCCTGTATGTCCATCGACAGCGGGCCAAATTCGATTCGCCGGGCAACGCTGTTAGCTCCACGACGCGTGGTGGCTCGCATGCGAGCGGTCAGTTCGGCCAGCTCGAAGGGTTTCGACAGATAGTCGTCCGCGCCGAGGTCCAGCCCGTAAATTCGATCGTCGAGGGCATCACGTGCGGTGATCATGATCACCGGCAGCGATTGGCGGCGCTCCCGGATGCGGCGCACGATTTCGTAGCCGCTCAGTCCTGGCAGGCCGACATCGACGAGAACGAAGTCGAACTTCCTCTCCTGCAACAATCGATCCGCTGCCATGCCATTGGTTTCGACGACAACGCTGTCGCCTTGCCCGGCGAGGAATGTGGCAACGCCATCAGAGAGCTCCGGATCATCTTCTATCAACAGGACGAGCATCAAGGACCTCGATCGGCAGGCGGGCAAAGGACAGGATTAAGGGGGCGCGGCTCTTCCCGGAAACATGCCTCGGGCAGCGTGCTGGCCAGCGGCACGACAGCGATTGTACCCGGCGATTGCAGTGCGCAGCATGTGGCCTTGACGTGCACCAGCAGCGTCTCGCGCAAGTCGTCCGAGCGCCAGCGACCAGAACATCCGCGCCCCTTGTAAGCGCCTGTTAAGTCTTCGATCAGAATCATGTAAGTCACTGTTAATACACGAAAAAAAGCAACGTTTGTAAGCCCGGCGTAAGGTCGCAAGCCTAGCTTCAGCGCGGCAGTCAGTGTGAATGATTCGACAAACCCTTCCCTTCCGAGGAGGCAACATGAAAGACGACGACGTGGTTGCGCGTATCGCCGCCAACCCCAAGTACAAGAAACTGGTGAGCATGCGCTCGACCTACAGCATCGTCATGACCGTCCTGATCATGGCTATCTACTATGGATACATTCTGCTGATTGCCTTCGACAAGGAGTTTCTGGCCAGGAAACTGGCCGATGGCATGGTCACTTCGATCGGTATTCCGATGGGGGTCGGGGTCATCCTGCTGACCATCATCATCACCAATATCTACGTCCGCCGTGCCAACTCGGAGTTCGACGACCTGACTGCCGAAATCATCCACGAGGCCCATCAATGATGATTGCCAAAACCATACGCAACAGCCCGGTGATCCCGCTCGGCTTGCTGATTGCCGGCGTGGCCGTGGCGGCTGGCGGCGACCTCGGGACCACGGTAAAGCAGGACACCAACTGGGTTGCGATCGCCATGTTTGGCGCCTTTGTGATCATGACCCTGTTCATCACCAA
>JEMX01000042.1:8445-8927 GCA_000585055.1 Candidatus Accumulibacter appositus
AAGACCAAGACGGCGGCTGACTTCTATACCGCCGGCGGCGGCATTACCGGCTTCCAGAACGGCCTCGCGATTGCCGGCGACTATATGTCTGCTGCCTCCTTCCTGGGAATTTCCGGTCTCGTATTTGCCAACGGTTTTGACGGCCTGATCTTCTCCATCGGCTGGCTGGTCGGCTGGCCGGTGATTACCTTCCTGATGGCCGAACGCCTGCGCAACCTCGGCAAGTTCACCTTCGCCGACGTCGCCGCCTACCGCTTCTCGCAGACGCCGATCCGCATCTTCGCGGCATCCGGTTCGCTGGTCGTGGTCTGCTTCTACATGATCGCGCAGATGGTCGGTGCGGGTCAGCTGATCAAGGTGCTCTTTGGTCTCGAGTACCACTACGCAGTGGTCATCGTCGGCGTACTGATGATGTGCTATGTGCTGTTTGGCGGCATGACGGCAACCACCTGGGTGCAGATCATCAAGGCGATCATGCTGCT
>JEMX01000042.1:8957-9655 GCA_000585055.1 Candidatus Accumulibacter appositus
CAGTTCAATTTCAATCCCGAGGCACTCTTTGCCAAGGCGGTTGAAATCCACTCCAAGCACGATGCCATCATGGGGCCTGGTGCGCTGATCAAGGATCCGATCTCGGCGATCTCGGTCGGCATGACGCTGATGTTCGGTACCGCCGGTCTGCCGCACATCCTGATGCGCTTCTTCACCGTTCCGAGCGCCAAGGAAGCACGCAAGTCAGTGGGGTGGGCGACCACCTGGATCGGCTACTTCTACATCCTCACCTTCATCATCGGCTTTGGCGCGGTCGTCCTTCTCACCCAGGATCCCGGCGCGTACTACGTCGATGGCGATCTCGCCAAGGGTTTGAAGGGCGGTGGCAACATGGCGGCCATCCACCTGGCCAATGCCGTTGGCGGCAACGTTTTCCTCGGCTTCATCTCAGCGGTCGCTTTCGCCACCATCCTGGCAGTGGTTGCCGGTCTCACGCTGTCCGGTGCGTCGGCGGTGTCGCACGATCTGTACGCGACGGTGTTCTGCAAGGGCAAGGCCGATTCGGCTGCCGAACTGCGCGTTTCGAAGATCACCACCATCTGCCTGGGCATTATCGCCGTGATTCTGGGTATCGCCTTTGAGAAGCAGAACGTCGCCTACATGGTGATGCTCGCTTTTGCCATCGCCTGCTCGGCCAACTTCCCGGTGCTCTTCATGTCGGTACTGTGGAAGGACTG
>JEMX01000042.1:9710-52185 GCA_000585055.1 Candidatus Accumulibacter appositus
TCGTCGGTTGGCCTGACCATCGTTTCGGCTTCGGTGTGGGAGGCCGTCATGGGCAATCCGAAAGGCTCGGCGCTGTTCCCGTACTCGTCGCCGGGCCTCTTCTCGATGTCGGCTGCTTTCCTGACCATCTACCTGGTCTCCAAGATGGATACCGGCAAGCAAGCACAGCTCGAACGCTCGCTTTACCCGGCGCAGAAGGTGCGCTCGGAAACCGGCATCGGTGCCGCAGGTGCATCCGGTCACTGAGCAGCGCTCAGGCACCCGATGAACGGCAAGACGGCCCGCGCTTCGCGGGCCGTTTCCTTTCTGCGCCTGGCAGCCGGCATTCCCGGTGAGCCAGATTGGCGAAGCCGCCGGCCGCCAGAGCGGAAGCATCGGCCTGATGAAGGGGGGTGCGCAGTGTTCCAGTGTGCCGCCACGCATTTGTCGCTGATCGACATTTTGCCCCTTGTGCGCCGAATCGCTACACTGGCGGGGTGCTGCAGCCCGACGACGAAAGTGGCACCGACGTCGGCTTACAACGCCTTGCCAAGGCGACCGACGGGACGACGCGACCGCAACGACGCACTGACGAGAGAACACCTGCTCATGCCCCCCACCGCCAACGCCAGCCACCAGCAAGCCATTGCCGCGACGCGCCACTGGCTGGAGCAGGCGGTGATCGGCCTCAACCTCTGTCCCTTTGCCAAGGGCGTGCACAGCAAGGGACAGGTGCGCTACGTGGTCAGCGATGCGACGGACGACGAAGGCCTGCTCGCCGATCTGGAGCGCGAATTGCACGCTTTGCTGGCGGTGGCGCCGGAGGAGATCGACACCACGCTGCTGATTCACCCCTGGGCGCTCAATGACTTCGACGACTTCATCGCTTTTCTCGACCTGGTCACTGTCGTGCTCAGGACGCAGCAGCTCGAAGGCATCCTGCAGGTCGCCAGTTTTCACCCCGACTACGCTTTCGCCGATACCGACGCCGACGACATCACCAATTGCACCAACCGCGCACCATTCCCGACGCTGCATCTACTGCGCGAAGCCAGCCTTGACCGTGCGGTTGCCGCTTTCCCGGACGCCGCCTTGATCTACGAGCGCAATATGCAGACCCTGCGCGAACTCGGTAGCGACGGCTGGCAGGCGCTCGGCATTGGCACGCCGCCGGGCGAAGGGCAATAGGTCGCCAATGTCGTCGCCACGCATCGAGCTACGCGAGAGCGAAGTCGAGTTCATCGCCATCCGCGCCCAGGGCGCCGGCGGCCAGAACGTCAACAAGGTGTCGAACGCCATCCATCTGCGCTTCGACATCGCTGCCTCGTCCTTGCCCGAGGAAATCAAGGAGCGCCTGTTGCAGCTGCGCGATCAGCGCATCAGTGCCGACGGCGTGGTGATCATCAAGGCGCAGGCGCACCGCAGCCTGGACCGCAATCGCCTCGACGCGCTCACCCGCCTGCGCGAACTGATCGCCCGCGCGGCGTTCATTCCGACGCCGCGGCGCCCGACCCGACCGACGCGCGGTTCGCAGATCAGGCGCGTCGACAGCAAAGTCAAGCGTGGTGCGGTCAAGCTGCTGCGCGGGCGAGTCGACGAGCACTGATCGATCATCCACAAAAGCGCGGCCGAAGGAGGGAAGCGTCGTGTTAATTTGTCATTCAGCAATGAGGGTCAGCGCGTGACGCCCGCCGAGGTGCTCGCCTTCTGGTTCGAGGAGACGACGCCGGCACAATGGTGGTCGAAATCCCCCGACTTCGATCACCTGATCGAGGCGCGTTTCGCTCCCCTGCTCGCCGCTGCCAGCCATTGCGAGCTCTATGCCTGGCGCCGCAGCGCCGACGGCCGACTGGCCGAGATCCTCGTTCTTGACCAGTTCCCGCGCAACATTTTTCGCGATCGCCCGCAATCCTTCGCCACCGATGCGCTGGCGCTTGCGCTCGCTCAGGAAGCCGTCGCCGCCGGCGCCGACAGCGCCCTCGACCCGGTGCGTCGCGCCTTCCTCTACATGCCCTATATGCACAGCGAGTCGCCGGTGATCCATGTGCAGGCGCTCCAACTCTTCGCTGCGCCGGGAATGGAGAACAACCTCGCCTTCGAACGGCGGCACCAGGCGATCATCGACCGCTTCGGCCGCTATCCGCATCGGAATGCCATCCTCGGGCGGCCGTCGACCCCGGAAGAACTTGAGTTCCTGAAGACGCCGGGGTCGGGGTTCTAGCCGTGCAGGCAGGCCTGGCCGGACGGTGAGCCAGGAGATGCCGAGCGGCATTCTCCGCGACGCGAATGGCGAGCCGCTGGCCGGAGATATCGCGGGGCTATTTCAGCGCCTCGATACCGGCGCCAAAATTGATATGGAACACGGCGCCATCGAGTACCAGCGCCGGTACAGACTGGACGCCGGCCGCTTCGGCCTCGGGGACACGCGACTTGCTTTCGCCGAGGTGGACGACCTCGACCTCGTAACGTGCGGGATCAAGCGCCTTGGCCAGGTTTTGTTCGGCGGCCACACACACCGGGCAGCCAGCGTGATAAAAGGTGGCATTGGTTTTCATGATCGTTTCCTCCTCAGTGGATCGGGGTTTGTGCCAAGAGCACACGATCATTGTAGGTAGAGCTCTGGTACTCCAAAAGCGGGCACTTTTCGGTGCCCCGGTAACCTTCTGGTGTAAATCATTGGCCATGAACGAAATAAATAATTCGTCTCGCTCGACGCCCACGGCCTACCGCCATCTTGAAGAGGTGGTGGGCTGCAAATGGTCGGTTTCGGTCCTGATTGCCATTGCCGATGGCATCGCGCGTCCTGGCGAGCTGGAACGTCATGTGGCGGGGATTTCCAAGAAGATTCTGGCGGAGCGCTTGCGCAAGCTGACCCTGTATGGCTTGCTGGACAAGCATGTCTATGCCGAGGTGCCGCCGCGGACGATGTATTCGCTTACGGAGAACGGCCAGAAACTGATGGCGATCATCAGTCAGATCAAGATGCTGGACAGTCAGATCGCTAAACCGCAGTAAAGCGTGTCCATCCGTCGAGCACGGCGAGCGAGGAGGGAAAGGTGGCTTATCAACAGAGCTTTGACGTCAGCAGCCGCGGTCGCGGCACGATTGAGATTACTGCCGAGGTGGAGCGAGTCGTGCGCGCTTCGGGAGTCGCCATGGGTCTGGCCAACGTTTTCGTGCAGCACACCAGTTGTTCGGTGGTGTTGACCGAAAACGCCGATCCCTCGGTGCGCCGCGATCTGGAAACACTCGCTGCGCGCTGGGCGCCGGATGGCGATGCCGCCTATCATCACGACAGCGAGGGCGACGACGACATGGCTGCGCATGGACGCAACATCCTGGCTGGCTGCTCGGTGAGCGTCCCCGTTGCGGGCGGCGCGATGCTGCTCGGTACCTGGCAGGGGATCTACCTCTGGGAGCACCGCACCATCTCGCACCGCCGCCGGGTGGTGGTCACGATCGTCGGCTGATGGCTGCTACACTCGCGCGCGTGATCGTCTGGCGACTGGAAGAGGAGTAACAATGAAAATCGGATTCATCGGTCTGGGTATCATGGGGCGCCCGATGGCGCTGAACCTGCTGCAGGCGGGGCACGAACTGACCGTCTGGGCGCGCCGCGCCGAGTCGATGCAGCCTCTGCTCGACGCCGGCGCCAGTGGCGCTGACAGTCCGGCCGGGGTGGCCGGCGTGGTCGATTTGCTGATCTCGGTCGTCGCCGATGCCCCCGACGTCGAGCAGGTGATGCTCGGCGAGCAGGGCGTGGCCAGCGCCGACCGGGCAGGGCTGGTGGCGGTCGACATGAGCACCATCCGGCCGGCGGCGGCGCGCGAAATCGGCGCTCGCCTGCTCGAACAGGGCGTCGACTTCCTCGACGCGCCGGTTTCCGGCGGCGAAGTGGGGGCGATTGCCGGCAGCCTGTCGATCATGGTCGGCGGTAGCGTCGCGGCGTTCGAAACGGCGCGCCCGGCTTTCGAGTGCATGGGGAAGAACATTGTCCATGTCGGCGATGCCGGTGCCGGGCAGGTCGCCAAGGCGGCCAACCAGATCGTCACCGGTGCGGGCGTGCTGACCGTCGCCGAAGCACTCAATTTCGCGGCCAGAAGCGGCGTCGATCCGGCCAAGGTGCGTGAGGCCTTGCTCGGTGGCTTTGCCTATTCGAAAATCCTCGAGAACCATGGCCAGCGCATGCTCGACCGCAACTTCAAGCCGGGCTTCAAGTCCTGGATGCACCAGAAGGACATGAACATCGTCATGCAGAGTGCGCACGAACTGGGCATGTGCCTGCCGGTGGCCGCGGCGACGGCGCAGATGTACAACGCGATGCTTGGTTCGGGGCTCGGCGAGGAGGATTCGATCGCCATCCTCAAGCTCCTGGAGCGCCTCTCGGGCGCCGAAGACTGATGCAGATCGGTTTCATCGGCCTCGGCGTGATGGGCCAGGCCATGGCGCTGAACCTGCTGCGTGGCGGCCATCGGCTGGCGCTCTGGGCGCGGCGACCGGAGGTGCTGCAGCCGCTGCTGGAAGCCGGTGCCGTCGCCTGTGCGACGCCGGCCGCCGTCGGGCGACGCAGTGAAGTAGTGTTTACCATGCTCACTGCCGGCGCCGACGTCGAGCGCGTTGCCCTGGGCCTCGATGGCCTGGTAGAGGGGCTTTCCGCGGCTTCCCTGTTGGTCGACATGAGTACCATCGCCCCGGAGATGGCGCGCTCGCTGGCCCTGCGACTTGGCGAGCAGGGGATTGACATGCTCGACGCGCCGGTTTCCGGCGGCGGCCAGGCGGCCGCCGCAGCGAGCCTGGCGATCATGGTCGGTGGCAAGGCCGCGGTGCTCGAACGTGCGCGGCCGCTGCTGGAACTGCTCGGCAAGACCATCGTCCATGTCGGCGACAACGGCGCCGGACAGGTCGCCAAGGCGTGCAATCAGATGATCATGGTCGGTGCGATTCAGGCGGCCGCCGAGGCCTTGCATTTCGCTGCGGCCGCCGGCGCCGATCCGGCCAAGGTGCGCCAGGCGCTGGCCGGCGGTTCGGCCGGCAGCCGGGCGCTTGAAATCATGGGCGGCCGGATGGTCGATCGCGACTTTGCCGCCGGCGTCGAGGCGCGCCTGCATCACAAGGATTATGGAATCCTGATGCAGGAAGCGCATCGCCTCGGCGTGCCGCTGCCAGTGGCCGCGCAGGTCTGGCAGCAGCTCAACGCGCTGATGGCGATGGGCTGGGGTCGGTCCGACACTGCCTCGCTGCTACGCGTTCTCGAAGCAAGCCAGCGCGCTGCCGGATGAGATCAGCCAGTGCGCTGAATCAGTTCTACGAATTACAGAAGGGAGCGCAGCGGGGATTGCAGAATAGGCCTCAGCAGCGCGGCCGACAAGGTGCCGCCAAGGCCGGGATCGGAACCAGGCTGAGGGCGAGAGTGTCTTGCTACCTTAGTCGAGCGTGATGATCAGCTTGTCCCAGCCTGAGCCGACTTCGTCACAGTTGGCCTTCTTGCTGCCGCCAAGTGCCGCCAGGCGCGCTTCCATTTCCGCAATCGACTGGTCGGTAAACCTGAGTCGGCGACGGTCGCTACCGCAGCGGCGTTCAGGCGTACCGGGCGGGCGCTGCACTTGCTCCTGCCGTCGGTCTGGTCCTCTTTGCGTACGCATTGCTCACTCCTTGAAAATCGCGAAATCCATCGCCGTAGTGAAGAGGTACTCCGAAGGCAGTCCGCCAAACCCGGACGGATCAGCCCCAATTGTGCAAACTCGATTGCAGCGTTGCTTTGGCGATTGTGTAATCGGGATAATGCCATTAAGGGCATTATCCCGAAAACGCCTGTCGAATACCAATCCAGCGAGCTTATGGCAAGGATGTCCGGCTGATGCCAGTTCCTTCAGCGGCTTATCGCCAGGCCCTTCGCTCTGGCCGCGGACAAGCCGCGGCAGTGGCGCGGATCAGGCTTTTCCCGCCGCCGCAGCCTGGGCTACCGGCACAGTTTGTGCCCGCCCGTCGTCGTGTACCAGGCGCAATCCGGCCGGCAAGGATTCGCCGAAAGCGCGGCGTTCGTCGGCCTTGTCGAGTTCGACGACGCTATTGATCTGCTCGATCCAGTGGCTGTTGGCATTGATCGCGCTCAGTCGTGCCGATACCTCCTGGCGAAGGCCGTCGGGCAGGTCGCGCGAACGGTCGCCGGTCAGGCGGGCGAGTTGTGTCGCCGCGAAGGCGGCGGGTTCGACTTTCTTCCAGTCCACGGTCAACAGGCCTTCGAGCCAGCGGCAGGCATTTTCGGTCGCTACCACCTGGTGGGCGCTGCCGTAGAGCGGCTGTCGTGCGCCGATGCGGCCGAGAGCCCACCAGCCGAGAGGTTTTTCCGACCCCCTGGACAATCTGTCGAGCAGCCAGTCGCCGACTTCGACCTTGCGCTCGACGGGCAATCTTTCGAGCGAAGCGACCAGGCGCAGCATGTCGTCGTGGCTGCCGCTGATCGGCGCTGGCTGGCGATTGCGGGCTTTGACGGTCTCCGTCTGCAGCGGCGGCAGAAGTTCGCCAAGCAGCAGCTCCTGCGTCTCCGCCGGCAAGCCCCCGGCCGCGCGCCGCCAGAGGGTCCACCACTCGGACCAGTTCTGGCTCTCATTCACGTACTGAATGCCCTGCGACAGCAGCGCAGTCAGCTGCTCGATCCGCCAGTCGTCGATAGCGTCGCCAAAGCCCGGGCGCAGGCAGTAGCCGGCGAGGTTGAACCACAGGCGCTCATGCTCGGGCGAGCGCCGCCGACGCCGCGCACGTTGCAGTAGGGCGTCGAAGAGGGCGCGCAGCAGCGGCATTTCCCAGTCGTCGCGCTTGCCAAGCAGGTGTTCGAGCTGGCCGCGCAGGCGGCGCACTTCCTTGTTGTCGACAGTCTGCGAGCGGCCGCCGAAGATATGCTCAATGGACTTCACCGCATCGGCAAAGCGCGGCGGCAGCAGTTCCGACGAGGCGGTGGTCGCTTCGCCGTCGCTGCGCAACTGGAATTCGAGCAGCCAGCGGCGGGCGGGGTTGTCGATGCTGACGCAGTGCAGTTCGAGGCTGCCGACTTCGGTGATGCCGGCGATCAGCTCGACGCGCACGTCGCGCTGCGTGTTGCCCGCCTGCGGCTGGACGACGGTGGCAATCGGCGGCAGGCGGACGAAATCCTCGTCGTCGAGAGCGGCGATCTCGCCGGGCTGGTAGCGTGTGTCGGCCACCGACGAGGCGAGGTAGAAGCGTACCGGCTGACCCAGGCGCAGGCTGAAGGTCCGTTCCGGCAGGCGGACTTCGTGTCCTTCCTCGCTGCCGCGCGGCAGGAGGCAAATGCCGCGTCGTTGCTTGCTGCCTTCGTCGAGGACCAGGAAGTAACTGCGCGCCGAGCCGCCACCGATGCGTCGCCCGTGCCCTTGCCGGACCAGCGCGTAGGCAACTGCGCCGCGGGCGACGGCAATGTCCGGGTCATCATTGTGCAGCAGGCGCAGCGGCGCGCCGCGCCAGTCGGCGAGGGTGGCCTGCAGGCGCTCGCTGAGCGCCTCGGCACGAAAGACGCCGCCGTTGAAGAGCACGGTATCGGGTACCGGCAGGCCTTGCCTGGCCGGCGGCCGTTCGTCGCCTGCTTGTTGTTGCGGTTCTGGCGCTGCAAGGGCTTCGTTGTCCTCGGCGAGGGCGTGCCGGGCGGCCTCTTTGTGGCGCCTTAAAAAGGCCGCGACATGGCGGGTGATCGCCGGGTCGGCGGGGTAGGGCAGTCCGAATTCGACCAGCCCGGCGCGTCGCTGCAATACCGGCTGATCCGCCGCGACGCGCGGCATGAAGCCGTCGACGATCATGTTCAATACTTCGTCGCGCTGCAATTCGATGCTGCGTGCGCCACCAATCAGCTTGGCGCCGCCGCCGAGCAGGGTCAGCAAGACCGATTCGGGGGCGCCGTGCGCCAGCAGTTGCTCCTTGGCGGCGCGACAGCGCGCCGTCAGCTGGGAAAAACGTGCCGCTGAGAGCTTCTTGCCGCCGCTCTCCGGCAGCCGCGACTCGACCAGGTGGGCCAGCGCCAGATCCATGTTGTCGCCACCGAGCATCAGATGGTTGCCGACACCGACGCGCGTCAGCTCCGGCTCGCCGTCCTTGAACGCCACCTGGATCAGGGTCAGGTCAGTGGTCCCGCCGCCGATGTCACACACCATCAGCAGCCGCGTTTCGGCGAGTTCCGTGTCCAGGGTTTCCTGATGGCGGAACAGCCAGTCGTAGAACGCGGCCTGCGGTTCCTCGAGCAGACGCAGCTTGGGCAGGCCGGCCTGCCGCGCGGCTTCCAGGGTCAGCGCCCGCGCGCCTTCGTCGAAGGACGCCGGGACGGTCAGGATCACCTGCTGCTGTTCGAGCGGTGCCTGCGGGAAACGATGCCGCCAGGCGGCGCGGACATGCGCCAGATAACTGGCGCTGGCGGCGACTGGCGAGACCTTGGCGACGCCTTCGTCGGCCCCCCAGGGCAGGATCGGCGCCATGCGATCGACCGAGGCGTGCGACAGCCAGCTCTTGGCGCTGGCGACCAGGCGACCGGGAACCTGCGCGCCGAGATCGAGCGCGAAGCGGCCGGTGAGGGCGAGTTCAGCGCCGTTCCCGGCCTCGGCCTGGGCCTCTTCGACGCTTTCGTGCGCTTCACCCTTGCCAGCGGCCTGTTCGCCGCTTTCATCGGCCGGCCACGGCAGTTGCAGATCGCCAGGGCTGAGCTCGCCCGCCGCCGGATGGAAACGCACCGAAGGCAGCAGCGGTCGGGCCGCGACTTCGCCGGCACCGACCAGTTGCTCGATCGCGAAGAGCTCGACCTGCTGCTCCCCGGGTGCGCTATAGGCGACGACGGTATTGCTGGTTCCGAGGTCGATGCCGACGATGTATTGCTGTTTCACGGTGCTCAGGCCGTCGCGTCGGCAGCGTCGCCGGCACTGCCTTCGCTGCCGCCCGCGTCACGCGCGTCGAACTCGACTTTCCAGCGCTCCGGGCCATCATGCGGCAGCGCTTCCAGTTCGAGCGTACCGGCTTCGGTGACGCGCGCGTGCAGCTTGACGCGAACCACTTCGCCGTCGGCGCGACCCTCGGCCGGCAAGGTCGTCTGGATTTCGGCGAGTTCCTGCAGTTCATCGGGCTCCCAGTCGTCGAGCAGGGTGCCGACCTGATCCTGGCGGCGAACCGACGAGCCGAAGAAGCGGAAGCGCACCGCTTCGCCGACCACCAGCCCGAACTCCTGCTCGGGCAGGGCGGCGTCGCTGCCTTCTTCCATGCCGAACGGCGCCAGGCACAGCGCCTGCACCGGTGGTTGCATGCCTGGCACGGCCGGCATCACCGATTCGATCGCCACGTAGTAGGAACGCGCCGTGCCGCCACGGATGCGCACCCCTTGGCCGCGGCGCACGTAGCCGTAGTAGGCGCCGCCACGGGCAACCGCCAGATCGAGGTCGGCGCCCTCGAGCGGGCGGGCCGGCGGTGCGCCTTCGGCCGCAAGCCAGGCGTTGATTGTTCCCAGCGTGCGCTCGGCGAGCAGTTCCGACTTGAAAACGCCGCCGTTGAAGAGCACTGCCGTCGGATGCAGGAAGGTCGCACCTTCCGGCAAGGCTCCGGTGAAGCCTTCGAGATCGGCCGTCGCGGCCACCTGGCGGGCGAGGAAGGCGGCCAGGTGACGGGTGATCGCCGCGTCATGCGCGTAGGGCAGGCCGAGCTGGGTCAGGCCGGCGCGACCGCGTACCTGCGGACGGTCGCCGATGGCCGCGTCGGGGAAGAAGCCTTCGAGCAGGGTGGCAGTGAGCTCGGCGCGGGTCAGTTCGCTGCGCAGCGAGCCGCCGATCAACTTGGCGCCGCGGCTGGCGATGACCAGGGGCACTTCGCTGAGCGAGGCGTCGTTGAGCAGCGCTTCCTTGGCACCGCGACAGGCATGGGTCAGCGCCCGCAGTTGCCAGGCGTCGGTCTTGATGCCCTGGGCGCCGAGCTTGCTGGCGACGGCGAAAGCCAACGCCAGATCCATGTTGTCGCCACCGAGCAGGATGTGCTCGCCGACCGCGACGCGGTGCAGTTCGAGGACGCCGGCGCGTTCGAGAACGGCAATCAGCGAGAAGTCGCTGGTACCGCCGCCGACGTCGGCGACGAGGATGATGTCGCCCGGCTGTACCTGCTTGCGCCAATTGCCGCCGCTTTTCTGAATCCAGCTGTAGAGCGCCGCCTGCGGCTCTTCGAGCAGGATCATGTGTTCGCAGCCGGCAGCCTTGGCCGCTTCGGCACTCAATTCGCGTGCCGCCGGATCGAAAGAGGCGGGGATGGTGACGACGATTTCCTGCTCGGCAAAAGGCGCCTCGGGATGGGCCTGGTCCCAGGCCGCGCGCAGATGCTTGAGATAGCGCAGCGAGGCTTCGAGCGGCGACAGGCGGGCTACTTCGGGCGGCGCGTCGTGCGGCAGGATGTCCGCGCGGCGGTCGACGCTGGCGTGGCAGAGCCAGCTCTTGGCACTCGACACCAGCCGGATCGGCGTCGCCGCACCGCGGCTGCGTGCCATTTCGCCGACCGCGTAGTCCTGCTCAGCGGTCCATGGCAGGCCGAGGTCGCCGGGCGCCAGTTCACTGGCATGCGGCAGGTAGATGAAGGACGGCAGCAGTCCCTGCGACTGCACCGACCCGGGGGCGGTCAGCTGCGGGATCGGCAGCACTTCCTGCGCGACGTTCTCGCCGTCGCTGCTGGTGATGTCTACGTAGGACAGGGCGCAATGGGTGGTACCGAGATCGATACCAATGGAGAATTTTGCTTCGCTCATAGTTCAACCTCCGCCGGCGCGACGATCTGTAGATCGTGGCTGCCGGAAAGCTTGGGCAGGCGGGTTTCGACAACCCGCCAGCCGCGGTGTGTAAGGTGGCCATTGAAGGGGGGCTCACCGACGACATTGCCGGTGATGCGAACCGCCGTGGCGTCGAAGCCTTCCGGCAGCGTAATCGCACTGCCTTCCTCTTCCTCGCGCACCGGGTCGATGCTGAAATTGTCGCTCAGCACCTTGCGACAGCCTTCGTGGACCAGGCGGGCGGCCGCGCCGACATCGGCGTCGGGATAGGCGGCGACGTCCTCCTGGATGAAATCGATGAAACGGGCCTCGCGCTGCAAGAGGCCGAGAAGTTGCAGGGCGCCGTCCGGCGCCGCTTCCTTGAGAGCTGGAGCCACCGGCTTCGCCGCGGCGGCGGCAGCGGCTTTGGCTGCCTTGCCTTGGCGCTCGGCCAGCCGCAGCGCCTGCACGCCGCCAGCGAACTCGCTATTGCCAATGATCTTGAAGAAGCTGGCGATGGCAATGCCGATTCTGCTGAAAAAGTGTGGATTTTTTGGCTTCATGGATGGGTCCTGGTATTTGCCGCCGCAGCGGCTCGGTGACAGGCTTCAAGACCAGGCCGCGGCAGCGCCAGAGCTGGCTGCTGCTTCGCGCCGGGTGTTGGCAAAGTGCGTAATGAGGGATAAAGAATTGCCGGGCATTTCTTCTGGCTTGCGCATGGTAGCCATGGCCGCAGGGATGCGCAACGCCGGGCGGCAGTGTGGTCAGGCGCGCGGCGCAGCTCATAGGCCGCCAAGCGGGTTTGGTGCGCTGCAATATAAACGATTTTGCCGGTTTCGGGTAGATGGCGCTGCGGCCGGGAAATGTAGCAAGCCGCTTTCGGTCGCCGACTTGCGGGCCTTTCTGAAGGCCGCTGACGTGAACGGCTGCCAAGCTGCGCAAGCCCGTCGCAGAGGACTATCGTGGCGTGGGTGGGTGCTTTGGCGGCAGCGGGTTCCGGCTGCCGGTCATATGCAGGGTACGCGTCGGGAAGGCGATTTCGGCACCGTGTCGGGCGACGATTTCGGCAATCTTCAGCAACACGTCTTGCTTGATCTCGTGGTAGGCGACCCAGACCGTTGTTCTGGTGAAGGTATAGACGAGGATGTCCAGCGAACTCGCCGAGAACTGGTCGAAGTTGACGATCATCGTCTGCTGCTGATCGATCTCGGGATGGGCGCGCAACATGGCCTTGATGTCGTCGGTGATGGCGGCGAGCTTGCCGACATCGTCGTAGCGCACACCGACGATTTCCTTGATGCGCCGATTGCTCATGCGCGACGGATTTTCCACGGCAATCTGCGCAAAGATGCCGTTCGGCACGTAGAGCGGGCGTTTGTCGAAGGTGCGGATGCGAGTCAGACGCCAGCCGATCTCTTCGACGGTGCCTTCGATATCCTTATCCGGCGAGCGGATCCAGTCGCCTACGGCGAAGGGACGATCGAGGTACACCATCAGGCCGCCAAAGAAGTTGGCGAGCAGGTCCTTGGCCGCGAAGCCGACGGCAATGCCGCCGATGCCGCCGAAGGCAAGGACACCCGAAATCGAGAAGCCCAGGCTCTGCAAGCCGACCAGAGCGGCGGTGATGAGCACCGATATCCGCAGCAGTTTGCCGATTGCATCGACAGTGGTGCGGTCGATCGACTCGCCTCGTGCCAGACGCTGGGCAACGATGGCGTTCTGAATATTGCCGATGAAGCGCACCAGAAACCAGGCGATGCAGGCGATCACGCCGATGATGCGCACCGGGTCGATGATTTCGAACACCGTTGCCTCGGTGCCGGCCTCGACGATACGCGCCGCGAAGCTCAGTCCGAGCACCCAGGCCACCACGGTGAGTGGCTGGCGCGCGGCCGAGACCAGGGCATTGTCCCACGGGGTCGAGGTCTGCAGCGTGCGCGCCTCCAGTCTGGCAAGCACGCGGCGCAGGATGAAGTTCGCGACCACGACGCCGAGCACGACCAGAAACACCTGCAGAACCAGCAGCAGGGTCTCGTCGCGTCCGACCAGGGGCGCGAGCGCTTTCTCCAGCCAATCGACTTTCATTCTTTCGTTCCGGGGTTGTCCAGGCTATGCATTCTAAACACGCCAATGTGTCGGGTGGGCGAGCAGCGCTCGAGGCAGCGGGCGCATCGGCTACAATGCTTGCCAACTGACGACAGGCGCTTGCCTAACGGTCATGACAGGTGGAGACACCCCTGATTATGAAAGCCATGACCGTCCCCCTCTTCCCCAGCCCTTCTCCCGCACGGGGGAGAAGGGAGCTTCGTGAGTCGCGGACGCGACTTTCACCGTAATCGTCGCCGCGCGCGCCGGCGCCTGTCAATACCGGAGACATCGCATGCCCCTTGCCGCCAGACGCTCTCTCCTCGCCATGTTTTTTGCCTGCGTTGCATTGCTCGGCATCGTTGCCAACACGCGCGCCGCAGATGCTGTCACGATCAGCATTGCCTGCTCGGGCGTTGGCCAGGAGCTTGAATTCTGCAAAGGCGCGGCCGAAGCGTGGGCCAGGAAGACCGGCCATGCGCTGAAGATCGTGACGCCGCCCAATGACGCCAGTGAGCGGCTGGCGCTCTATCAGCAGCTGCTCTCGGCGCGCTCCGAAAAGATCGATGTCCTGCAGGTCGACGTGATCTGGCCGGGCTTGCTGGGCAGTTACCTGCTCGACCTGCGGCCCTACGCCAAGGGCGCCGAAGCGCAGCACTTTGCGGGCTTTATCGCCAATAACAGCAGCCAGGGCCGGCTGGTGGCGATGCCCTGGTTCGCCAACGCCGGCCTGCTCTTCTACCGCAGCGACCTGCTGCAGAAGTACGGGCAGCCGGTGCCTACGACCTGGGGGGAGCTGACGGCCAGCGCACGCACGATCCAGGACGGCGAGCGCGCGCTCGGCAACGAGCGCATGTGGGGCTACGTCTGGCAGGGCCGCGCCTACGAAGGTCTGAGCTGCAATGCGCTGGAGTGGGTGGCCAGCCATGACGGCGGCGCCATCGTCGAGGCCGATGGGCGGATCAGCATCAACAACCCGCGCGCCGTGCTGGCGCTGCAAGCGGCGTCGGCGTGGGTGGGCAGCATCTCGCCGACGGCGGTGCTCAACTATGCCGAAGAGGAATCGCGCGGCGTCTTCCAGGCTGGAAATGCGGTGTTCATGCGCAACTGGCCGTATGCCTGGGCCCTGGCGCAGGCCGAAGGCAGCGTGATCCGCGGCAAGGTCGGTGTGGCGGTGTTGCCGAAAGGCGGCGGGGCGGGGCGGCATGCGGCAACGCTCGGCGGCGAATCGCTGGCGGTATCGAAATATTCGCAGCACCCGGCGGCGGCGGCCGATCTGGTGCTCTATATGACCAGTGCCGGGGTACAGAAGGATCGGGCGCTGCGTGGCTCCTTCAACCCGACGATCGCGGCGCTGTACCAGGACGCCGAGATCCTGCAGGCCAACCCCTTCATGGGCGAGCTGTTGGCAACATTCACCAACGCCCTTGCCCGCCCGACGACGGTCACCGGCACCCGCTACAACCAGGTCAGCCACCACTTCTGGAACGCGGCGCACGATACCCTGTCCGCTAAGGCGACAGCCGAGCAGGCACTAGCCAGGCTCGAGCAATCGCTGAAACGCATCAGCCGGCGCGGCACGTGGCGTTGAACGAAATGCGCTTGGCAAGGCCCTTGCGCGACCGCAGACCTTGCTCCCCTCTCCCCCTCGCGGGAGAGGGGCTGGGCCCTCGCGGGAGAGGGGCTGGGGGAGAGGGGGACGCATGCACCCGACGCCACGGCAGACTTGCTGCGCTGTTCGTCTTCTCTCGCAGTCGCTCAAGGGACTTGTGCTTAGCTTTTGCCGCCCCTCTCCCCAAGCCCTCTCCCGCGAGGGGAGAGGGGCTGTTGGCGATGTCGAGGGGAGCACTGCGCTGCTCGGGCGCAGCTGCGAGTCGCGCTGAAGAAGTGATGGCCAACGACATCCTTCGACCGAGACTCCAAAACGCGGCGCTGCGCGGCGGCCTGGCCGCCCAGCGCGTGCGCCGCGCCTGGTGGATGGCGGCGCCGATGTTGCTGGTACTGGCGGCGGTCGGCGCTTGGCCTTTGTTGCGCACGATCTGGTTCAGCCTGACCGACAGCGAATTGTCGAACCCTGGCGACTACGCGTTCATCGGTCTGGAGAACTACGTCGGCGAGTACGGCTTGCTGGCCAGTGCGGACTGGTGGCAGGCGGTTGGCAATACCTTGCTGTTCACCGGCCTGTCGGTGAGCCTCGAAACGCTGCTCGGGCTCGGCGTGGCGCTGCTGCTCAACCAGGCTTCGCGCCTGCGCACGCTCTTGCGTGCGGCCTTGCTGGTGCCCTGGGCGATTCCGACGGTGGTCTCGGCCAAGATGTGGAGCTGGATGCTGCACGACCAGTTCGGCATCGTGAACCACCACCTGCTGGCGCTCGGCGTCATCGCCGCGCCGCTGGCGTGGACCGCCGACCCGCAGCTGTCGCTGTTCAGCATCGTGCTGGTCGACGTCTGGAAAGCGACCCCCTACATGGCACTGCTGATCCTGGCGGCGCTGCAGATGGTGCCGGTGGACTGCTACGAAGCGGCGCGCGTGGACGGCGTGCCGCGCTGGCAGGTTTTCCGTCGCATCACGCTGCCCCTGATCCTGCCCGGCCTGCTGGTGGCAATGGTTTTTCGCACGCTCGACGCGCTGCGCGTCTTCGACCTGATCTACGTGATGACTTCCAACAGCCGCGACACACAGAGCATGTCGGTCTTCGTGCGCCAGCAGTTGATCGACTTCGGCCTGGTCGGCTACGGTTCGGCCGCCGCGACCTGCCTGTTCTTCATGATCGCACTGCTGAGCATCGTCGCCATGGGCTTGATGCGCAGGACTTTCGAGCGGGCGGCCGCATGAGCGGGTTGGTGAAAGCTGGCGCCGGTTCGCGGGCATTAGCGCCGGGCGCCGTACCCGGACAGCCCCGCTTTCCCTGGGGTTGCATCGGCTACTGGGCGGCCTCGCTGCTGTTCATTTTCGTTTCCGTATTCCCGCTGCTCTATGCGCTGTCGAGTTCGCTCAAGCAGGGCAGCGGCCTCTTCTCTCCGGAGCTGTGGCCCAAGGCGCCGACTTTCGCCAACTACAGCGGCGTTTTCGCTGAGCAGCCGTTCGCGCAAAACCTGCTCAATTCACTGCTGGTCGCCGGTAGCGTGGTCACGTTGTCGCTGGGCCTGAGTTTGATGGCCGCCTGGGCCTTCGGGCGGGTCGAGTTTCGCGGTCGCGGCCTGTTGCTGATGTTGATCCTGTCGGCGTCGATGCTGCCGCAGGTGGCGGTGTTGTCGGGGATGTTCGAGCTGGTGCGCGCTTTCGGCATCTACGATACCCTCGGCGCGCTGATCATCGCCGACCTGGTGTTGACCCTGCCGTTTACGGTATGGGTGCTGGTGACCTTCATGCGCCAGCTCCCCAAGGAACTGGAAGAGGCTGCAGCAATGGACGGCGTCGGCGTGCTAACCCTGGTTTTCCGGGTCTACATGCCGCTGCTCTGGCCGGCGATGGTCGCCACCGGCCTGTTGGCTTTCATCGCCGCGTGGAACGAATTTCTTTTCGCACTGACCTTTACCTTGTCTACCGAGGCGCGCACGGTGCCGGTGGCGATTGCCCTGATCAGCACGCCAAGCGGCTTCGAGCTGCCGTGGGGCAAGATCATGGCCGCCTCGGTGATCGTCACCCTGCCGCTGGTGGCGCTGGTGGTGGTCTTTCAGCGGCGCATCGTCTCCGGGCTGTCGGCCGGAGCAGTGAAAGGGTGAAAAGGGTGAAAAGGGCGAAAGGGGTGATTGCCGTGCGCGTACAAGGAGGGACGGGGCGATGAGTCGCATCGAGCTGCGCGGGATCAGCAAGCGCTTCGGCGACACGCCGGTGTTGAACGACATCGACCTGAGCATCGCGCCCGGCGAGTTCTGCGTCTTCGTCGGACCTTCGGGTTGCGGCAAGTCGACCCTGTTGCGCCTGCTCGCCGGCCTGGAAGATCCCAGCGCGGGCGAGATCGAGATCGATGGGCTGTTGGTCAATCACCTGCCGCCGGCAAAGCGCAACGTGGCAATGGTCTTTCAGAGCTATGCCTTGTACCCGCACATGAGTGTCCATCAGAACATGGCCTTCGGCCTGCAGCACCGCAAGCTGCCGGCTGCAGAGATCGAGCGGCGTATCGCCGATGCGGTGCGCATCCTGCAACTCGACGGCTTGCTGCAGCGTCGGCCCAAGGAGTTGTCGGGTGGGCAGCGGCAGCGCGTGGCGATCGCACGCGCCATCGTGCGCCAGCCGAAAGTTTTCCTGTTCGACGAGCCGCTGTCCAACCTCGACGCGGCGCTGCGCGTGCAGACGCGCCTCGAGATTGCCAGGCTGCATCGCGCGCTCGGCTCGGCGAGCATGGTCTATGTGACGCACGACCAGGTCGAGGCGATGACGCTCGCCGACCGCATTGTCCTGCTGCAGCCGCTGGCTGGCCGCAGCGACGTGCCCAGTGTGGCGCAGGCCGGCGCACCGCTGGCGCTCTACCATCACCCAGCCAATCGTTTTGTCGCCGGTTTCATCGGTTCGCCGGCGATGAACTTCGTCGACGCGACGGTCAAGGCGCTGGGCGACGGGCGGGTGCTCGTCGACGCGAATGGCATGTGCTGCGCAGCGCAGCTCTCGCCGCAGGGCCTGGCAGTCGGTGAGCCGGTGACCCTGGGCATTCGGCCCGAGCACGTATTGCTGGGGGAGGGCGCGCAGCGCGCGCGCGTCAGCCACGTCGAGCATCTTGGCGAAGTCAGCCATGTCTATCTCGAACTACCAGGCATCAGTACGCCGCTGCTGGCCAAGAGTTACCATGAAAAAATCGCGCTTGGTGAGCTGCTGCCATTCGATTTGCCGGCGCAAGCCATGCACCTGTTCCGTGCCGATGGCGTCGCGCAAGCGCGCGGCAACGCGGCAGGCCGATCAGTCGAGGCCGTCGACGGCTAGTCGCGTTCACCGGTCAACGCTGCGGCGAGTGCGGCATTTTCTGCGGCAATTGGCGAGCGCGTAGAATCGCGCCTGTACGACGGAAGATGACTTGCGCGATTTCCACGTTAACGGTCATGACGGTCGAGACACACCAGATGATGAAAGCCATGACCGTTTCCCCCTCTTCCCCAACCCTTCTCCCACAAAGGGGAGGGAGCTTCGTGAGTCGCTTGCGCGACTTTTACATTAACTGTAATCATTGTTTCCGTGGAGCAATGCTTCGTCTGCTGCTCTACACGCCAAAGTGGTCTGCGCCGCGGCAATTCCGTGTTGGCGCAGGCAGAAATATCGAGAGGTCTAGATGAATGATTTGTCACGTTCGCTGATTGCTGGCGTGGTCCTCCTGGTTCTCGCCGGGAGTGGCTATCTGTGGTGGCAGGAGCGGCAGGAGCGGCAAGAACGACAAGCAGCAGAGCTGACGCCGCTGATTGCGCCAAATACAAGCGCGCTTGAGGCGGTGACGCCGGCGCCAGCACCGATTCACCACGCCATCGAAGCAATCACGCCGCCAATCGAGGCGCCTCTGCCACCGCTGACCGACAGCGGCAGTGAAGTGAGTGACGCGCTGGTCGACCTGCTTGGCCGCGAGCAGGTACTTTCCTTTGTAGATGCGACAGGCTTTGCCCAGCGCGTGGTGGCGACGGTCGATAACCTGGCCCGTGGCCATGCGGCCTCACGCCTGTGGCCGGTGCATCCCGCACCCGGGCGCTTTCAGGTCGTCGAGCGTGACGGTGCAACCTATATTGCCGACGCCAACCGCGATCGTTACAAGGCTTTCGTGCGTTTTGCATCGGCCGTCGATACCGACGCTGCGGTGGCCTTGTACCTGCGCATGTATCCCTTGCTGCAAAAGGCTTACGAAGAACTCGGTTATCCGGGTAAATATTTCAACAACCGGCTGATCGAAGTGATCGATCAGTTGCTGGCGACTCCCGAGCTGCTGAAGCCAGTTCAACTGACCTTGGTCGAGGTAAAGGGGCAGGGTGAGACGCCGCGGCCCTGGGTGCGCTACGAGTACGCAGACCCGGCCCTCGAGGCGCGCCCTGCGGGCCAGAAAATCCTGCTGCGCATGGGGCCGGGGAATGCTGGCCCGCTGAAGGCCAAGTTGCGTCAGTTCCGCCAGCGGGTTGCCAGTAGCGGCGTGACCGGCTGAGGCCCCGGTCGCGGTGCTGCGCTCACTCCTCCAGCGGCCAATCGGCGATGGGCGAGAAAGCGATTCCCTTGCCGGGCATGAATCCGAGACCGGCCGCATGCGGCAGAAGCAGGCGACCATCGACGATCGTCGGTGGTGCGCCGGTATCAGCCGCCAGCCATTCCGAGGTCGCCAGCCCATGCGCCAGCTGATTGCCAATGGCGGTGGCGAGATGCGCGGCCGCCGTTACCCCGCAGGCGCTTTCGACGCTGCTGGTGACGACGCAATCCAGGCCGGCAGCGAGGGCTCGCTGCGCGAGCAGGAAAGCGGCTAGCAGGCCGCCGCAACGCGTCGGCTTGATCACCAGCCGGCGTACTGGTGCGTCTTGCAGGATGCGCAGCGTGTCGAGCCGCTCTGCCGATTCGTCGATGGCGATGGCGATCGTCGTTTGCCCTTGCAGGCTTCGCAGTTGCTCGAGCGTCGGCTCGGCGAGGGGTTCCTCGAGCATCTCTATCGGCAGGTCGGCGCAGCGGCGTAGGAAGTATTCGGCGGCCGCGCCGCTCCAGGCGCGATTGGCGTCGAGTCGCAACTGAACGCCCGGCGGCAGCAGCGCGACGATCCGTCGCAGCTGCTCGATGTCGTGATCAATCGGGGCCACGCCCACCTTGAGCTTGAGTATCCGGAAACCCGCCCTGCAAGCGCTATCTACGCTTTCGTCGGCAAGCCGGTCGATACTGCCCAGCGCGGCGTTCACGGCCAGCGCGGCGGGTGCAGGGCCTGCTGGGACGTCTTTCTGCTTGGCGCGCAGGTAGGTGGCGAGCGATGATTCGGCTGCCTGTGCGGCGAGGTCGAGGAGCGCGGTTTCGAGCGCCAGGCGCGCAGCCGGCGCGTCGCCGGGGGCGGGGCCGATGGCCTGCAGCGCATCGTCTACCTGCATGCCGATCAGCCGTCGTGCTTGCGCGCAGAGCCAGGACGCGGCGGCTGCGGGCGTTTCCGCTGCGCTTTCCGGTAGCGGCGCGCAATCGCCGTAGCCACTTGCAGCACGTGCACCGCAGCCGCTGTCGAGGCGCAGCAGCCAACCTTCGCGCTCGCCAAAGCCGCCGGCGGCAGTCAGCCAGCTGCTGCGCAAGGGCAGACGATAGGGGTGGAGCGCGGCCTTGCTGATCTTCACGCCATGACGCTACGCGGCCGCGACCCTACGGCCGGCGCCGGTATTTGGTGAAATCCGGGGCCCGTTTTTCGAGCCAGGCGTTGCGTCCCTCCTGGCCTTCTTCGGTCATGTAGAACAGGCCGGTGGCATTGCCGGCGAGTTCCTGAATCCCGGCCAGGCCATCTGTGTCGGCGTTGAAGCCGGCCTTGATCATGCGCAGCGCCATCGGCGACAGCTTGAGCATGTCGCGACACCAGCGCACGGTCTCTTCCTCGAGTTCGGCCAGCGGTACGACGGTATTCACCAGGCCCATGGCCAGCGCCGACGCTGCGTCGTACTGGCGGCAGAGGAGCCAGATTTCCTTGGCCCGTTTCATGCCGATGGTGCGCGCCATGAGACCGGCGCCAAGGCCGGCGTCGAAGCTGCCGACGCGCGGGCCGGTCTGCCCGAAGCGGGCATTGTCGGCAGCAATCGTCAGGTCGCAGACCAGATGCAGAACGTGTCCGCCGCCGATGGCATAACCGGCGACCATGGCCACCACCGGTTTCGGACAACGGCGAATCTGCATCTGCAGGTCGAGGACGTTGAGATGCGGCATGCCCGATTCATCATGGTAGCCACCGTCGTCGCCGCGCACGGTCTGGTCGCCTCCGGAGCAGAAAGCTTCGTGTCCGGCACCGCACAGGACGATCACCCCGACCTGTGGATCGAACTGCGCCAGATGGGTCGCGTCGATCAGCTGGGCGACCGTTTCTGGTCGAAAGGCATTGCGTCGCTCGGGCCGATTGATGACAATGCGGGCGATACCTTCGGCAAATTCGTAGCGAATATCGGAGTAGGCTTGGCTGGCGGCACGTGCCTGCCAGTCGAGAGCGGGGCGGATCATGGGGACGATTTCCTCGGCAGGGGGGACGGCCGGCAGTATAGCCGCTGCCAATGACCAAATGCCAATCGCCACGGATGGCAGAACGGTGGCCCGACGCCCAGCGGGGTGGTCGGGCAGGCTGAGCACTTCCATGCCCATCTTTTTCGCGACGGGAGAGTGACATGCATCGCAGGATACTGGCAGGTGACCGACTGATCGCAGCTTTCCTCACCGGTTGCGCGCTGTTCAATTATCCCTTGCTGTCACTGTTCGACCGGCCGAGCGAGATTTTCGGCATTCCGCTGATTTATGCCTACATTTTTGCCGCCTGGGCGCTGGTTATCGCCTTGATGGCCTGGGCCGTCGAACGGCATTTCAAGTAGGCGACGGCGATGCTTGAAGCGCCGGTACTGATCGCTGCCTCGCTGTTCTACCTCGGCCTGTTGTTTGCGGTCGCCTGGTGGGGCGACAAGCGTGCCGATCAGGGACGCTCACTGATCGCCAGTCCGACCATCTACGCCTTGTCGATGGCCGTGTACTGCACCACCTGGACTTTCTACGGCAGTGTCGGTCGCGCGGCGGTTTCCGGAATCGGCTTTCTGCCGGTCTACCTGGGACCAACCCTGGTCATGGCGCTCGGCTGGATCGTGCTGGTCATGGCGCTCGGCTGGATCGTGCTGCTGAAGATGATTCGCATCGTCAAGGCCAACCGCATCACCTCGATCGCCGACTTCATTTCCTCGCGCTACGGCAAGAGCCATGGTCTCGGCGGTCTGGTGACGATCATCGCCGTGGTCGGCATCATTCCCTACATCTCGCTGCAGCTCAAGGCCGTCTCGAATACCGTCAGCCTGCTGCTCAGCTATCCGGAAATCGTCATGCCGCACCGCAGTGCGACGATGTCCGTGGGGGCCGACATCAGCTTCTACATCGCCTTGATCCTGGCCGCCTTCACCATCGTTTTCGGCACCCGGCATCTTGATGCCACGGAACGCCACGAAGGGATGGTGGCGGCGATTGCGCTCGAGTCGGTGGTCAAGCTGGTCGCTTTCCTGGCGGTCGGGGTGTTCGTTACCTGGGGCGTTTTCGACGGCTTTGCCGACATCTTCGACCGTGTTGCTGCGCATCCGGAACTGCACACCCTGATGACTGCGATTCCCTCCGGGCAGGGCTACACCGGCTGGTTTTCGCTGGTCCTGCTGTCCGGTCTGGCGATTCTTTTCCTGCCGCGGCAGTTTCAGGTCGCGGTTGTCGAGAACGTCAATGAAGCGCACCTGAAGCGGGCCGCCTGGTTGTTTCCCTTGTACCTGTTGCTGATCAACATTTTCGTATTGCCGATCGCCCTAGGCGGTCTGTTGCATTTTTCGGGGCAAGGGGTCGACGCCGATACTTTCGTGCTTACGTTCCCCATGTCGCAGCGGCAGGAAGGGCTGACCCTGCTGGTCTTCATCGGCGGCCTGTCGGCGGCCACCGGCATGGTTATCGTCGAAACCATCGCCTTGTCGACCATGGTCTGCAACGACTTGGTGATGCCGATGCTGCTGCGCCACAATCGCGCCGCGCTGGCCGAGTCGAAAGATCTCTCGGGCTTGCTGCTCGGCATCCGGCGCGGCGCCATCGTGGTCATTCTGTTGCTCGGCTACCTCTATTTCCGGCTGGCGGGTGAGGCCTACGCACTGGTCGCCATCGGCCTGATCAGCTTCTCGGCCGTTGCCCAGTTCGCGCCGGCGCTTATCGGCGGCATGTACTGGCGCGGCGGCACGCGTGGTGGCGCCTTGGCCGGTCTCAGCGCCGGTTTCGTGGTCTGGGGCTACACCTTGTTGCTGCCGTCATTTGCGAAATCCGGTTGGCTTCCCGGCGACTTCCTTGCCCAGGGATTTTTCGGAGTCGAGCTCCTGCGGCCCCAGCAGCTGTTCGGTCTTACCGGCATCGACGAAATTTCGCACTGCCTGTTCTGGAGCTTTTTCGCCAACATCGGTGCCTACGTCGGGGTGTCGCTGCTGCGCCCGCCAATGGTCGCCGAGGCGACGCAGGCGACCTTGTTCGTCGACGCCCTATCCGAAACCGGGCAGGGTGGGGCAGTGCTCTGGCGCGGGCGGGCCCAGGTCAGCGACTTGCAGGAACTGGTTGGCCGCTTTCTTGGCCCAAACCGGGCGCAAACGGCGTTTGCTGCCTTCGCGCGCCGGCATGGCCGTGATGGCGATTCGACACCCGAGGCCGATGCCAAGCTGGTGCAGTTCGCCGAATCCTTGTTGGCCGGTGCTATTGGCAGCGCTTCGGCGCGGGTGATGGTCGCCTCGGTGGCCAAGGAAGAGCCGCTGAGTATCGAGGAAGTGATGCACATCCTCGACGAAGCCTCGCAGTTGCGCACCTACAGTCGCGAACTCGAGCGCAAGTCACGCGAGCTGACGGCGGCGACGCTGGAGCTGCGGGCGGCCAACGAGCGTCTCCAGGAGCTCGATCGCGTCAAGGACGACATCATGTCTTCGGTGACCCACGAGCTGCGCACGCCGCTGACCTCGATCCGCGCTTTCTCTGAACTGCTGCGCGACGATCCGAAGATGCACCTCCCCGATCGCGAGCGTTTCCTTGGCTTGATCGTCAGCGAGGCCGAGCGTTTGTCGCGGTTGATCAACCAGACGCTCGACCTGGCGAAAATCGAGTCGGGCAGGGCCGACTGGAACGGCTGCGAGCTGGACCTGAAAGAAGTTATCGAACAGTCGATCGCCGCCACCAGCCAGCTGGTGCGCGAGAAAGAGGCGCACATCGAGGTCGATCTGCCCGATAATCTACCGCTGATTCTTGCCGATCGCGATCGATTGATCCAGGTGATGCTGAATCTACTGTCGAATGCGGTGAAGTTCCTGACGCCGGGGAGCGGCCGAATTCGCGTCTCCTTGAGTCATCGGGAGGATGGTCTCGAAGTCAGTGTTGCCGATAACGGACCCGGGATTCGCCTGCAGGATCAGGAACTCGTTTTCGAGAAGTTCCGCCAGGTGGGCGATACGATGACCGCCAAGCCATCCGGCACCGGTCTTGGGTTACCGATCAGCCGCCGCATCGTAGAGCACTTCGGTGGCCAGCTGTGGGTCGAAAGCGTCCCGGGCGAGGGAGCGACGTTTCGTTTCTTCTTGCCCTTTGCGCCTGAGCAGTCGCCAGGCGGGGCGCCGCAGGTAGCGTAGTTCAGTTACTGTGAAAGTCGCGTGAGCGACTCACGAACCTCCCTTCTCCCCTTGTGGGAGAAGGGCCGGGGGAAGAGGGGGGACGGTCATGACTTTCATGATTTGGGGTGTCTCCACGGGTCATGGCCGTTACTGTGAAAGTCGCGTGAGCGACTCACGAACCTCCCTTCTCCCCTTGAGGGAGAAGGGCCGGGGGGGCGGTCGTGACCTCCCTCACCGGGGGGGCGTAAGTTGTGATGACCGTTAGCGTAGTTATTCATGAGCGGAGTGTTGATGAGCAAGAAAATACTGATTGCCGACGACGAGCAAAACATTGTCATTTCGATCGACTTCCTGCTGCGCCGGGAGGGTTTCGAGGTGCTGGTCGCCGGCGACGGCGAAGAGGCGCTGGCCAAGGTGCGTGCCGAAAAGCCCGATCTCGTCCTGCTCGATGTGATGATGCCGAAGATGAATGGCTTCGACGTCTGCCAGGCCTTGCGCGCCGACCCTGAGCTCAGTGCGACGCGAATATTGATGCTCACCGCCAAGGGCCGCGACACCGAAGTCAGCAAAGGCCTTGGACTCGGCGCCGATGGCTACATGACCAAGCCCTTCTCGACCAAAGAGCTGCTCGCCGAGGTGCGCAAGCTCCTGGAGACATAGATGAAGGCCACGCGCCAGCTGTACAGGGCAGCGGCGTTGGCCGGCCTGTTTGTGCTTGCCGTGGTGATCGCTGCCACGGCATTGATGTGGGCCACTGAAGCCGATGGCAGCGGCGGCGGCTGGTCTGCCGAGGCGAGGATCTTTACTCTCGTCTTGCTGACGCTGATTGCCAGTGGTGGCGCCTACCGGGTGATCGCCGGCTGGTATGCGCGCTACGTCAATGCGCCCTTGCGCATGGCCGAGGACCTGGCCGCGGTGACTACCCACAGCGGCCTGCGCTTGCCCGAGGCGGCAACGCCCGAATTGCGCGCCCTGGGGCAGGCGGCAAATCATCTGCTGGCCGCGCGCGACGCGCTCGAACACGATGTCGCCGAGCGTGAGCGCGAAGCCCGCGCGTCGCTGGAAGAGGAGCGCAGCCGGCTGGCCGCGCTGATGGCCGATCTGAGCCAGAGCGTGGTGGTCTGCAATCTGGATGGCCGGGTGCTGCTCTACAACCAGCGCGCCAAGCAGGAGCTTTCTGCGGGGCCGGCGGGCAGCAATGTCGAATTGCTTGGCCTTGGGCGTTCGATCTACACGGTCTTCGATCGGGCGCTGATCGAGCATGCGCTGGAACGTCTGCAGTCGGCCAGTCGTGACGAGCCGGGCGTCGATCGCAAGAAACTGCTCGGCTCGGCGCAGTTTGTCACCGCCACCCGTGCCGGCCGCCTGATGCGGGCGCACATGTCGCCAGTGTTGGGCCGTGACGGACAACCCGGGGCGCAGGTCGCTGGCCGGTCGATTACCGGTTTCGTCTTGGTTCTCGATGACGTGACCAGTACCAACGAGCGGCATGCGCGCCGCGACGCGCTGATTCAGTCGCTGATCGAAGGTGGGCGTGGGCCCTTGGGCAGCCTGCGTGCGGCGGCCGAAATGCTCTCCGATTTTTCGGATATGCAAGCCCAGCAGCGTGATCGCTTCCTCGGCGTGATCCGTGACGAAGCCAGCGCGCTGTCGGCCCAGTTCGAGGCCGCGGCGGCGGCTTTTTCCAACGATCTGCGCGAGCGCTGGCTGCTCGAGGAAATTCTCGGCGCCGAGCTCATCGAGGTGGTTGCACGGCGGATTGCCGAGTGCGGCAACAGCGGGCAGCAGAGGTTGGCGGTCAAGCCCGAGCACATCGATGAAGGCCTGTGGCTGCGGGTGGACACTTTCGGGCTCCTGCAAGCCCTGAGCTATCTGGCCTTGCGTTTGCAGGACGAGTACGAGGTCCGTGAGGTGCGCCTGTCCTTGCAGCGCAGCGGCCACCTCGCCCAGCTCGATTTGTATTGGACCGGCACCTTCCTGAACAACGAAGCGGCCATGATCTGGTTGCAGGACCCGATGAATATCGGTAGCGAAAGCTCGCCGCTGAGCGTCGTCGATGTCATTGAGCGCTGCAACGGCGAGATCTGGTTCCAGCGCGAGCGTGTCTCGCATCGGGCTTTCTTCCGGACCATGCTGCCGGCGGCCGAGGCGCCCAAGGATCTGCCGCGGGCGATCGTGTCAGCGGCCGAAGGCGAACGCCCCGAATTCTATGACTTCGATATCTTCCACTGGTCGGGCGGCAGTCACGAACTCGACGATCGACCGCTGGCGGAGCTTTCGTACACCGTCTTCGATACCGAAACGACCGGCCTGGAGCCGTCCGCCGGCGATGAGATCATCCAGATCGGAGCGACGCGTATCGTCAATCGTCGCCTGCTGCGTCACGAGTGCTTCGATCAACTGGTCGACCCGAAGCGCCCGCTGTCGCAGCAGTCGATCAAGGTGCACGGCATCACCCGCGAAGTGCTCAGCGGACAGCCGGTGATCGCTACGGTTCTGCCGACCTTCCATGCTTTCTGTGCCGACACCGTTCTGGTCGGTCACAACGCCGCTTTCGACATGCGCTTCCTGCAAATGAAGGAGCGTCAGAGCGGCGTGCGCTTCGATCACCCGGTACTCGACACCTTGCTGCTTTCGGCGGTCTTGCAGCCCAACCAGAATACGCACCGCCTGGAGGCGATCGCCGAGCGACTCGGGGTCTCGGTCTTCGGACGCCATACCGCGCTCGGCGATGCCATGGTGACCGGCGAAGTCTTTCTGAAGATGCTGCCCTTGCTTGCCGAAATGGGCATCACGACGCTGCGCCAGGCGCGCGAAGCCAGTGAGAGAACCTTCCATGCTCGACTCCGATACTGAGCAGACTGCACACGTCACCCCGTTCTCGCCGTATGTCGGACTGCGGCATCTGGTGCGCAGCCTGCCGTTGACGGTCGGCCCGTCGACCAGCGTGCGCGAAACGTTGCTCCTGCTCGACGCGAGGCAAGGCGACGCGGTAGTGGTGGTCGACGAGAACCGCCGAGTCCCGCTGGGCATTATCACTCTGCACGACGTCGTACGCCGCGTGGCCATCGAAGCCTGCGATCTGACGGCACCGATCGCCGCGGTGATGACGGGCGGCCTGATTACCATGCCGGCGGATAGCACGGCCCACCAGGCAAGCGTGCTCATGGTGCGGCGCGGTGTGCACCATCTGGTGCTGACCGAGGCGGATGGCAGCTACTTCAATGTCGTTTCGCAGACCGATCTGTACACCCTGCCGGGCGCGCAGAGCACGGATCTCGTCAAGGCCATCCTGGCGGCACGCGACCTGCCGTCGCTGGTCCACCTGGCTGGCGAAATCCGCGCGCTGGTCGGGCGTCTGGTGGCCGAGCGGGTCAGCGCCGACGCGCTTTGCAATCGTCTCTCGTCGCTCAACGATCTGCTCACCCTGCAGGTCATCGAACTGGTCGCCGGGCAGCACGAGCTGCCCTACGTCCAATGGTGCTGGCTGGTGTTTGGCTCCGAGGGGCGGCTGGAGCAGACCCTGGCCACCGACCAGGATAATGGCCTGATCTTTGCGGCCGACTCGGACGAGCAGGCGGAGCATCTGCGCAGCGCTTTCCTGCCTTTCGCCCGGGCAGTGAACGAGGCGCTCGACGCCTGCGGTTTTCCGCTGTGCAAGGGCGATATCATGGCCAGCAATCGACAATGGTGTCTATCTGCCGACGAATGGCGAAGCGCCTTTTCAGGCTGGCTGGAAAGCCCGCAGCCGGAGGCATTGCTCAATGCCAGCATCTTCTTCGATCTGCGCGGCCTGTATGGACAGGAGTCGCTGGCCAACGAGTTGCGTAGCTGGCTGCTGGAGCGTGCGCACAGCTACCCGATCTTCCTGCGCGCGATGGTCGAGAACACACTCAACTGGGAGTCGCCGTTGAGCTGGTGGAAGGGCTTCCGAACCGATCTCGACAAGGAGTTCCCGCACACCATCGATCTCAAGAAGCACGGCTCACGTCCCTTCGTCGACGCCGCGCGGGTTTACGCGTTGGCCCGTCAGATCCCTGACACCAATACCGCTGAGCGGCTGCGCGTCACCGGTCAGCAGATCGGCGTTGGGAGCTACGACATGGCGGCGCTGATCGACGCCTTTCAGCACATCCAGCGTCTCAGGCTCCAGCAGCAGGTCAACAGCGCAGCCGACGCCGTTTCCAACCGTGTCGCGCCAGACGAACTGAACGAACTGGATCGCTTGATCCTCAAGGAAGCGCTCAAGCAGATCGGCTATCTGCAAAAGCGGCTGGTGCGCGAGTACGCCCCGGCATAGGGCGTAGCGAGCGCGCGTGCGCTGGATTCAATCGGTATTGGGAAAGCAGGGAAAAAAGGACGAGGTCGGGTAGGAAACCGGCAGCCTTGCCTTCAGCCTTCAGCGCGGGCGCGGAAGTTGGCGGGTACCGGGGCCGCCTTGCGTGCCGCATAGTCGAAGAAGACGATTCCCGTCTTGCCGCGCGCGACCTCACGTTCGCTGCGCTTCTCATGCATGCGCCACAGCAGGTCGCAGCCCTTGCTGCCAAAATCACCGGCGCTCATGGTCACAACCATCACTTCGCCGTGAAAGGCCTCGGACTTGTACTGCAGGGCCGCGTCGGCAACGACGATGCCCACCCCCTCGACGTTCAGTTCGGTATAGCCCAGAGCCATGAAAAACCGCGCCCTGGCCTCTGAAACCAGGGACAACAACAAGGCGTTGTCGAGGTGCCCGGCATAGTTCATGTGGCTGAGATAGAGCGTCATCTCGGTCGAGTAGACGAACTGCTCGGGGAGGTCGATCTGGATTCTGGGCATCTTGGGGTCCGTGGCCGCTGACTGCTTGCGGTGGGGATCGTACGTCACTCACCAGCTCCTGTCACGGTCGTTAACGCCAAAACTCCCCGCCACCCTCCGGGGGAGGGGACGGGGAGAGGAGGCCGGCTGGGTCGCTTTCAGAGGCCGCTCTTGGCGTCCACCAGCAAGGTCCGGACAAATTTCTCGAAGGCGTTGGCTAGCCAACTAAGCACTTTGGCGGGGAAGGTAGCGAAGAGCTCGCGAATCGCGGCGTTGCGCTCACGATGAGCACGCTCCGTGATCATGTTCATCTGCTCGTAGCTGAGGGGGGTTTTCATTTTGCTTCGTGTTCCTGTACTGTTTTGCAATGTGGTGAGTCTGAGGCAAGAGCGGCGCGAGGCTTTGTCTGCGCTCACGCCGTGGCCAACGATCAAACGAAGGCCGAGGTATCGAAGGCTTTCGGGTGGCGGCCTTCGCTGTTCAAGTGATATCCGGTCTGTGCTGCTGGCTGCGGCTGGGTCTGGCTACCTTTTTCCATCCAGTCGAGCAGCGTGTGCATGGCGCTGGCGATCCATCGGCCTACGGCGAGGCTACGTTCGTTGCGCGCACGTTCGATGCTCATTGCGATCTGGTCATGGTTGAGGTTGGTTTTCATTTGGGGTTCCTTCTGTCCTTGCGTTGTTCCCGGTTTTCGAGAGTTCGCCGTAACTTTATTTGTTGGCGGCTGCGCCGGCAAACGATCAAATGTCAGCCGACGCGTGAAAAAATCTCACTTATATGACCTACCGTCTGCCACCCCTGAGTTCCTTGCGTGCGTTCGAAGCGGCGGCTCGCCACCTCAGTTTCAAGGACGCCGCAGCCGAGCTGTCGGTGACGCCGACGGCGATCAGCCACCAGATCCGTGGCCTCGAGGAGTACCTGGACTTTCCGCTCTTCAAGCGCCTGACCCGCGCCCTGGAGCTGACGCACGAAGGTCGGGCCATGCTCCCCAAGGTGCGCGAGGGCTTGGAGTGCTTCGCCGCCGCCATCGAGAGCACCCGTCAGGTGGTCTTTGGCGGGCGCTTGGTGGTGACCTCTCCGCCGGCTTTCGCCGCGCGCTGGCTGATCCGTCATCTGCCCGAATTCAACGCCGCGCATCCCGAGATCCGGCTGCGTATGGCCACCTCGCTCGATACCATCGATACCGCTGATGCGGCGCATGTCTCGGGCCTTTCCCGTGTCGATGTCCGTGACGACAAGACCGAAACCTTCATTCGCTATGGTAACGGGCACTATGATGGCTGCCGCGTCGATCGGCTGTTTGCGCCCGCGTACACCGCCGTCTGCAGTCCGCTGTTGCTGAAAGGGATGCGGCCCTTGAACGTGCCGTCCGATCTGCGCCGTCACAATCTTCTCCACCACGAAGTGGACTCGGAACTCGACCAGCCAGCCCTGGCAACCTGGGATCAATGGTTGCAGGTCGCTGGCGTCACCGGCATTACTGCCGACGGTGGTACGCAAATCAGCGACCCGGGCTTGCTCCTCTCCGCGGCGATCGACGGCGTTGGTGTTGCCCTGGCGTCCAAGCAACTGATCGAGGCCGAAGTGCTTGCCGGTCGTCTGGTGATGCCTTTCGACATCGTCATCCGACCGGCGCAGGCCTACTACCTGGTGGTTCCTGAAGCCGTTGCCGAGCGCACGGTGGTCACTGCCTTCCGGCGATGGTTGCTCAAGGAGGCGGCAAAGGTGCGCGAGGGATAAACCGACGCCAGTCGCTGCGCAACTGGCGTGGCCGGGCAATGGTAATGGTGCTCAGGAAGCGCTCAGCGCTGGTGGCGCGTCGTGCGCGGCTGTCGACTCGGCTACCGGCTTGGCGCCTGGTTTTACCCGTGCGCTTGCCGTCGCTTTTGCTGCCGCCGGTGCGTCACCGGCGGCGGTCAGCTTGCGTACCTCGGTGGTCAGCTGACGCAGGCGCTCGGCAACTTGTTCGACATCGCGCTTGCTGGCCAGGAGCATGGAATTCAGCGGCTGCAGCAGCCGATTCTTGAGTAGCTGTTCGCCACGATCGATGCCCTCGTTGGCGGTGTTGACCAGTTCGGCAGAGCTTTCCTTGATCTGCCGACGCGCTTTCGGTCGCAATGCCTTGCCTTCCCTGAGCAGCGTTTCGAACACCTGAGCACCCGTCTGGGCGGCCAGGGAATAGGCACCAAGGCCGCAAAGCCATGCCTTCCGTACAGAGTCCTGCGTGCGGGTAATCGCTTGCTCGTTGCCAAGCCGATCAACCACGGTGGTCTGTGTCTTGCTCATCTTGCTTCTCCTTTATCCGACTGGGGACATGAAAGTTTCTGCAACTGCCTGCGCAGCTGACGAAACCCAGTCTAGCGACGATGACTAGAGGGCACACACTAAATGCCTGGGTGTTTTCCTCTAACGGTCATGACACGAAGGGGCACCCCAAATCATGAAAGTCATGACCGCCCCCTTCCCCGGCCCTTCTCCCGCAGAGGGGAGAAGGGAGTTTCGTGACTCGCATGCGCGACTTTCACGGTAAAGTGCAAGCCTTTCGATGTTGTATCCTTGGCGCTCGGAGTGACGCCAGGTGGCTGCAGGTGGCCGCTTGCCGGCGAGCCGCCGCAGACTCGCAGACCTGCATGCCAGCGCGTGCCGGGCCAGATTTGCCGCCCGCTGCTCAGAGCAAGAAGAAGAAAGGTGCCTCGATGAATAAACTCTCCCTGCTCGATCTCGCCTTCTTCGTCGCCGAGTCGGAGGCCAGCCCGAAGCACGTCGGTGGCTTGATGATCTTCAAACGCCCGGTCAGATCGGCGGCCGGCTTTGCCTCCGAGCTGTACCAGGAACTGCTCGCTTTCGACGACGTCCAGGCGCCGTTCAACCGCATCATCCATTTCTCGCTGACCGGCATGCCGACCTGGCAGGAGAGCGACGCCGTCGACCTTGAAGAGCACCTTTTCTACCACCAGCTGCGGCGCGGCAGGAATGGGCGGCAGGAGCTCTATGAGCTGGTCTCCGAGCTCCATCAACCGATGCTCGAGCGCTCGCGACCGCTATGGGAATTGCACCTCATCGATGGCTTGAGCGAACGGCGTTTTGCAATCTACGTCAAGATGCATCATGCCAGCGCCGATGGCGTGACGATGGTGCGCTGGGCCGCGGACTCGCTGGCCTCCACGGCGAGCGATCGGGAATTGCGACCGCTGTGGTCGGTCGGCCATGGTGCAGCCGCCAGGAAGCACAAGCGGCTCGAGGAGAAAATGACCCAGTCCTTGCTCGGCGATCTCGCGGGTGTCGGCACGCGCCTGCTGGGAATCGCTCGCCTGGCGGCGATGCTGGCGCTGGAAGGCGCCAAGCTGACCAGGAACGCCATTTCGCTGCCTTTCGTTGCCGACGGCAACACGCCGCTGACCGGGCAGGTGACTGCGGGCCGGCAGTTCGCCACGGCCAGCGTGAGCATGGCGCGGGTCAAGGAGATCTGTGCGCGGACGCGGTCGACGCTGAACCACGTCGCACTGACCTGTCTGGATGGCGCTTTGCACCGTTATCTGGACGATGAGGGCGTCGAGCTGACACGGCCGATCACCATCCAGATGCCGGTTAACCTGCGCCAGGAAGGGGAACACGGCACCGGCAACAAGATCGGCATCATCCCGGTCGAGCTGTCGCCGCCCACCGACGACCCCTACGTTCGCCTGCGCAACATCGGCTTTTCACTGCGCAATGTGCGCTCGATGATCGACGGCGTCGCGCCCGATGCGATCGAGTCCTACACCCTGATCACCGGCGTCGTCGCGCAGCTGGCCGAGACGCTGGGCCTCAGCGAAAGGCTGCCGCCGATCGGCAATACCCTGGTCTCCAACATCCCCGGTCCGCCCGACTTCCTGTACCTCAAGGGCGCCAAAATGGAGGAGCTGCATCCGATCAGCACGCTGCCGGCCGGAAATCTTCTCAACATCACGCTCTTCAGCTATGCCGGGCAACTTTTCTTCGGCCTCATTGCCACCGACGAATTGCCCAACCTGGAGCGCTTGGGGCGCTACGCCGGCGAAGCATTTAACGAACTCGAGCAATCGGTTTTCGATGCCCACCAGGTGGTTTCCTGACCGGGCGACTGCTCACCGAGCCGGGGGTTTGCCGAACGCAACGGCGCACGCCAGCCACGAGCAGTGATCGCTGGGTCCTACTCGACCATGCCGAGGCGGCCATTATGGCTGCCCATGTACCAGTAGCGGCCCTGCGCGTCGATGATCGCCTTACGGATACCGATATTCTTCGAGGGCAGGGGGATGACGCGAAAACGCTCGCTGACGGGATCGAAGACCGACACCGTATCGGTATCTATGCCGTTGACCCATGCCCGACCGGCGCCATCGACGGTGACTGCGTAGGCCTCGCGTCCACCTTCCTTGGGCAGGTCCCAAGTCTCGACGATGCGTTTGGCGCGCGGGTCCAGTCTGGCCAGTTTGCCGTTGCCGTAGTAGGCGACCCACAGCTCACCGTTCGGGGCGGCGGCAATGCGCCGTGGCGCCGAGCCGGGCCCGGTGTCGATCTCGCCGGTCTGACCGCTCCTGGCGTCGATCCAGCCGAGCTTGTCGCCGCGCACACGGCAAAACCATACCACGCCCTGCGCGTCAATCGCCAGGCCGTAGGGGTTGCCGCTGCTCGGGTACTCGGTGAACTGCCCACTGCCCGGATCCAGTCTGACCACGCGCTGACCATGCTGCACGGTGAACCACAGCTGGCCTTGCTCGTCGATGACAATGGTGTGCGGGTCGCCGCCTGAGGGGGTCCGATATTCACGGACCTCGCCGGAGACCGGGTCCAGGCGACCGATGCTGCCATTGCCATTGCCGGTGTACCAGACGATGCCTTGTGCATCGACCACGAGGCCGTGCGGACGGGCATTTTCTGGCAGGACCCACTCGCTGAACGCCTGCTTGCCGGGGTCGAAGCGGGCGATGCGATTGCCGTGCATGACCGCGATGTAGATCGTGCCATCGGGCGCCGGCGCTGGGTCACGTGCGAATTCCGGCGTCGGTACCGGCCATTCACGGACCTTGCCGGCAATCTGCTGCAGCGCGCCGGGGCTGATGCCATAGTTGGAGCCACCGGCCCAAGCCGGGTGCTCGGCGATGCCGGCCGCACAGAGAACGGCAAGCAGGGTGTGAAACAACCTTCGCCGCAGCCTTAAAGCTGTCATTTCTCCCTCCATGAACGATCGAAACCCGCAGTGCCAACCGCTATACGACCGCCGCCGGAAAGCGATGGTTCGGATGGCCGGCTATCGGCGCCATGCATTTTCCGGCCACTGAGCGCCGGCAGACGGCGCCGATCCATTGGCATCTATTGTCATCTATTGACACTGCACCGCAGCAAATCGGGAAAAAAAAGACCGGGCATTGCACCCGGCCAAATGCTCGACTTTCGCCTTGCTGCGGGGCCAGCTTCGCCCCTCACCATGCGCTTGCTACCTCCTGGCAGCACGCTGATACGCGATTCCGAGCATGACACCAGCGACGTGGTGTCGTTTATCGACCACTGGAAAAACTTCGTAGAAATGCAGAAGCCTGTTTGCCCAGTGCTGCAAGCTCCGCCTCGAACTCCTCGTAGGGCATTTCCGTAAGCTCAGGCAGGCGGCGCTCCGCTTTTTGACGGCGATCCGGCATTTTCTTGGGCGGACCGATATCACGCATGCGCCGGTCGGTCTCACTGCGAATCTTCTGTTTTCTCATCGAATTATTTCCCGCTTGCGGCGTCATGAAGGCGATGGCGCAAAGATACCGCTGGCTCACCGCCTGGTCCGTGCGCGATTTCACGGCATTGATCAATCCGCGCTGCGATGCAGTGTGATGCGCTGCGCCAGTACTGCCGCAGGGCGGGGTTTCGCTGCGCTACCGGGCAGCGCCAGGCGCGGTGAGCGCAAACGAAAAAACTGCTAGCATGCGCTGGTCGCTCGCAGCGGCGCCCGCCATCGCTGACGCAAGCCGCTAAGGGTCATGGCCCGTGACGAGGCCGCAAAGCATGACCGGCATGACCGGTTCCCTTTTCTCTGGCAGTGGGGATTCCGGCTTGCACGCCGGAATCCTTCGCCGGGCAGGGCGCATGCTCCCTGAATTCCCCGCCTCACCCCGCGGCGGCAGAAGTAGTCGTCAGTCGCTGGCGCGACTTTCACCGTAATTGGCCGCAAAGAGAAATGACCGATCTGTTTACCGAGCATCATTCCGACGCGCCGCTGGCCGAGCGTTTGCGTCCGCGCAGCCTCTCCGAGGTGATCGGACAGGCGCATCTGCTCGCCGCCGGCAAGCCGCTGGAGATGGCCTTTCGCTCCGGGCAATTGCACAGCATGATCCTCTGGGGCCCGCCCGGGGTCGGCAAGACGACCCTGGCGCGGCTGATGGCCGATGCCTTCGACGCCGACTTCATCGCTCTTTCGGCGGTGTTCTCGGGGGTCAAGGAAATCCGTGAGGCGGTCGCGCGCGCCGAGCTGACGCGCGCCCGCAGTGGGCGGCGCACGATTCTCTTCGTCGATGAAGTGCATCGTTTCAACAAGGCGCAGCAGGATGCCTTCCTGCCTTACGTCGAGGGCGGGCTGTTGACCTTCGTCGGTGCGACCACCGAAAACCCGTCCTTCGAAGTCAACTCGGCGCTGCTTTCACGCGCTGCCGTCTACGTGCTGCAACCACTCTCCGCCGAGGAGATCGGGCAACTGCTCGAACGTGCGCGCGCGCAGGTACTGCCCGATCGCGATTTCGACGAAGACGCCCGCGCACGCCTGATCGGCCTCGCCGACGGAGACGCGCGCCGCCTGCTCAACCACCTCGAACAGATTGCCACCGCCGCCGCGACCGCTGGCGTGACGACCATCGATGGCGCTTTCGTCGACACCACCGTCGCCCAGAGCCTGCGTCGGTTCGACAAGGGGGGCGACGCTTTCTACGACCAGATTTCGGCGCTGCACAAGGCGGTGCGCGGCTCCTCGCCCGACGCCGCGCTGTACTGGTTCTGCCGCATGCTCGACGGCGGCGCCGACCCGCGCTACCTGGCGCGCCGCATCGTGCGCATGGCCTGGGAAGACATCGGCCTGGCCGACCCGCGCGCCGCACGCATCACCCTCGACGCCGCCGAGACCTATGAGCGCCTCGGCTCCCTGGAAGGCGAGCTGGCGCTGGCCGAAGCGGTGCTCTACCTGGCGATGGCGGCCAAGTCGAACGCCGCCTACCTGGCGTATAATGCGGCGCGAAGTTTCATCGCCGCCGACGGCTCGCGGCCGGTACCGGTTCATCTGCGCAACGCGCCGACGCGCTTGATGAAGAATCTCGGCTACGGCAAGGACTATCGTTACGCGCACGATCAGGCCGACGCCTACGCTGCCGGCGAGAATTACTTCCCGGCAGACATGCCGGCCGTCGAGTGGTATCGGCCGGTCGAGCGCGGCCTCGAGATCAGGATCGGCGAAAAGCTGGCCCAGCTGCGCCAACTCGACCGTCGCGCGAACGACCTGAAAGCAAGGCAAGAAAAGAACGAAACCAAGGACTAGGCCGACCGGCCGACCACCACATCCTTCCGCTCGCGCGCAGCCATCCCGGCGAGCTGCGCGGGCAGCGGAAGAGGGCGGATCGCACGACACGCGACCGCCAAGCTGAGGACTGAGCATGCTCGACATCCAACACCTGCGCAGCGACATCGATGCCCTTGCCGAAGGCCTGGCCAGGCGCGGCTTCGTACTCGACAAGACCGCTTTCCAGACTCTCGAAAGCGAGCGCAAGACACTGCAGACCCGCACCCAGGAGCTGCAGGCCAGCCGCAACAGCCTTTCCAAGCAGGTCGGCATGCTCAAGGGCCGTGGTGAAGACGCCGCGCCGGTGATGGCCCAGGTGGCCGCCTTGAAGAGCGAGCTGGAAGCCAACGAAGTTCGCCTCGGCGAGTTGCTCAAGGAACTCGACGCCTTCCTGGCGGTGCTGCCCAACCTGCCGGACGACAGCGTGCCGACCGGCAAGTCCGAAGCCGACAATGTCGAAGTCAAGAGCTGGGGGGCGCCGCGCGTCTTTGACTTTGCCGTCAAGGATCATGTCGACCTCGGCGAAGCGCTCGCTCAGCTCGACTTCGCCACCGCCGCGAAAATCGCCGGCACACGTTTCTCCCTGATGCGCGGCCAATTGGCCCGCCTGCATCGTGCGCTGGCCCAGTTCATGCTCGACACGCATACCGTCGAGCATGGCTACACCGAGGTGTACGCCCCGTATCTGGTCAACGCCGCCAGCCTGCATGGCACCGGGCAGTTGCCGAAATTCGAGGAAGACCTGTTCAAGATCGTGCGCGCCGACGCCGAGCCGCTGTACCTGATCCCGACCGCCGAAGTGCCGGTGACCAATATCGTCCGTGGCGAGATCCTCGCCGCCGAGGCGCTGCCGCTCAAGCTGGTCTGCCATACGCCGTGTTTTCGCTCCGAAGCCGGCTCCTACGGCCGCGACACGCGCGGCATGATCCGCCAGCACCAGTTCGACAAGGTCGAGCTGGTACAGATCGTCGCTCCCGAAGCTTCGCTCGCGGCGCACGAAGAACTCACCGGCCATGCCGAAACGATCCTCGAAATGCTCGAACTGCCGTACCGCCGTGTCACCCTGTGCAGCGGCGACATGGGCTTCTCGGCGACCAAGACCTACGATCTGGAAGTCTGGTTGCCGGCGCAGAACGCCTATCGCGAGATCTCCTCGTGCTCCAATTTCGGCGCCTTCCAGGCCCGCCGCATGCAAGCCCGCTACCGCAACGAGCGCAACCGGACCGAACTGGTGCACACCCTCAACGGCTCCGGTCTGGCCGTCGGACGGACGCTGGTGGCGATCATGGAGAACTTCCAGCACGCCGATGGCAGCATCAGCGTCCCGGCTGTTCTGCGCCCCTACATGGGCGGGCTGGAGCGCATCGGCGCCACCTGAACAAAGCAAACGGCGCGAGCCGACAGCGCGCCTCTGGCAGTACGCAAGAATATCGCCGCCGGCGCATCATCCGGCGCTTCTTGTGCTAACATTGCGCCCCGTCGGAGAGGTGGCAGAGTGGCCGAATGTACCTGACTCGAAATCAGGCGTAGGTGTGAGCCTACCGAGGGTTCGAATCCCTCCCTCTCCGCCAGGAATCAAACACTTAGCCCGATTCACACGATCGGGCTTTTTGTTGTCTGGCACTTGTGTGGCCACCATGTGGCCGGATTTGGTCAATACGCATCCGTCGCACCAAAGAAAAACCCGGCGCGCGGCCGGGTCTGTGCATGCTCAGCCTCGCGAATCGAATGTTTTCTCTCATTTGCGTAGACTGATCCGTTGTTTCGCTAGTCTTTCGGAGCTTTCGCCCTTCGACGCGGGCTCGTTCGCGGTGGCGGGTTGCACTTGGCAGCATCCTGGGTGTTCGGTCCCGGAACATCAACAGCAACGATGCCGATCCCCGCGACGCCAACCATCACACCGGGAAGAATCTGCTCTGGCGCCGGGCCAATTCCGCCAACTGCTATCTGAAAGTCGACGGAAAGCGCGTAGACGCCTTCGTGGACGCCGAAGTGGCGAATCAGCAACTCTAGCAATTCGGACTGCTTGAGGTTCTGCAGGGGTGCGGTGGAGGCTGTCATTTCAGTGCACTGCTGCCGACAGTGTCGTCCATTCCGTAGGAGTTCGTGATTCGGCAGTCCAAGTTTTCGTCAAGCTTCTGTCGTCGGCCTGGACGGTGATCGTGAGGGCATGATGATGGTTAACGTCGATAACGGAATGGTTCGCCACGTAACGACGAATTGCCCTCGTTGCCAGCTCGTTGAGACCGATGCTCTGGCTAGCAGCCGCTTGAGCTGCGCTCCGGTGCAATTCAGGTCCGATGCGAACTTGGAACGTCCCGCTGCAGGGACGGTTTGGCGATTTGCCGCAAGCCTCACAGTCGGCAAGGTAGCGTTCAACACTGGCGGCAAAGCTCGCCTGCAACTCGGGAACGGTTTCGCCTTCGTAAGTCACCATGTCGTCGATGAAAAGAATTCTGCCGTGCAGGCAGCCGTCCTCAATGCTGACCTCAACGGAACCTCGATAGTCCTTGTGTCGCAACGTTGCATCAGCCATTTCTTTCCTCTCCATTCAGTGCGCCGACCATCGTCAGCGCTTCTAGCACGTCTCTCACTTGGTACGCCTTGAGGATCCCGCCAGGGTGCGTTCTTGACACCGTGAAACGGAACCCGCTGTGGTGCTCGAAGGTGAAGTGCGAACCACCGCTGCAGCGGTGGACAAACCCACAATGCCCCATCACAGTAAGCAAATCACTCCACGGGAAATCTTTGGGAGCCGGTGGGCCTATCAACCTCAGCAGCAACTTGTCTTTCTTGGACATCGAATTATGGGCTCAGGTTGTCGTAAGATCAACTAAGGTTTAGTTGCAAAGTGTGCACGATTCAACAATACGCTGCGCCCCGCCGCGTGGTACCTGGGCCTTGTTGACCCCCCAATCGAGCAGAGTATTTGGCGTTTTGGTCCCTCTCGTGATGCGGGCAATGCAAGTTCTGCAAGGTCGTAGGTGAAGTCAAAAACCATCTGGATTGGCTGTTCAGGTGGGCGGTTGTCGTTGTAGCTGCCTTCATCCATCTTGAGCTGCCGACAGTCACCGACGACCGAGTGTCGAGGCCCTAAGCGCCATGCTAGGTTTTAATGCTCGCGATGATGCCCAGAAGCTCGCGCTCGATAAACGAAGATGACCAGCCGCAGCTGCAACAGAATTCTGCGCCAGCCGCTGGCGGGTCGTGGCAGATAAACCTTATTGGACTGCACCGCAGCGATGGCGGTCTCTGTGGGGATTGTAAGGCTGAGCTGCCCGAAGTCAATCGCTTGGCATGAGGCTGCCCGGCGGGCAGATGTTGCAGTCTATAAAAAGCGCGATAGCGGCCATCGGGCGTGTCGTGCGCACTGCCGGACATGACGACGATACGCGAGCCTATGTGCTGATGCCGTCGTTCGAGACCTTCGAAGTCTTTACTCGGCGGGTCGAAAACGACATGTCGCTCGCTGCCCGCGTTCCGTCCGGCGAGCCGAAGAGCAAACGCTGTCCTGCCTGTGCTCGGGAATGCGCGCTCGGCGAGCGTTCCTGTGCCGAATGTGGCCACGAATTTCCGGTCGGGCCGCAGCGGCTCAAGCCCTGCGGCGGTTGCGGAGCGCTGAACCCGGTAACGGCAACCGCCTGCCACGCCTGCGGCGATAGCTTCGCGCAGAATTTCACGCTGACGCTGGATGAAGCCCTGCGCGCCGGGGCCATCGTGCGCGGGATGGACATCGACGAGAACGAGGTGCTGGTGGCCGAAGAGATTGCCCCCGCAGTGCGGAATCTGATCCTCCGGAGCGGCGACAGCAAGCTGGTGAAGATTCTCCAAACGCTACCTGACGAAAGCTGGGCACGGCTACGGAAGATTCTCGTCGCCCAATGAGCAGGCGTACTGTTCGAGGGGTCGCTTGGCTCGAAGGCTCAGACGATCTTCAGGGACTGGAGAACGGCTTGAGTTTCACGACAGCACACTGGCGGTGCCTAGCCGACATTTCGAATGGCGGGAATTCCCTCGAGCTATCTCTTCGCGCGCCCGTTCTTCTGAGACAACTCGCGAGAGGTTTCCGTCGAACTCCATGATTGCGGCGCGCTCGTCGAAGTGCTCTTGTTCGCTTGGATCTGGAAATGCCGCGCTCCAGAACTCACGACGTGCTCGAATACGGGGCATGTGAAACAATCGTCTGCACCTGGCAACCACGACACCCATGATGACCGCCGCCAACCGCATCACCACCACGCTACTCAACAGACGCCCGGAGGCGCGGACCATCAGCATCCAGGATCTGCTTGACGTGGTCGCACGCGGGGGGGTTCGCATTCCGAGCTTCCAGCGGGGCCTCAAGTGGGACCGCATGGATGCCAAGCTGCTGCTGGAAAGCCTTTATCGGGGTTACCCCGTAGGAACGCTACTTCTCTGGGAAACAGCGGCGCCGGCTGGCGAAGGCCGTATCGGGTCGCTCACCATGCCCGCTCCCCAGATGGAGAATGCGCTATGGGTGGTCGATGGCCAGCAGCGAATCGTCTCGCTAGCCCGCATATTGCTCGCTGCCGACCCGGACAAGGATGCGTTTGCTCTGTACTTTGACCTCGACAGCGCCGACTTCGTTATTCCTGCTGCCACCTCCAAACGTGGCACCGACCCCTCGCGCTGGCTGCCAATGACCGTCGTGCTCGATGCAGAAAAACTGATGCAATGGTTGTTCGTCCACACCGCCGACCCGAGCAGTCGGCAAAGGCGTGACACGGCAATTCAGTTAGGACGGCGCATACGCGAATACGAGATTCCCGCCTATATTGTCCGCAGTGACGACCAAGCCATCCTGCGCGACATCTTCAGTCGGATCAATTCGGCCGGCAAGCCGCTGAACCTTTCAGACGTATTCGACGCACTTAATGGGTCACGCTTTCAGAGCCGGCCATCCACGATGTCCGAGATTTCGTCCGAGTTGGAAAAGCTGGCGTTCGGGCGAATCGAAGAACGAATTCTTCACCGCTTGCTTCGCGTTCTACAGGGGTTACCGGTCATGGAAAGCACGCGCAGCGAATCGCTACGCTTGGCTGACGCAGAAGCGGAGGAGGCTTACCAGAGGACGGCTGCCACCGCAAGCTAGGTCATCCTGTTCCTGAGGAACGATGCAGGTATCCCGCATTACGACCTGCTGCCGTACAAGCAGGCCTTCGTTACCCTTGGCAGGTTTTTCCAGCTTCATCCCCACCCTTCGCCTCGATCGCGCGAATTGCTGGCCCGCTGGATCTGGCGTGGCGCGCTCAACGGCGCTCATCAGGGCGACACGGTGTCGACGCGCAAGGTCTTGGCCCGAATCCTCGCGGATAGCGAGGAAGGGTCCGTGGATGGCATGTTGGAGATGGTCAAGGAAGAGCTATTGCTTGTACCCGACCTTGCCGATCGCTTTAATTTCCGCTTCGCGGCCAGCAAGCTGCTGGCCCTGGCAGTGCTCAGCCTCGAACCACGCAACCTGTTGACGGGTGACCGGCTGGCCGCAGGGCAACTGATACACCGAGTAACGTCGGTTCACGCCTCGTCACCGCTGTTGCCGGTTTTTCCAGTGCATCGTGGCGAAAATGACCACTACCTGCAATCGGCTGCAAACCGGATCTTCCATCCGCCGCACCCGGGGGGGCTACGCCGCTTGCTGACCGGCATCACTGATTCCCGCCTCCTGCTGTCGCATGGCATTAGCGAAGAAGCGCGACAGTCCCTCGACGACGGCGACCGCGTCGCTTTCCTGAAGCTGCGCGCAGAGTGGATGCGGCCGCGGGTACTGACTTTCTTCAATCGGTATGTCCGCTGGGACGAGCCCGATCGACCGAGCATTGCGTCGCTGATTGTCAACGACGAGGCGGCCTGAATGGAGCACCGTAAGCGTCCAGCCCGCCCATCTGTAACTCGGCCTCGATCTACTTCAACCTCAATGTTTTCGAGGGGAGGCAAAAATGGACAAAGATGCAGAGCGGGAAAGGTACTGGCAAGGGCATGTGGGCGCCTGGCGCGCGAGCGGGG
>JEMX01000042.1:52212-52545 GCA_000585055.1 Candidatus Accumulibacter appositus
CGTACTGTGACCGGCACGGGCTAAAGAAGCATTCGCTGAGTTACTGGCACCTGCGCCTGGCAAGAGGGACGAACGCGCAGGAAGGAAGCGCTTCGCTGACACTGGTTCCCGCGGTACGGATTCCGGAGGAGGCAGCTTCGCTGCCGAGCCTGTCGCTCACCCTCGCCAACGGCTGGCGCCTTGAATTTGCGGGTCTGCCTCCCGCCGTCTGGCTGGCAGAGCTTTGCGGAGGACGCTCATGATCGCGCCCGCACCGCTCAGCCCGCCGTCGGCAGGTATCTGGCTGGCGATCGAAGCGGTGGACATGCGTCTGGGAATTGACGGCCTGTCCGC
>JEMX01000042.1:52652-53001 GCA_000585055.1 Candidatus Accumulibacter appositus
ATCTGGGACGGCACCGGCGTCTGGCTATCGCAACGGCGGCTGCATCGGGGAAGCTTCACCTGGCCCCAGGCTGGCGACCGGGTATTCGCGCTGACGCCGGGACAATGGCAGTGGCTGATCGCCGGTGTCGACTGGCAACGGCGCGACGCTCCCGCACCGGCGCATTGGCAGGTCTAGCAGCCCGCAGGTTTCCGAAAAAAGTCATGCAAAAACGGTCACTTGCCTACATTCATAGCCATCCGTTTGGTATAATCCATCATGGATTTCGCCACCGAACTTGCCGCTTTCGACCCCTCGCCAGAACTGCTGGCGTGGATGGAGAAGCGGGTCGGTGGCCTGCTCGAAGACG
>JEMX01000043.1:0-3085 GCA_000585055.1 Candidatus Accumulibacter appositus
GGCTACCAGGTGCGCGGCATCGTGGACAACAAGCAGGTGGAAGAGCTGGCGAGGATCAATGGTGACCTCGGCCGACTCGGCGGCCTGCTCAAGCTCTGGCTGACCGACGACGCTCGTTTGGCTTCGGTTGGCGAGGCCACCATCCGGGCGGTGCTCGCTCAAATCGAGTCCACGCAGGACCAGATGATTCACGTCATGGGGACGGTGGTCAGGCCCAGGGCTGACTGAGAAAATTTTAGCGGCTAAAACGCAGGGAGGGCAGACATGATCGCCAAACAAGTGCCCATGAAGTCGGTCAAGAAGAGCGACTTCGCCGAACTGGTGAAGTACATCACCAACGCGCAGCAGAAGGCCGAGCGCGTTGGCGACGTGACGGTCACGAATTGCCAATCAGACCGCCCGGACGCCGCCATCATCGAGGTCATCAACACTCAGGTCCAGAACACCCGTGCCGAGTCGGACAAGACCTACCACCTGATTGTCAGCTTTCGCGCCGACGAGCCCGACGAAGCTACCTTGAAGGCTATCGAGGCGCGCATTTGCGAAGGACTCGGCTACGGCGATCATCAGCGTGTCAGTGCCGTTCACCACGACACCGACAACCTGCACATCCATATCGCCATCAACAAGATTCACCCCACCCGCTATTCGATTCACACGCCCTACAACGACCACAAGACCTTGGGCGAGCTTTGCGAACGGCTGGAACTCGACTACGGCCTGGAGCGCGACAACCACCAGGCGCAGAAGCGTGGCGCGGAGAACCGCGCTGCCGACATGGAACGTCATGCAGGCGTCGAAAGCCTGCTTGGCTGGATCCAGCGCGAATGCCTGAAGGAGATCCAGACCGCGCAGTCCTGGGCAGACCTGCATGAAGTAATGCGGGACAACGGCCTGGAACTGCGGGCTCGCGGCAACGGCTTGATCATTGCCGACCAGTCGGGAACGGTGGTCAAGGCGAGTTCCGTTGCCCGTGAGTTGTCGAAGGGCAAGCTCGAAGGTCGACTTGGTCCTTTCGAAGCTTCAGCGGAGTGGACGGCCGATCAGGCGGCGAAGCCGGCGCGGCAGTACGAGCCGCGCCCGGTTCGAACGCGCGTCGATACGGTTGAGTTGTACGCCAGGTATAAGGCCGAGCAGCAGGACATCGGCGCTTCGCGTTCGCTTGCGTGGGCGCAGGCGCGTGACCGGAAGAATCGCCTGATTGAAGCCGCCAAGCGGGCCGGTCGCCTGAAACGCGCCGCCATCAAGCTGTTGGGTGACCCGGGTGTTAGCCGCAAGGTGCTTTATGCACTCGCAAGCAAGACGCTCAGGGACGAAATCGAGAAGATCAACAAGCAGTACCTCAGGGATCGGCAAGTCATTCACGAGAAGTGCCAGCGCCAGACGTGGGCCGACTGGTTGCGTCGCAAGGCCACCGACGGAGATCGCGAGGCGCTGGCTACCCTGCGCGCACGCGATGCTGCGCAGGGTCTCAAGGGAAACACGCTGGCAGCCACGGGTGGCCAGCAGGCTGGCCAGGACCATGAGGCACGGGCCCGGCAGGACAGCGTCACCAAGACGGGAACGATCATCTACCGGGTTGGTTCGTCGGCGGTCAGGGACGATGGCGAGAAGCTAAAGGTCTCTCGGGGAGTTACCCAGGACGGCCTGCAGGCTGCCTTGCGCATGGCGATGGAGCGATACGGGGACCGCATCACGGTCAACGGTAGCGCCGAATTCAAGGAACAGGTCGCCGGCGCAGCGGCGATCGGAAACCTTGCCCTCACGTTTGAAGATGTCGTCCTTGAGCGGCGTCGACAAGCGCTTTTGAGCGAAGCAAACACCGGGGGGCGTGATCGCCAGGAGCAACAGGAAGAGCTGGTGGATAACGGGCCGCGACCGGATGTTTCCCGGGCAGGAGTGGCTTCGCCCGCCGTGTCGGCGACCGGGAAGCACATCGAGAAGCGTGACCAGGGGCGTTCTTTGCATTTCGATATAAAGAACAACATACGATATACTGATCACAAAAGCGGGGCGGAGACTTCCGCCGGCACCTGCCAGGGCGAGGGTCAATCGCCGGCCTTGCTGAAACGCGGCGAGGAAATTCCGGGGCTGCCGACTGACGAAGCGTCCGCACAACGCCAGAAGCGCGTGGCCGTCGGTGATGCCGTCACCGTCACCCAGCCGGGTTCAACCAAGACAAAAGGGCGGAGCAGGTGAAAGACAAATTCAACAACGCCGTCGGTCCGCAGGTACGCGCACCGAAACCGAAGGCCGACAAGATCATCCCAGCCTTGGGTGTTATGTCGCTGGTCGCGGGCCTGCAGTCCGCCACCCAGTTCTTTGCGTACGATTTCCAGTACCAGGCGGTACTTGGTCCTCACCTCAACCACGTGTATGCGCCGTGGTCGATCCTGGGCTGGGTCGGTACGTGGTACGGCCAGTATCCGGACGCCATCATGCGCGCCGGCGGTATCGGCATGACCGTCAGTGCTGCGGGCCTGCTCGGCCTGGCTGTGACCAAGATGGTTCTGGCGAACTCGGCCAAGCTCAACCCGTACCTGCATGGTTCAGCACGCTGGGCGAACGTGAAGGATATCGAGGCTTCCGGGCTGTTGCCGCGGCCGCGTAGCTTCTGGCAGCTCCTCACCGGGAAGGCGCTGCCCACAAGCGCTGGCGTCTATGTCGGCGCTTGGCTGGACAAGCAGGGCAAGCAGCGTTACCTGCGCCACAACGGCCCGGAGCATGTCCTGTGCTACGCCCCGACTCGTTCCGGCAAGGGTGTTGGCCTGGTCATGCCGACCCTCCTTTCCTGGGGCGAGAGCGCCGTCATCACCGACCTCAAAGGCGAGCTCTGGTCACTGACCGCCGGTTGGCGCAAGCAGCACGCGCACAACAAGGTGCTGCGCTTCGAGCCAGCCTCCGCGAACGGCAGTGTTTGCTGGAACCCGCTGGACGAAATCCGCACGGGTACCGAAAACGAGGTCGGCGACGTGCAGAACCTGGCGACCCTGATCGTCGATCCGGACGGCAAGGGACTTGAATCGCACTGGCAGAAAACCGGCCAGGCATTGCTTGTCGGCGTGATCCTGCATGCGCTCTACAA
>JEMX01000043.1:3103-3497 GCA_000585055.1 Candidatus Accumulibacter appositus
GGAACGAGGGAACGGCGGCGACCCTGCCGGCCGTCGATGCCCTGCTGGCCGATCCCGACCGGGACATCGCCGAGCTATGGATGGAAATGCGCACCTACGGCCACATTGACGGCGAGAACCATCCGGCCGTCGGATCGGCCGCTCGCGACATGATGGATCGCCCCGACGAAGAAGCCGGCTCGGTACTGTCCACCGCCAAGTCGTACCTGGCCCTGTACCGAGATCCCATCGTCGCCCGCAACATCAGCCGATCCGAATTCAATATCCGCGACTTGATGCACCACGACCAGCCGGTCAGCCTGTACATCGTCACCCAGCCCAACGACAAGGCGCGCTTGAGGTCCCTGGTGCGCATCATGGTGAACATGATCGTGCGCCTGCTGGCCGACAAGAT
>JEMX01000043.1:3659-8352 GCA_000585055.1 Candidatus Accumulibacter appositus
GACATCAACCAGCTCAAGAGCCGCGAAACCGGCTACGGGCACGACGAAAGCATCACCTCCAATTGCCACGTTCAAACCGCCTACCCGCCGAACCGGGTAGAGACCGCCGAGCACCTTTCGAAGCTGACCGGGCAAACCACCGTTGCCAAGGAGCAAGTCACCACCAGTGGCCGCCGCACGAGTGCCTTGCTTGGCCAGGTTTCGCGCACCATCCAGGAGGTGCAGCGGCCCTTGCTCACTCCCGATGAGTGCCTGCGCATGCCCGGCGCGATCAAGAACGCCAGCGGCGACATCGACGAAGCCGGCGACATGGTGGTGTACGTGGCCGGCTATCCGGCCATCTACGGCAAGCAACCCATCTACGGCAAGCAACCGCTCTACTTCAAGGATCCGGTGTTCCAGGCCCGCGCCGCGATCCCGGCACCGCAGAACAGCGACAAGCTGCTGCACGTGCACGCGGTGCCGGCAGCAGAAGCCATCACGATATGAAGTGCTTTCTCAAGCGCGTCAGCGTGGCGACTGCCGTTGCCGGCGTTTCCCTCCTGCTGCTGGGCGCAATGGCCTACGCAAGCGGCGCACGCATCAACAGCACCCGGAGTATTCCCGTCGGCGTGTACTGGCTGAGCAGCGATCCTGTCGTCAAAGGCGCTTACGTCATCTTCTGCCCGCCGCAAGTCGGGGTCTTCGATGAGGCCAAGGCAAGGGGTTACATCGGCGCCGGCTTCTGCCCCGGCGAGTACGGCTACATGATGAAGCGCGTTTTAGCCGCTAAAAACGACGCCGTCACCATCACCGCCGAAGGCGTGCGTGTGAATGGCGAATTGCTGCCATTGAGCGCCCCGATCGAGGCCGATTCGGCTGGCCGGCCCCTGCCGCGCTTTCAGGCGGAGCGCTTCACGCTGAGCGGTTCCGAACTGCTGTTGATGTCGGACGTCAGCGGCATCTCCTTCGATGGCCGTTACTTCGGCCCGATCGATCGTTCGCAAATCAAGGGCGTCATCCGCCCCGTTTTTACGTGGTGAGGAGGAATTCATGAGCTTGTTCATCGCAGGAAAGCCCGGCCTGACCAAGACCCGATCCGCCTACAGAAAATCCAAGGAGTAGAGACCATGACTACCCGGAACACCGTTCTGCCCACCGCGGAGGCTGCCAATGACAGTGCTGCCACCGATACGGCCAACGCCGCCGCCGTGCTGCACGAGAAGCTCGCCGACGCGATGACTCCTGGCTATCAAGCCGAGTTCGATCCCGAAGAAGCCGAACAGGCCGGTGCTTTCGTGGAGGACGCCCTGAGCGAACAGGACGCCGTCGAGAGCGATATCGACCTGGTCGATGCCACGGCGCCTGCCGCCACCACCGAGGCGAAGGGGTAAGGACGATGGCCGAGACCAAGAAAGCATTTCACGAACAGGTTGCCGAGCAACTGATCGAGCAATTGAAACAAGGCACCGCGCCCTGGCAAAGACCATGGCATCCGGGCGAACCTGGTTCCTTCATCCCGCTCAACCCGACCACCGGCAAGCGCTATCGCGGCATCAACGCCATTCAGTTGCTGGGCCAGGGTCGCACCGATCAACGCTGGATGACCTACAAGCAGGCGGCGGCTGCCGGCGCGCAGGTGCGCAAGGGCGAGAAAGGGACGCCGATCCAGTATTGGAAATTCAGCGAAGAACAGGCCAAGACCGACGAGGCCGGCAAGCCTGTTCTCGACGCCCAGGGCAAGCCGGTGAAAGATGATGTTCGTCTGGAGCGGCCCAGGGTGTTTTTTGCCACCGTGTTCAATGCCGAGCAGATCGACGGCCTGCCACCGCTGCAGCCGCGCAAGGAGCAGGAATGGAATGCCCTCGAACGCGTTGAACACATCCTGCATGCCTCTGGTGCGCTGATCCAGCACGGCCCGCAAAACCGGGCCTTCTACCGGCCGGGATCCGACAGCATCCATCTCCCCGAAAAGGGTCAGTTTCCCAGCGCCGACACTTACTATGCGACAGCGCTGCACGAACTGGGACACTGGACAGGCCACCCGTCACGGCTAGCTCGTGACCTGGAGCATCCTTTCGGGAGCGAGGCCTATGCCAAGGAAGAGCTGCGGGCGGAAATTGCCAGCATGATCATGGGCGATGAGCTTGGAATCGGCCACGATCCCGGCCAGCACGCGGCCTATGTCGGGACGTGGATCAAGGTTCTGAAAGACGATCCGCTCGAAGTTTTTCGCGCTGCCGCCGACGCCGAGAAGATTCACGCCTATGTGCTGGCCCTGGAGCAAAAGCAGGTTCAGGAACAGAGCACCGAGCAAAGCCAGGAACCGATCGCGCCGGTGATTTCCGGCAGCGAAAACCAGGAGGCAGCCATGCAGACCTTGACGCAGAGCGAAGCCAACGCGCACGAACAGGCGGCCGAACTGGCGCGACTCGAGGAAGAACGGGTTCGCCAGGATCCCGACAGCACCGACGAGCAGATTGCCGTTGCGAGAGAGGCACGCAAGTCGGCCGACCTGGCCGTCGTGCTCAATGACGCCGATATCCAAAGGCGCGTCGCTCAGATCGAGAGCGAGAAGCCGCCGACGCCGACGGTGAACGACGCCGACCAGGCGAAAAAAACCTATCTCGATGTGCCGTACCACCAGAAAGACGAGGCGAAGGCTCTGGGTGCGCGTTGGGATCGTCAGGAACAATCCTGGTTTCTTCCGGCAGGCATCAAGGACATTGCTCCCTTCGCTCAATGGGCACGGAACGCCGATACCGCCGCGGCTCCAGAACGTCCGACCCAGCCCGAGAAGCAACGGACCCAGGAGCGCCAGTATCTCGCCGTGCCCTATGGCGAACGCGCCGCCGCCAAGGCCGCCGGCGCGTTGTGGGACAAGGCCGCGAAATCCTGGTTTGCCGGCGCGAAGGCCGACAAGAGCCGGCTGCAACGCTGGTTGCCGGAAAACGTCGCAGGCCAGCAAGGGCCGGCGATGTCGCCGCGAGACGAGTTCGCCGAGGCTTTGCGCTCGATCGGCTGCGTCGTGAACGGCGAGCATCCCATGATGGACGGCAAGAAACACCGCATCAGCGTCGAAGGCGAGAAGCTTAGCGAGAAAGCCGGTTCGGGCTTCTACGTTGGCCACCTGGACGGCCACCCGGCCGGCTACGTGAAGAACAACAAGACGGGCGTCGACATGAAGTGGAAGTCGAAGGGCTACGCGCTCGACCCCGAGCAGAAAGCCCGGCTACAGGCCGAAGCGGCCGACAAGCTGCAAGCGCGCGCTGCCGAGCAGGAGCGGCTGCAAGAGCAGACGGCGCAGCGGGTGGCCAAGCAGATGGCGCACCTGCTGCCGGTTATCGCACCGACCACTTACATGCAAACCAAGGGAATCGAGCCGCAGGCTGGTGTTTTCACGGACAAGGAAGGCCGGGAAACCTACATCCCGGCGACCGATACCGACGGCAAGCAATGGACGATGCAGTACATCCAGGAGGACGGCACCAAGCGCTTCGCCAAGGACAGCCGCAAGGAAGGCTGCTTCCACGCCATCGGCGGCCTGGACGCCCTGGCCAAGGCCCCTGCCCTGGTCATTGGCGAAGGCTACGCGACGGCCAGCAGCCTTCAGCAGACGCTGGGTTTCGCGACTGTCGCCGCCTTCGACTCGGGCAACCTGCTCCCCGTCGCCAAGGCCTTGCATGCGAAGTTCCCGGACAAGCCTATCCTGATCGCCGGCGACGACGATCGGCACCTCGAAGCCACCCAGGGAATAAACCCCGGCCGCAGCAAGGCCGAGGAAGCGGCCAAGGCGGTTGGCGGCAAAGCCCTGCTACCGATCTTCGCGCCTGGCGAGCAAGCCGAGAGCCCGAAAGGCTTTACCGACTTCAACGACCTGGCTACCAAGAGCGTGCTGGGGCGGGAAGGCATTGAGCGGCAGGTTTGTTCGGTGGTCGATGACGTGATCGAGCGGCATCAGGCGCACGGTGTCGAGCTACCGCAGCAGGTTGAGAAGCGGGAGCAGCGGCTACGCAGGGCGGTGAAGGTGGGGTAATAGGCATGGCGTTGTCGCAAGTTCGCTGCGATGACGCTTGTTTGGTTTGCCTGCGGGCAGAGAGCCATGAACGACCATCTCGCTGATCCTGATCAGCGATTCGATTGCAGCAAACCTGGCTGCCCTGTGGCACGCGTGACGGACCGTTGTGGGAAGCAATCCACGCGTTTGTCCGATAGAGCGGTCGCAACAGCCTTGACCGGCTTGCTTGCACCGACAAGAAACCGGCCGGTCAAGGCAGGCTTTGCCACAGCGTGTGCTATCGCGCTCGCCGCGTACTCTACTGAAACGTCAAACGCAGAAGCGACCGTAGCGTCTCCCAGGTCGTCGGTGGTGGGGCGCAGACGTCCTCGCCCTCGCGACCGCGGAGAATGGGCGCTGCGCGCGTATCGCGCTCGTCGATATGGCGAACGCCCAGTAGCACCTGTGGCCCTGGGGGCTGCGCCAGGACAGAGGCACCGACAAGCTGTTTCCTGCACAGGTCCTGAAGAAAATCCGGTCGACGTACATCGCGCATCGCCCATTGGACATTCCACAGCCGCGCGGTCTTGTCGTCACTCCAGGTGAGGATGCGGCTTTCGTCCGCCGAGAAAAGCGCGCCCCGGACCGAACCCTCGTGCGTGAGCGCCGGGCCGATCTGCGCGCCGGTCGCGGCGTTCCACAGCCGCGCGGTCTTGT
>JEMX01000043.1:8379-8681 GCA_000585055.1 Candidatus Accumulibacter appositus
TGAGCGCCGGGCCGATCTGCGCGCCGGTCGCGGCGTTCCACAGCCGCGCGGTCTTGTCGTCACTCCAGGTAAGGATGCGGCTTTCGTCCGCCGAGAAAAGCGCGCCCCGGACCCAACCCTGGTGCGTGAGCGCCGGGCCGATCTGCGCGCCGGTCGCGGCGTTCCACAGCCGCGCGGTCTTGTCGTCATTCCAGGTGAGGATGCGGCTTTCGTCCGCCGAGAAAAGAGCGCCCCGGACCGAACCCTGGTGCGTGAGCGCCGGGCCGATCTGCGCGCCGGTCGCGACGTTCCACAGCCGCGCG
>JEMX01000043.1:8821-12796 GCA_000585055.1 Candidatus Accumulibacter appositus
CGCGCGGTCTTGTCGTCACTCCAGGTGAGGATGCGGCTTTCGTCCGCCGAGAAAAGCGCGCCAGAGACCGGACCGCCATGCCCCCGGAGTTCCCATCTAAGTTTGTTCGTCTGAGCGGCCGAGGAAAGCGCTGCCCTGGCCTCGGGGCTCGCCGGCATTAGCCCGTTCTCGCGAGCAGCGAGGATCGACAGCCGCAGCGCGCCCACAAAGTCGCCTTCTGCCAGAACGCGCTCGGCCGTGCGCGCGAGTGTCAAGGAGTGCCCGCGGCCAAGGTTGCGCTGTCCGGTGACGACCAAAGCGGCACCAAGCGCAGTGACCGCTGCAGCAGCAGCGACCAGTCCGCCGATCCAGCGCAGGAGTCGGCGCTGTCGTCGGCGCTGCTCAGCCTCCGCGGCGTCCGCGCGTGTCTCCGCCTCCCGACAAGCGTCGAGGTAGGCGATCCGGTAGTCGCCCTCTTTCCAGCCCAGGTCTGCCCAAAGCCGGAGTTGCTCGGCTGCTCGCAGGCGCTCGCCGCGGTGGACGAGGGTGTCGGCCCGGGAAGCATCTTGCGCATCACGCCATTCGGCTGCCGCCGCCGTTACGCGCTCGAGCAGGCTGAGGTCGTCGCGCCGCTCGGCGATCCAGCGTGCAAGCTCATGCCAGTGGCGCAGGACGGCCTCGTGCGAGACCTCGACGGTGCGTTCGCTGCCGGTCGTGTCGGTGACCAGCAGGCGCTGATCGGCGAGGCAGTCGATCAGCGGCAAGGCTTCTTGCGGCAGTTGGCTGCGCAGTGCCAAGCGGCGCTTCGGGGCGGCCGCGGCATCGTCGATGCGCACAAGGCCCGGGACGAAGCTGCGCTTTGCGAGCGCGTCGAGCGCTGCGCGCGCCTGCGGCAGGCCCGGCATCTCCGCCGCCTTGGCGAAAGCGTCCTCGACGGCCTTGCGGATCGCGCCGCCGACGCCCTTCATTCCATCCACGTACTCGTGCTTTTTGAGCTGCCCATCCTCGCTATGGTCCTTAACCAGTCGCTCGAGGGTGAAGGCGAGCAAGGGCAGCGCGTCGGCGCCGTCGAAGTCGGCAATCAGTTGTTCGCTGAGCTCGGCATCGATGCTGATGCCTGCGCCGGGAAGCCGCGTCGGCCCTTCGATGATCTCCTTGAAGGCTGCCGCCGGCAGCCGTGGCAGGTCGAAGGGCAGGCGCGGAATGGCAGACAGGCGGGCGTCGCCCTGCAGGATGCCGAAGCTGTCGGAGCGGATGGTGAGTAGCAGCAGCAGGTTCGGATCGGCGGCCAGGGTTTCGACGATCAGCCCGACGACGGCAGTAGCCTCTTCGTCACCGGCGACGAAGAGTTCCTCGGCCTGGTCAATCGGCAACAGCACGGTGGGCGGTGCCGCACCTTCAGTACCTTGCACGGTATGCTGGCGCAGGTGTTCGACGATCGACGCGCGCAGTGCGGTGAGGTGCGCGGCGATGGTCGGCCCGTCGAGCGGCCCTTTGAGGCCGAGCGCGCGCCGCAGCCCGGTCGGGCCAGTCAGAGCTGCCCTGCCAGGGCGCAGGCTTGGCAGCACCAGAAAGCGCTCGCTGTCGCGCTGCAGGCGTGCCAGCAGCCCGGCGCGCAGGAAGCTCGACTTGCCGGCGCCCGACGCACCGAGGATGACCAACATGCGCTCCGGCGCGCCGTCACGCAGGCGACGAATGCTGTCGAGCGCCTTGGTGATCTGCGTGTCGCGGCCGAAGAAGATGGCGGCATCGGCTTCTTCGAGCACGCGCAGGCCGCGAAAGAGCCGGCCGCGAAAGAGCGGGCGGTTTGGCTCGTCCCTGGGTGGCCAGGGAAAGGAGCCCGGATGAAGTCCTGCGCGTTGCAAGCCGATGCGCAAGCGTTCGTGCCCCTCGTCCCGCTTGGCGGGCGTCGAGATGTCGGCGCACTGGTAGGTCGCGGTCAACTCGATGGGCAGGTCCCCGAACGGGCAAGCGTCGATCAGGACAGGGAAGATCTCCTTGCCGAGTTGCTGTGCGAAAAGGAACTCGGTCACGCACCAGTGCGAGGCCGCCCACTTCGGTGAGATGAGTACGACCACCGCCGAACAACGCTCCCCTGCCTTGCGCAACTCCTCCCGCCAGTGTTGCCCGGGCGCCAGGCCAGCGGACGGATCGAGGTCGAGAAACACCTCGCCCCAGCCTTGCGTCACCAGCCAGTCACGCATCGCTTCTGCTGCCGCGTTGTCGTAGCTGGAATGGCTGATGAAGATCAGACTCATGGCACGATTTCCGGTAGCTTGCTCAATCTAATCAGGCCGGCTTGGCTGGTCTCGTCGGCACGTCACGCACATCATAACCCTAGCCAGATTCTGTCATGGATCACAACCGCATTCGCGGGCATGGTTTGATCATCCAAATATATGAGCCACCTTGTAGCTCACGCGACACCAAAACGCATCCGTTGCACTTTGGCCAGGTGTCGGAAGATGGTCGCGTAGCGACCGACCATAACTATTGATAACGTATTTTATCAATAGTAAAATGCCTGCAAGCTGTTGCGTTCGCCCGATCGCCGCTGTATTAGTATCTAATACACAAGATCAACCCAGAAAGGAGCCGTCATGCCGAGAAACACCAGCGTGCCGAGAAACACCAGCGTCACCCTGGGTGAACACTTCGAGGGCTTCATCGCCCAACAGATCGGTGCCGGACGCTTCGAGTCCAAGAGCGAGGTGGTGCGCGCCGCGATGCGGCTGCTCGAAGAGCACGAACAGAAAGTGAGCGCCTTGCGTCAGGCCCTGGTCGAGGGCGAGACGAGCGGCGAACCCGTGCCCTTCGCGATGGCGTCGATCATCGAGGAGGCACGCCAGGAGGTCAAGAGCGGTTCCGTGGATGCTTGAACTGCTTGTTCGTCCGCGTGCGCGCCGCGACCTCAAGGAGATCTGGCGCTACACCGTTGAGCAATGGGGCGCCGCGCAAGCGGATCAATACCTGTACGACCTCGATCGGGAGATTCAGGGGCTCTTGAAGTTTCCCGAGCTGGGAACGCCGTACGATCCTATCCGGGCGGGCTACCGACGGTTGCAAGTGAAACGTCACCTGGTGTTCTATCGCCGCGATGGTCAGCACCTCGAGATCGTTCGCGTGCTTCACGACGCCATGGATGTCAAAAGCCATCTATGACCCGGCGTGACCTTGTCGAAGGATTGGATGATGTACCCATGAGCGACACAAGCCCCCTCCCCGTCCTCCCGGCCGTTGCTTCCCGGCTCCTGACTGCCGAGCAGTTCCAGCGCCTGGCCGACGTCCCCCCCGAGATCGAATGGTTCGCCAATCTCGGCAACAAGGCCACCCGCCGCGCCTACGAAAACGCCCTCGGGGATTTCATGAAGTTCACCGGCATCGCGAAGCCCGAGGAATTTCGCACCATCACCCGCGCCCATGTCATCGCCTGGCGTGACGACCTGGTGCAGCGCGCCTTGAGCGGCATGACCGTCCGCCATCGTCTTGCAGCGCTGTCGTCGCTGTTCGAATCCCTGTGCGAGAAGAACGCCGTGACCCATAACCCGGTCAAGGGCGTCAAGCGCCCGCCGGTGGAAAGCTACGAAGGCAAGACCCCGGCCCTTGGCGACCACCAGGCGCGCAAGCTGCTCGACGCGCCCGACGGCGTATCGCTCAAGGGTAAACGCGACCGCGCCCTACTAGCCACCCTGCTCTATCACGCGCTACGCCGCGAGGAGCTATGCCGGTTGAAGGTCAAGGACTTCAAGCACGAGCGGCGCGGGGTGCCGCACCTCAAGGTGTTCGGCAAGGGCGGCAAGATCCGCTATGTCCCGCTGCACCCCGCGGCCAGCGGCTTGATTGGTGACTATCTTGAGGTCGCAGGGCATGGCGCGGACGATGCCGGCGCCCTGTTCCGGCCGCTGCGCAACAACTGCACCGGGACACTGGAAAAAGCGATCACGCCCGACGCGGTTTACAAACTGGTGCGGCAATACTCAACGGCGCTGGGTTTCG
>JEMX01000044.1:0-111913 GCA_000585055.1 Candidatus Accumulibacter appositus
AAGTTGCCGTCTGCTTGGCCCTGCCAGCCGACGTTGGCCACCCGGCCGACGGAGAGTTCGTCCACGTTCGACGCCTCCAGCGATGCGCCGCTAGTGACGGTCAAATTGCCGGTGACCCTGCCAGTGCCAGCCGTATTTGCGCCAACATTCAGCTCCGTGACATTTGCCACAACGGCGGTGCCATTGGCGATAGTCAGGTTGACCCGCGCCGCCGGATTCTCCGCGCCCACGGTGGCAGCGCCGGTGACCGTCAGCCTGCTACCGCCATTGAGGTCGGTAACGTGATCGGCAGCGAGGGTGACAGGGGCGATCGCCCCTGTGTAGTTCAGGCTGGCGACGGTGGTGTCTTGGTCCACGACATTGATGCCACCGGCACCCCCGTCAGCGAAGATGACCTCATCGCTTGCAGCAGGTGCGCCTGCCGACCAGTTTCCGGACTCGCTCCAGTCGTCGGAAGCGGCGGCGCCGGTCCAGATGACGCCGGCCGGGGCGGCGGCTGTGCTACCGATGTCGAATTGGCTGGGCGCTGCTGCGCTGCCGATGATGACCTGGCCGCCGTTGGTCCAGATGATCGTCGGGTCGATGACCTTGACCGACACGCTGGGGGCTCCGGCATTTCCGGCGCTGCCGATGAACGACGGGTCGCAGGTCAGCGCATAGTCCAGGATCGCGGCCTCGCGTAGTGCCGGGTCGGTGATCCCGGCCGCGTCGAGAAGGGCGGTCGCCTCTGCAACCTTGTCAGCTGGGAGCGACCCCAGCGACGTCTTCTGGATCGGGCAGTTCAGACTGGTGAAGGTCGCTGTGCTCTCTCCCGGACGGTAGTCGAACAGCGATTCGGTCTGGCTGATACGCCAGCTGTTCGCATAGGTTTCGTACAGTTGCTCGAAGCCGATTTGAACAGGCAATACGGTTCCGTCGCGCGTTGCCAGATCGTTCGTGGCGTTCCCGTCGAAGTTGCCAAGCAAGCCGCGCAGGGAGCCATCCGGCCGGTCGGCCAAGGCGCAGAAGCGCACATCGATGGAGCCTCCATAGTCGGTTACGCGCAAGAGCTCCTGGGTCGGGTAGACGATCGAGTAGATGCCGTCGGCGAAGGAGATTTGGCCGGCACCAACCGCTATCGTGCTCCCCGAGGGGATGGCAGTGCTCTGCCCGTCTATCCGCAAGGGCTGGTTCTCAGCCGTATCGATGGTCACCCGGTGGCCATCGAGCAAGGTGGCGACGGCAGTGTTGACAGAGACGTTGGGCCCGGCAGAAGCCGTTCTCGTTTGCACGGTGACCGGATTCGGGTCGTTGGCGCTGCTGGTTTCGACGAGGATGAATTCGCCGCATCCTTGCATGTCGTATTTCAGCCCGTCGGCGGTGACGTAGTGCGGGTCGCCCCAGGTGTAGCCGCATTCGATCTCTTCGTTGTCCAGGATGGTGCCGGTCGCCTGCAGATCGCCTGGCTGGGCATTCACGCTGACGTTGCTCAGGCTGACCGTGAAGGTCTCACGTCCTTCGATCTGTTGGTCGTCGAAGCTGCCGACCGAGATCAGTACCGACGTCTGTCCAGCGGGAATGATCGCCGTGCCGGTGAGGGGCGTCTGCGGAGCGAGGTCGCTCTGATCGGCCGAACCAACGCCGACCGGTGCGAACTCGATGCTGTAGTTTGCCGTGATGGGGCTGTTCGGGTCCGCGATATCCACCGAAACGAGGAAGGCCAGCGTGTTGCCTTCGGTCGCCGTCGCGTCGGCGATCGATAGCGTGGGCAAGGTGGGTATTGTGTCGTTGTCGATAATGGTGCCGGTGGCGATGGCACGGGTGATCGTGGCGTTGCTCGCGCCGCTGAGGGTGACGATGAAGTCCTCGGTGGCTTCCGGAAGGAGGTCGTCGGTGACGTCCAGCGTGATGGTCTTGCTGGTTTCGTTGGCCGCGAAGCTCAGCGTGCCGGTGAGTGCGTCGATGCTGTCGTTGTAGTCGTCGCTCGCCAGGGCGCTGCCCGGGTTGACGGCATAGCTGACGGTCGACGGGCTACCGTTGTCGCCACTGCGGGTGACGACGAAGCTGATCGTCGTTGCCGTCGCGCCCGGGTCGCCTTCGGTCGCGGTTGCATCGGCAATCGACAGCGTCGGCAGGTCGTTGTCGATGATGGTGCCGGTGGCGACGGCACGGGTGATCGTGGCGTTGGTTGCGCTACTGAGGGTGACGGTGAAGTCCTCGGTCGCTTCCGGCAAGAGGTCGTCGGTGACGTCCAGCGTGATGGTCTTGCTGGTTTCGTTGGCGGCGAAGGTGAGGGTGCCGGACAGCGCGTCGATGCTGTCGTTGTAGTCGTCGCTCGCCAGGGCGCTGCCCGGATTGACGGTGTAGCTGACGGTCGACGGGCTGCCGTTGTCGCCGTTGCGGGTGACGACGAAGCTGATCGTCGTTCCCGTTGCGCCGGGGTCGCCTTCGGTCGCGGTTGCATCGGCGATCGACAGCGTCGGCAGGTCGTTGTCGATGATGGTGCCGGCGGCGATGGCACGGGTGATCGTGGCGTTACTGGCGTCGCTGAGTTCGACGGTGAAGTTCTCGGTGGCTTCCGGCAAGAGGTCGTCGGTGACGTCCAGCGTAATGGTCTTGCTGGTCTCATTGGCCGCGAAGCTCAGCGTGCCGGATAGCGCGTCGATGCTGTCGTTGTAGTCGCCAGGGGCGACGGCGCTGCCCGGATTGACGGTATAGCTGACGGTCGACGGGCTTCCGTTGTCGCCACTGCGGGTGACGACGAAGCTGATCGTGGTAGCCGTTGCGCCGGGGTCGCCTTCGGTCGCGGTTGCATCGGCAATCGACAGCGCCGGCAGGTCGTTGTCGACGATGGTGCCGGTGGCGACGGCACGGGTGATCGTGGCGTTACTGGCGTTGCTGAGTTCGACGGTGAAATTCTCGGTGGCTTCCGGGAGGAGGTCGTCGGTGACGTCCAGCGTGATGGTCTTGCTGGTTTCGTTGGCCGCGAAGGTGAGGGTGCCGGTGAGCGCGTCGATGCTGTCGTTGTAGTCGTCGCTCGCCAGGGCGCTGCCCGGATTGACGGTGTAGCTGACGGTCGACGGGCTACCGTTGTCGCCGCTGCGGGTGACGACGAAGCTGATCGTCGTTGTCGTGGTGCCCGGGTCGCCTTCCGTGGCGCTCGCATCGGCAATCGACAGCGTCGGCAGGTCGTTGTCGATGATGGTGCCGGTGGCAACCAGACTTCCAGTAGCAGCGTTGGCGCTGACGTTACTCAGGGTAACGGTGAACTGCTCGTTGCCTTCGATCAAGTCATCGTCGACCGTTGCTATCAGGATCGTCGTCTGGCTTGCCCCGGCGGGGATGCTTACTTGGCCAGTGAGTTGCGTGCCAGCACCAATATCGCTTGAGTCGGCGTTGCCGCTAGCCGCTGGCCCGAAGCTGATGGTGTAGGTCGCAGTGATCGCGTGGCTGGGATCAGGCTCGCTTACCGAGACGACGAACGCCAGCGTGCCGCCTTCGTCGGCCTGGGCGTCGGCGATGGAAACAACAGGAAGTTGGGATTCCCGTTCGACCACCACTTCCAGTCGTTCCCAGTTGCGCACCGCGAGATCGAAACTGGAGAACTGGAATACGGGATTGCTGGCCAGGTCCGGCTGCTGGTTTTGCGCCAGAAATGTCTCGAAGGCTGCAATGTCGGCACGAATTTCTGCCGAGTTGGCCTCTGCCTGGGTGAGTATCAGGCGCAGCGTGTCGTTGCCCCCGCCACCGTCGTAATAGTTGCTGTAACCCGTGTTTTCGGAGAGGCGGTAGATGCCGGTATCGTCACCGCGGCCGCCGGACACGCGGTCGTTGCCCACGCCGCCGTCGAGAGTGTCGTTGCCGTTCTCGCCAAACAGGCCATCATCGCCGTCGCCACCAAAGACCAGGTCATCACCTTCGTCGGCAAAAATGCGGTCGTTGCCGCTGCCGCCATCAATGGTGTCGTCGCCGCGCCGGGCGAGAATGATGTCGTCACCCTGCAGGCCAAGAATATTGTCGCTGTGGCTTCTACCCCTGATGATGGCCATGACGTTCCCCCAAGTTCTCACAATGAAAGGTCGAGCACCCCGATGGTCAAGGAACGAGAAACGACTGTCAGGGCGCGGCTAGCTGAATGCTGTTTCTGGAACCCGGTTTGCGGGCGCGCAACTCCGGGTAGCTTGCGACGGTGAACGCGGGCCTCTGCCTGCCCTCCGTTTCTGGTCGACTGCATCTGAGCTCCCCACTAGGCTGAAATGGCGTTGGTGACGCCGGCCAGTTTGGGCAGTGGTCCGTTTTTCTACAGCGGCGAGCGGTGCCGCCTACGCCACAGCAAGAGCAGGGTGAGCCCCAGGAGCGGTAGCAATGGCGGCTCGGGTAGCGCCGTTTGGCGGAAGCGCTGCATGAAGCTGCCGAGTGCGACGGTATCCGGCAGGTTCTCACCGGTGATGAGGATGTTCGTCTGGACCAGAAGCGCTGTTTGCGAAGCGAAGTCGATCGAATCGGAGAGCAGCGAAGGCAGGGAAACGATTTCCAATACGTCCTGCTCACCAAGGACGTCGATGCCGTTCGCGGTAATGACGTCGCTGGAAACGGCAACAATTCCGCCAACGTTGCCGGCACCGAATTCGAGCGCCGAGAGCTCCAGAGAACTGCCGACGATTGGTGAGGCGCCGCTGACGACCGAAACATAGAAAGCGAGGTTGATGTCGATGTAGTCGAACCCGGTGACCCTCATGGCGCCATTCGTCACGAGTTGGAAGCCAGGATTTAGAGCCTGGTCGTCCAAAGGAATCACGCTGACCAACGACATGTCGACGGGTGCCACGGTGTACTCGTCGTCGGCACTCCAGTTGGCGAAAACTTGGTCATTGATCCGCATGCTTCCGCCGCCCACGAGTTCGTCCAGGGTACAGAATCGATTAATGCTTGCGCAGTCGCTGGTTACTATCGCGGCTGGTGTCTCAATGGACCACGTGCACAACATGATCGCCATAGTCATTGTGAAAGCGTGCGGCCAATGAGCTTTCATTGCTGTCATTTCTGTATCTCCTCGTCAGAGCAGCCATGCAGCAGCCATCGCGAGCCAGGCAAGATCAGCCCGATCCCTTGTTGGCTGTTACGGCCGAGAACCGTGTCGTGAAAGTGGTCGGCTGTGGCGACCGCTGGCGGACGCACGCGAGATTCGTGGTGGCCGAAGACCGCCGCATGCGGGTGATCACCTGTTGCATAGTGCCTCCCAGAAGCCTCTTGGCGGGACAGACTGCGCTCCCTCTGGAGCGATCCGAGTTTGTCCCGGGTTGCCGCCTGTCCTGTGTGCCGTAGAGGCGTCTCGGTCCAAAGATTTTCTAAATCCCTACATTAAACCAAGGTTAATGGCTCGCACCGCTTTCCACAACCCCCCAAAACAGGGGGGTAACGGGTGCTTCATTTTGTGCTGGTCGACTGTCAATCCGGGGCGCTCGAAGGTATTTCCACGTCATGCCGGTGCTGCCGCTTGTGTGGTTTCCTTCGTCGCGTGAAGGAAAGGCGATCGGGATCCTGGCAGTTGCCAATGGCCATGCTGGCCGGGTCAGCGTTGCCGAAGCTTTAGTGAATCGGCGGCGGGCAAACGGCCAGGTTTGGCAAATTGCGACCTCGTGAGATCGCGGTGCTCAAGTGCTTGGGCGCTTCGTCGAAGGGCCGCCGGCGGTCGCACCGGATAGCGTGCGGATGAGTTTGTCGTAGCCATTAACGCCAGCCCGGCGATAGATTTCCTTCACGTACTCGCGCACGGTGTATGGCGAGAGCGCGAGGATGTCGGCAATCTGACGTGGCTCATAGCGCTTGAGCAGGAGGATCGCCACGCGCTTCTGCTGAGGTGTCAGCTGCAATCCGAAAATCTCGCCGCGTACCTCCTTGTTGACGTCGAGTTTTTCAAAGGTGACAGCAAACTGGTGGCGCTGTTCGCCTGCGGCAACCCGCAGCCGTCGCGCCAAGCGGTCGATTGCCGGCGATGGCGCCACGCGACTGACATGGCCGAGGCCGATGATTCGCACCGGATCGACACGCCGTGTGCTGACAGCGAAAACCTCGCTGCTAGAGCGCCAGATGCGGAAAGATTCCGTCCGTCCGGGCAGAATTTGCGGGGGCGTCTTGTCAGGTAGCGATTCGAGAATCTGCATCGCTTCAGCACTCAGCGCCTGGATACTTCCGTCGCAGGAGATTACCAGGACTGCCAGCGAGCGCCGCTGGTCTCGCTGGCGCTGAAGCGTGAGGTAGTCGATCGCGGTGGCGGTATGGCCAACGAACCATTGAAACAGCGCCATCTCGCGCGCGTCGAAGTCGCGTTGCCGACGACGCCGGTGCACCGCGAAGGCCCCCAGTGGAAGGCCGCTCAAATGCGGAATCACTGCCAGTGCATGGAAGTAGGGAAGGCGATTCATGAACTCGCCGAATTCCCCGCGCACCGTCCGGCCGATGTCGGTGACGTCCGACAGGCGAACCACGGTGTCCGGATTTCTGAGCGCAGGTTGCCAGATCACGTAGGGATCGAGTGTCTGGTAATGGGCCAGGTAGTCACCCATGGCGTGCCGGTCACAATCATGCGCATAACCCGGGCACAGACGGCCGCCAACCGGGTCGATGGGGATGAAGACGCCCGACGAGAATGACAACAGAGGGCGCAAGGCGTCGAACCACTCGGGCATCAGGGCCAGCGGATCGTGAACCGGCGGCTGCCGATTGTAGATAATATCGATCAGAGCAAACAAGCTGCTGCTGCCGTGTCTCCCCATCCCCATTCCCCCTACGGCAGCAATGGTATCACCATTCTTGCCTTGGTCGCTACGCCATTGATGGTCGAGGGTCAATCCCTTGGCGATCCGCTGCCGCTTGCAGACCCATCTTCCGGTTGAAGTGCGCAAGGGCGAGGCGCGTGCCGACGAGGTCGGGAAAGCGGCGGAACGGGTGTGTTGCTCGGCTGAGCGGGAAATTGCCGGTGGGGGTGCTCGGGGGCTGGGGGCGCTCAGGGAGAAAAACCTCTACCTGACGTTCGGCGAGCAGTGGAATGCCAGATACGTTTCGGCGCTTATTCGGCGTTACCCGTTTGTTTCTCGTCCAGCGCGGATCGCAAGACGTCGACGCTGTGCATCGACGAGTCGCCTTCCGGCTTCAACCGCGAGGGCCGCTGTAGCCGGCGAACACGCTGCGCCAGTCGATGCGGGCTACGACGGCCTCGCGCAGGATATCCAGGTACTCCAGCGCATCCACGCGTTCATCGGGCGGCATTGCTCCCTGCTCGTGTTCCGCGAGCAGCCGCTGCCTCTCCTTCGGGCCGTCGTCGAGCGCATGTAGTCGGCTGTAGGCCTCGCAGGTGTAGGCGAACGTCTCGCGCTTGCAGTTGTGGAAGATGTGCGCCGCCTCGTGCGCAAAAAACGTCTTCGAAGCGACCGGGCGCGTCGAAAGAGGCTGCCGACAGGTAGCAGGTCGTTTTCTCGCTCAGACCCAGCAGGCCGGGAGCGTCCTCGGCAAGCAGGTCCGCGCCCAGTCCCGCCGGATGGAGGTTCGCCAGGTGCCAGGCGGTGGCCAGCCATGGCGTGTTTTGCAGCTGCGCATCGATCGTGGCCGGAGTGACAAGAATGACCGAGCGTTCGAGCAGATTGAGGACCGCCGCCTGTTCGCAAGCCGGGAACAGGCCACGCACCATCGGCGCCACCTTCTCGCGCGTGAAGGCGACGATGTCGATGTTGGCGACGGTTTCGGGGGACGTGATCGCTTTCGGGTCGCCGCTCGGCCTCGCAATCGCTTCAGCCAGCGGCGCTTCGGTGGCATGCATACTGGCCGATACGGGGCGTTGAGCCAGGTACCCCGACCCAGAATGTTCGCCTTGCCCGCAGCATGCGCGAATGCTATCTTCGTCGTACGGTTATTCGGCGTTCTTGCCTCAGGTCACCGATGCGGACGCAGCGACAGGAGCGCGAATCGCATGACTGTCCGGGGGATGTCACCAGGCTTGGCGAAGTTGAGCCGCCCGCGGCTCGCTCGCGTTCATCCTCGCGAGCGCTTGTTTCAGCGCCTCGACGAATGTCTGGAACATCCGGCGGTGTGGGTGAGCGGTGTTGCCGGCGCTGGCAAGACGACCTTGATCGCCAGCTACCTCAGTGCGCGGAAGTTGCCAGCCCTCTGGTACCACGTTGACGGCAGCGATATCGATCCCGCGGCGTGTTGCCATTACCTTCGCCTCGCTGCGGCCCGCATTGCGCCGCGGGCCTGCAGTCAACTCCCTTCGCTTCCGCCGACCCTGAACGCTGACGAGGGGTCATTCTTCAGCAGCTTTTTCGCTGCGCTGTACGCCTGCAGCAGAAGTCTGCGCATTCTCGTCGTCGACAACAGTCACGAAGCGCTCGCTTCGCCCGGGTTTCGCAAGCTTCTGCGGGCCGCGATCCGCGAAGCGCCCGAAAACGTCCGCGTGATCATTACCAGCCGTACGCGGCCCAGTGGTGACAGCGCGCGTTTGCGGGCCAACGGCTATCTGGCGGTGCTGGACGCGGAAGAGCTGTCGTTTACCGAGGAGGAGTCCATCGCCGTGCAGCGACTCGCCGCCGCCGGAGGCCGGATGCGCAGCATCGATCAGATGCGCCACTTGCACCAGATGACCGGCGGCTGGCCCGCCGGTGTCAAGCTGCTACTGCAGTTGGAGGCTCCCGATTCCTTGCCGGCCGCCGACGCTCGGCTCGCCAGGGGCAGCGCGCTTTTCGAGTTTCTGGCGAAAGAGGTCTTCGACCGCCAGTCAGAAGAAGTCCGTGGTGTCCTCCTCAAGCTCGCGTATCTGCCGCGCATCAGCCCGGCGATGGCTTGCAAGCTTGTCGCCAGCCCCGAGGCAGCCCAGATTCTCGCAACGATGCACGCTGACAATATCTTCACGTCGGCGCACGGCGTCGATGGAGAGTTTCATTATCGCTTTCATCCCTTGCTGCGCGAATTCCTGCTGCTGCGCGCCGAGTCTGCCTTACCGGGCGAAGAGCGCGAGGGCATCGGGCGCCAGGCCGCCGCCCTTCTGGCGCAGAGCGGCGAAGTCGACGCCGCGGCGCAGGTGCTCATTTCTGGCCACCAATGGGATGAGTTGCAGCGTCTGGTGCTCGAACAGGCGTCGAATCTCGTCGACCGCGGCTGGCACCGGACCCTGTCGGTGTGGCTCGACGCCTTTCCCGAAGCGAACGTCACTGGCGATCCGTGGCTCAGCTACTGGCAGGGTGTGGCGCTGCTGCCCTTCGATCCGCCCGCTGGCCAGCGGCGCCTCGAGGATTCCTATGCTCTGTTCAGAGAACGGCATCTTGGTGAGGGTTCTTTTCTCGCCTGGTCTGCAAACGTCGATCTGATCTGTCTCGAGTGGGCGGATTTCAGCAAGCTCGATCACTGGCTCGACGAGGCGAAGGCTCTCCTCGGCGAATTTGGCGCGCCGGCCGATAAGCACGCGGCGCGCTTCGCTGCCAGCATGTTCGGTGCTTTGCTCTTTCGTCGTCCGCAGAACCCGACAATCCATGTTTGGGCCAAGCGTCTGTTGTTGCACATCGAGGCCTGTGTCGACCCCAATCAGCGCATCCAACTCGCCTGCAACCTGCAAATCCACTACACCGTCGGCGTCGGCTTGAACGTCGAACTCGATCGTCTGATGAAAGCGATCGAACCTCCGGCAGGAACAAGGCTCGCGCCACTCACCGGGGCGTTGCTCTGGGCTTTGCGCTCGATGCACCACTGGAGTCGCGGCGAGAGCGAACAGGCGGCGGCGGCCGCCGAGAGCGGCGGCAAACTGGCACGCGAGAAGCACCTGCGCATGTGGGATTTCATGCTCGGCGCGCTGCTCGTGTACGCGCGCCTGAACAACGGTGAACTCAGCCGCGGTCGTACCGCTCTCGCGCGACTAAAAAAATCGCTCGATTCGAAGCGCAAGATCGACGTTGCACACTTCCACTACCTCGCCTGCCTGGCCAGCCTGAGTGACGGCGAAGGCGCGCCAGCCCTGGCCCACATCGAAACCGCCAACGCCATTTCCCTTCGCTATGGCGGACCACAGCAGGAGGCGCTCGGCGCGCTCGCCCGCGCGCAGGCGCTGCATGCTGTGGGACGGACACTTGAAGCACGGCCCGTGCTTGAGCATGGCCGCCAGATCGCCCTGGCGATGGACAGTGGCATCCTGTCTTTTCAGGCCGACCTCTGCGCAGCTCTGTTCGCTCTCGACGCCGGCGACGAGGACGCTTGTGCCAAGGCGCTCGAGAGCGCTTTCACCGTCGGTGCCGCACGCGACTACCTCAACCACAACAGCTTTCGACCGGCGGTCATGGCGCGGCTTTGTGCCTTTGCCCTGGCGCATGACATCGCCCCCGACTACGCTCGCCGCCTGATCCGCGCGAGGAAGCTCAAGCCACCCGCTCTTGAAGTGGACGGCTGGCCATGGCCGGTGAGAATCTACACCCTCGGGCGTTTCAGTCTGGTCGTCGATGGCCGGCCCATTGCCGAAACCAGCCCGCTGCAGCACAAACCGATCGAGCTGTTGCAGGCGCTACTTTCCTTCGGAGGGCGCCAAGTCGCGATAGCCAGACTGATCGGCTGTCTTTGGCCCGAGGCCGAGAGCAAGAGTGGGCGCGGGGCCTTCGACACTGCTCTTCTGCGCTTGCGCCGACTGCTCGGCCACGACGATTCACTGATCATCGAGGGCGGCCGGCTGACGTTGAACCCGATGTTGTGCTGGGTCGACGTATGGTGCTTTGAACGGCTGCTCGGTGCGAGTGAAGAGGGTCTTCTTCACCCAGGGGACTCCGACACCGAGGACCTGCTGGCGCGAAACGACACCTTGCTGGACTTCTACCATGGCGACTTCCTCGAACACGAAAGCGCTCACCCCTGGGCCTCGCGGCGACAGGAGCGTTTGCGCGATAGGCTGCTGAATGTGGTCGATGGCATCGGCAGACGTCTCGAAGCCGGACAATTCTGGGATAGAGCGGTCACGCATTACCGGCGTGCCATCATCCTCGAACCGCTCGCCGAACCCTTCTACCGCCGTCTCATGGGCTGTCTGCAACAACTCGGCGAGCGCGCCGAGGCGCTGCGCGTCTATGCGCAATGCCGCAAAGCCTTGTCGGGTGGACTGCAGGCGACGCCATCCCCGGCGACGGAAGCGATCCGTGAAGCCATCGAAAGTCTGTCGCGCTTACAGGACGGCTTCAGCGGCTGAAAGAAAGCCAGACGCTTCCGTCCGCTTTCCCCAACGACGGCCCCATCGCGCCGCTCGTCACGTCAGGACGCCGATTTATTGCAGAAATCTGCCCTTGTGTATGCAAGCTGTAAGAAGGGTCATGCGATATTGATGGCGTCTTTGTGCTGCTCGTACGGGGTACGGGTAGGGAGAGCGGGGGAAGCGTCGCGGTGCTCAGCATGTTCCCCAAGCGCGTCGGAGAAGCCCGCGTGAGGGCCTTGCCGATTCGCGCAGGGACCGATGATCGCTCCTGGCTGCCCGCGTTGCTCCCGCCACGCCAAGGTTTTTCATCGTATTGCGCTTTGCCGGTCGAGCGAGCCGTCGATCACAAGGCGCCGTGCTTGGAAAGGAGCCGAAATGGGTCGCCGTCCTCCTGTCTTCGATGTCACTTCTTCGCGAGCCTCATTTGCCCTATCCAGGCTCACCAGCGCCCTACGAAGTGCGCTCAAGCTACCCTGGCCGTTTGCTGACAAGCCAGAACGAGCAGCTATCGCAGCAGCAGCGGCCCGCAAGATCTTCTTCGAGAGCCTCGAACAGCGATTGCTGCTGTCGGGTGATGTGCTCCCGGCGGCGTCAACGCTGCTTCAGGAAAACGAGCCAGAGAACAACTCCCTGCTGACCGCGACGGTCATGCCGCTCACCGAGGATCCGCTCGGCAGCGGCCTGGCGATTGGCCGTGCGGAGGGTCAGCAACAGCCGGCGATCAGCGGCGACTATTGGTCGGACCCGGACTGGTGGCGGCTGCAACTGCAGCAGGGCGACGTCATTTCCGTGAGTGTCGATACGCCGACGAGTGACATGGACCCGTATCTATGGCTCGGCGATGGCAGCGGCAGCGGGATCACCTCGGACGACAACGGCGGTCCGGGAACGGATGCGGCGATCAGCCACTACACGGTCACCGCGACCGGTGTCTATTACGTTCAGGTGGGCCGAAACGGGAACAGCGCCACGCCGGGCGCCTATGAATTGCATGTCGAGCGTGCGCGTGGCATCGAACTGGAGTCCGACCTCGGCTACAGCAACGACAGCGTCGGCGGCGCGAATACGCTCACATTGGCGGGGAGCGGTGGTCATCGCACGGCGACGGTGGCCGGCACGATCATGGCGGTCGAAGGCAGCAACACCGACGAAGATTTTTACAACCTCGGCTTGTTCAACGCCGGCAACCTTGTCGAGTTGAGCACGCGCCTGCCAAGCGACAGTACACTGCTCCCGAAAGTGACGCTGCTCGACGCCGCGGGCCAAGTCCTTGCCGACGAAGACGGCGACGCCACCGACGGCCACGCCAAGGTCACGCTTGCCTCGGACGGCGTGATCTACGCCCGCGTCGAAGCCATCAGCGGGTCCGGTTCGCGCGGCCAATACCTGCTCGACGTAGACATCAGCGACCCCGTCCGCCCACGAATAACCGGTGTCACGGGTCTCCCGGCGTTGGCGACCGAGATCACGCTGGACCCTGGCGCGCTACCGAGTACGCAGGGTTGGCGCTATTACAGCAATGGCTATGCCGAGTCGAGTATCTTCTCGACCGACGGCAGCACGCTGAGCCAGAACACCATGGGCAGCGGCGGCCATTACGCCCACTACCAGCAGGACCACATCGTCGACGCCAGCCGGCCCTTCGAACTGAGCCTGCGCGCGCGGTTACTGCAGGAAGAGCGTGCCAGCGGCACGGACCACAACGGATTCGCATTTGCCGTTTTTACCGGCATTCACCACGTCAACCTGTCCTTCAGCCCGACCGGGGTACAGCTCAGCGGCACCACCAACACCACGGTGGCGCTCGATACGAGCGTCTTCCACGACTACGCGCTGTCGGGCGACCCGTCCGGAAGCTACAGCCTGGCGGTTGACGGTGTCGTGGCTGCGCGCGGCGAGCTCTCCAAATCGTCGGGGGCGAGCTACGTTTGGTTCGGCGATGCGACCGGCGGCCCGAACGCCCAGGCCGAACTGACGCAATTGATATTCAAGCAACCGGAAGCGCATGACCTGGTCGGTCCGACGCTCGGCGTGAGCTTCAGCGAAGCACTCGATGCGGCGACGGTGCAGGGGACGCCGGGCGTATGGCAGTACGGCGGACACACCTACACCCTGACCCCACGTTCGATGAGCTGGACCGAAGCCGAAGCCGAGGCCCAGCGACTGGGTGGGCACCTGGTGACGATCAACGACGAAGCCGAGCAGGCGTGGGTGAGCGAGACCTTCGGCGGCTGGGGCGGGTGGTACTTCTGGCTGGGCATGAACCGCAGCGACAACAGCATGCAATGGGCGAGTGGTGAGCCCGTGAGCTACACCAACTGGGGAGGAGGCGAGCCCAGTGGTTACAACTACGGTTACCTGACCTGGGATGGACGCTGGTACAACACCCACAGTACCGGACTGGGTAGCGGCGGCTGGGGTGTGATCGAGATCGACGATGCAGGCGCCGACGGTGACGCCGACGGCTTGCCGGACCTTCTCGATCCGTATCCCACGAACGCTGCCAACGCCTTCGAACTGCGCGAAGCCGGGCCGGATGCCAGTTTCGATACCGCCGACGACGTTCTCTACACGCTGCGCCAGACCGCGTTCAGCGGCATCGGCGTGTCCTTGCGCATCAACGAAGGCACGCTGGGTGCGGGCAGCTACCGTTTCAGTGCCACGTCGACGATCAAGGATCCCGCCGGTAATGTGCTCGATGGGAACGGCGACGGCAGCGGCGGTGATGCGTATCAGCGCTTCTTCACCATCGATCAGCCGCCTGGCTACCAGATTGAGCACAGCGGATTCGGTCCGCAGGCACCGCTGCTCGAACTCACTGACGACCCGGTGGGTAGTGGGCTGGCGATCGGACGGGCGCTGGGACGTCTCGACCCGGCCTACAACAGCGACTACAGCGATATGGACGCCTGGCGCATCGAGCTGGCACAGGGTGATCGGGTATCGATCAGCGTCGACAGTCCGGCGAGCACCCTTTACCCGTCAATGTGGCTCTACGATCCGGCAGGGAGCAATGTCGCTTCCGACAGTGGCGGTCCCGGCTATGGGCAGGGTTACGGCCCGGATTACGATACCTTCATCAGCGACTACCAGGTACAAACCGGCGGCACGTACCTGCTACTGGTGGCGAAAAACTATCACGGCGGCGAAACCCGTGGCGCTTACGAGTTGCACGTCGAGCGTGCGCGTGGCATCGAACTGGAGTCCGACCTCGGCTACAGCAATGACAGCGTTGGCGGCGCGAACGTATTGACCCTGGCCGTCTCAGGCACGCACCGCACGGCGACGGTCGCCGGCACGATCATGGCAGCCACCGACAGCAACACCGACGAGGACTTCTACAACCTCGGCCAGATCAAGGCCGGTGAAACCGTTTTCCTCAGCACCCGCATCCTGTCCAGCAGTTCCTTGCGACCCGCTCTGGAACTCCGAAATTCGCACAACGTCGTGGTGGCGATCAGCACCAACGTGGTTGGTGCGGCGGCGCGTTTCGACGTCATTGCTGACGACACCTACTACGTCGTCGTCAAGGGAATTTCGGGCCAGGGGTCGCGCGGCCAGTATCTCCTCGATGTCTCCGTCTGGCCCACTGGGGAGGTGTCATACGCCGATCTGATGGTGCCTTCCGTCACCCTCCCGGCGGACGCTTCCAGCGGTGAAACGATTCGTGTCGGCTGGACGGTGGAAAATCTCGGGACCGGGATCACTGACCGGGCAAACTGGGCCGATCGCGTCGTCTTGTCCGCGAACGAACAGTATGGCGATGCGGACGACGTGGTGCTGGCAACGGTTCTGCACAGCGGAGAGCTGGCTGTCGGCGAGTCCTACACCGTCGAGGCAGACGTGCAGTTGCCGCGTGGCAAGGCGGGTTCCTATTGGCTGTTCGTGCAGGCGGACAGCAGTCTCGGTGTTTTCGAGCACATCTTCGACGGCAACAACGTCGGCCAGAGCGCCACGCAAATCGCCATTGCTAGGACCCTGGCGGCCGACCTGCGGGTTGCTGACCTGCAGGCAAGCGCAATGGCCATCTCCGGGCGCTCTCTGGACGTCACTTGGACCGTCGAGAATGCCGGTGATGGCACGACCGGTGACGGCTTCCCGGCTGGCGTCGTTTCCGAGTGGACCGATCGCCTCGTCCTGAGTCGCAACCTTTTGCGCGGCGATGGCGACGATACCGTGCTTGGGACGTTTACGCATATTGGCGAACTGGCGGCGGGTGGGTCCTATAACCGATCGGAGGCGGTGCTGCTACCGGCTGGGATCGAAGGCGACTTTTTCCTCTACCTGCAGACTGACATCCCGGACAAGGTTTACGAAGAGAATTGGGAGGCGAACAACGCTTCCGCATTCCGTCCGCTGCGAATCGACCTTCCGCGTCCCGATCTGCTCGTCAGTGCCGTCGACGTCCCGGCTTCGGCGCTCAACGGTGCCGATATCCTGGTCTCGTGGAACGTCGAAAACCAGGGAACGCTGGCGACCGGCGCTGCCAATTGGACAGATCGAGTCATTCTGTCCACGGACGCGGTCCTGGATGGCGCCGACGTCGTGCTCAAGTCTCTCGCACATGCGGGGGCGCTCGCGGTGGGCGAAGGCTACGCCGCGCAAACCACGGTGACCATTCCGACCGGCTACAGCATGTCCGAGGGCGAGTATTTTCTGTTTGTCGAGACGGAAGCGGGCAAGGTCATCACCGAGGCGATCGAAAGCAACAACGCGACCTCATCGGCGATTCAGCTCGCCTTCCCAGCGCATGTCAGCTTCTGGGATGGCGGCGGGGATGGAGTTTCGTGGAGCGATCCGAACAACTGGACCCGCAACACGCTGCCCGGCGCGGACGACACGGTGACGATCGACGCACCAGGGGATCTCACCGTGGTGCACCAGGCGGGCGATGACACGCTGCGTCGCTTGATCCTGGACGACAAGCTTCTGCTTTCCGGCGGCAGCCTGGCGACTGTCGAGGACTTGACTGTGAACTCGACGCTGACGCTGGCCGGCGATCCGAACAACACGGTGTTGCGCGGCTTGGTCTCCGGCTCCGGTGCCGTCTTCGTCTCCGAAGGTCGCGGCGCGACCCTGGACGGAGTGACGCTGGATGGCGTCCCGCTGACGGATCGAGGCCAGCTACGGGTGATCAATGGCCTGGCCCTGCAGGGATCGACCATCACCCTGCTCGGCGATACGCCGGGTGCGGATCGTTCGCTGGAGTTTGTTGGGGCTCAGACCCTGGGCGGTAGCGGGGAAGTGATCTTCAGTGGCAATGCCAGCCGCAATCTGGTGTTGGCGACTGATGGCACGCTGACGCTTGCTTCGGGAATAACCGTTCATGGCGGCTCGGGCATCGTCGGGCAAGATCCCGGCGCTGTCGGCGCGGATGCCGAACTGCTGGTGGAAGGCCGGATCGTCGCCGACTCCGGCGGCCAGGAGATCTTCGTTAACGCCACCTCGGTACTTAATCACGGCACGCTTGGCGCTTCAAACGGCGGCAATCTGCGCCTGACGGGGCTGGCACCGAACGAGGGGTTGCTCGATGCCGGCGCTGGGGGCACGATCCACATTGACGGCGATCTGACCAACGCCTCGTTGGGGACGCTGCGGGTCTCGGTCACTGGTGACCAGCCGCAGCAGTATGGGCGAATCGATGTGGGTGGCACGGTGCACCAGGGTGGCACCCTCCACGTAGCACTTTCGGGAGCCGCCGTTCCCGACGTTGCGCTGAGACGGGGGCTGCTCACCTACCACGCTCGCGATGGCCAGTTCGCGGACATTCGCGGGCTGGATGTTGCGTATGGCAATAACGCGACGGTGCAGAACGGCGCCAGCCTGGCGCTGGGTAAGGTAGGGCAGGCGTTCAGCTTCGATGGAACCGACGATCATCTGAGCATACCGGATAGCGTTGCCTGGAACTTTGGCAGTGACGACTTCACAATCGAGCTGTGGACGAAGCTTGATACTGTCAAGCGCAGCATGTTCATCCACCAGCGGCAAGGTTCCGGACCGGGTGGATTCGAGTTCTACTACGAACCCGGTTCCGTCAACGGGTGGCTACGTTTTAACCGGGACAGTGGGCACAATGTCATCGATCGAGCTTGGCAAGCGGAACCGAATCGCTGGTATCACCTTGCCGTAACGCGGACGACTGGTACCTACCGACTGTTCGTCGATGGTGTCCAGTTGGGCGGCGAGGAAATTGACGCGAATCCGGTCCGGGATGTGACGGGGCCGCTGAGCATCGGTCAGTATCCCAACAATTATTCAGTCGATGGCTTGCTTGACGAGGTCAGCATCTATCGCCGCGCGCTCTCCGGCAGAGAAATCCGTGCCATCTTCGACGCCGGCAGCGCCGGCAAAGGCACCACCCCAGCGTCGCCGCCACCCTCCGGACTGGTCGGCTGGTGGAGCGCAGACTGGGGACCGAACGACTTCGTGTCCGCCTTTAAGTTCGCCACCGAAGTCACCGACACCGGCATCAATCTGGTCACCAAGGAGCGCGAGCTTCCCGACCTGCAGACGGTCTCCGTCAGCGCGCCGAGCGCGGCGCAGAGTGGCGACTACATCGTTGTCTACTGGGACGTGCACAATCCCGGGCTCGATACCGGCAACGTCTCGTGGATGGACCGGGTCATCCTCTCCGAAGACGCGGTGCTCGACGCGGGCGACATCGAACTTGGCCGGGTGCTTCACGAGGAAGGCTTGCCCAAGGGTGAAAGCTATCGGGAGGCCGGCGTCTACACGGTGCCGATTGACTCCGCCGGGGACTTCACCATCTTCGTTACGGCGGACAGCGACTTCGCCGTCTTCGAGGGGCTCAAGGAAGCCAACAACAGTGGCCGGACCGCACAGCCGATCCACGTGACCTTGCGTCCGGTGCCGAACCTGCAGGTTGCCAGCATCGATGTGCCGGCCGAGGCGCAACCCGATCAACGCGTGCGCCTGTCATGGAGCGTGGCCAACTCAGGCGCCGGCAACGCGATCGGTCCCTGGATCGACGAGGTGTACCTGTCTGCCGATGGGTCGCTCAGCGGGGCGACGCTGCTGGCCTCCGTCCGGCGCGATGGCGGCATGATCCCGGACGCCAGCTACACGGCCTTTGCCGACGTCACCTTGCCGCGTGTCGCGGATGGCGACTACCGGATCGTGGTGTCCACCGATGCCACGAAGAGGGTACACGAGCGCTTCGACGAAGGCGACAACATCACGGTTTCGGCGTCGACCATCGCCTTCGGGCACGCCGACCTGCAGGTTTCGGCCATCTCGGCGCCTGACGAGCAACAACGGGGTTATCCGGTGCAGGTTCCAGTGACCTGGACGGTGAGCAACCAGGGTCAGCGCCCGACGATTCCGGGTGCCTGGCAGGACTACGTCTTCCTGTCGCAGAACGCCGTGATCGGCGACGCCGACGACGTGCAGGTGGGAAGCTTCCTGCACAACGGGACACTGCAGCCCGGCGAGAGCGTCGAGCAGACGCGCAGCGTCTCGCTGCCTTTCGGCGTCAAAGGTCAGTACTACCTGTTCGTCACCGCGGACGGCGCAAACCACGTCTTCGAAGCCGATCACGAGAGCAATAACCAATCGCAGCTCGAAGCGGTAGACGTGCTCACCGCGTACGCGGACTTCGCCGTCGATGCCGTGGTCGTTCCCGTCGACGGTGGCGCCAGCGGCACGCCGGTACAGTTATCCTGGAAAGTGAGCAACGTCGGGATTCACGAGACGCTCGGCAGCAGTTCGTGGTCGGACGCCATCTACCTGTCGGCCGATGACGCTCTCGACGGCACCGACACCTTGCTGGCGACGGTCCCGCGTGGCGGCGTCGTGCCGGTGGGCGCCACCTATACCGGACGGGCCTCGCCGGTCCTTCCGAACGGCATCGAGGGACCCTTCCACATCATCGTCGTGGCCGATACTGGCAGTGCGGTCTACGAGGATGGTCGGCGCGGCAACAACCAGGGGAGCCAGTCTATCGAGGTGCTGCCCAAGCCGGCGCCAGACCTGCGCGTCGAGCCGACTATCGTCGTTCCTCCCGAAGGTCAGCCCGACCGCAGCGTCGCCATTTCCTGGACAGTGAGCAACAACGGGCTCGGCAACGCCGAGGGTTCCTGGGTGGACAGCGTCTATCTTTCCCCCGACGGCACGCTCACCGGTGCGACGCTCCTCGGCGAGTTGCGGCACGACGGTGGGCTTGCCGTCGGCGCAAGCTACAGCCAGACGGCAAACCTGATGCTGCCGCGTGTTGGCGATGGCAACTACCGCATCGTGATCAAGACCGACGCGGCCGATGTCATCTTTGAAGGCAAGCTGGGCAGCGAAGCGGAGAACAACAACGTCACGGTCGCGGCGTCCTCCGTCGAGATGGGCCACCCCGACCTCCGGGTTCCCCAGGTGACGGTGCCTGGGGGGCTGATTGAGGGCTTCCCGGTGCGGCTGCCGATCAGTTGGACGGTGACCAATGACGGGCCGCGTCCTTCACTTGCAGCGACCTGGAACGACCAGGTCGTTCTCTCGCGCAACGCGGTGCTCGGCGATGGCGACGATCAGGTGGTCGGGAGTTTCACGCGCTTTGGATCGCTGCAGGCCGGCGAGAGTTACACGCGCGGCGAAACGCTCACCCTGCCGATCGGGGTGTCGGGAGATTACCGCCTTTTCGTGCGTACCGACGCGCAGGGGCAGGTCTACGAGGGTGGCGCCGATGACGGAAACAACGCTTCCGTAGCCGCTGCTGTCTCGCTGCTCACACCTTATGCCGATCTGGTTGTCGATTCGGTGAGTGCGCCGAGCGACGCGCTTGGGCGCGACACCATCCAGGTTTCGTGGACCGTCCGTAACCAGGGTCAGGACGCAACGCACGCGCAGGTCTGGAGCGAGCGGATCGTGCTTTCTGCCGATGCGACGCTTGACGGCAAGGACCTGGAAATCGGTCGGATCACCCATGTTGGTGACGTCGCTCCCGCTGAGAGTTACAGCGAGTCGGGGGCTTTCACACTGCCGGAGAGGTTGCAGGGCAGCTTCCACGTGTTCGTCGCTACCGACGCCGCTGGGGCCGTCTACGAGGATGCCTTCGAAGACAACAATCTTGGCGAGGCGAGCACGCTGCTGACCGTGGCGACGCCGCCAACGCCGAACCTGCGGGTGACCCGTGTCGCCGGTCCAGTCAGTGGCTATTCCGGCGATTTCGCCCGGGTGACCTGGACGGTTACCAACGACGGCGCAATGCCGGCACGCGGCGGCTGGAGCGACCGTGTCTACCTGTCGGTCAATGGGCTCGTCGAGGGGCCGGTGCTGGCCACTGTCCGCCACGAGAACGCGCTCGGCATCAACAACATCTATTCTTCCTATGCTGACATCACGCTGCCCGACCTCGTGGATGACAGCTATCGCTTCGTCGTGGTCACCGATACCGCTGACGAAGTATTCGAAGGCCTAGCCGGTGAGGGCGATAACGTTCGGGCGTCGGCAGGGACCGTCGGCATCGTGCACCCCGATCTTGTCGTCAGCAAGCTCGTCGCTCCGAAACTGGCGACCGCCGGCGACGTGATTACCATCAACTTGACGGCGACGAATGCTGGATCTGCCGCCGCCCGTGGTGGTTGGGTCGATCGCCTGTTCCTGTCGACAGACGGGACTCTTGATGGCGCTGATCGGCTGCTCGCAACGCTGCCGCGCAGCGGGCCGCTGGCAAGTGGTGCCAGCTATTCCGCACAGAGCGCGTTGACACTGCCTGCCGACCTCTTCGGACCCGCCGAGTACTACCTGATCGTCGTTTCGGATGCCGATGGCGCGGTGAAGGAGTACCAGGCCGAAAGCAACAACCAGCGCAGCACGAGGATCATCGTGATGATGGCGCCGTTCGCCGATCTGATGACTTCGGAGGTCCGCGTCAACACCGAACTGGCGATCGGTGACCCGGCCCCGATTACCGTGACGTGGACGGTAAGCAATGTCGGGATTGACCCCGGCGCGACCGATCAGTGGGTGGACCAGATCCTGGTTGGCGATCAGGTCGTCGCCAGCTTCGTGCACCAAGGTGCGCTTGAGGTCGGACAAAGCTATACGCGCAGCGAGAGCATCCTCCTGCCGGCGGCGATGCAGGGTCGGTTCGCGATTTCGGTGCGCACCGATGGGCTCGGGCAGGTGTTCGAGAACGCCGCCGAGGCCAACAACCGGGCCAGTGCGGAGCACACGGTCGACGTGATGCCCATCGGCTACGCCGACCTGCAGGTAACAGCGATGCAGGCGGCAGACGGCTTCAGCGGCAGGCCGATCCAGGTCAGCTGGACGGTCGCCAACCTGGGCATCAGCAGCACCTCGTCTGCGGACTGGAACGACCGGCTGGTGCTGGCGCGCAATCCTGATGGGAGCGACATCATCCGTGACTACGGCTCCTTCGGTCATCTCGGGGTGCTCGCCAGGGACGGCAGCTATACGCGCTACGCCGAGATCACGCTTCCTGAGGGCTTGAGCGGAACGTTCTACGCCGTCGTGCATAGTGCTGCTGGTGGTGTCGTTCCATTCGAGTTCCTGTACTCGAACAACAACCAGGGATCGGCAGCGACGCAGGTGCGTCTCTCACCGTCGCCTGACCTGCAGGTCGTGGACATCCAGGCGACAGCTGCGGCAAGCGACGGAGGCCTGATTGACGTCAGCTGGACCGTCGAAAACCAGGGGCAGGGCGCTGCCGCCGGAACCTGGAGCGATCTCCTGGTGTTGCGGCCGGTCGGCAACCCGGCGGCGTCGGCAATCACCCTGGGCTACTTCAATTATTCGGCGCCGCTGGCAGCCGGAAAGCATTACAGGCGTACCGAGCAGTTCCGCTTGCCGGAACGTATCACGGGTACCTACCAGGTGGTGGTGTCGACCAACCACAGCCGTTCGCTCTATGAACATGGCGTGCTCGCCGACAACAACGTGAGCACCGACGAGTCGCCGGTCACCGTCAGCCTGCGGTCGCGTCCGGACCTGCAAGTGGCCGTTCTCGACGTTGCCGAGCGCGTCACGGCTGGCGGCACGCTGGCTGCCCGCTTCGAAGTCGTTAACCAGGGCATCGCGGCGACCTCGGTCCCGAATTGGCAGGACCGCGTTTACCTCTCGCTCGACAACCGTCCGAGCGGCGACGACATCCTGATCGGCTCCTTCCAGAATGGTGCCGCGCTCGCCCCCGGCGAGCGCTACGCGACCGAAACGGGCAGTGTCGTGATCCCCGTGCGCTACCGCGGCGATGTGTACGTCATCGCCGTAGCCGACTCGTCAGACACGGTCGATGAGTACCCGAACAACGGCAACAACGTCCGGGTTCAGTCGGTTTACGTCGAGCCCAGAGCCTTTGGCGACCTGGTCACCAGCAACGTCGTCGCGCCGAATCGGGCGCAGCAGGGTTCGCAGCTCGAAGTTCGCTACACCGTGACCAACCGAGGCTCGGCGTCCACCTATGTCAGCGAGTGGCACGACACGGTCTGGCTGAGCCGCGACAAGCGGCGGCCGAGCGCCGCCAATGGCGCCATCCTGCTCGGCAGCTTCGCCCATAGCGGCGTCTTGGCGGTTGGCGAAGGCTACGACAACTCGGTCAGGGTCAACCTGCCGTCGAACCTGCCGAGCGGCATCAATACCTACTACCTCACCGTCTGGAGCGACGCCTACGATGTCGTCATCGAGGACACGCTCTCATCGAACACCAATCCCGACGATCCCAATGAGATCGACAACAACAACTACAAGGCGCGCGCGCTGCAGGTGATCGCCGAACCGCCACCGATTCCCGAGCCGGTCCTCGTGCCGGATCTCAGCGTTACCTCGATCGTTGCGGATGCTTTTGGCACGGGCGGCGAACGCTTCAGCGTCAGCTGGACCGTCCAGAACGGTGGCGGCGGGACTGCAGCGGGAGGCTGGAGGGACGATGTCTACCTGTCGAAGGTACCCAGTCTGTCGCTCAACGACCCGACACGCGTCTACCTCGGCTCTGTCGCGCGTGCCGACGCCTTGCTGCCGGGTAGCAGCTATACGGTGAATCACAGCTTCCAGCTGCAGCCGCCGGCCGAGGGGACCTACGTCATCGTCGTGACCGACGCCAGCCGTGCGCGCGGTGTCAACGGGGACGTCGTTGAAACAGCGGAGGACAACAACGAGTTCTCGGCCACCACGTTGGTAGTGCCGCGTGTTCCGGCGGACCTCGTAGTGAGCTCGGTGCTTGTTCCGCGCCAAAACTTCTCGGGTGAGGCGAGCACGGTCCAGTGGACGGTCACCAACGTCGGCGCCGAAGTGTGGTCCGGCACCAGCTACTGGATTGACCAGGTCTGGCTCTCACCGGACCCGGTTTTCGACCGGAACAGCAAGTTCTATCGGGACCGTGCGATCAAGGTCGGCGACTTCGCGCACACCAATTCGCCGAACATGGCGGCCGGTGCAAGCTATACGCAGACGGCCGAGATCACGCTGCCGCAGGGAATCATGCAAGCGTGGTTCGCACACGTTTACGTCGACCTGGGTGGCCAGCTGAGTGGTGGCAGTTTCGAGCGCAGTGCTTACGAAATTCCGTCGAGCAACTACGCCAAACAGACCGTCCCGGTCACCTACCGTGAACCCGACCTGAGCATCTCGGGTCTGTTGGCACCCGCGGCGGCAATGTCTGGGCAGCAGATCAATGTCGAATGGACGGTGGCAAACATCGGGACGCGCGCGACGCGTCAGCAGGACTGGCGCGACAGTGTCTTCCTGTCTCGCGACCCGTCGCTTGACGGAGGAGATGTTCGGCTCGCCGACGTTGCGCGCATCGGTGCGCTTGCCGCGGGCAACTCCTACACTGGCCAAGCGACGGTGACCTTGCCCGAAGGCATCGAAGGCGACTTCTACCTGCTGGTTGGCGCCGACGGCGGCAACGGTGGTAATCGCGTACCCGAGTTTCAGGACGAAGGAAACAACCTCGCGGTGCATCCGCTGACCATTTCTCTGCACGAACCGCCCAACCTGCGGGTCACCAGCGTCAGCATTCCCGAGCATGCCACCGTTGGGCAAGCTTTCAGCCTGAACTACGAGGTCACCAATAGCAGCGCCGGTGCAACGCCGCCGCTCGAAGGCAAATGGACCGACGAGTTTTACCTCTCGCGCGACCAGTTCCTCGACTTTCAAGTGGATCGCTACCTGGGTAGCCGCGCCCACTCTGGTGGCTTGGCGGCCAATGCCAGCTACAGCGAAACCGTGGCGCTCAGCTTGCCTGGCGATCTCGTCGGGCCATACTACGTTTTCGTCGCCACCGATCCCGCGCGCGGCTCGCAGCGTGGCAGCGTCTTCGAAGGGGCCAACGAGACCGACAACGCGACCGCCAGCACGCAGCCGCTGCTGATCGAACTACTGCCGCCCAGCGACCTGCAAGTAGATAGCATTGTCACCGGTGGTTCGGTCAGGTCGGGTGACCCGCTGCACGTCTCGTGGACGGTGAGCAATCACGGTGCAGAGGCGGCGGCAGGCAGTTGGAGCGACGCGGTCTACCTTTCGACGGACGCGGTGTGGGATATCGGTGACCGTTTGCTCGGCCGCGCCGATCACATCGGCACGCTTTCTGCGTCAGAGGCCTATACCGCTTCGCTGGAAGCGCGCGTGCCGCCGCTGGCCGAAGGACAGTACCGCATCATCATCCGTACGGACATCTACAACCAGGTCTTCGAAGGCGCAGAGGAGGCCAACAACCGCGCCGCATCGCCGGACCCGCTGACCGTTTCGGTCGAGGAGTTGCATCTTGGCATCGCGCTGGACAGCACACTCGACACGGGTCAGACACGCGTCTTCCGGCTCGCCGTCGGGCCAGACGAGACCCTGCGGGTACGCCTGACGAGTCCCGCCGCCGATGGCGCGAACGAGCTCTTCCTGCGTTATGGCGACGTGCCGACCTCGGTCGCCTTCGACGCCATCTACCAGGAACCGCTGCAGCCGGGGCAGATCGCTGTCATTCCAAATACCAAGGCCGGCACCTACTATGTCCTGGTGCGCGGTCATCAGGAACCGGCACCCGCCACGCCGGTGCGGCTTCTGGCCGAAGTCGTGCCCTTGGCGATCTCCAGCATCAGGCAGGATCGCGGTGGCGACTCGGGCCATGTCACGGTGACCATCACTGGCGCGCGTTTTGAGCCCAACGCGGTCGTCAAGCTGGTCCGTCCGGGAATCGCCGAGATCGAGCCGGTGCGCGTACAGGTGCTGGACAGCACCAGGATCGTCGCGCTCTTCGACTTCACCGACGTTCCGCACGGGCAATATGACCTGGAGGTGATCAACCCGAGCGGCAAGCGCGTGATCGAGCCCTACCGCTACTTGGTCGAGCGATCAATCGAGCCCGATGTCGCCATCGGACTGGGTGGCCCCCGGGTGGTCCTTGCCGGCGACGTCGCTACCTACGGCGTCGCTTTCCAGAGTCTGAGCAACATCGACACGCCGTACGTGAAGTTCGAGTTCGGCATCCCGGAGATGGGCCAGAACCCCTTGATTTTTGGCCTGCCCTACGTCACGGCGGTGACCAACCTGCACGGTTCGCCCGATGGCGGCTCCAAAGACATCGCGTGGGCGAGCCTCAATTCGGAGGTCAACACCGATGGGCGCGTGCTTGCCCCCGGCTACCTGCTCGACTTTGGCGCTGGCGACTTCACCGGCCTCACTTTCAACGTCGCCACCTACCCCGGTCTCAAGGAAATGTGGGACCGCGAGTACCCGACCCTGAAGAGCCAGATGGCTGGGGTCTTCCCGAACCTCGACGAACTGCTGGCGAACGATGGCGCCGGACTCGATCAGTGGTGGAGTTCGCTGCAATCCGAGCTGGTTGCGAGCTTCCCGGATCTCGCCGACCAGCTGCAAACGATCGATCTGGCGAGCATGATCAAGGGCGCCCTCAAGTTCCCGGACAGCGCCTTGCAGACTTTCATCCCCTTCCGCTTCAACGTCGTCGCCGCGGCCACGGCGATGACTCGCGAAGAGTTCATCGCCGAGCAGACCAGCGGGGCACTGAAGCTCCGCGAAGCGATTCTCGCAGACGCGACGAGCGTGCCAGCGTTGCAGGTGCTGGCCGCCAACCCCGATGTCTGGGTGGCGGCTTACCTCTCCGCGCTCGAAAGCGGTGGCTTGCTGCGCCCGCAGTCCGCCGTACCGCCGCTGCGCGAGGACGCCAAGGCGCTGAGCCTGCAGAGCGTACTAGCCACCGGCATCCTCCTCGGCCCCGTCGGTGAGCAGATCACGACTTCCGGAAATCTCGTCGACTTCTTCGAGCATATCCACACCTGGTACGGTGACACGCCGGGCACCATGGCGCCACTGGCCGGCTTCGACCACCGCGAGTTCCGTGGTCGGAATGACGCGGGCGTTCTCGTCGATTACGAACTCGACATCCCGATTCCGGAACTGCCTACGTATTCCGATTTCGACCACGCCCTCGCGCAGCAGACGCAGTTCCAGGCGTTCAACATCTTTGTCCCGTGGATTCCCTTCGAGAAGCGCAGTGCCGGCATGGCGCTGCCCGATTTCGCTTCGCTCGCGTCCACCCTCGGAGGCGAGGGCACGGGGTTTTTCGATCTGAACAAGGTGGGCAGCGAAGTCAGTGCCCTCGACTTCTCGCAGGCATTCGAACGCGCGGCAACCGCTGGCGTCGCGGCCACTATCACCGGCCCGCAAGGCTTCGGCGCCGCCGAGTTCCTGCCGAGTGGGCAGGCTTTGCCCTACGCGATCCGTTTCGAGAACCCGCCGACGGCATCGGCAATCCCCGGTCGCATCGAGGTCATCAGCAAACTTGATTCGCAGCTCGACGCACGCAGCTTCCGGCTCGGCGACGTCAAGATCGGCGACATCCAGGTGCACATCCCGAATGGCCGCGCGACCTTCCAGGGCGACTTCGACTTCACGCGCAGCAAGGGCTTCATCCTGCGCGTTACCGCCGGCGTGGACGTCCAGCAGTCGATCGCCAGTTGGCTGTTCGAGGCCATCGACCCGCTGACCGGCGAGGTCATTCGCGACACCAGCAAGGGCCTGCTGGCGCCGAACAACGCACAGGGAATCGGTGTCGGTACGGTCGGCTACACGATCCTGCCGCGGACCGACGCGCTGACCGGTGACGCACTCACTGCCAATGTCCGCGTGCTGTTCAACACCGCCGCACCGCAGGACGCGCCGCAGATCAGCCAGACGCTCGACGCCGTCGCACCGAAGACGGCGCTGAGCACCGAGCGCATCGGCGCGGGCGGCAATGACTATCAACTGCGCTGGTTGTCCACCGACGACGACGGTGGCTCCGGCGTGCGCCATGCGACCGTGTACGTGGCCGAAGACGGCGGCGACTTCAAGATCTGGCTACGCCAGACCAACGAGACGTCGGGCATCTACCGCGGCCGGGAAGGGCACAGCTACGAATTCCTGGCCCTGGCCACCGACAACGCCGGCAACCGCGAGCAGCCGCCACCCGGTGCTTTGGCGCCGGATGATGGCTCGCGCGCCAATCTCGGCAATCTGCCGACCTTCGAAACCACCCCGAGCGACCCGCCGGCACCGCCGCCCGCCGAACAGCCAGCGACCAACCCGCTGTTCGTCGAGGCCGCCAGGGAAGTGCCCAATCTCGCGCAGACGACGCGCCCGTCGGAGTTCAGGAGCGTTCTCAGCCCCTTCGCTGCCGAGTCCTTCGCCACCGGCATCCGCCAGAGCTTCGCCGACATTGGCCCGCTGGCGATCGTGCAGATGCCTGATGGCAGCGTCTTGGCCAGTGGCGGCAGCACCCGCGGCGAGCTGTACCGTCTGAGCGCGGATGGCGGCGCCGTAGGTTCGCCGCTGATCCGCCTCGAAGTGCCGATCTTTGACCTGGCGCTTGATGTTAGCGGCCGCCTATGGGCGACCACCGGCGGCGGTGCGCTGCTCGAACTCGATCCTGCCGGCGGTGCGATCCTCGCCGAGCACGGCGACGGCATCACCCAGGCGCTCGCCATTCATCCCCAGACCGGCAAGATCTACGTGTCGACAGGCGGCGGCGTGGCGATCTTCGACCCTGTTACCGAGACCTTCGAGCCCTTCAGCGAGACTCGCGTCGACGACCTCGCCTTCTCGCCCACCGGTGAGCTGTGGGGGACTTCCTGGCCTACGCGCGGAACGGTCGTCCAGTTCTCGCCGCTTGGCCGTGCGCAACCGGTTGTTCGCCTTGACAGCGAGGTCGATTCACTGGCCTTCGGTAGGCCGGGTTCGGCGCTGGCCGGACTGCTCTTTGTCAGCAGCAACGACGGTGTACTGGTGATGATCGACCTCGTCACCCTGCATCATCTCACCATCGCCCGTGGCGGTTCGCGCGGCGAGACCGTGCAGGCAACGGCGGATGGTGCCCTGCTGGTCGCCCAGTCCCACCAGATCGACCGCGTCGCGCCGCTCTTTGCACCACGCGTGATCGGCAGCAATCCGCCGCACCAGGGTGCCGCGGCGCTGCCGCTGGCGAGCCTGACGGTCACCTTCGATCAGGACATGGATGCCGACGATCCGACCCGGCCAGGGTCGGTTCTCAAGCTGGCCAACTACGCTTTGACCGGCGCCAACACGGGCGCCCTGGCCGTGCGCTCGGCGACCTACGACGCGGCGACCCGCAGCGTGACGCTGCGTTTCGACCCGCTGGCGCCGGATACCTTCGAGTTGCATGTCGCCGGGGTCATCGCCAGCCGCCTTGGGGCCACGCTGGGCAGCGCCTACAGCGCCAGCTTCACCGCTACCGCCGACCTGTCGACGCACGTACGCATCGACTTCCTCAACACCCGCTCGTCGCGTGCCGAGGCGACGGTTTCCTACGACGTTCGGGTGACCAACATCGGCGAAGGCGACCTGCTGGCGCCGATCGTTCTCGCGCTCGACCCGGCGCGCTACTTCCAGGGGCAGCCGCTGAATGCCGAAGGCCCGAACAACCTGGGCCTCTGGCTGATCACGCTCGACGAGGAACTCGCCGACGGCGCCCTGCAGCCCGGCGAGTCCACGATCGCCCATACGGTGACGGTCAGCGATCCGCTCTGGCAGCGCGTCGACATCGGCCACGGCGTCTATGCCGTTCCGGCACCGAATGCGCCGCCGGTGTTCGAGTCCACTCCGGTCACCGAAGCACGCGCCGGCGAGGCCTATGCCTACACGGCGCTGGCACGCGATCCTGGCGACGGTGCCGTCAGCTACCTGTTGCTGAGCAGCCCGCCGGGAATGTCGCTCGACGAGGAGAGCGGCGTCGTCACCTGGACCCCGGACCTTGCCAGCCCCGAGCAGGCGAGCGTGCTGCTGCGCGCCTACGACCGCAGTGGCGCCTACGCCACTCAGTCCTTCACCATCGACGTCTCCGGAGTCAACCGCGCGCCGCAGATCATCGGTCTGCCGGCGCGGATCGAGATCGACGAGGGGCAGCCCTTCGAGCTGCCGCTGCTGGCCACCGACGCCGACGGCGACCGCTTGGTGTTCTTCGCCGACAAGCTGCCGGGCGGAGCGGCCATCGACGCCGAACGGCAAGCGCTCACCTGGACGCCGGGCTTCGACGCCGCCGGTGACTACCGTGGTATCACCCTCGCCGTCAGCGATGGCCGCGCCGTGGCCCGTGTCAGCTTCGACCTGACCGTCCTGCCGGTCGACCAGCCGCCGACGCTTCTCACCCCGCCCGACCGCACAGTCCGCGAAGGCGACCCGATCCGCTTCCAGCTGCAGGCCAGCGACCCCGAAGGCGCGCCGCTCTACTATTCGAGCCGCTTCCTCCCCGGTGGCTCCTTCCTCGACCGCAACACCGGCGAGTTCGAGTGGACGCCGAGCTTCACCCAGGCCGGTACTTACCGCATTCCGTTCTCGGTCGGCGACGGCACGTCAGCCGCATCGGTCACCACGACGATCACGGTGCTCAACGTCAACGGCCAGCCGGTCTTCGACCAGCTTGGTGAGTGGCAGGTGCGCGAAGGGCAGACGCTCTACTTCCGCGCCTTCGCCTTCGATCCCGAGAACCCGAGCTTCGTCCCGCAGGACCGCCTGCCCGACAATCAGCTGACGCCCCTGCTCGAAAGCGAGCCGACGGTCGCTTACACGGCCAGCAAGCTGCCCGCCGGCGCGACCTTCGATGCCGACACGGCGATGTTCGTATGGACACCGGGCTTCGCGCAGGCTGGCACCTACCAGGTTGACTTCACCGCCAGCGACGACGGCGACGGCACCGGTACGCCGGGTGTGGCGGCGCTGAGCGTTCCGATCACGGTCATCAACGCCAACCAGGCGCCGGCCATTCCGGAAATCGCCAATCGCACGCTGAACCGCGGCGAGGTCGTCGAAGTGCCGGTTGTCGTCACCGACGCCGACGGCAACCCGTTTACCCTCAGCGTTTCCGGACTGCCCAGCTTCGCCACCTTTACCGACAACGGCGATGGCAGCGGCCTGTTCCACTTCGCACCCGGGGCAAGCGACCGTGGCAACCACGTGCTCACGCTCACCGCAACCGACGACGGTGACGGCGAGGGTGCGACAGCTGCGCGCAGCAGCACGCAGAGCTTCGTGGTCAGCGTCAGCGTGCCCAACGAAGTGCCGCAGCTGGCCTGGATCGGCGACAAGGTGGGCGTTGTCGGCGAAACGCTGAGCTTCTCGGTGCGCGCATCGGATATCGAGCAGAATCCGCTGACCTTCTCCGCCGACTCGCTGCCCACTGGCGCGACGCTCGCTCAACAGGCCGTCTACGGCACGGCCTTGTTGACCTGGACGCCGACGGTGGCCGACCTCGGCACGCACGATCTTACGCTGCGTGTGGCTGACGACGGCAATGGTGGAAGCGGACCCGTGGGCAACGATACGCAGACCCTGCGCATCGTCGTTCGCGCCGCCAATCAGGCGCCCGTGCTGCAAGCTATCGGCGACTACACGCTGATCGAGGGCGAGACGCTGATGCTGCCACTGGCAGCGCTCGACCCTGACGGCGACCCACTGAGCTTCAGCGCCGCAAACTTGCCGGCCGGCGCCAGCCTGGATCCCCAGACCGGCGTGCTGCGCTGGACGCCGAACCTGATCCAGGCCGGTGACTACGATGGCATCGTCCTCAGCGTCTCCGATGGCAACCGCAGCGACAGCGAGACCATCTCCCTGCAGGTCGTGAACCTCAATCAGGCGCCGGTGCTGACGCCACTCGCCGACCAGTCGACGCGCGAGACCGCCGAACTCAGCTTCACGCTTGCGGCCAACGACTTCGATGGCGACCCGATCGCCTTCGCCTCGGTCAATCCGCTGCCCGCCGGCGCCCGCTTCGACGGTCGCAGCGCGACCTTCACCTGGACGCCGGGCTACGAACAGGCCGGCGAATACCTGCTGAGCTTCCTCGCCCAGGACCCGGATGGCGCGCGCGACACGGTCGACGTCACCGTACGCGTCGCCAACCTCGATCGCGCGCCGACGCTCGCCGTCGAGAAACACCAGGCGAGGATCGGCGAAGCCTTCAGCCTGGCCTTGAAAGCCTCCGACCCCGACAGCAACACGACGCTCGTCTACCGCGCCAAAGGGCTTCCGGAAGGTGCCACGCTCGAACCGGCGAGCGGGGTGATCGAATGGACGCCGAACGTCGGCCAGGCCGGCGACTACCTGGCCCTGATCACCGTCTCCGATGGCGAGCTGTCGACCACCGAACCGCTGGTGCTGCGCGCTAGCGTCGTCCCGGCAGCGCCGAAAGTGACCATCGAACAGACGCCGAGCTTTGCCGCCGTCCGCGGCCAACCCGTGGTCGTGCACGTCCTGGCGAGCAGCTTCGCGCCGATCGCCGCAACCCGCCTGACCGTCAACGGCCAGGCCGTGGCACTCGACAGCACCGGAACCGCCCGCATCAAGGCCGCAGCGCCAGGCAAGCTCGAACTGGTAGCGACCGCCACCGACAGCGACGGGCTGAGCAGCACAACCCGCAGCGCCTTGCGCGTCCGCGACCCGCTAGACAACGTAGCACCCATCGTCGTCCTCGATTCGGCGCTGCACTCCGCACGCCTCTCGGCCCCCGCCGAAATCCGCGCCACCATCGCCGACAGCAACCTCGACGAGTGGCTGCTGGAGCTGCTGCCATTCTCCACAGCCCCCACCTCCGCCGCCGCAACAACCCTCTCCCCTGGCGGGAGAGGGAAGGGAGAGGGGGGCATCACCCTGGCCACCGGCACCGGAACGCTCACCAACACCGCCCTGACCACCCTCGACACCGGCAAGTTCGCCAACGGCATCTACCACCTGCGCCTCACCGCCAGCGACCTGGCCGGACGGGTGAGCACCAGCGAGGCGCTGATCGAAATCGCCAGTACCACCAAACCCGGACAGTTCGTCCGCCGCGAAACCGACCTCTCGATCACCCTCGACGGCGTCGCGCTCGACCTCGTCCGCGAGTACGACTCGCTCGCCACCACCAACCCCGGCAGCTTCGGCCCCGGCTGGCGCCTGACGCTGCGTGACGTCAACCTGCAAACCGACGTGCTGGCGACGGGTCGCGAGGCCAGCGGAGCGGTAAACCCGTTCAGCCTCGGCACACGCGTTTATTTGACGCTGCCGACCGGCGAGCGGGTCGGCTTCAGCTTCACCCCGCAGAAGCATGAGCTGCCAGGAATCACCTACTACACGCCTGCCTTCACGGCCGATGCGGGTGTCGGCTGGACGCTGAACGCTATCGAAAGCAAGCTGAGTCTGGCCGGTAACCGTCTTTTCGACCTCGGCACTGGCTTGCCCTACAACCCGGCGCTGGCGGTTGGCGGCGAGGCACAACTCGTCCTCACGGCGCCCGATGGCACCGCCTACCATCTGGACGGCTCACACGGCGTGACGGCAATCGTGGCCAGCAACGGCACGCGCCTGGTCGTCAGCGATAGCGGCATCCTCGCTCCGAACGGCGATGCGGTTCGCTTCGCCAGCAACTCCGACGGTCATCTGGCCAGCATCAGCGGCCCCGATGGCGATCGCATTGTTTATGGCTACGACGGCGAGGGCCGCCTTTCCTCCGTACGGCGGATCTCCGACACCGAATCGACGCACTATGGCTACGAAATGGGTCCGGTGGGTCGCCTAAGCATCGTCACCGGCGCGCAGGATGTCGCCGTCGATTACAGCATGGCAACGCCGGTTGCCGAAGCTCTGACCGGTGATCTTGGCGCCGCGCGCAGCTACCTGGCTGCTCCGTTTGTTGGCGATCTCGCCGCAGGGGCCGTAGACCGGCTGGCTTTCGCGGTGCGTCCGTCCGAGTTCGCGTCGACAGCTAGTGGAACGATCTATCTAGGCGTCGCCGTAGAGGCCGCGACCAGTAGCGCCTTGCTGCCGGGAACGCCGGCTATCGACGGGCTCGTCCCGATCGCCAGTAGTGCAGCCGGCGGCAAGTCGTTCGCACTGTTTGCGCTGACGCAGGCGGACGGCGCGCGGAACGGAGACATGCTGCACCTCCTGCGTGTTGCCGGAGTCGATACGGTGACCTCCGGGGAGTACTTGGTGCAGCTCTTTGTTGCCGGCGATGCAAACAGTGATGGCAAGGTCGACGGCAGCGACGCCGAGATCGTCGCGGAAGCGCGTGGTACGCGTGTTGGGGAGGCTGGATACGTTGCGGCAGGCGATGCGAACCGCGATGGCGTTATCGAAGGGGCAGACAACGAATTGCTGTTCCAGAACCTGGGTTATGCACCGAATCGGCCGCCGGTGATCAAGCCTCTCGTGGTGAAGACCCACCAGGATCTGGAGGTCGCCATCCCGGTGGCGGATCTCGTCATGGATCTCGAAGGCGATCCATCCTTCTTCCGTCTCGGTGGCACAACGCATGGCGTCGCGCGGCTCGGCAGCGATGGCAGATCGCTGGCGTTCATGCCAGCAGTCGGGTACACAGGCGCGGCGAGTTTTCAGCTGATCGGCGACGACGGCTATTCGCAGTCGCCGGTGGGCAGTGTCTCCGTCAACGTCAGCGCTGGAAAGCTGACCCATCTGGCTTGGGAAAGGCTCTCGCTGCTTGAAATGGGAACATCCGAGCAACTTCGCGTGCGCGGCGATTTCGAGGACGAGGCGGGAGTCACGCTGCCGGCTTCCTATCTAAGTTTTCTTTCAACGGATCCGGCTGTGGCACGTTTGTCGGCGGATGGCATGGTCTCCGGTCTGGCCGAGGGGACGGCCGTTCTCAAAGTGGCTAGCCACGGCATCCAGGCGGTCAATGCGATCAGCGTCTTCGCGTTCCCCGACCTCAGCGCAGACGAGGAGGCAGAGTACGAGTTCGAGCCTGCCTTCGTCAGTCTGGATATCTATCCCGACACGCTGACCCTCCTGCCGCATGGCGTTGGTCGTCAGTTCCACGTAGCCGGCCCAGATGGCTCGGACGTGACTGGAGCCGACTCCGGCATCCTCTACTTTGTTAGCAATCCATCGGTCGCAGCCGTAAGTGCGGAAGGTTTCGTCACCGGCTTGAACCCGGGTGTGGCAACCCTGAGCGTTGTCTATGCGGGTGGCCAGTTGGATGTCCCGCTGAGCGTTCAAGCACCATCGGTCGGTCGCACCATAGTGAGCACCGCTGGCGGGGCCGTCAAGGGCGCCAGCGGCGTAACAGTGACCATTGGTCCCGATACCCTTGCCAGCGACACGTCGGTAGCCATCGATTCTCTGGCGGCTGCGGACTTGCCGCTGTCGGTTCCCGACACGTTCGAGCTTGCCGGCGCATTCCAGCTTGACCTGGGAGGGGGAGAATTCGACGAGCCGGTGCAGATCGCATTGCCAGTGGAGCCTGGAATTCCCGCCGGGTCGCCGGTGTACTTCTACCGCTATGTGACGCTCCCCGACGAAGCGGGGCTGCAAACACCGATGTGGCTGTTCGTCGAGACCGGTACGGTGGGCTCTGACGGAGTGGCTCGTACCGCCTCGCCACCCGCCCCGGGCGTGCGCGCGGGTGGAACCTATCTGGCCCTGGTCAGCTCCGCTGCCAAGGTGATCACGCTATCGGCTGACTCGCTATCTCCCGCCCACTCGGCCATTGCCATGCTTTCAGGATTTGGTCCAGCCATGGGAGTGGTGCTGTCACCCTTGGGCCCTGTACTCCTGCCAGCGCCGGGCGCGGGCGCTTTGAGCAGCGTCTTACTGCGCATCTATTCGCCGAGCGGGGTTAGCACCAGACCGACACCGGTTTCACCGCCTGGCACGGCGAGCAGTCTTTACACGATTACAGTGACGCAGCCGCCGGTCAGCAGTCTGGATTCGCCGGAAGTGGCCGACCTGATTCCGAAGGTCTCAGGGGCCAAAGCTACGCTTGAGATCAAGGGAAACCGCTTCGAGGTGACATCGACCGCGACGATGACTGAGCGGCTGCAGGTGGTTTTTCGGGTTGGCGGTAAGGAGATTCTTGCCGATCCCACGACAGTGACGATCGTCGCCGGTGGACTTAGCAGTCTGGAGGTGGAGGCGCCTGGAGGCGTGATCCTTGGCCTTGCCGACATCCTGGTGCGGCGTACGAAAAGCACGAACTTGGTGAGCCCATCCGGGACCGTAACGACAAGGGTCGAATCGGTCGAAAGCAACTCAGTTCGAGTAACTCCGACCGGCGGCCTCGTGTTCGTTGGTGTTCATCCGAACAAGATTGTCCTGCTCGACGGCAGCAATACGGAAACCGTCGCGACGGTGGAATTGCCTGGAGCGGCCCTGTCCTCGACCGCACCGCTGGCGGCCACGCCGGACCAGACGAGGTTGTACGTGGGATTGCGTACCGGTGGCATCGCAGTGGTCGATGTCGTTGGTCAACGTGAAGGCGACGCAGACCTCGATACCCCCGGCCTGGATCGCATCAGCAAGACCGAAGGAGGGCTCGATGACCTGCCGGGTATCCACGGACTGGTGTGTGATCCGTCGGGAGGCTTCCTGTACGCGATAGGCAACGGGAAGGTAGCCAGCAACGTCATCCATGTCATAGACATCCGGCCTTACTCGAAGGACTTCCACAAGGTCGTCTCCCACATTTCGGTACCGGTCGCGGACGCGCTGATGGGACTCGCCGGAATGGACATCAGTGCGGACGGTCGCCGCCTGTATGCGGCGGCCCCGCGCACGACCCTGACCGACGGTCCGGACGGACGGAGTTGGTACGACGGAGGACGGGAGAACGGCAGGATCATCGTTATCAACGTGGACGGCAATGACGAACCACTCGACAGGTCCGCCGACAATCCGCGGCGGTGGCGGGAAGTAATCGCCGTGCTGGAAGCGGGCTACAACCCGCATCTCGTGGTCGCAAGCAGTGACCCGCACAAGATCGCGTTCAGCAATTTCCTCGACATGAATCACGGCTTCGCCACCCTGCAAGTGACCAAAGACGATCCCAACGACTTCCGCGCGGCCATTCGTTCGGTGAGTCTCAACCTCCCCGTCGATCTGAAGTTCAACCTGGATATTCAGAACGCCCGCGGTATAGCGATCACGCCGGACCTCAAGTACGCGTTTGTTTCGGACTGGTTCGTCTTCGATTTCCCGCAGCGGCGGCTTTTCCGGGCGACTGATCCTCAGGATTATGCAATTCTTGAGGGCCGTGGCGCGAAGATCGGGGTGATCGAGGATCCCTTTGCGCTAGACGCAAGGCTGGTGGGCAGTACGACCCCGGTGTTGAGTGGGTTTGCCGATCGGATGGCATTGTCGCCGGATGGGAAGCTTCTCTATGCAGACTTCAGAGGCTCGGGGGGGCTGCTTAGCCCACGGGAGGTAAAAGTTCTTGATGTGTCCGAAATTCGACGCATGCTCGAGACAGGGACACCGCTGGAAATCGCAACCAAGCGCCATGAGATGCAGAAGCGGCCGATTGAGGAGGTCCATCCGGCGGTACAGGTTGAGCCCCTAAATGTCGGAGGTATGCCCGTAAACGCTGAAGGGCAAGAGGAGGCAGTAAAGGTTTCGGTTATCGGGAAGTACGGCGATGTATTGTCCATTGACTTTCGCGATCTGCTTGCAAGTAAGGAGTTTACAGTAAGCAGCCCAGTAAATAAAACCGAGCACGTTTTCGAGTACCTCGGCATGTTCGGGGCGCATCTACAGCAGCAACCTGTGGATCTCAAGAGCCTGCGCGATCGCACCGACCAGCACTTCGCGAGCCCCGTGGGCAAGGTGCCGTATGTCGTCCTAGATGATTTCAGCAGGTCTCCTTTACAGGAAGCGGACGAACAGACGACACTGGCCGCTGAACGTTTCGAACAAACAGGAGTTCTCTATTTTGTGCCAAAGCTTGACGACGAATTAATTCTTCGGGGAGGCCTCCATCGCGGCGCTACGGTAACTGTACGTATATCGGTCAAGACGACCACAAGATTCCTCGGGCTCCCGATCGACCGATGGCGGTCAGTAGACGTGGCAATTAATATTCAAGACGAACAGCGGTTGCAGAAAGATGAGCAATCATTATATAGCGATATCCATCTGACAGGAGACGTCGGAAATACTACCGTGCCAGGTTCTAATCGCCCACTCGATGTTTTCAGGGTTCAGCAGCGCTTGGCTTATCTTGGCTTCCGCGGTTTCACGCTGGATAAAAGCACAATCTGTGAGGCGCAGGCGGAAGCGCGAATTGCTGCGATTGATCCAGACGGATTTTCGCCGAACAGCGTGGATGCCGCCAGGTCTGAATACGATTATGCGATAGGCGCCGTAGTAAAGCATAGTAAGCTCGGTGCGGCGATCAAGACCTTCCAAGGGGCCCTCTTCACCGGACGTATCCCACTCGGTGTTCAGCCAATTAGATTCATAGATAATGATGGGAACGAGAAGGGTCCAAGGCTTCCAATGGAAGGTAATGTAGACTTGGTGGGCGGGATTATTAGGGCGGCTGGAGAAGACAAGACGCTCGCGGCCTTAAGCGCTACTAACGCTCCGCGATGGCAGGACGGAACGCAATTATCACTCAAGGGAGGCAGATGGAAACTAGACGATCCAACCGAGGCTTTTGCGACATCTTGGGCCTTGCGCGTGATCGAAGAGGCTCTGAGTAGCGACGATCCGGGTGGTTCTCTAGATGCACTAATTTCGGATGAAGGGTTAAGCTGGAATGGAAAGGAAGGGGTTCAGGCTATCAACGGGTTGAGTGAGCCAGGCGGCTTTACTCGAGGGCATAGTTCCCACCATACCGGCACCGAGATCGATATTGATATTCAAAACAGTCAACAAGATAATACCGGAGTCTACTTTGCCGCAGAGTTGTTTACGGACAAAGTGGGGGGCGTTAAGGCCATGGGCGCTGGAACGGGTGCAGACGCTGTTCATGTTACATACACCGAAAGAGGTAGCTGGCATACCCTCGAACAGAACAACCTGATGACTACCGATGAGAAGGGGAAAACATTAAAAACTACGGAGTATCAGAAGCGATTTTCGGAGACGTTGCGTGGTGCTGCGGGACACGACGCTGATAACGTCGCAGAATTTGCGTTTGAAGGGCTGGGCGCTGGTGAATGGGAGGTATGGGCAACTTGGGGAAGTGTCGGATTTGGGGGTGCCACTGGAAATTTTGAGTTGCTCGGGGGTAATGACCTCAGTTCGCCGCGGCAGACCGAATCCTTTACTTTCGAGAAAAGCTCTGAGAAGCATGCTGATGCGCATGATTTTCTGGTGGGCGGAAAGAGAACAGATAACGCACATGCCGTTTGGGTCAAGATCGGCGATGTCGCACTGACGAAGGAGGATATGGGTAAATTGTTTGTGCGTCTTTCCGGATTGGCTGGAAAAGGCGATGGGATCTTGATTATGGATGCAATTATGATTCGGCCGCGGTTGCTGCATCCGGATGCCTCTTATAGTGACAAGCTGGGTGAGCAGAATCACTTGAAGAGGCTCAATTGGTATATCGAAGACGACGATGATCCAAGCAATGGCCTGCGGAAGTCTGGCCTAACAGATGAAGAGGCGGTAATTGTCCGGGACGCTTACCTGTTTTGGCGTGCCGCTGTCAATGAAGCAGGTTGGAAGAACATGTTTGTCGGGGGAAGAACATATTCGGGGGGGGTGCGTGAACCCACTCTTGAGCGAGTTCGAGAGGTGTTGGACTACATCGGTGACGGAGATAACGACCGCTTGGGTGAAAACATCGCAGGAGATAAGTATGTCGTCAATAATCAGTACTTAGACAGGACTCGGAGTGACACTATTAAAGCGAGGCCTGTGCCGTCGCATTGGAATCATTTCCACGTGAACATTCAGCCTCCCACGGGGCTTGGCCTGAATGCGGCGGCGCTCTCGGAACATGGCCCAGATTATGTGTCAAATGATTTCAGATTGGTGGGTTATGAGGCAGTAAAGGCGCTTACGCTTCAAGTAGCGGAGTTTTGGGGCGTTCAGAATTATGGCGAGGTTGACTGGATAGCTGGGCAAGTTGAGGACTTGCCGTTGTCCGGCCTTGCTTCTGTTCAACTGGATAGCGCAAAAATCGTCTTGGACGTCGATGGTGCGGGTTACGGTTGGTTTGTCGATCGTACGCCGCTCGATAATGAGGAGTTTGTCTGGAATGCAGAAACGGGTGAGTGGGTGGCGTTAGCTGGAGGCGAAGCGGACGGTCGGGTGGATCTGGTTACGGTGTTGGCGCACGAGATTGGGCATGTGTTGGGGCTGGATCATGCGAGTGTCCTAACCAATCCACGGAGCGTCATGGAGACACCTCTGGCTCCAAGTGTCCGGCGCCTTCCGACCGAGGCCGATCGAGCTACATTGACAGCCGTGGTTATGGAGTGGGGGGGGCAGGTAATAACACGAGGCACGGCGTTTGAAATGAGAGCAAGCCTAAGCGCGGATGATCCGGGTGGTTGCTCTGCAATCCTCAGCGTCGAGTCCGCTGAGTCTCTTCTTGTGTCCGAAGCGACGCGCTTGACGGGACTAGTTAGCGATAGGTCCCTATCTGCCGTTGTAGCTGGTCTTGGGTCGAGTGTTTCCGGGCCGGGAGTCGACGAGGATGGTGAACCGATCTTGCTTGACGAGAGTGCGCAACGAAGCCGGGTGAGCCAACGGTTCATGGTTCGAGACGCACTCTCGCTGCAGTTCACCCTGCACTCGGCCGCTCTGGGCGCGAGCGCAGACTCCCCTCCAGATGCCTTCGAGGTTGCCCTGCTCGACGCCGGCACGCTGGCGCCAATCGCCGGCACCGCCGGTCTCTCTGGCAGCGACGCTTTGTTCAACCTTCAGGCCGACGGTCGTCTGGGTGCCGGTAGTCGGGTGCTACTGAATGGTCTGCCACCTGGGGCGTTGTTGCCGGATGGCGCCGTCACCGTCGACATCGATCTCAGCGGCATTGCGACCGACAAGCCGATACTCCTGTACTTCGACCTCCTAGGCTTCGGCGCCGCCGACAGCGAGGTGATCATTGATGACGTTCATTTCGTGATGTCTGCCGACACCGCACCGGTCGCGGGCAACGACCTGATCTCCGTCGACGAAGACTCCATCGTCCAGTTCGACGTCCGCACCAACGACACCGACGCCCAGGATGACCCGCTAACAGTCGAGCTACAATCGAGCCCGACCCAAGGCACCCTGACCCCTCAGCCCGACGGCAGCTTCATTTACCAGCCCGCCGCGAACTTCAACGGCGAAGACAGCTTCACCTACCGCCTGAGCGACGGCAGCCTCCAGTCGAATACGGCGACGGTGCGCCTGGTCGTCCGGCCGGTCAACGACGCACCCGTCGCGCTAGCCGACTTCGGCACGCTGGCCGAGGACGGCATGCTCGATCTCGACGTCCTCGCCAACGATAGCGACATTGACGGCAACGCGCTGAGCATCGCCTCGACCAGCACTCCGGCGCACGGCAAGGTGACGGTGCTGGCCGACGGGCGGCTGCGCTACACGCCGAATGCCGATTACTTCGGCGCCGAGCGCTTCACCTATCGCGTCAGCGACGCGCAGGGCGGTGAGGCCAGCGCCGAGGTGGTGCTGACGATCACCCCGGTCGCCGACGCGCCGCGAGCGCTGAACGACGTGGTGCAAGTTGACGAGGACGGCAGCGCCCGTTTCGACGTACGCAGCAACGACCTTGACCCCGACGGCGATCCGCTGATTGTCGAACAGCTCAGCACCCCTGTTAACGGCACGCTGACGCTGCAGAGCGACGGCAGCTTCCTCTATCAGCCGCGGGCAGACTTCTTCGGCGACGATAGCTTCACCTATCGCCTGAGCGATGGAACACTGTTGTCTGCCGTGGCAACCGTGACCCTGCAGGTGGCCGCGGTCAATGACGCGCCCAGCGTGACGCTGCAGGAGTTCGTCATCAAGGAGGACGAGACGCTCCTCGCCACGATCGTCGCGGCAGACGTCGATGGCGATCCGCTGACGTTCACTCTCGACCAGACCGCCGCGCACGGAACGTTGCAGCTCGGTAGCGACGGCAGCTTCCGCTTTACCCCGGTAACGGGCTTTGTCGGCGACGACAGCTTCACGTTCAAGGTCGGTGACGGCCAGGACGTGACGGCTGGTCGTGCCGAGATTCGCGTCAGTGGCGTCAACCACGCGCCGCTGGCCGCAGATGACAGCATCCAGGTCGATGAGAACAGCACCACCCGCTTCGACGTGCTGGCCAACGACAGCGACCCCGACAACGATCCGCTGACGGTCGAACTGCTGTCTACTCCGGCGCACGGCGAGCTCACCCTGCAGGCGGACGGCAGCTTCGAGTATCGGCCCGAGGCCAACTACAACGGTCCGGACAGCTTTGGCTACCGCCTCAGCGACGGGCAGCTGCTATCCGCCGAGGCGACGGTGCGGCTCGACGTGCAGGCCGTGAACTATGCGCCGATCGTGGTCAACGACAGCGCTACGCTGGCTGAGGACAGCACGCTGGAAATCGACGTTCTCGCCAACGACAGCGACCCCGACGGCGATACCCTGACGCTGGTGGCCGTCGGAACGCCGCAGAACGGTCGTGCTCAGGCGCTTGCCGACGGACGTGTCCGCTACACGCCGCGCGCCGACTACTTCGGCAGCGACAGTTTCACCTACACCGTCGCCGACCCCTCGGGCGTCCGCGCGGTGGGCACCGTCACGGTGCAGGTGACGCCGGTGCTGGACGCGCCGACGACCAGCACGCAGCGCTTCACGTCGCTGGAGGATGTGACTCTCTCCGAGCGCCTGACGGTGACCAACCCCGATGGCGCCGCACTGAGCTTCAGCATCGTCCAGGCGCCGGCGCACGGGCAACTGACGCTCGCTAACGATGGCGTCTTCGAGTACCTGCCGAGCCCCGGTTTCGGCGGCGCCGACAGTTTCAGCTTTGCGGTCGGCAATGCCGCCGGTGAGGCGGTCGGTTTGGCCGAGTTGAGCATCACGCCGGTGAATGATGCGCCGGTGGCGCAGGGTGATCGCGTCGAGCTCGACGAGGATGGCTCGGTGACGACCAATGTCGGTGACAACGACTCCGACGAGGAAGGCGATCCGATCAGCTTCGAACTGGTCTCGGGCGTCGCGCACGGCGACTTGGTCTTTGCGGCGGACGGGTCGTTCTCTTACCGTCCGGTCGCGAACTTCAACGGTGAGGATGTCTTTGCCTATGTGGCCAGCGACGGCCGACTCAAGTCGGTACGGGCGCTGGTGCATCTGCTGGTGCGGCCGCTCAATGATCCGCCGCAGGCTTTCGACGACACGCGCACAATCAACAAGAACGAGACCATCGACATCGACGTTCTCGCCAACGATCAGGATATCGACGGTGACAGCCTGGCGGTGGTCACCCCGGGAACGCCGGAACACGGGACGGTCGAGATACTCGCCGACGGACGCCTGCGCTATGTGCCGGTTAGCGGTTACGTCGGCCAGGACAGCTTCAGCTACGTGATGGCCGATTCCTCGGGCGTGCAGGCGAAGGCCGAGGTGCGCGTCGAGATCCTGCCGATCAACACTGCGCCGCGCCTTGAGTTGCAGACCTTCCAGGTCGAGGAGAACAGCAGTCTGGCGACGCGCTTCGTTGCCAACGACGCCGAGGGCGATGCGCTCGGCTTCACCCTCCTGCAGGGGCCGGGCCATGGCTCGGTCATGCTCGACTTCGACGGGCGTTTCCTCTATGTGCCGAATCCGTTCTACTCCGGCAGCGACAGCTTCACGGTCGCGGTGAGTGACGGCCTGCTGAGCAGTGACGGCCGTGTGGATATCGCCGTCTTGGCGGTCAACGACCCGCCGCAGGCGGTGGACGATACGGCCGAACTGGCCGAGGACGGCTCCGTGCTGATCGACGTGCGTGCCAACGACCGCGACCCCGACGGCGATCCGCTGACGATCACCGCGGTTTCGCTTCCCGGACACGGCACGGCGACGATCGACAGCGGCCGCATCCGCTACACGCCGGAGGCCAATTTCTTCGGCGCCGACGGCTTCACCTACACGATCAGCGATGGCCAGGAAACCGCGACGGCTGCGGTGGCTGTAAGAGTCAACTCGGTGAACGACCGGCCGACCGCGAACGCGGACGGCGCCGAAGTCGATGAGGACAGCTCGGTGCTGATCGACGTGCTCGCCAACGACAGCGATATCGAAGGCGATCCGCTGCGCTTGGTCTCTGTCTCGACGCCGGCGCACGGCACGGCGCTCATCGACAACGGTCGCGTGCGCTACACCCCGGCGGCCAACTTCTTCGGCGGCGACAGCTTCACCTACACGGTCAGTGACAACAAGGACAGCAGCACGGCGACGGTGACGATCGACGTGTTGCCGGTCGATGACCAGCCGGTGGCTCACGACGATTCGTCGACGACCGAGGAAGATCAGTCGGTGCTGATTGCCGTGCTCGCCAACGATAGCGATCTCGACGCGGTCGGTCTGACGATCGACTCGCTTACCGGCGCTGCTCACGGTACCGTGGCCATTGAAGGCGCCGCCGTGCGTTACCTGCCGGAGGCCGACTACCACGGCGCCGACAGCTTCAACTACACCCTGCGCGACGGCAAGGGCCGAACCGCCACCGCCTCTGTATCGGTCACGATCACCCCCGTCAACGACGCCCCGATTATTCTTCCGCAACAGTTCAACACCCGGGAAGGCCAGCCGCTGTCTGCTCAGCTTGTTGCCACCGACGTCGACAGCGACCAACTCAGCTTCGCCATCGATCAGTCACCGGGCCACGGCCAACTGACGCTCACGACCGACGGCCGCTTCGACTACCAGCCCGAAGCTAACTTCTCCGGCAGCGACCGCTTCCTCTTCACCGTCAGCGATGGCCTCACGACCGTGCCGGCGCAGGTCGACATCACCGTCGCAGCCGTCAACGCCGCCCCGCAGGCGCAAGACGATATCGTCCAGCTCATCCAGGGCGGCAGCGCAAGTTTCGATGTGCGGCAAAACGACAGCGACCCCGATGGCGACCCCCTGACCGTCGTCGTGCTGACGAATCCGGCCAACGGCCAGTTGCTGGCGCAAGCCGACGGCAGCTTCAGCTACACGCCGGCGGCAGACTTCAGCGGCGAAGACAGCTTCACCTACCGCGTCAGCGACGGCCTGCTGCAATCTGAACCGGCGACCGTTCGCCTGGTCGTTGCCGCAGTCAACCATTCTCCGGTGGCAGTCGCGGATTCCGTTGACACCAACGAAGACACGCCGGTCACGGTCGATGTGCTCGGCAACGACAGGGACCCCGACAACGATCCGCTATCGATCCTCTCCATCACCACCCCGCGGCACGGCAATGCCGTCCTCAACCCGAACGGCAGCATCAGCTACAGCCCGTTCGCCGACTTCTTCGGTGCCGACAGCTTCGAGTACTCACTCAGCGATGGTCGCGGCGGCCAGGATGTCGGCAGCGTCAGCATCACCATCACCCCGGTCAACGACCCGCCGCAGGCCCTCGACGATTTCGCCGAAGTCGCCGAAGACAGCTTTGTCCTCATTCAGGTGCGTAGCAACGACGACGACCCCGATGGCGACGCGCTAGACCTGACGGCCGTCTCCTCGCCTGAGCACGGCAGTGCCGTTATCGAAAGCGGCGCCATCCGCTACACCCCCGTGGCCAACTTCTTCGGCCGCGACAGCTTCACCTACACCGTCAGCGACAACCAGTACAGCAGCACCGCCACCGTAACGATCGACGTTCTACCCGTCGATGACCCACCGCTTGCCCGGGACGATCAGGTGACCACCGACGAAGACCAGCCAACACTGATCGACGTGCTCGCCAACGACAGCGACGTCGATGGCGTCGGCCTACAGATCGATTCGGTCAGCGCAGCCGCGCACGGCACGGTAGCCATCGAAGGCGCTTCGTTACGCTACGCCCCGGCAGAGAACTACCACGGCGCCGACGGCTTTAGCTACACCCTGCGCGACGGCAAAGGCCGTACCGCTACCGCTTTCGTGTCCGTCTCCATCACGCCCGTCGACGACGCCCCGATCGTCCTCCCGCAGCAGTTCAACACGCAGGAAGACGAGCCGCTTTCCGCGCAGCTCGTCGCCACCGACGTCGATGGCGACCAACTCAGCTTCGCCATCGACCAGCCACCGAGCCACGGCCAACTGACGCTCACTGTCGACGGCCGCTTCGACTACCAGCCCGACGCCAACTTCTCCGGCAGCGACAGCTTCCTCTACACCGTCAGCGACGGCGTGACGACCGTACCGGCTCAGGTCGAGATCACCATCGCAGCGGTCAACGATGCGCCACAGGCGCACGACGATAATCTGCAGGTCGCAGCGGGCAGCTCCGTCAGCTTCGACGTGCGCAGCAACGACAGCGACGCCGATGGCGACGCCCTCAGCGTCGAACTGCTGTCCTCGCCCGCGCATGGCGACCTGCTCACGCAGCCCGACGGCAGCTTCCTCTACACGCCGAGCTCCGGCTTCAGCGGAGAAGACGGCTTCACCTACCGCGCCAGCGACGGCCAGCTGCAATCGGCTCCCGCACAGGTCCGGCTGCTCGTTTTCGAAACCCGCCATCCGCCGGTGGCCGTTGCCGATTCCGTCGACACCGACGAAGACACCCCGGTCACCATCGCCGTCCTGAGCAACGACACCGACGCCGACCAGGACCCGCTATCGGTCATCGCCGTGAGCACGCCGCAGCACGGCAGCGCCGTGCTGAACACCGACGGCCGCATCACCTACACGCCGGCCGCCGACTACTTCGGCGCGGATCACTTCGAGTATACGGTCAGCGACGGCAACGGGGGTCAGGACGTCGGCAGCGTCAGCATCACCATTAACCCCGTGAACGACGTCCCGACGCTCGCCGAGATCGCCGATCAGCGGCTCGACGAAGGCCAGAGCCTGTCCATCCAGCTCGCCGCGGCAGACATCGACGGCGACGATCTCAGCTATAACGTAATCGGCGCCGGTGGCGTGCTCGACGCCAGCGGCCTGTTCAGCTTCACCGCCCTCGACGGCGACGCCAGCCATTCCTTCACGGTCCAGGTCTCGGACGGGCAAGGTGTCGCCGAGCGCCGCTTCACCGTCGGCGTCGCCAACGTCGCCCCGACCCTGAGCGTCACCGGCGCCGCCACAGCCCCCGAGGACTTGCCCTACATCATCGACCTCGCCGCCAGCGATCCCGGCCAGGACACCATCACCAGCTGGTTCGTGAACTGGGGTGATGGCGAGACGGAGAGCTTGCCCGGTACCGCCACCCAGGCCAGCCATCACTATTCACGCGCCGGCGGTCGCTTCACCATCGAAGCCTCGGCCAGCGACGAAGACGGCCGCTACGCCGCCGCACCGCTCTCTGTCACCGTCAGCCCCGACCTGCTGAGCGTCGAAAGCTTCACCTCTACCGCCAGCGGCTTCAAGGTCCGCTTCGACCACGCTTTCGACACCCGCAGCATCGACCTCAACCGCGCCGACGATGGTGTCCCCGACGTACAACTGATCGGCGATCTCGTCGGCCCGGTCAGTGGCTCGCTGCTCTTCGACGCCGCTGGACACGGCTTCAGCTTCATCCGCAGTGGCGGCATCCTGCCCTTCGACCGCTACAGCGTCCAACTCGCCAGCGGCTCCTTGGCCTTCCACGACGAGTTCAGCGCCCTCGACGGCAACGGCGACGGCACGCCGGGTGACGACTACCTGACCCGCTTCGACATCCTTTCCACCGGTGCCGGCATCCTCAGCCTGCCCGACTTCATGCGCGGGCCCGGCCAGGCGGTCGATGTGCCCGCCACCGGCCAGCTGCTGCCGGTCACCTTCAGTAACGGCGGTGGCATGCGCAGCCTGGTATTCACCGTCGACTACGACCCCAATCTGCTCGAGATCAGCGGCGCCCGGGCCGCATCAGGCCTGCCGGCAGGCAGCGAAGTCCGCTTCGAGAGCGCCGCACGCGACAACGGTGGTCAGCGCGCCCGCATCACCGTCATCTTGCCAAGTCCGACCACGCTCGGTTCCGGCAGCACACGCCTGGTGGACCTGCTTGCCAGGGTCCCGGTCAGCGCTCCCTATGGGGCCAAGCAGATCCTCGATCTGACCGTGGAAAGCATCGACGGCGGTATTCTGCCTCTCGGCGGCATCGCCGACGACGCCCTGCAACTCGTCGGCTACTTCGGCGATACCAGCGGCGATGGTGCTTACAGCAGCTGGGACGGACAGAAGATCCAGCGCGTGCTGGTCAAGCTCGACCCCGGCTTCGAGGCCTACCCCAACGTCGACCCGCTGCTCATCGCCGACATCAACGGCAGCGGCACGCTGACCTCGCTCGACGCCAGCCGCGTCCTGCAGGAAGTCAGCTACCTGACCGGTGCGAGCAGCATCGACCGACTCGAGATTCCGCCGATCCCCGATGGCATCGGACCGCTGAGCTTCGCCGGCCCCGACCCGCGCGTCGACATCCCCATCGACGCCATCGCCGATCCCGGCGAACTGGTCACCTTTCCGGTCAGGATCGACAGCACTGCCGGCCTCGAATCGGTGCAGCTGCGAATCGGCTACGACGCCGCCCGCTTCGAAGTCGTCACCGTACGCCGCGGCTCGGTCAGCGGCGACTTTAGCTGGTTCATCACCGGCCAGGAACCCGGTCGGATCGTCGTCGACATGACCCGCCTCGAGGCGCTGGAGGAGGGCAGCGGCAGCTTGCTGGACATCGACCTGCGCATCAAGGCCGACGCGCTGCCCGGCGTCAGCCCCATCGATCTGCAGTACGCCAGGCTGAACGACGGGCATCTGACGCTGAACGCGGTACCGCAGGTCGGCGCCGACGAGACCGACGGCCGGATCACGATCGCTGGAAGGACAGAGGCGGCTGTGGCCGAACCCAGCGCCGCGCAAGCCGTCGCGACGTCAGCCGTTGCCGCAGCGGCGAGCGACGCGCGGCCGCAGACCCCACTCCTGCAGACGCAAGTGCAGACGCAGCTGCAGACGTTTGACGGCGGGCGCCAGGTCGCGCCCGCTTCGAGTGACAGCCCCTGGGCTGCGCCGGTCATCGACTTGTCCGCGAGTTTCTCGCTGCCGACAGCGGTCAGCGACGCCCTGGTCGCCGATGGCAAGAGCAAGCCGTGGCTGAAAGACTATCTCGGCAACGTCGGCCAGGCGCGCAAGGCTTCACCGAATGCGGCGCTGAAGGTGACCATTCCGGTGTCGACGGCGGTGAGTGCTGCGAGTGGAGGGGCGCGTGCGTAGGCTGCTCGCGCCGCGTGGATTGCTGACGTTCGGCGCGTTCGGCAGGGTCGGCTGTAGCGTGCTCGTCAAGGCAAAGGGGCCGGGATCGGACACGAGTGCGAGTACCGATTGCCGTCCGGGTAGCTTCTGGCCCTGGTTCCAGGGCCGGTTGCGACCTGCTGCAAGCTGTTTCTGCGCCTGCCAGCGATTACTGCTCGATGACCAATTTCGCAGCACGCCCGGAGTGCAAAAACGATCGCCTGTTGTTCAACCCTGATTTGAAGGAGATTCGATGAAGATCGGTGCTTCTGCGCGTGCACTAGCGATGTGCGCTTTCGTCCTGGCGGCGATTCCGGCTGGCGCCGCGCCGTTTTCAATAATCAGTACACCGACGAGCGGTCAGCGTGGCCAGCCGATCACCATCTCCTTGTTCGACAGCGCCGTGAGCAACCTGGAAGCGGCAGATTTCTGGCTCACCTTCGACTCCGCTGTTTTCAGCGATTTCAGCGCTTCGCCAGGCTCCGCGACGAGCGGTTTCTCTCTGGCTGCGGGAAATCCGGTGTCGGCTGGCGGTAGCCTGTTGCAGGTGGACTTGAGTCTGGCAATCAACCTTGGCCTGCCGGTCGATGGGGTGGCGGGCACCCTGGTGGACGTCGATTTCCTAATCAAGCCTGATGCGCCACTGGCTGATTCCGAGCTGGTCTTTGAGGCCAAGCCGTTTTCCGACTACGCCATTCCCAGAACGGCAGGAAGGGTCAACGTAATGGGAGGATCTGTTCCCGAACCCATTTCGTCGATGCTGGTCGGTATGGCGCTTCTGACCCTCGGGGTTCTTCGCCGTCGGCGAACGTGAAAGGCAAGGGGGCATAGGCAAGGGGCGACCTTGTCGATGCTTGAGCGAGAGAAGAAGCTTTCTTTATACGATCCATGGAGGGAGATAGCCATGAACAAAGCGAGTCAAGAGGAAGTCACCCAGATGGCCGATGAAGGTCCGGTAGCGGAGCCGAAGCAGCGGATCAAGTGGCAGACGGAAGGCCTGAAGAGCTCGTACGCCAACTTCGCCAATGCCAACTGCACGCGCGAAGAAGTGGTGCTGAACTTCGGCGTGAACAATGGTTGGGACCGAGCACAGCCGGAAGTCGAAATCCAGCTGGGGCATCGCATCATGCTCAGTCCATTTGCCGCCAAGCGCCTGGCGACCATGCTTGCGCAACTGATCGCCGAGTATGAGGGTCGCTACGGCGAGTTGAAGTAGTGATGCGGCGGCTAGTTGGGGCTGACTATTCCCACTCAATCGTCGCCGGCGGCTTGCCCGAGATGTCGTAGACGACGCGGTTGATACCGCGCACTTCGTTGATGATCCGGTTCGAGACCTTGCCGAGCAGGCTGTGCGGCAGTTCGGCCCATTGCGCGGTCATGAAGTCCTGCGTTTCGACGGCGCGCAGGGCGACGACGTATTCGTAGGTGCGACCGTCGCCCATGACGCCGACCGACTTGACCGGCAGGAAGACGGCGAAGGCCTGGCTGGTTTTCTCGTACCAGCCGGCGGCACGCAGCTCGTCGATGAAAATGGCGTCGGCGCGGCGCAGCAGGTCGGCGAATTCGGGCTTCACTTCGCCGAGGATGCGCACCCCGAGGCCGGGGCCGGGGAAGGGGTGGCGATAGACCATGTCGTGGGCCAGGCCGAGGGCGACGCCGAGTTCGCGGACTTCGTCCTTGAACAGCTCGCGCAGCGGTTCGAGCAGCTTCAGATTGAGTTCCTCGGGCAGGCCGCCGACATTGTGGTGGCTCTTGATGGTGTGCGCTTTCTTGGTCTTGGCGCCGGCGGACTCGATTACGTCGGGGTAGATGGTTCCCTGCGCCAGCCACTTGGCATTGCCGAGCTTGGCGGCCTCGACCTGGAAGACCTCGACGAACTCGCGGCCGATGATCTTGCGCTTCTGCTCGGGATCGGAAACGCCCTGCAGGTGGCCCATGAACTGCGCAGTGGCATCGACATGCACCACCTTGACGCCGAGATTGCGGGCAAAGGTGTGCATCACCTGCTCGGCTTCGTTGAGGCGCAGCAGGCCGTTGTCGACGAAGACGCAGGTCAGCTGGTCGCCGATCGCGCGGTGGATCAGCGCGGCGGCTACCGACGAGTCGACGCCACCCGAGAGGCCGAGGATGACTTCCTCCTGGCCGACCTGCGCGCGAATCCGCTCGACCGCTTCGCCGACATAGTCGGGCATGTTCCAGTCGTGGCCGCAGCCGCAGATGTCGCGCACGAAGCGACCGAGGATGTCCTTGCCCTTGAGGGTGTGGGTCACTTCGGGATGGAACTGCACCGCGTAGAGCTTGCGCGCTTCGTCGGCCATGGCGGCAATCGGCGTCGACGGGTTGCTGCCGATCACCTTGAAGCCTGGGGGCAGGGTGGTGACCTTGTCGCCATGGCTCATCCAGACGTCGAGCAGCCCGTGCCCTTCGCCGTTGCGTCGGTCCTCGATGCCCCTGAACAGTTCGGAGTGGCCGCGGGCGCGCATTTCGGCATAGCCGAACTCGCGGCTGTTCGAGCTTTCGACGCTGCCGCCCAACTGGGCTGCCATCAGATGCATGCCGTAGCAGATGCCGAGCACCGGCACGCCCAGTTCGAAGACCACTTGCGGGGCTTGGAAGTCCTCGACAGCGTAGACCGAATTGGGGCCGCCGGAGAGGATGATTCCCTGTGGCTGGAAGTCGCGGATGAATTCCTCGGAGACGTCGTAGGGATGCAGTTCGCAGTAAACCTGCTGCTCGCGGACGCGGCGGGCAATCAGCTGTGCAACCTGCGAACCGAAGTCGAGGATCAGGATTCTCTGGTGGGACATGGCGACGCCTCAAATGAAGCGGGCGGCCCGCAGCCGCCCGTGAATCGTCGATCGATGCTCAATCGACGTGGTAGTTGGGAGCTTCCTTGGTGATCTGTACATCATGGACGTGCGACTCGCGGACGCCCGCCGACGAGATCTGGACGAAGGTTGCCCGCTCGTGCATTTCGGCGATCGTCCGGCAGCCGAGGTAGCCCATCGACGAGCGCAGGCCGCCCATCAATTGATGAATCACTGCCAGCACCGAGCCTTTGTAGGGAACGCGGCCTTCGATACCTTCGGGGACCAGTTTGTCGACGTTGGCCGTTGCGTCCTGGAAATAGCGGTCGGCAGCGCCGGCCGCCATGGCCCCGATCGAACCCATGCCGCGGTAGGACTTGTAGGAGCGTCCCTGGAATAGCTCGACTTCGCCGGGGGCTTCCTCGGTGCCGGCGAAGAGGCCGCCGAGCATCACCGCGTTGCCGCCAGCGGCAATCGCCTTCGAGATGTCGCCAGAGTAGCGAATCCCACCATCGGCGATCATCGGCACGCCAATGTCCTTGAGGACATCGTGGACGTTCTGGATGGCCGTGATCTGCGGCACACCGACGCCGGCGACGATGCGCGTGGTGCAGATCGAGCCCGGACCGATGCCCACCTTGACGCCATCGGCACCGTGATCGACCATCGCCAGCGCCGCTTCGGCGGTGGCGATGTTGCCGCCGATCACTTCGACGTCCGGGAAGTTCTTCTTGATCCACTTGACGCGGTCGAGCACGCCCTGCGAATGGCCGTGCGCGGTATCGACGACCAGGACATCGACGCCCGCCTCGGCGAGCAGTTCGACGCGTTCTTCGGTGCCCGGACCGACGCCGACGGCGGCGCCGGCACGCAGGCGTCCGGAAGCGTCCTTGCTGGCGTTCGGGTGTTCGGTGGTCTTGATGATGTCCTTGACGGTAATCAGGCCGCGCAATTCGAAAGCGTCGTTGATGACCACCACGCGTTCGAGGCGGTGCTTATGGATCACCGCCTTGCCTTCCTCGATGGTGGCCCCCTCGGGGACCGTCACCAGTCGATGCTGAGGCGTCATGATATTGCTGACCGGCTGGTCGAGTTCGGTTTCGAAGCGCAGGTCGCGGTTGGTGACGATGCCGACGACCACCCGGCCATCGAGCACCGGTACGCCGGAGATCTTGTGCAGGGTGGTCAGCGCCAGCACGTCACGCACGGACATCTTTGGGGATACGGTAATCGGATCCTTGAGGATTCCGGATTCGAAACGCTTGACCTTGGCGACTTCGGCCGCCTGCCCCTTCGGGCTGAGGTTCTTGTGCACTATTCCGATGCCGCCTTCCTGCGCCAGGGCGATGGCTAGGCGCGCCTCGGTGACGGTGTCCATGGCTGCCGAAACGAGTGGCAGGTTGAGGCTGATGTTGCGCGTCAAACGCGTCTTGAGCGTGACGTCGCGCGGCATTACGGAAGAATGGGCGGGAACGAGGAGCACGTCGTCGAACGTCAGCGCCCGTTGGATTAAACGCATAGCCTTTGATCCGAGGTCACAAAAACGTATTATACAGCTTGCTCCCTCACCGCTGAACGCCCATGAAGCGCATTGCTCTTGCTGCCGCGACGCTGCTTGCCGCCATTGCTGCACAGGCGCAGATTTATCAATGGCAGGATGAAAACAACAAGACGGTGATCTCCGACCGACCGCCTATCGGGAAGGTCAAGGGGGCGCGCCAGATCGAAGCCGATGCCCCGCCGGAGGGTGGCGCAAACGGCAAGACGCTGGCTGACCGCGAGATGGAGTTTCGCAAACGCGAGAAGGAAGCGCGGGAAGGCGCCGATCAGGCCGCCAAGGATCAGCGTCTGGCGGCGCAGAAAAAGGAGGACTGCGAGAACGCGCGTCGCTCGCTGAATGCTCTGGAGTCTGGCGAGCGTGTGGCGATGCGCGACAGCAAGGGCGAACGCTATTATCTCGACGACGCGCAACGCGCGCAGGAGATCGCCAAGTTGCGCGAGGACATGCAAGCCAGCTGCCAGTGAGCAAGGAAGAGCCGCTGCGCTGCGGTAACGCCGGCAAGTAAGCTTTGCCGGTCGCCCGAGGCTACTCGCCTTCTCCTGCGCCTTTTTTCATGACCTTGCCTTCGGCGGCACGTTGCTTGCGCACTTCTTTCGGATCGGCAATCAGCGGTCGGTAGATTTCAACGCGGTCCTGATCGCGTAGCGCTGCGTCGGGCTTGGTGAGTTTGCCGAAAATGCCGATCTTGTTCTTGGCGAGGTCGATTTCCGGGTGCTTCGGCAGTAGTCCGGACGCTTCAATCGCCTGTCGCACCGTGCTGCCCTCTGCGAGCTGCAGGCGGACCAATTGTTGCTTGTCCGGCAAGGCGTAGATCACCTCGATGCCGAGTAGCTCAGGCACGGGGCAGGCCATGCACTTCGTTGGCGCGTTTCACGAAGGCATCGACGAAAGTGTTGGCGATCTGGCTGAAAACCGGACCAATGACTTTCTCGAACATCTTGCTGGAGAACTCGTACGACAGCTGGAACTCGATCTTGCAGGCGTAGTCGGCCAGGGGCTTGAAGCGCCACAGGCCCTCAAGGCGGCGAAACGGGCCATCAACGAGGTGGATTCTCATCCACTGCGGCGACTCCTTGTCGTTCTCGGTGGTGAAGTGCGAAGTCACGTTGCGGTAATTGATGTGCAGCGTGGCGACGGTTCTCTGCTCGTCGCGAAACTCGCAGCGCGTCTGGCTGCACCAGGGTAGAAACTGCGGATAGTCCTCGACACGGTCGACGAGGTCGAACATCTGCTGCGATGATCGTTCGATGAGCACCGATTTCTTCACCATGGCCATCCTCTGCCGTACCCCGTGAATCCTGTAGAATCGAACATTCTAGCATCGCACGTTCCTGCCCACACCCCAATTTCCCGAGAAAAGGCACCATGAGCATTGTCGCCAACAAGAAGGCTTTTCATGACTACTTCATAGAAGAGAAGGTCGAGGCGGGCTTGGTGTTGGAAGGCTGGGAAGTGAAGGCGATCCGCGCTGGCCGGGCGAGCATCAAGGAAGCCTATGTGGTTGTCCGCAAAGGCGAAGTCTTCCTCTTCGGAATGCACATCACGCCGCTGATGGCCGCATCGACGCACGTCAAGCCGGACGCGGTGCGCACCCGCAAGCTGCTCTTGCACGCCAGGCAGATCAGCAAGATGATCGGCCAGGTCGAACGCGCGGGCTATACGCTGCTGCCGATCGACCTGCATTTCCAGCGCGGCCGCATCAAGGTCGAAATTGGTCTGGCAAAAGGCAAGAAGCAGTACGACAAGCGGCAAGCCGACAAAGACCGTGACTGGGTGCGCGAGAAGGCGCGCCTGATGCGCGCCAAAGTCTAGGCGCCTGGGTAGGTGCGCGGCGCCGGCAGTGCGCGGTCGCCGGTCGCGCCCTTTTACGTCAACTGAGGTGGCGCAAAGAGCGCTGCTGTCGCTGCTCGGAATCGGCGGCTTCTTCGAGTCGCTGGCGGACGAAGTTGATGTGCGTTTGCGCCGCCAGGCGAGCAGATTCGGGCTCGCGGGCGCGAATCGCGTTGCGGATTGCCAGATGTTGCGCCATCAGTTGCCGCCCGGTTTCCGCACTCACCGCGATCTCGCGCAGGTTGCGACGCACGTGTTCGTGCAGCAGGCGTAGCACACTCCCCACCAGATGGCCGAACAGCAGGTTGTGTGCCAATTCTGCGATGGTCAGATGAAAAGCCACATCGGCAGCGACCTGGGCACTGCGATCGTCCTCGCCGTAGGCGGCGTCGAGCTTCGCGTATGCTTGTTCCAGGCGCTGCAGATCTTCGTCGGTTGCCCGTTGCGCCGCGAGTTCGGCGGCCGAGGCTTCGATCAGATAGCGAAATTCGAGCACGTCGTCCTGCAGGCAGGGATGTTGCTCGATCAGCTGCTGCCAGGGATCCGCAAAGCTGGCCTCAAGCCGGTCGGTGACGTAGGTGCCGCCACCATGACGACTGACCAGCAGGTCGCGCGAGACGAGCTTCTTGATCGCTTCCCGCAGTGAAGGGCGGGAGACGCCGAGTTCGCTTGCCAGCTCGCGTTCGGCAGGCAGGCGGTCGCCGGGTTTGAGGGAGCCCTCCAGGATGCGCGTCTCGATCTGATGGGCGACGGCGTCGGGAATGCGCGGGAGCTTGAGCTTGGCATAGTTCATGCTGATCTGTTGAAGTCCTTGGCTTGTTGGCCAAAATTACTGCACCGTTAAAGTGGTATTACCAGTCGGTTTCGTCAGGAAGTCCGCAGCTTCGCGGCTTCTTTTCCAGCCCTGAGCATCCGCCCGCAAGTTTAACCTCATAGGGTTACGAATTGCGGGTAATGCCCAGGGTGCGCCAGGAGATTGACAAAGGAACGGGCTGCAATTAGTGTATGGGGCAATTGGTCTTACCACTTTTTCCGATGCGAGCACAGGAGACAGCCATGGATGCAGCAGGCAGCCGCCACTACCCGGACAAGCCGGCCAAGGTCTACCTCTTCGGGACCTGTCTGATTGATATGTTTTGCCCGGAGGCGGGCATGAGCGCCGTGCACTTGCTCGAACGCGAAGGAATCGAGGTGCTGTTTCCTGCCGACCAGACCTGCTGCGGGCAACCGGCGCACAGCAGTGGCTTTCCCGAGCAGGCGCGCGCCGTCGCCCGTGCGCAGTTGGGCTTATTTCCGGAGCCGTGGCCGGTGATCGTTCCGTCCGGTTCCTGCGCCGGCACCATGCGCCACCATTATCCCGAGATGTTTGCCGACGATCCGCAGCTGCAGGCCAAGGCGAGCGCGCTTGCCGAGCGGGTGTTCGAACTCAGCGAGTTTCTCGTGCATGTCGCCAGGGTAAGTCTGGCAGACCGGGGCGCGCCGGCACGTGTTGCCTTGCACACTTCATGTGCGGCGCGCCGCGAGATGGGTACGCACGAGCACGGGCGCGCGTTGCTGGCGCAGCTGGGGGCCGTGGAAGTGGTGTTGCACGAACACGAGTCGGAGTGTTGCGGCTTCGGGGGCACGTTCTCGCTCAAACACCCGGCCATCTCGTCGGCGATGGCTGGCGACAAGGTCGACGCGCTCAAGGAGACCGGTGCCGAGACTTTCCTGTCCGCTGACTGCGGCTGCATGCTCAGCCTGAACCATACCCTGCAGAAACAGCGTGACGGTTTTCAGGGGCAGCACCTGGCGACTTTCCTGTGGCAGCGGACGAGTGGCGAAGGAGGGCAGCAATGAGCGCGCGTGACAACATCTTGCGGCGGCTGCGCGCCGCGCCGCAAGGCAAGGCGCCGCTGGTGCCGGACGTGCCGGCTTTCTATGCGGCCGTAAGTGCGGCGACACCGCCGAGCACGCGCGCCGCGCGAATCGAACTGTTCTGCGAAAAAATGGCTTTCTGGCACGGCGAAGTGGTGCGCGTCACCGCCGCCAACTGGCCGCACAAGCTGCGCGAGATCTGCACCGCGAAAGGTGTGCGCTCACTCCTTTATGGTGAGCCAAGTGCACACGCGGAAGCGCTGAAGTCGGCTGGCATCGCTGGGCTGAAGTCCTATGATCGCCCGCTTGCGGAGTGGAAAAAGGAACTCTTCGAAGATACCGATGCCGGCCTGACCTCGACGCGCGGCGGGATCGCCGAAACCGGCACCCTGATCGTCTGGCCGGACGCCAGCGAGCCGCGACTGATGTCGCTGGTGCCGCCGATCCACTTCGCGCTGCTCGATGCCGATCAGCTTTACGACACCCTCTTCGACGCCATGCAGGCGCAGCGCTGGAGTGACGGCATGCCGACCAATGCGCTGCTCGTGTCCGGTCCGTCGAAGACCGCCGACATCCAGGTCACCCTGGCTTACGGCGCGCACGGCCCGAAGGAGCTGGTGGTGTTGTTGCTGGTCAATGAGGAGGAAGTGCAATGAATACCCAGCCGCTCGACTTCGTCCCGGCCAGCGAATTCAAGCAGCGTGCGTCCGGCGCTGTTGCCGACGCGCACCTGCGCAAGAGCTTTCGTGGCGCGATGGACTTCCTGATCAACAAGCGCGCCGCGCAGTTCCCGGACCCGGTGGCGCTCGAAAGCCAGCGCGCGCTCGCCGAGCACATTCGCAAGTACAGTCTGGCGCGGCTGCCCGAGTTGCTCGAACAGCTCGAGCGCAAGCTGACCGACAACGGCGTGAAAGTGCATTGGGCCGAGAATGCCGAAGAAGCCTGCGCGATCATCGTCGGCATCGCGCAGCGCCACTCGACGAAACTGATGGTCAAGGGCAAGTCGATGGTCAGCGAGGAGGTCGAGCTCAACCACGCCATGGCCGCCGCCGGGATCGATGCCCTGGAGAGCGACATGGGCGAGTACATCGTCCAGCTCGACGGCGAGAAGCCCTCGCACATCATCATGCCGGCGATCCACAAGACCAAGCAGCAGATCGCCCGCCTGTTCGCCGACAAGGTGCCCGGTGCCCGCTACACCGAATCGGTCGACGAGTTGATCGGCATCGGCCGCGCCGTGTTACGCGAGAAGTTCATGAGCGCCGAGATCGGCTTGTCCGGCGTCAATTTCGCCGTCGCCGAAACCGGCACCCTGTGCCTGGTGGAGAACGAAGGCAACGGCCGCATGTGCACCACCGTACCCGAAGTGCATATTGCCATCACCGGTATCGAAAAAGTGGTCGAAAAGCTCGAGCACGTGCCGCCGCTGTTCGGCCTGTTGACCCGCTCGGCGACCGGGCAGGCGATCACCACCTACTTCAACATGATCAGTGGTCCGCGCAAGCCCGGCGAGAAGGACGGCCCGGGTGAGATGCACCTGGTGCTGGTCGACAATGGGCGCACGCAAGCCTACGGCGACGAGCAGTTGCGCTCGACCCTGCAGTGCATCCGCTGCGGCGCGTGCATGAACCATTGCCCGGTGTATACACGTATCGGCGGCCACGCCTATGGCACCACCTATCCCGGGCCGATCGGCGAAATCATCTCGCCGCATATGCTCGGCCTGAATGCCACGCACGTTCTGCCGACCGCTTCCAGCCTCTGCGGCGCCTGCGGCGAAGTCTGCCCGGTGCGCATCCCGATTCCGGAACTGCTGGTCCGCCTGCGCGAGGAGGCGCAGCACGATGCGCGTCCCGGACATGCACCGCTGCGCGGCCAGGGGGCGGCCAAGAGCCGCCTGGTCGACGCCGTCTGGTCGGGGTGGGCGGCGCTGTACACCCGCCCGGCGTTCTATCGCGCCTTCGGCTGGCTGGCGACGCGCTTTCGTGCGCTGACCCCACCAATGCAGGGCGGCTGGACGGTCAGCCGTACGCCGATGAAACCGGCCGCGCGGACATTGCATGAGCTGATGGCGGAGAGAACGAAGCGCTGAGATTCGCGCGCCAACCGAAGGGGCCGGGGGCAGAGGGCGCGCTCGTGACTTTCACATTAGAAAGCGAAAAATCAACGGAGAAGAATTATGTCTGCACCCATCGAAATCCTGCGCGGAGTTGTACATCCGTGGTATTGCGACAACTTCGGCCATATGAATGTCCGTTGGTATAGCCATTTTTTTGATGACGCCGCATTTCACCTTTGGCCGCTCTACTGGGGGAGTCACAAGAAAATGCAGGATGAGTTTGCAGTGCATACGGTAACCGCTTCTGCGACGGTGCAGTTCTTGCAGGAACTGCTGGCAGGGGATTTGATTTTGGTAGATAGTTCGCTGACCCGTGTCGGCCGCAAGAGTTGTACTTTTACAGAGCGAATGCTGCATGTTGACACGAAGGAAGTGCATGCTACCTACGACACCGTAGAAGTCTTCTTTGACCCACGAACGCGCAAGGCAACAGAGATCCCGGCTCCAATCCGGCGGGCCTTGGAAAATGCATACCAGGTCGCGCCACAAGACCAGAAGCCTAACGGTGATGACACGTGCAGACACCCCAAATCATCATCAGAGTCATGATCATTCCCCTCTTCCTCTGGCCCTTCTTCCGCAAGGCGAGAAGGGAGGTTCGCAAGTCGCGTACGCGACTTTCACGGTAGGCGCGCTCATCGCGCCTCCCAGTGCGGCGGTTGTGCGCGGATGGCGTGCTTCCGCAGGAAGGTCTCAACGATGATCTCGCCGCGCTACAGTCCGGGCAGACGAAGGTCGGCGGCGCGCTAGCGGCCAGTGCACCGGCTCCCTGACGTTTCGCGTCGGCAGCGGGCGACACGTGCAGCAAGGCCCGCAGCGTCGCCAGATTTTCTCTGCGCCGCGCATTTGCGATCAGCCCATGGTGCCGGATGCGGTGAAAGCCGCTGGGCAGCACCTGCAACAGGAAGCGACGCATGAACGGCAGAACAAGCTGCTCGGGATCATCCCTTACGGCGACAAGCCGAAAGCCTATTTCCGCCGCTTCCAAAGTGCCAGCCAGCAGATTCAAGCCGTCATGCGCCAGATTTGCACCGCCCGTGCAAGTAACTGAACGCCCGTGTGATGCGGGGGGCGTGGCTCTTCCTTGATGTCGAACAATAGGCCTGGAAGGAATAAGCAGCAAACTTTTCATTCTTTTGCAGTCTTTGGGCTTTGCGCTACCTTGGCGCGCCGGTTTGCCTCCGCCCTCTCGACCCTTAGCCCAAAGGCCTGTTGATGTTGCTTCCCGAGTCACTGCACGCGCTGACTGTCGGCCTGACGCTGGTCGGCCTGTTTGCGTGCTTCGTGCGCGAATGGTTGAAGCCGGATGTGGCGGTAATGAGCGCGGTGGCCTTGCTGATGGCGCTTGGTTTGCTGACTCCGAAGCAGGTGCTCAGCGTGTTCAGCAACAGCGCGCCAATCACGGTTGCCTGCCTGTTCATCATCAGTGGGGCGTTGAGCAAGACCGGTTGCGTCGATCGCCTGGGTGACTGGCTGGGGGCGATGGCCGGACACAGCGAGCGTCGCTTGCTGTTGGCAATGCTCGCCGTTGGTCTGCTGGTGTCGCCGTTTATCAACAATACGCCGGTGGTGATGGTGATGATTCCGGCGGTGATCACGATGGCCGGGCGCTACGGGGTGGCGCCATCACGGCTGCTGATTCCGCTTTCCTACGCGACCATTCTTGGCGGCATGATCACCATGGTCGGTACCTCGACCAACATCCTGGTCGATGGCGTTGCGCGTCAGCATGGGCTCGAGCCGTTCCGGATGTTCGAGATCAGCGCTCCGGCCATGGTCATCGCCTTGATCGGCTGCGCTTTGCTGCTCTGGCTGGCGCCGCGCTTTCTGCCCGTGCGCGAGACCTTGACGCAGCAGTTCACCGGTAGCGGCGATCGTCTGTTCATGAGCGAGCTCTTCGTGCCTGAAGGCTCCCATCTGGCCGGACGCAGTTTGCAGGAGGCGCGGCTGGCGAACGGCACGATCGAGGTGCTGAAGCTGTTTCGCGGTGACGAGGAATGGTCTACGCCCTTGCCGGGGACTGCACTGATGGTCGGCGATCGGCTGGTGGTCCATAGCCGCAGCAGTGCGATGATGGATCTGCGCAGCAGCACCGACCTGATGGGTGTGCAGGCACAGGTAGCTGATGCGCACGACCTGGAAACGCTGCGCCGCCGTGGGGTGGTAATGGTCGAGGCAATCGTCGGCCAGACCTCGCGTTACGTCCTGCGCCCGATCCGCGACCTCGATCTCACCGCCCGCTATGGCATCCACCTGGTCGCCGTGCATCGCAAGAACGCGTCGATTGCCGATATCGGCGACGACTTCCAGTTGCAGTTTGGCGACGTTCTGTTGGTCGAAGGCGGCTCGGCGCAGATCAAGCGCTTCTGCGAAAACGGCGATCTGTTCGCCATCACCGAGGGCCTCACGCCGGTGAGCAATCATCGCCGGGCGCCGATCGCCCTGGCCAGCATCGTCGGCGTGATGACCCTGGCCGCTTTCAACGTGATGCCGATCGAAGGGCTGGCGATCATCGGCGCGGTGCTCGTCGTCGCAACTGGTTGCCTGCGCGCCGACGAGGCCTACAAGTCGATCGAATGGCCGATTCTGGTGCTCATTTTCGGCATGTTGGCGCTGAGCATCGCCATGCACGAATCCGGGCTCGACAAGTTGATGGCCAGCGCGCTGGTCGGTGTCGGCGGCAGCTTGTCGCCATGGATGATGCTCTCGTTGGTGATTCTGCTCACTTCGATTGCCACCGAATTCCTCAGTAACAACGCCGTGGCGGTGTTGTTTACGCCAATCGTGATCGGTATCGCCGAACATCTCGGCGTCGATCCACGCCCCTTCGTGGTGGCGGTGATGTTCGCCGCCAGTGCGAGCTTCGCGACGCCGATCGGCTACCAGACCAATACCCTGGTCTATACGGCTGGCAATTACCGCTTCGCCGACTTCGCGCGCCTCGGCATTCCGCTCAATCTGGTGGTCTGGGTGACGGCGAGTGTGTTGATCCCTCTCTTCTGGCCGCTGCGGCCGGTTTGAGGCGGAAGGCGAGGGAGGGGGGGGCTGTCGCCTCGACGCGGCGGCGGCGTACCGTTCTCAGTCGCCGCTCACTCGTGGTGCGGTGAGAACGTCGGGGCGCAAGGCCTTGTCGAGTTCCTCGCGAGTCATCAGGCCTTTTTCGAGTACCAGCTCGGTAACGCTGCGGCCGCTACGCAGGGCCTCGCGCGCCACCCAGGTGGCATTCTGATAGCCAATATGGGGATTCAGCGCGGTGGCCAGGCCGGCCGAACTGCGCACCCGCTCGGCGAGCAGCTCGCGGTTGGCCGTGATTCCCTTGACGCAGTTCTCGGTGAGCGTCCGGCAGCCGGCGGCGAGGTGCTCGATGCTCTTGAAAAGCGAGTGCCCGATGATTGGTTCGAAAGCGTTGAGCTGCAGTTGTCCGCCTTCGGAAGCCATGGTGATGGTGACGTCGTTACCGATCACTTCGAAGGCAATCTGGTTGACCACCTCGGGGATGATCGGGTTGACCTTGCCAGGCATGATCGACGAGCCGGCGGCGCGCTCGGGCAGGTTGATTTCGTTGAGCCCGGCTTGCGGTCCGCTGGAGAGTAGGCGCAGGTCGTTGCATACTTTCGACAGCTTGCAGGCGACGCGTTTCAGGACGCCCGACAGCTGCACGAAGGAGCCGGTGTCCTGGGTGGCCTCGATCAGGTTGTGTGCGGGAACCAGACGGACGCCAGCGAATTCCGAGAGCAGTTTGGTGGCCAGCTTGGCATAACGGATATCGGTGTTGATCCCGGTACCAATCGCTGTTGCGCCGAGGTTGACCTCCTGAATCAAGGCGATGGCCTCGTGCAGGCGCGTACTGTCTTTGGCGATCATCACCGCATAGGTCATGAATTCCTGGCCGAGCGTCATCGGCACGGCATCCTGCAACTGGGTGCGTCCCATCTTGAGCACGTCGGCGAATTCGTTGGCCTTGGCTTCGAAAGCGTCGCGCAGTGCGCTCATTGCGTCCAGTAGGTCCTGGATGGCGAAGACGATGGCTAGCTTGAGGGTGGTCGGGTAAACGTCGTTGGTGCTCTGCGCCATGTTGACATGGTTGAGCGGGTGCAACTCGTCGTACTCGCCCTTGGCGTGGCCCAGCTTTTCGAGGGCGAGGTTGGCGATCACCTCGTTGGCGTTCATGTTGGTCGAGGTGCCGGCGCCGCCCTGAATGACGTCGACCACGAACTGATCGTGGTGCTTGCCGGCCTCGATATCCTTGCACGCGGCCATGATGACGTCGGCGCGCTTGTCGTCAAGCTGGCCGAGTTTCTGATTGGCGCGTGCAGCGGCTCGCTTGACGAGTGCAATGGCGCGTATGAGTTCCGGATAGCTGCTGATCGTGCGACCAGTAATCGGGAAGTTTTCGACGGCGCGCAGGGTATGGATTCCCCAGTAGACGTCGGCGGGGACTTCACGGTCACCGAGCAGATCGTGTTCGGTGCGAGTCAGGGAAGAGGGCATGGGATGGGTCCGTTTGAAAGAACGGCTAATTGTGGTCTGCAGTGCGCGTCCACATGATGCTATTTACGAATTGTCGATGCCGCTTCTGCATGGGCCCTGGGCGGGGCGAGCGCGTACCGGTTCGGCGATCAGTTTGCCGATGCTCCGAGGCAGGCATGCCAGATTCTTTCAACCTCCGGACGACTGGGCTCGGCCTGGCGATAGAGCGAAATCTGCAAACTGGCCGTGTGCCTGTCGTCGCCCGCGTAAACGAGCGATCCGGCTGCCAATTCGTCGCGGACGGCGAGTTCGGGAATCCACGCGATCCCGGCACCGGCGACTACGCCGCTCTTGAGGACGTCGGACATCGAGCATTCATAGCGAAAATCCAGCCTTGCCGCGAGATTCTCGCGATCGATCACCGATCCTGTCAGGCGGCCAAGGTAGCTGTTGCTCGGATAACAGAGATAGGGGAGCATCTCCCTGCTGGTCAGGGAGTAACGCGCCGAGCCGGTGCTCTCCGGCGCACTGACCGCTACCAGGCGTTCGCTGACCAGTGCGGCGGAGGGGTAGCGATTCATCTGGGCCAGCGTCGGTAGTGCGGCGCTGCTGTACGCCAGCATCAGGTCGCAGTGCCCGGTGATCAAGGCTTCGACGCAGCCGGCGACATTGTCGGCAATGACGCGTGCCTTGATTGCTCCGGTGTTGGCCTGCAACTCGGCGTGCCAGTCGGCGAAGAAACTCACGGCGATGGTGTGTGAGGCAGCGATGGCGACGATTTCCCCGGACTTCGTTGGCATCAGCCCTTGTGCTTCCTCGCGACCATTACGCAAGGTGTCGACCGTCTCCTGGGCCGTTTTGCGGAAGGCTTCGCCGGCGACGGTAAGGCTGATCGGGAAGAGGCTACGATCAATAAGCACGGCGCCGACCCAGTACTCGAGATTGCGGATGCGCCGACTGAACGCCGGTTGCGTGACGTTGCGCAACTCGGCCGCCCGCGAGAAATTGCGGGTGATCGACAGGGTCAGGAAATCTTCGAGCCAGTTTACTTCCACGCGCGTCTCCATCAGCCAGCACGCCAGGGCGCACCACAGGGGATCAGTTTTCTGCATGGTAATCGGGAAGTGATGCGGCCATGCAAAATTTGCATGGCTGGTAAGAAAACGGAACTGGACGAAGCGTCGGCTGCTCCGTATAAGTGTTCTGAAAATCGACGAACGGCGCCGGCTTCCTGGAATTCGGCCTGGCACCTGCGGGCAAGGCATCACTCTGCGTCGACTGATGCGGCAGGTTAATGTGAAAGTCGTGCAAGCGACTCACGAAACTCCCGTCTCCCCTTGCGGGAGAAGGGCCAGGGGAAGAGGGAAACGGTCATGACTTCCATCACCTGGGGTATCTCGACATGTCATGACCGTTAACCAGGGCTCGGATGCTCCGAGCACAGATCAGGAGGAAACGATGGGGAACTCACCGACAAGCACCCGCAGCGGAATGTTTGCATTCTGGACGGGGATGCAGCTCTGGAAACAGATTTTCATTGCCCTGACGCTAGGCCTGGTCTTTGGCGTGCTGCTTAACCAGACCGGCAATGCCGACGTTGCCAAGAGCATCAAGCCGGTTGGCGACCTGTTTATCCGCGGCATCAAGATGCTGATCGTGCCGCTGATCTTCGTTTCCCTGGTCACCGGTGTGGCGTCGCTGCGCGATCTGTCGACCATGGGCCGCCTCAGCCTGAAGACCATCGCCCTCTATCTCGGCACGACCGCCGTGGCGATCACCATCGGTCTGGCGCTGGCGACGATCTTCGAGCCGGGTGTGGGAATCGACCTTGGCGCCGGCAAGGCGGTTGCCGTAAAAGAGGCGCCGAGCGCAGTGGATACGATTCTCGGCCTCGTGCCGACCAATCCGATGGCTGCTTTTGCCGAAGGAAATGTCCTGCAGATCATCGTTTTCGCCATCTTTGTCGGCATATCGATCACCCTCGCGGGAGACGCTGCCAAGCACGTGCGCAACTTCTTCGAGTCGGCTGCCGAGGTGATCTACAAGCTGACGTCGATCGTCATCTCCTTCGCCCCCTATGGCGTCTTCGCGCTGATGACCTGGGTTGCCGGTACCTACGGGATGGACGTTCTGGCGCCCCTGGCGAAGGTCATTGGCATGGTCTATCTCGGCTGCGTCGTCCACGCACTGGTGGTCTACGTCGGACTCGTCAAGTTCCTCGCCGGCCTCAATCCGGTACGCTATTTCCAGGGTGCCGTGGAACCGATGATGGTCGCCTTCACGAGCACCTCGAGTTCAGGAACGCTGCCGGTGACGATGATGTCCTGCGAGCGCAACCTCGGTGTGTCGCGTAGCGTTTCAAGCTTCGTGTTGCCCCTCGGCGCGACCATCAACATGGATGGCACGGCCTTGTATCAGGGCGTTTGTGCAATCTTCATCGCGCAAGCCTACGGCGTCGATCTGAATACCGGCCAGTACCTGACGATCATCCTGACCGCCACCCTGGCGTCGATTGGAACGGCCGGTGTTCCCGGGGCCGGCCTGATCATGCTTTCTCTCGTGCTGACCTCGGTCGGCTTGCCGCTGGAGGGGGTGGCGATCATCGCCGGTATCGACCGCATCCTCGACATGGCCCGCACGGCCCTGAACGTCACCGGAGACTGCGCGGTCGCTTGCGTGGTTGCCCGCAGCGAGGGACAACTCGACGAGACGGTCTACAACCGAGCACATGTGCTCCGCGCCGACGTCGATGTCGTAGGCACCCCAGAAGCGGTCGCGGCGCGTCCCTCGCAACCCACCACTTGAACCGCAGGAGGGGCAGGAAGTGTCCTGTCCCTCTGCGCAGCCTTCGCCGATCCAAGGACCCGATGAGCAAGCGACAATTTCCCTCGACCAGTGACGGCAAGACTCCGGCCAAGCACCGCTACGGCGTGGTTGGCGGGCTGGGGGTCATTGCCGGCGCGGATCTGCTGCTGAAGATGATTGGTGCGACGCAGCGCAATCCGGAGCTGCGTGACGTCGACATCGCTTTCGAGCAGCGTCACTTCGACAGTGGGCCGGGCATCGCCGACGCGACTTATAATCCGAGCCGGCGCAAGTTCTACGTCTACAACACGCTCAAGGAGATGGAGGCACGCGGCATCGACACCGCCCTGGTGCCGTGCTTCGTTTCACATACCTTTCTGCGCGAGATCACGCCGGAGCTTGACATGCGCGTGATCAGCCTCTTCGATGCCCTGCGCGACTGGCTGGCGCGCGAGCATCCTGCGCTGCGAACGATCGGCGTATTGACCTCGACCTATGTCCAGAAGTCCGGGATCTTCGAGCGCGAGCTGGGTGGCCAGTACCAGATCGTTTACCCGGATGCGGCGGTTCAGTCCGACAAGCTGATGCGCGCCATCTATGGTCCCGCCGGGGTCAGAGCCGGACACCACGGCGGTGAGTGCGTCGAACTGCTCGCCGAGGCTTGCAGCTGCCTGGTCGCCAAGGGCGCACAGATCATCGTCCCCGGCCTGACCGAAGTGCCGGTGCTCATCGAGTCACTGCGGCCGCTGGTGGCCGTTCCGGTCATCGATTCCAATCTGGTCTATGCCGAGTATTCGCTGGGCTGTGAAACGGCACCGCCGGTGCGCGAGTTCAAGCTCGGAGTGGTGGGTGGCGTTGGCCCGGCCGCGACGGTCGATTTCATGCACAAGGTCGTGCGCCTGACCGGCGCTGCGCGCGATCAGGACCACATCAAGATGATGGTCGAGCAGAATCCCCAGATTCCCGATCGCACCGCGAACTTGATCGGCAGCGGCGCCGACCCGACGATCTCGCTGCTCGCTACCTGCAAGCAGCTCGAAGCGGGTGGCGCGAACGCCGTGGCCATTCCCTGCAACACGGCGCACGCCTTTGTCGACCGCATCCAGCCCTATCTCAGCATTCCGATCGTGAACATGCTCTCGGAAGTAGTGCAGCATGTCCGCTCGCAAATGCCTGCCGTCCGCCGCGTCGGACTGCTGGCTACCTCGGGGACGGTGGCCAGCGGGGTCTATCGCGAAGTCGCCGAGGCGGCAGGCTTGCAGCTGCTGGTTCCCGAGGACGCGGTTCAGGATCTGGTCATGCAGGCGATCTACGGGGAGCGGGGAGTGAAGGCGGGATTCACTTCCGGCCTGTGCAGCGACCACTTGGCGACGGCGATCGACCATCTCGCCAGGCAGGGGGCTGAGGCGATCATTCTCGGCTGTACCGAATTGCCGCTGATTGCCATCGACGTCGCCATGGGGCAAGCAATGGCGCTGCTCGACCCCACCGAAATCCTGGCGGCCCGCTGCGTCGCACTCGCTTCCGAATCAGCCGTAAAGCCTGGCATCGACAAAGGCAAAGCCGCGCTTGCTTGATTGATCGGGTGGGCCCGGCTATAGTCCGCGGGCGGTCTAGGTACCGCTTCGATTATTGCTAGCGGCCACCGCGTTTCGACGCCTGGCCGCGTTCAAGCTGCGGCCCACTCCGTGCCGTGGCGGGTCTTTTCAGGGAGTTTCCTCATGCTTCACCTCTCGCGCCGTCTGGCGCTCAAGAGCGCGCTTCTCTGTGCGCTGGCTAGCCCCTTCTTCAACACCTCTGTAGCTGCTGACGCTGTCCTGCGCGTATCGGCAATTCCCGACGAGGCGCCAACCGAACTGCAGCGCAAATTCGCGCCGCTCGGCAAGTATCTCGAGAAAGAACTGGCGATGAAGGTTTCCTTTGTGCCGGTTTCCGACTATGCGGCGGTCGTCGAGGCGCTGGCCAGCGACAAGCTCGATCTGGCATGGCTGGGTGGCTTTACTTTCGTGCAGGCGAACATCCGCACCAAGGGCACTGCCATGCCGCTCGTTCAGCGCGAGGAAGACGCTCGGTTTACGTCCAAGTTCATTACCGCCGACGCGAACATCAAGGCGCTGGCCGACACCAAGGGCAAGGTCTTTGCCTTTGGCTCGCCATCGTCGACCTCTGGCCACCTGATGCCGCGCTACTTCCTGCTGCAGGACGGAATCGACGCCGACAGGGACTTCAAGAACGTCGCTTTCTCGGGCGCCCACGATGCCACCGTGGCTTTCGTCGCTTCTGGCAAGGCAGACGCCGGGGTCCTCAATGCCTCGGTCTGGGAGAAGCTGGTCGATCAGAAGAAGGTCGATGCCAAGGTCCGCGTGATCGCCACGACGCCGCCCTATTTCGACTACAACTGGACGGTGCGCGGCGATCTCGATCCCGCGCTGATCAAGAAGATCGAAGCGGCTTTCCTGAAGCTAGATGCCGGCAATCCGGAGCACGCCGAGATCCTCGCTCTGCAAAGGGCTACGAAATTCATCCCGACGAAGAAAGAGAACTACGCGGGGATCGAGCAGGCAGCGAAGGCGGCTGGCCTGCTGAAGTAGGCCGCTTGTTTTGCCTGCATGACGTTGAGCTGACGCACGCCAACGGATTTGTCGCCCTACGCGAGATCGCCCTGGCGCTGCAGACTGGCGAGCAGCTGGCCATCGTCGGTCCTTCAGGGGCCGGAAAGACGACGCTTCTGCGTTTGATCAGCGCCGCCTTGCGCCCGAGCAAGGGGCGCATCGATCTGCTCGGCGGCGATCCGTGGGCGCTATCGGCGGCCGAGCTGCGTCGCTTGCGCACGCGCATCGGTGTGGCGCATCAGGCGCCGCCGCTACCGCCGCGGCAGCGGGTGGTGACCGCCGTTCTCGCTGGTCGCCTCGGGCAATGGCCGTGGTGGAAGGGAATCGCCTCCCTGGCCTATCCCGTGGACGTCACCGGCGCGTGCGCGGCACTGGCGCGGCTCGAGCTCGGCGAACGTATCTTCGATCGCTGCGACCGGCTCTCGGGCGGTCAGCTGCAGCGTGTCGGCATTGCCCGGGTGCTTTATCAGCAGGCACAGCTGGTCCTCGCCGACGAACCGGTCTCGGCCCTCGATCCGGCGCTGGCGCTGCAGACCGTCAAGGTGCTGTGTGACGACGCCGCGGCGCGTGGTGCAACGCTGGTCGCCAGTTTGCACGCCGTCGATCTGGCGCGCTCGTGTTTTCCGCGCATCGTCGGCATGCGCGAGGGGCGGATAGTTTTCGACCTGCCGGTCGCGGCGGTCGACGATGTGCTGTTGAGCGAGCTCTATGCTACCGAAGGCGGCGGCCTGCCGCTGCTCGCCGGAGAGCAGCCGGGAACAGTCCCGCCGACGGTGGAAGCAGGCCTGCCGCGGCGCGGCACCTGCTGGCGGTGAAACACCCGCGCGACCCGGCAGCACCCGGGCGGGCAGCCGCTCTGCTACTGGCGATGGTCATCCTCTGGCCACTGGGGGTGATCGGCGAATTTCGTCCGTGGACCCTCTTCGAAGCCCAGAACCTGCGTGTGATGGGCGGCTTTTTGGCGGCTTTCCTGCCGCCCGCAAGTGGCGGCGAGTTTCTCGTCTATCTCGGCCGCGCGACGCTGGAGACGCTGGCCATTGCCACCGCGGGTATCGCGCTGGCTTTTCTTCTCGCCGTGCCGCTGGCGATGGCTAGCACGCAGGCCCTGTCGGTTTCACGCCTTGGCCCGGGAGCAGGGCGCCGCCGTGGCGAGTGGCTGCGGGCGGTCTTGCGCGTCGTGCTGGTGGTGCTGCGCGGCCTGCCCGAGCTGGTCTGGGCGCTGCTCTTCGTGCGCGTCTTCGGGCTTGGGCCGGCGGCCGGTGTCCTGGCGCTTGGACTGACCTACGGCGGCATGCTGGCCAAGGTCTATGCGGAAATCCTCGAATCGGGCGACAACCGGCCGGCTCGGGCGCTGCTCGAAGCCGGTGCGAGTCGCCTGCAGGCCCTGTGCTACGGCCTGCTTCCCGGTGCCGCACAGGAACTCACTTCCTACACCGTCTATCGCTGGGAGTGCGCGGTGCGCGCTTCAGTGGTGATGGGCTTTGTCGGTGCGGGTGGGCTGGGCCAGTTGATGGACCAGTCGATGCGCATGCTCAATGGCAGCGAGGCAGCGACCATTCTGCTCACTTTCCTGCTGCTGGTGCTGGCTGCCGACGCGCTTTCCGGCCTTTTGCGTCGGCAGCTTGGCGAGGCAGATGGACGCGCTGGCGCCCTCGCCTTCGGCAGACGGACCCTGTTGTGGTTGCTGCTTCTTGGCAGTGCCTTGCTGGGCAGCTACCTCTGGCTGGAGCTGGGGCTGGCCGCCTTGCTGTCACGGTCGGCGCTGACCTCCATGGCCGATTATTTCGGCGCCTTCTTTCCGCTTGATCTTTCGCCTGGCTGGTTGGCGGCCGTTGGCTGGGGAGCGCTGGAAACCGTCGCCATTTCCGCTCTCGGGACGCTGCTCGCCGCGGCGGCAGGCCTGCTGCTGGCCTTGCCGGCGTCGGGGCGTTACGGCCAGGCCTTCGAGCAGCTGACGCGCTTCCTGCTCAACGCGCTGCGCTCGGTGCCGGAGCTGGTTTGGGCCACGCTGATGGCGTTGGCGGCGGGCCTTGGGCCCTTCGCCGGCATTTTGGCACTGGCGCTGCATACCAGCGGCGTGCTCGGGCGCCTCTTTGCCGAGGCCTTGCAGAACGCGCCGCCGCGGCCTCGCGACGCCTTGCTTGAAGCCGGTACGCCGTCGGGTATTGCTTTCCTCTACGGGACTTTGCCGGAAGTGTCGCCGCAGCTCATCGCCTATTCGCTCTACCGCTGGGAAATGAATATCCGCATGGCGGCCATTCTCGGCTTCGTTGGCGCTGGCGGCCTTGGGCAGCTGCTCTATGTCAAGCTGTCGCTGTTTCAGTACGCGCAGGCGAGCACGGTAATTGCCGCCATGCTCTTGCTCTCGGTGGCAGTTGATGCCGGCAGTGCGTGGCTTCGCCGCTGGCTGGCTTCGCCAGGCGGCTGAAGCTTGCGCGGGCATTCGCCGCTTGCTGGCGGCGGTCGCGCTTGACGCGCTTCCCACCGCCGTGCGCTGGCCGCGTCTTACTTGGGCTGGGTGACGACGCGCAGGTAAGGCTTGAGCGTCTTCCAGCCGTTTGGATATTTCTCCTTGGCGGCTTCGTCCGAAACCGATGTCGGAATGATCACGTCTTCACCCGGACGCCAGTTCACCGGTGTGGCTACGCTGTGCCTGGCGTTGAGCTGGATTGCATCGAGCGCGCGCAGGACCTCGGAAAAATTGCGCCCGGCGCTCATCGGATAGGTCATCGTCAGCTTGATCTTCTTGTCCGGGCCGATCAGGAATACCGAACGCACGGTTGCGTTATCGACCGCAGTGCGCCCGGCCGCATTGCCGCTGGCATTGGGGTGAATCATGTCATAGAGCTTGGCGACGACCAGCTCGGTATCGCCGATCAGGGGGTAGTTGAGCGCTGTCCCTTGTGTCTCGGCGATGTCGTCCGCCCAGCGCAGGTGATCTTCGACGCTGTCGATCGAAAGACCGATGACCTTCGTGTTGCGGCTTTCGAAATCCGGTTGGAGACGGGCGAGGTAGCCCAGTTCCGTGGTGCAGACCGGCGTGAAGTCCTTGGGGTGGGAAAAGAGGATTGCCCAGCTGTCGCCGATCCATTCGTGGAAATGAATCGTGCCTTCGGTGGTCGGGGCAGTGAAATCCGGTGCTTCGTCGCCGATGTGCAGGCCCATGGTTTGCTCCTTTCTACAGTGGGTGGTGAAACGGGGAAAACAGCGGTAGTCGCCAGTGCTTTTTTTCTTCGACTCCTGCTTGCCCTTCTCTACACAATTGACCTACGGCTCCGTTCCCGAGTTCAACGGATAGGCCGCCACTCGCCACGCCTTCATACCGCCGTCGAGGGCGACCACGTGCGGGAAGCCCATCTCGCGCAGGGTGGCTGCGGCCAGGGTCGACACCTGACCCAGCTCGCAGCAGGTGAGGATGCGCCGCGTCGGGTCTGGCAGCTCCTGATTGACCCGCAACTCGAGCTGACCGCGCGGTAGCAGCCGTGCGCCGGGAACATGACCGCTTTCGTAGGCCTCGCGCTCGCGTACGTCGAGGACGATCAGGTCTGCGTCGGCCGTTTCGACGCGCGCCTTGAGCTCGGCCAGGGACATGAAGGGAACTCTGGCGGCGGCTTCGGCGAGCAATTGCGCGACCGATTTGCCGCCGCTCATGTTGGTGCGCAGCGCTTCGGTGACATGCCTCGGCATCGACAGGTTGAGCTCACGCATCATGTCGACGAAAGCGGCACGGTCGCGCTTCTGCAGGCGTGGGTTGCTGGCGATCTCCTCGCCGATGCTTGAGCTTTGCCGGCCCTTATAGTCGTGCGCCGGGAAAACCTTGAGGCTTGGGTCGAGCTTCAGGAGGCGTTTGAAGAGGCTGTCGTAAAGGGCTTCCGGATCGCCGCTGGGCAGATCGGTGCGGCCCGTTCCACCGATCAGCAGGGTGTCACCGGTGAACACGCTGTCTTCGATCTGCAGACACATCGAGTCGCTGGTATGACCAGGCGTGTGCATCACCTGCAAGCGCAGCCGCCCGAGCATCACCATCTCGCCGTCACCGATGCGCATATCCACGAAGGGCGCGGCACTCGTTCGGTACATCAGCACCGGCACGGCCAACTTCAGCGCCAGTTGCCGGGTCGCCGAGAAGTGGTCGGCATGCGTGTGGGTGTCGATCAAATAGCGGATGCGCAAGCCGTCACGCGCGGCGAGCGCCAGATAGTGGTCGATCTGGCTTATCTCCGGATCGATCAGCGCTGCCGTGCTGGTGTCGTTGCAGCCGACGAGGTAGGACTGGCAGCCGCCAGTGGGGATTTGTTCGAGAATCATTGCGTCATCCTCCTCTGTGGTCAAGGGAGTACTTGCCGCCGGGCAGGACCGGGCCGCGCCGGACGGGCCGGCTTGTGCCATGGTACCGCAGCTTGGCGACGCTCGTGCCCGGGAAAAAATGAAGCGCACGAGGTGTGTTTGGGCTACTGTGAGGTGAGGTTTATTGCGGCATTTCCAAGGTGCAAAGGGGATACCGATGAGCGCGCTGTTCAGTCGTTCCGCGGGACGGTGGTCCGCCGCTGGCCGTCCTGGCCACTGGCGGTGGGTGCTTTTCCTGCTCGCCTTGCTGGCGGCGGGGGCGGGGATTTCGAAGATGCCCGGCACGGTTCGTGCCGAGGGGAGTGCGTCGGCGCGGGCGCCGGTCATGGTGCTCAGCGTGCAGGACGCGATTGGTCCGGCCAGTGCCGACTACGTCGTGCGCAGCCTGCAGAGGGCGCGAGAAGAGGGGGCGCCCCTGGTGGTCTTGCGCATCGATACACCCGGCGGGCTGGATGGCGCGATGCGCCAGATCGTCCAGGCCATTCTCGCCTCGCCGGTGCCGGTGGTTAGCTATGTCAGCCCGCAGGGCGCGCGCGCGGCGAGCGCCGGAACCTACATCCTCTACGCTAGCCACCTTGCGGCACGCTAGCCACCTTGCGGCGATGTCGCCCGCCACGACGCTGGGCGCCGCAACGCCGGTATCGATAGGGCTTCCGGGCGCGCCGCCGAGCCGCCCGGAGCCCGCGTCACCGGGGCCGGCCGCATCGCCGGCGGACGCGCCAACTCCTGAAGCTGCTCCGACTTCAAAGTCGGCACCGGGGTCAGCTTCTGAACCCGCGCCGCAGCACGCTGCTGCCCCGGCATCCGGAGACACCATGAAGACCAAGCAAGTCAACGACGCCGCAGCCTTCATCCGCGGGCTGGCGCAGCAGCACGGCCGCAACGCCGAGTGGGCGGAGCGCGCGGTGCGCGAAGCGGTGACGCTGACCGCTTCCGAAGCCTTGCGCGAGAAGGTCATCGATGTCGTCGCCACCGATGTTCCCGATCTTCTGAGGCAGATCGACGGACGCAGCGTACAGCTGCAAAGCGGCAAGCTGACGCTGGCGACGCGCGCTCTGGCGACGGTGGAGGTGCTGCCCGATGCGCGTCATCGTCTGCTCTCCGTCATCGCCAATCCGAGTTTCGCGCTGATTCTGATGATGATCGGAATCTACGGCCTGATTTTCGAGTTCTCGTCGCCGGGTTTCGGCGTCCCCGGCACGGTTGGCGCGATCTGCCTGTTGCTGGCGATGTTTGCGCTGCAGATGTTGCCGGTCAATTACGCGGGCCTGGCGTTGATCGTGCTGGGCATTGGCCTGATGGCCGCCGAGCTGCTGACGCCGACCTTTGGCGTACTCGGGGTCGGCGGCGTCGCGGCGTTCATCGCCGGCGGCCTGCTGCTTTTCGATCGCGATGTCCCGGGCATGGGTGTGCCGCTGCCATTGCTCTTCGGCCTGGCCGCCAGCTCCGCGGCGTTGGTGTTGCTCGGTGGCGGCATGGCACTGCGCGCGCGCCGTGCGCCGGTGGTCAGTGGCCGCGAAGAAATGATCGGCGCTCGCGGTGAAATCGCGCTGGTCGATGGCGATGATGTCTGGGTACAGGTCCACGGCGAACGCTGGCGCGCGCGAGCCCGCGGCCCGCTGTTTGCCGGTCAGCGCGTGCGCATCAGCGGCATCGACGGTCTGACCCTCGAGGTGCAGGCGAGCGACGATTTTCCCCCATCAAAAGGAGAAGCACCATGATTTTCGACCTCAACCTGGGACTGGGCGGCGTCCTGGCGCCGATATTTCTGATTCTGCTGCTCGCCTCGCTGCGCATCCTGCGCGAGTATGAGCGCGGCGTGGTGTTCCAGCTTGGCCGTTTCTGGAAGGTCAAGGGGCCTGGACTGGTGATCGTCATTCCCGGCATTCAGCAGATGGTGCGCGTCGATCTGCGGGTAGTGACCATGGACGTCGAGCCGCAGGATGTGATCTCGCGTGACAACGTCTCGGTCAAGGTCAACGCGGTGGTCTTCTTTCGCGTCGTCGACCCGCAAAAGGCGATCATCCAGGTCGAACAGTTCCTGATGGCCACTTCGCAACTCGCGCAGACGACTTTGCGTGTCGTCCTCGGCAAGCACGAGCTCGATGAGATGCTCGCTGAACGCGAACGGCTGAATCTCGATGTGCAGAAGATCCTCGACGCGCAGACCGACTCATGGGGAATCAAGGTCACCAATGTCGAGATCAAGCATATCGACCTCGAGATCAAGCATATCGACCTCAACGAGTCGATGATCCGGGCCATCGCCCGTCAGGCCGAGGCAGAACGCGAGCGGCGGGCCAAGGTGATTCACGCCGAAGGCGAAAAGGAGGCGGCATCGGCACTGCTGGAAGCTGCGACGATGCTCGCGCAGCGTCCGGAGGCGATGCAGCTGCGCTATTTGCAGACCATGACCCAGGTCGCCGGTGACCGGGCGACGACGGTGGTGCTTCCCTTGCCGCTCGACTTGCTTGCCGCCCTGAAACCGCGCGCGGCAGGCGATAGCTGATGGCGCACTGATCAGCTTGCGCTGGCCGCTAGCAGGAAGTCGACCGCCTCTCGCCACCAGGCGTCGTCGAGGCGAGCAAACCAGTCGTTGTGTTCGGCGCCGTCGATGACCGCCAGTCGCTTCGGTTCGCCGAGGGCGGCATAGAGGGCTTGGCCGAACTGCGGCGGGACGATGCTGTCCCTGGCGGCAATGGCGACCATGACCGGGCGCCCGAACGATGCCAGGTGTGTGGCACTGTCATATTGATCGCGCAGCAGCCACTGCACCGGCAGTAGAGGGTAGTGGTGAGCGGCGACCCGTTCGAGCCGGTCCCACGGGGTGATCAGGAGCCGGTCCCACGGGGTGATCAGCAGCAGCCCGCGGATCAGCTCGCGCTGCGCGGCGCTGGCGGCCGCTGCCACGCCGGCGCCCAGCGACTCGCCGATGACCAGCAGCGGTCCGCCGTAGTGGCGCTGCGCCAGGGCAATCGTCTGTTCGGCGTCGGCGACCAGGCTCTTCTCGCCAAGTTCGCCCGCGCGCGGGCCGTAAGCAGGATACTCGGCGAGAATGACCCGCAGTCCAAGCCGCGTCAGCACGCCGGCGTAGAACTGGCGGTGGCCGGCATGGCCGGCGTTGCCGTGGAAAACGATCGCCGTGGCGCGTGCCGGGCGGTCGGGCTCGGCGAGCAGGCCGCGGAAGTCGGACGGCGTTGGCCAGGGCGACAGGCCGCCGGAGGCGAGCTCCATTTCGGCAACACTGGCCCGCTCGGGGAAGTACAGGAGCTTGTCCTGGAACATGCTGATTCCTGCCAAGAAGATCAGATAGGCGGCAAGCGCAAGGAAAGCCATCCGCGAAGCGGCGCGGGCGCCGCCGTGGCCTTGCGCTCGGCTGGCGCGGCGCGGCTCGGCAGGCGGCAGCGACGAAACCGCCATGGCGCGCTCACTTCCTGCCGACAAGGCGGGGGTCTTCGAACAGGGAGGCGATTTCAACCCTGGCGATTTCCGGGTGGTCGGGCACGACGTAGAGAATCGGCGTGATCAGTTCCTCGAAAATCCCGCGCAGGCTGCGTGCGCCGGTCTTGTACTCGATGGCGATTTCGGCAATCTGTTCGAAGACTTTCGGGCCGATGCGCAAGTCGACGCCTTCACCGCGAAAAATCTCGATGTACTGCCGATAGATCGAGTTCTTCGGCACGCTCATGATGCGTACCAGCATCGCCCTGCTCAACTCATGCAGGTTTGCGATGACCGGCAGACGGCCGGTGAACTCGGGAATCAGTCCGAACTCGAAGAGGTCGGTCGGTTTCACCCGCTTGTTCAGGCGATCAAGGATGTTCTGGTTGTCGTCGGCCGAGGTGGCGATGAATCCGAAGCCATGCGTCTTGGCCATGATGCCTTCGATGCCGACAAAGGCGCCGCCACAGATGAACAGGACGTTGCTGGTGTCGAGGTACTGATTGTCCTTGAGCTTGACTGGCGAACCTTCCATGATCTTCAGCAGCGCGTGTTGCACGCTCTCGCCGGAGATTGCCCCGGACTGGGTATTGGTCGCCTTCAGCTTGTCGATTTCGTCGATGAAAATGATGCCGTGCTGGGCATTCTCGATATTGCCGTCGGCCCTGTCGAGCAGTCGCTGCAGGACGGCCTCGATTTCTTCATTGACGTACTTGGTCTGGGCCAGCGAAGTAGCGTCGGCGGTGACGAAGGGAACCTTCAGCATCCTCGACAGAGTATCGCAGAGCAAGGTCTTGCCGGTTCCCGAAGGTCCAACGAGCAGCACATTGCTCTTGGCGATCGAGCCCTTGTCGTTCGCGAAAGTGGCGATCTTCCGATAGTGCGAGTAAACGGCGACGGCGAGAACCTTCTTGGCGTCTTCCTGGCCGATGACGTACTGATCGAGATACTTGACAATTGCGCTGGGTGTGGTTTCTCTGGCTAGCAAGCTGGTGGCCCAAAAAGTCGACGGTGGGTTGCGGCAGGCGCCTATCTTATGCCGAAATTAGCGCTGCTGTCCGGCATGAGCTGCAGCGGTTCTCAGCCGCTGCGGCGGGGCCGGATCAGCGTCATGTAGGACAGTGGCGCGAGCGCCGTGCAGATCGCCACCCCCACCGCCAGCGCTCCGCCACCTCCCGACAGCGCGTGTCCGACAGCGATGCCGACGGTTGCGGCGAGGGTCATTTGCACGAAGCCCATCAGCGCCGCAGCCGATCCGGCCATCGCCGGATACGGCGCCAGTGCCTTGGCGATGGCGTTCGGCATGACCAGGCCGGTGGCTACGGTACAGAAGAACATCGGTCCGAGAATGGCGGCAATGCTGCTTTCGCCCGAGAACTCGAGCACCGCCATGCACAGGCCGGCGACAGCGCCGAGCCAGGCGCCGAAGGCGAGCAGGGTGTCGCCACCGAAACGTCTGACCAGTCTTCCTGAGGCCAGCGAACCGAGCAGGTAGCCGGCGACGACCAGGCCGAAGCTCATGCCGAATACTTCCGGCGAAAGCCCATGCCTTTCGCTGAGCACGAAGGACGATGCGGAGATGAAGGCAAAGAGTGCGCTGTAGGAAAACGAAAAAGTGAGGACGTAGCCGAGGTAGCTGCGGTTGGCGAGCAGCAGGTGGAAGTTGGCGAGGATCTGGCGTGGTTGCGTTGCGCCTGGGTGTCGGTGGACGTTGCTTTCACCGAGCAGGCGAGCGACGGCGATGATCTGGACAAGGCAAACAAGCAGCAGGATGACGAAATTCGATTGCCAGCCGAAGAGGACGGTGAGAAAACCGCCCAGCGTGGGTCCGAACAGGGGTGCAATGGCCATCGCACCCCCCATGTAGGCGATGATGCGCGCCGACTCGGTGGCTCCCCAGACGTCGCGGACGACCGCGCGGCCGAGAACCGGGCCGGCGCAGGCGCCGATGGCCTGCACGAAGCGCGCAGCGATCAGCATCTCGATGCTCTGTGCCAGGACGCAGGCGATCGTCGCCAGGCAGTAGATAGCCAGTCCGCCGAGCATCAAGGGTCGACGACCGAAGCGATCGGAAAGCGGGCCGTAGAAGAGCTGGCCAAGGGCGAAACCGGCCAGGAATACCGACAGCGTCAGTTGTACGCCGGCTGCATCGCTGCCGAATACTCGTGCCAGGGTGGGCAGGGCTGGCAGGTAGAGGTCAGTGGACAAGGGGCCGAGGGCGACCAGCGTGGTCAGCAGCACCGCCAGGCCGAACGAGGGCGGTGGCGCGGTCACCGTCACCACCTCTTGCCCTGCGACCGCTTCATGGCGTCTGCAGGGCGGCCAGTTCCTGCTCGTCGAAGCCCGCCGCGCGGCGCGCTACAAGGTTGAAGGGGCCGCGCAGACGAGGCGCTCGATAGCGCTGCGCGAGCTCGGCGTAGCTGCTTACCGGATCCTGCCCGCGTTGGGCGCAGAGCCGGCGGTACCAGCGGTTGCCGATGGCGACGTGGCCAATCTCGTCGGCGAGGATGGTCGCCAGGATTGCCGCGCCACGCTGGTCACCGACAGCTTGCAGCTTGTCACGAATCGGTGGCGCCGCGTCCAGGCCGCGCGCCTCGAGCGTTCGTGGAACGAGCGCCAGGCGTGCCAGGAGGTCCCCTCGGGTTCGCTCGGCCATTTCCCAGAGGCCGTCGTGGGCGGCAAAGTCACCGTAGGCGTAGCCCATCGTTCCGAGATGTTCGCGCAGCAAGGCGAAGTGGCGCGCTTCGTCGCCGGCGACGCCGATCCAGTCGCGATAGAAGTCGGCCGGCATGGTGTCGAAGCGCCAGACGATGTCCAACGCCAGGTTCACTGCGTTGAGCTCGATGTGAGCCAGCGAATGGATCAGTGCAGCGCGCCCTTCGACGCTGGTCACCGGTCGCCTGGCGAGTTGTGCCGGTGCTACCAACGCTGGCCGGTCGGTGCGGCCGGGAAGCTTTTCTTTCGCCAGGCGGCGGCTATCGGGCGTGGCTACGATCTGGGTGTCGCTGGTCAGGGCGGCTGCTGCGGCCAGCGAGATGCTTTCGACCGCGCTGCACTTCTCGTCGGCACCTTGCAACAGCAAGGCATCGAGAGCGAGCTGCCGCAACATCACGGCGGATCTCCCGGCGGTGATTCCTGCGGCGAGGCAATGAAGCCGTAGCCTTGCGCGATCTCCGAGCGGAGCAGCGCGCGCACCGGCAGGTGCTGCTCGTGCCAAACGAGCGTCAGCGCGCTGGCGCCGGCCCGGGCTTGCTCGATGGCCGCCAGCAGGGCGTCGTCGTCGGCGACTTCGCCGTTCGCCAGGTGCAGGCAGGGCAGCAGGGCGGGCAGGTCGCGGTCGCAGAGGAGCGCGATCCCGACGGGGATCTCGAGCAGCAGGTTGCCTTCTTCGTCGATGGCCGCGCCGCGCAGTTCGCCGACTGTTTCGCCGACCTGCGTTTCGAGGCAATCCGGCGCCGTCAGCTGCAGGATCCACGGCGTGTAGTCGAGATCGACGAAAACCCGTTGCGGGCCGTTCTGGACGAAGTAATTGCCGTACTCGTCGTGCGCGTACTGCCGATTGAGGAAATCCTTGAGGCCTTGATGACTGACCGTTTCGCCGCGCATGCGCCAGCGACCGCGCTGGTCGAGCGACAGCCAACCATAGCAGTTCGGCACGTTCGGCCAGCGCAACATACCGCTGAAGTCAGGCGTCGGCATGGGTGCTCTGGCCTGCGCGTGTCAAGAAGGCCTGTCGGACCAGGCCCCGGATCGTCACCGAGGTGACTCGCGTTGGCTTCACAGGAGGGATTCGATGTCCTTGGCGATGCTCTCCGGCGCGGTCGCCGAGGCGTAGCGCTCAATCACCTCGCCCTGGCGGTTGACCAGGAACTTGGTGAAGTTCCACTTGATGGCCTCGCTGCCGAGCAGGCCGGGAGCGGCCTTCTTAAGATACTGGTAGAGCGGGTGGGCGTGCTCGCCGTTGACGTCGATCTTGGCAAACATCGGGAAGGCGACGCCGTAGTTCTTCTGGCAGAAGCTGGCGATCTCTTCGGCTTCGCCGGGTTCCTGCGCACCGAACTGGTTGCACGGAAAGCCGAGGACCTCGAAGCCGCGTGGGCCATAGCGCATATGGAGGTCTTCGAGGCCTTGGTACTGAGGCGTGAAACCGCAGTTGCTGGCAGTGTTGACGATCAGCAGAACCTTGCCGGCGTAGTCGGCAAGCGACTGGACGCCGCCAGCGAGGCGCTCGGCAGACAATTCGTAGATTGGTGCGCTCATGGTCCATCTCCTCGGGAAGGGTTGAGAGGAGGGGGAAGTGTACCCAGAATTCGACGCGAGTGCGTAGTCGCAGCGCTGGCGGATACGGATAAGACGATGCCCTTGTTCTGCGGCACGGCAACTTGAGCCATTGACCGGCGAGGCGAATGCCGCCGGGGTCTGCGGCTGGCCGGCGTGCTTGCCCGTTAGGAAGCGCAAGCACGCCTCGCGAAGGCTGCCTTGAAGGCCCGTGGCGTCTGCTTTGGGCAGCTCAGTTCGTCGTTTCGTCCTTCTCGGTAGCCTCGGCCTCGTCGATCGGGACGCAGGAACAGAACAGGTGGCGGTCGCCATGCACATCGTCTACCCGATTGACACTTGGCCAGAACTTGTTCTCGGCGACATAGGGCAGCGGCAGGACAGCTTGCTGGCGGCTGTAGGGTCGCTTCCAGTCACTGTCGACGATGTCGGCCTGGGTGTGCGGGGCGTTCTTGAGCGGGTTGTCGTCGGTCGGCCAGTGGCCGACTTCGATCTGGCGGATTTCTTCGCGGATGGCGGTCATCGCGGCGATGAAACGGTCGAGTTCGGCTTTCGATTCCGACTCGGTGGGCTCGACCATTATCGTTCCGGCGACCGGGAAGCTGATCGTCGGTGCGTGAAAACCATAATCCATCAGGCGCTTGGCGATGTCGGTCTCGGACACGCCGGTGGCCGCCTTGAGCGGTCGAATGTCGAGAATGCATTCGTGCGCCACCCGGCCCTGGCTGCCGGTGTACAGCACCGGGAAGTGCGGGCGCAGGCGACTGGCGATGTAGTTGGCGTTGAGAATCGCGACCTGCGTCGCACGCGTCAGTCCGCTGCCGCCCATCATGGCGATATACATCCACGAAATCGGCAGGATCGAGGCCGAACCCCATGGGGCAGCAGCCACCGCACCTTGACCCTGGTGCGGGCCGCTAATGGTTTGCACGCTGTGGTTGGCCATGAATGGTGCCAGGTGCGCCTTGAGGCCGATCGGACCCATCCCCGGGCCGCCGCCGCCGTGCGGGATGCAGAAGGTCTTGTGCAAGTTCATGTGGCTGACGTCGGCGCCGATCAGCGCCGGTGAAGTCAGGCCGACCTGCGCGTTGAGGTTGGCACCGTCCAGGTAGACCTGGCCGCCGTGGGCGTGCACGGTGGCGCAGATTTCTTGCACTGATTCCTCGAAGACGCCGTGCGTCGACGGGTAGGTAATCATCAGGCAGGCGAGGGAGTCAGCGTGCTGCGCCGCTTTGGCGGCGAGGTCGCCGAGGTCGATGTTGCCCGAGTCGTCGCAATTGACCACCACTACCCGCATGCCGCACATCTGTGCGGTGGCCGGGTTGGTGCCGTGCGCCGAGCGCGGGATCAGGCATACCTTGCGCAGCGTGTCGCCACGGCTGGCGTGATAGCGGGCGATGGCCACCAGGCCAGCGTACTCCCCCTGAGCGCCTGAATTGGGCTGCATGCAGATGGCGTCGAAACCGGTAATGGCCTTCAACCAGTCCTCGAGTTCGCCAATCATTTGCAGATAGCCCTGGGCCTGGTCGAGCGGGGCGAAGGGGTGGATGTCGGCGAATTGCGGCCAGGTGATCGGCATCATCTCGCTGGTGGCGTTGAGCTTCATGGTGCACGAACCCAGCGAGATCATCGAGTGGTCGAGTGCCAGGTCCTTGCTCTGCAGCTTTTTCAGGTAGCGCAGCATTTCGTGTTCGGTGTGGTGCGTGTTGAACACCGGATGCGTGAGAATGGCGTCGCGGCGCAGAAAGGAGGGTGGCAGGCTTGGGTCATCGTGGCGCAACTGCTCGTCGAGCGGGCCGAGATCCACGTTGAGGCCGGCGAGCAGCTTGATCAGCATGGCGATGTCGGCCGGCGAGGTCTTTTCGTTCACGGCTATGCCGAGGATGCCGGGAGAGACCTGGCGCAGGTTGTAGCCGGCCTCGATGGCGGCCTTGTAGGCGCTCAGTGCGTGGCCGCCAAGGTCGACGCACAGGGTATCGAAGAAGTGCCGGGTCAGCACCTTGATGCCGGCACGCTGCAGGCTTGCGGCGAGGATGGCGGTCAGCCGGTGGATGCGCTCGGCGATCGTGCGCAGCCCTTGCGGGCCGTGATAGACCGCATACATGCCGGCGATGTTGGCCAGCAGGACTTGCGAAGTGCAGATGTTGGAATTGGCTTTCTCGCGGCGGATGTGCTGCTCGCGCGTCTGCAGCGCCATGCGCAGGGCCTTGGTGCCGCGGCTGTCGATCGAGACGCCAATGATGCGGCCGGGGATCGAACGCTTGTACTCCTCTCGGGTGGCAAAAAAGGCTGCGTGCGGACCGCCAAACCCGAGCGGGACACCGAAGCGCTGCGAAGAGCCGAGAGCGATGTCGGCTCCCATTTCCCCCGGCGAGCGCAGCAGGACCAGCGCCATCAGATCAGCGGCGACGGCAACGACGGCGCCGCGTGATTTGGCTGCGGCAATCGGGCCGCTGAGGTCACTGACTTCACCGCATTCGTTCGGATACTGAAAGAGGGCGCCAAAGATGTCCTGTTGCGCGGCCAGTTCTGGCGCTCCCAGAACGAGGTCGAAGCCAAAGAAGGCGGCGCGGGTGTTGAGCACGTCGATGGTTTGCGGCAAACAGCCGGAATCGACAAAGAAGCGCTTCGATTTCGACTTGCTGACCCGCCGGGCCATGGCCATCGCTTCCGCGGCCGCGGTCGCTTCGTCGAGAAGCGAGGCGTTGGCAAGTTCAAGACCGGTGAGGTCGACGATCATTTGCTGGTAGTTGAGCAGTGCCTCGAGCCGACCCTGTGCGATCTCTGCCTGGTAGGGTGTGTACGCGGTGTACCAACCGGGGTTCTCGAGGACATTGCGCAGCACCACCGCCGGGGTCAGGGTGTCCGCATAGCCCAGCCCGATCATCGCGTGCTGCACACGGTTGCGCCTGGCCGTTACCCGCAGCGCTTCGAGTGCTTCGCGCTCGCGACGGGGCTCGGCGAGTGCCAGCGGCGAGCGCAGGCGAATCGCTGCCGGGATCGTTTGAGCGATGAGTTGCTCGAGCGTGGAGACCCCGATGCTGGCCAGCATGGCCGCGATTTCATTGCCGCAGGGACCGATGTGGCGGTCGATGAAATCGTCGCGCTGTTCCAGTTCCGCGAGCGTCGGAGACTGAGACTCCACGGTGGGCTGCAATGCGGGCTGCGGTGGGGGTGTGGCGTGCATGGCGTTTTCCGGTGGCAATGGTGGCGATGCGACTTGCCTAAGCGGCGTCTACGATCTGCTGGTAGGCGCTGGCGTCGAGCAGTGCGTCCAGGTCGGCAGCAGCGGCCGGCTTCATCTTGAACAGCCAGGCCGCGTAGGCGTCCTGATTGACCACTTCCGGGCTCTCGACGGCGGTTGGATTGATTTCGACGATGCTGCCGGTCACCGGTGCATAAACGTCGGACGCCGCTTTCACCGATTCGACGACGGCCACCTCCTGCTCGGCAGAAAACTCGATGCCGACATCCGGAAGTTCGACGAAAACGAGGTCGCCAAGTAGTTCCTGAGCGTGGTCGGTAATCCCGACGGTGATCGTCCCGTCGGCTTCGGTGCGGACCCATTCGTGATTCCTGGTGTACTTGAGATCGCTGGGGATGTTCATGTTCATTCCTGAGAAGTTAGATGGAAGTTCACGACAGACAATCGGCAACTAAACGAGAACGTTTCCGTTGCGCACAAAGCAAGGCTTGACCACCCGCGCAGCGAGCAGCTTGTCGCGAATCGCCACCTCTACGGTGTCATTGATCGCGACGGCGAGGGGCAGCCGGGCAAGGGCGATTGATTGCTGCATCGTCGGCGAGAAGCTGCCGCTGGTAATCTCACCGGCGCCCTGGCTGCTTACGACCTTCTGGTGCGCGCGCAGTACGCCGCGATCCTTGAGTACCAGGCCGAGAAAGTGCTGCTGCTGCCCTCTGGCGACGAGCGCCGCCTTGCCGACGAAGTCACGCGCGGCGATGAGATCGACGGTCCACGCCAGGCCGGCATCCAAGGGCGAAATACTCTCGTCCATGTCCTGGCCGTAGAGATTCATTCCCGCTTCGAGGCGCAGCGTGTCACGTGCACCGAGACCACAGGGCTGGACGCCAGCGCCAGCGAGCGCTGTCCACAACTTGCTCGCCTGCTCAGCGGGCAAGGTGATTTCGTAACCGTCTTCACCGGTATAGCCGGTGCGAGCAATAAAGAAATCCCCGCTGCGCGCGGCAAAAAACGGCTGCAAGGATTCGCACGCAGAGCGGCAGCCGGGCAATACCTGCCAGACTTTCTGGCGCGCCTCCGGGCCCTGCACGGCGATCATCGCCAGTGCGTCAGCACCCTCGCGGCGTGGCGTGATCGTCGCCGCAAGTTGCCAGTCGGCGAGGCGCTCGGCCATCCACCGCAGATCCTTGATCGCGGTGCTGGCGTTGACTACCACCCGATAGCTGTTTTCTTCGAGGTAATAGACAATCAGGTCGTCGATCACGCCACCGGCTTCGTTGAGCATGGCGCTGTACAGCGCCTTGCCGGCGACCTGCAGCTTGTCGATGTTGTTGGCGAGCAGGCGGCGCAGGAAAGCAGCGCTATCGGCTCCGTCGACATCGACGGCGCACATGTGCGAAACGTCGAACATGCCGGCGCCGCGGCGCACAGCATGGTGCTCCTCGATCTGCGAGCCGTAGTGAAGAGGCATCTCCCAGCCACCGAAATCGACCATTCTGGCGCCGCTCCGGCGATGGTCTTTGTTGAGGACAGTTTTCTGCATCGTATCAGACCCTTGTGATGGCTTATTCAAGCGGATTCCAGAAACAAAAAAGGGGCGAACTCAGATCGAGTTCACCCCCCTGTCCATGTACCTGAGAGATTCTGCAGCCGAAAAGTGAATCGCAGCCACACGCCCCATCGGTGGGCGCTGCACCTATACGCGCGCGCCGCTCTCCAGAGTTCAATGCACGAACGGTCCTTTTGCCTGAGCGTTTCCGGGTGGATTGCGCCTTCGGCGGCGGCTGTACCGCCCTCTCCCATTCGCGCCGCAACTATAGCGCGCCGGCAGCAGTGCTCGCAAGTGCGTGCGGCTTTGCGGTTGCCTGTCGCGTGAGCGTCCGTCTTCGTTCGGGCGCGTGGTCGTGGCCGGCAAGGTGGTGCTGGTCTGGGATCGGTCTTGCTGGCCCCAGCAGCCGTCTCCGGCCGCTATACTTCGCTCGTCAGAAGCGCCGTGATCAATTTCACGGTGTCGGGTTTTTTTACACATCCCGTTGGGGGTGCTTGATGGAATGTCGACAAGCTGTTGTTTTTTATCGATATTATGTTAAAGGCACGGTTTTTGCTCTGTGATGTGAGAGTCAGGTTTTGCCGAGGGTAGCCAAAGCGAGGCTGCGCGGCGACCCAGGAACCAAGACTTGTAAAGCCCAATTAATCCTCATCCACCGGTTTCCGACAAGGGCTGGTACTCGATGTCAAAGGAGTTTCCTATGAACGTATTTTGCAACAAGACAAAGATCGCCCTGGCAGTCGCGGCTCTGGCGGTTTCGGCCGGCGCGCAAGCGGCGCCGGTCGGCATGGTAGTGAGCAGTATCGCCCCTCTTTTTACTGTTTATAACGCTGACGGAACAGGAATGGGGGTGCTGACGGTCGGGCCATCCACCGTTGCGAATGCCCAAGCCGCGCTTAACGATGGTAACGGCGACGCGTCAAAGCCAGGCGGTAACGTGGAACTTGGCAAGTTTGGCTCGAATCCGGCGACACAGATGCTCGGAACGGTAGGCGGCAAGCAGATCAGTCTGCGCGGCCTTACGGCGAGTGATTGGGGCACAAGGCTCACCCCGAGCGAATTGACCAGTCAGTACCTTCAGGGTGCGGCAGTGGCGGCTCTCGGTGCTCCGTTGAACAACGTTCAACTGAATAGTGCACTTGACGCTTTCTTTACGCCCATCCCGAGCCTTGGAGGCTTGACGCCCTGGCAGCGCTTGAGTGATCCAAATATTTCTTACGTCTACATCGACGGTCATACCGTGAACGTTGGTTTGGAGGGTTTTCTTGATAGCAAGCTCATCCTTGAGAATGCTTTCGGTATCATGCTACCTCCAAAGCCGCCAGGAGAGTACTATCAGGCAAGCGAGGTGGTTGAGGTCTGCCTTGGGGTGGCTGCCAACTGTAAGTACCTCTACGGGTTTGTTGCTACCGATTCCTTGGTTGTCGGCCCCGATCGAGTGTCCTTCACAGGTAATTTCAACACCCAGATCCCGGAACCTGAGTCCTTGGCGCTTTTGGGCATCGGTCTGCTCGGCCTGTACCTTGGTCGTCGTCGGCGTTCCTGAAAACGGCTGAGGAGTTCCAGGGCGCGTAAGCGCGCTCTCGGGATGCCTGAGACAAGAGCCCGGAAGGGCTCTTGTCGTGTGCAAGGCGCTGTGCTTGTGGATGCCGGCGCGCGGGTGGTGGCATGAACTGAAGACAGGGTCTGGTTCCTGACGGAGAATTGCGGAGGTGGCCATGGAATTGGCCGTGTTGTTTGGTGTGTGTTTGTTGATTTCCGGCGTAGCCATTCGGCTTGGTTCAAGCCTGGCCGACTATTTGGGGATCGTGGACCGCCCGGGCGGGCACAAGCAACACGAGGCCAGTACGCCATTCGTTGGTGGCGTGGGCATCCTTGCCGTTCTGCTCAGTCTGTTTTTTCTGTTCGAGCCCTTGTTTGGCTTTTTCTCCCTTGCCTCGCTGAAAGGCATTCTGATCGGTGCGCTGGTCCTCTTTTTGACCGGTCTTGCCGATGACATCCTGCACCTCAGTTTCAAGCTGCGTTTCGTTGTTCAGGCGACGGTCGCCTTGTCGATGATTTTTGTTGGCGGCGTCGAGTTGCTGTCTTTCGGGGAGCTTCTTCCCGGCTGGCGCTTCGATCTCGGTGTACTTTCCATTCCGCTGACGATTTTCGCCACCGTCGGCCTGATCAATGCGGTCAACATGATTGATGGGATTGATGGCTTGTCGGGCTCGCTCAGCTTGGTCAGCCTGGCTCTTGTCGGTCAGGTGGCCTTCTTCGCGAACCAAGGCCCCTATGTTGCCCTGGTCGTTGCGCTGATCGCTGGCTTGGCGGGCTTCCTGTACTACAACCTGCGCTATCCCGGAAACAAGCGTGCGCGGGTGTTTCTTGGCGATAACGGCAGCATGGTGCTTGGCTTCCTGTTCGCCTGGCTGTTCATTGCCCTGTCACAGGGGGATTCTCCCGCGATGACGCCAGTGACTGCTTTGTGGCTGTTTGCGCTGCCGCTGATGGACACGGTTGGCGTCATGCTGCGGCGCATCTGGCTGCGCAAGTCGCCTTTTCGGCCCGACCGGCACCACTTGCACCACCTTTTCGTGCGGGCCGGCTATCGGGTCTGCGATGTCGTCGCGTTTGCCGCGTTCGCGCAACTGCTCCTTGGACTGATTGGTGTCGGCGGACTGCTGCTGCGAGTTCCCGAATATGTGATGTTCTGGCTCTTTTTATGTGTTTTTGCGGCCTATTTCCTGCTGATTCTTCGCCCATGGCGGCTGGTGCCCGGACTGCGGCGGGTCAGTCGTACGCTTGGCCTGCCCTCGGTTCAGGTCCGCGGCATTTTTGTTGGCTACGTTCGCCGGGAGCAGTTTCCCGATCTGCTTGGCTTGATCGGCCAGCAGCTGGGTGCCACCAGCTATGACTACCAGTTGAGCGTGTACCAGATGGACTGCTCGGCGACGGATGGCCGCAACGTCTACTGCGTGGTGAACGTCCCGGTCAATGGCGATGAGCGACTGATCGGCAAAGTTCAGCGCGACGCGTCGGCAATCAAGAAGCTCCTCATTGGCCGCTTCGATGTCGATGTTCGCCTTTTCGTACGCCGTCAGGGCGAGAACGACTTGCGTACCAGTGCCGGCAACACGAGTGGCAGGGGCCACGACCGGCGTAGTGCGCGCAGCAGCGCCCTGATCTATTCCATGGAGCGCGGCGGCGGGACGATAACGGGTGGCGGATTGGGGTTCGAGATCGGCGAAATCAGCGTGCCTCCAGCGTGAGGGCCGGCTGAGATGTTTAACCGGATTCTTACCGTGTGTACCGGTAACATCTGTCGCAGTCCGGCGGCCGAGTTTTTTTTCCGACAGCGCAGCGAGGCAATGTCCAGACCGCTTGAGGTTCTCTCGGCGGGTGTCGATGCACTGGTCAATCATCCCGCCGAGGAGACGACCAGCACGATGATGCTTGCGCGTGGCATTGATCTCAGTGCCCACCGGGCGAGGCAATTGACCCGCGAGGGTCTGCGCTGGGCCGAGCTGGTTCTGGTGATGGAGCAGCATCACCGCGACGCGGTGCTGGCGCTGGATCCGACCGCACGCGGCAAGACTTTCCTGCTCGGGCACTGGACGAATAGGGAAATTCCCGACCCCTACCGGCGCGGCGACGAAGCACACGCGGAAGCTTTGCGCCTGATCGAAGCCGCCGTCGAACCGTGGGTCGACAAACTCGGCTGAAAGAGCCGAGAAGCCGCGTGCGCTATCGCGCGGGAACGTGAAATAGCGCACGTGTGACCGCCCCGAATGGCGTTACTCTGTGGGCGTGATACGAGAAAAGCCCCCCTGCACCTGGAACAGTGCCGGCACCGTGTCGGGCGAAGGGCCATGGCGTCTCCGTTCGCTGCGCACCGTGTCTAGCGGGCGGCCGCATTTGCGGTGCCTGCGCTCGCGAGGTAGACTTCGCGGCGTTTTTGCGCCGCGGGCGTCGGCGAAAGCTGGAACGAAAACAAGATAGGAGTTAAGCATGAAGATGTCGCTTGTGGTGCCGAATCGAGTCCGGCACCTGCTGATCGGTCTTGCCGCCAGTGCTTTGGCCGGCTGCAGCATTGTTCCTGGGAACCAGAGTTACAGCGACCGCGAGGAATCGGCGGTGATGTTGCCGGTCCAGCAAGGAGACGCGTTGCTGCCGGCGAATATCAAGATCCAGCCGATTACCGCCGAACTCATCGTCGAAATGTTCAAGGCGGCGCGGCCCCCACGCGGTGACGGTACCAGCGTTGCCGGCGTAGCGACCAGGAACGTGCCGGGTCCGGGCAGCCAGGACGCCAAGCCGATCCCCGAATACAGACTCGGGCCGGGCGACATCATTTCGATCATCGTCTGGGATCATCCCGAGCTGACCATCCCGGCGGGCAGCTTCCGCACTGCCGAGCAGGCGGGCACGGTCGTCACCGATGATGGCACGATCTACTTTCCGTATGCGGGCGTGATCAAGGTCCAGGGGATGACGACCAGCGAAGTGCGCAAGATTCTGGCGGCCAAGTTGGCCAAATACATCGAGCAGGTGCAGCTCGACGTGCGCATGGTGGCTTTTCGCAGCCAGCAGGTCTATGTCGTCGGCGAGGTGAACAAGCCGGGTATCCAGCAAGTGACCGATATCCCGATGACGGTTATCGAGGCGGTGAATCGTGCCGGCGGTTTCACGCAGGAGGCCGACTATAGCCGGGTGCTGCTGACCCGGCGCGGCACCACCTACCTGGTCGATATCCAGGCGATGTATGACTACGGGGCGACGGCGCAGAACGCCTTGCTGGAACACGGTGACATCGTCAATGTGGCGGACCGTAGTTACAACAAGATCTTCGTGCTTGGGGAAGTCGTTCGACCGGGCTCTCAACTGATGAACAAGAAGCGTTCGACTCTTGCCGAAGCGCTCAGCGACGCCGGTTACATCAACCAGACGACGTCCAACCCACGCTGGATCTACGTCATGCGCGGCGACACCGAGACTCCGGAACTCTTCCATCTTGATTCCAGTTTGCCGGACGCCATGCTGCTCGCCGATCGCTTCCCTTTGCGGCCGCGGGACGTCGTCTATGTCGATGCGGCAGCGGTCGTTCGCTGGCAGCGCGTAATTTCCAACATCCTGCCAACGGCGACCATGCTTAATGTAACCAGTCAGACGCAGTACCCGCTGTTTGGTGGCAAGCAACCGCCGTACTGATCGCGACCACGTTTTTGTTGTCGCGGGAGCCAAGCTAGGGGTGACAGAGCCGCCTCTTAGGCTTTCCCGCAAACGCCCGCCTACCACGCTGAGCCGCCCCGCCATTCCTCTGGCGGCGGCAATCACGGACGATCCATGGATAACGACCAGTCACAGACCACTTTCAACACTCCCGGAGCTCCGGGCAGGTCAGGCGCTCAAGCGCAAACGCAGTCGATGCAGCAGCTGTCGTCGGAAGACGAGGATGAAGGCCTGGCGCTTGGCGAGATCATTGCCGTGCTCATGGACTATCGCTGGTTGATTGCCGCGGTAAGCCTGTTTGCCCTGGTTCTTGGCCTGGCCTGGGTATTCGTGGCCAAGCCGGTCTACCGGGCGGATGGCCTCTTGCAGGTCGAGGAGAAGAGCTCCGGAATGGGCTCTCTCAAGGCCTTGCAACCTTTGCTTGGTGAAGAGACGAGCGTATCAGCCGAGCTCGAAATTCTCAGCTCACGGATGGTTCTAGGGCGGGTGGTCAACAAGCTCAAGCTGGACATCGTTGCCGTTCCCCGCACGCTCCCCTTGATTGGCGGTGCAGTTGCCCGTCGCTACGACGGCGACGAGCCGAGTTCGCCGTGGCTGGGTTTGTCGAGTTTTTCCTGGGGCGGTGACCGTATTCAGGTCGATTCGCTCGAGGTTCCCGCCGCGGCGCTGGACCAGCCGCTGACGCTGGTCGCTGCTGGCGATGACGGCGGCTTCGAGGTCCTTGACCGGGACGATCAAGTGGTACTCAAGGGCATGGCGGGGACGCGAGCCAGCGGTGAGGGCTATTCGATTTTCGTTGCGCAGCTCAAGGCGCGGCCGGGAACACAATTCCGGCTGGCGAAACTCTCTCGCGAAACCGCCGTGGAAAACCTGCGCAGGAACTTCTCGGTCAAGGAACGCGGGAAGAAATCGAGTCTCCTCGAAGTAAGCCTGGTCGGAGGAGATCCGGAAAGGATTGGCATGGTTCTCGACGACATCATGAATGCCTATCTTCGCCAGAATGTCGAAAGGCGCTCGGCCGAAGCCGAGAAGACGCTGGCCTTTCTGGAAACCCAGCTGCCCGCTCTCAAGACCCAGGTCGATAGCGCCGAGGCAGCGTACAACAATTATCGTCAAAGCCGTGGTTCCCTGGACTTGAGCCTGGAGACGCAGGGGGTGCTGAAATCCCTGGTCGAGGTCGAGAACGCCGCCGTGTTGCTCAAGCAGGAGCGTGACGAACTGCGCCAGCGCTTTACTGCCGAGCATCCCCGGATTCAGGCGGTGGACAACAAGCTGCAGCGTCTCGCCGAGCGTCGCAAGGCGTTTGACGCCGAGGTCGAGGCTTTGCCGGATACGCAGCAGACGGTTCTGCGCCTGGCGCGTGATGTCGAAGTTTCGAACAGGCTCTATACCGAGTTGCTCAACACCGCCCAGCAATTGCGGGTGTCGAAGGCGGGGACGGTTGGCGACGTGCGCATCATCGACTCCGCCGTGGTCGCTCGCCAAGCCATCGGCGCCAAGCCAATCGCGATTCTCGGCATTGCCCTGCTGCTTGGCGTACTGTCGAGCATGGTCATCATCTGGTTGTTGCGGGCGCTGCGCGTGGTCGTCGAGGATCCGGAGATCATCGAGTCGCAGCTCGGCCTGCCGGTTTATGCAACGGTGCCGCACAGCAAGACCGAACTCGATCTGCATCGCAAAGCGAAATCCGGGGTCGGCGCCCTGCTGGCCGTGTCTTTTCCCGAAGACGACGCCGTCGAGAGCCTGCGTGGCCTGCGCACGACCCTGCACTTTGCGCTGCTAGACGCACAACGCAACTCACTGTTGATCACCGGCTCGAGTCCCGGCCTTGGCAAGAGCTTCATTTCCAAGAACCTTGGCGTCGTGCTGGCACAGGTCGGCAAGCGCGTGGTGATTGTCGATGCCGACCTGCGCCGCGGGCATATCCACAAGGAATTCGGCAAGGAGCGAGCGCTCGGTGTTTCCGAGTACGTTGCCGGACAGGCTCCGCTGGATGCGATTCTGAAAACGACTTCGGTCGCCAATCTGTGCGTGGTCTCGACCGGCCAGATCCCGCCCAACCCTTCGGAGTTGCTGATGCACCAGCGCTTTGCCTTGCTCCTGGCGGAACTCGGCGAAAGGTTCGACACCGTGATCGTCGATGCACCACCGGTGCTGGCTGTGTCCGATGCGGCGATCATCGGTCGCCATGTCGGCGCCACGCTGATGATCGCCCGCTCGGGTAAGCACCCCATTCGTGAACTCGAGCAGGCGATCAAGCGCCTCAATCAAGCCGGGGTCGAGGTCAAGGGTTTCGTCTTCAACGATCTTAATGTCAGTCGCCAGCGTTACCGCTATGGGTACAAGGGCTACGTCTACCGCTACTCGTACAAGAATTAGGGCTTGCTGCCAGAGTTGCTTAAATTGGCGCTTGGCGCGCGTCGGCGACGCGCCTCGTAGAGGCAGACGCCGGTCGCCACCGAGACATTGAGGCTGGCGACCGAGCCGAGCATCGGGATGTTCACCAGTTGGTCACAGGTCTCGCGCGTCAGGCGGCGCAGACCGTCGCCTTCGGCGCCGAGTACCCAGGCACAGGCGCTTGGCCACTGGGCGGTGTAGAGGTCGTCCTTGGCGTCGGCATCGGTGCCGATGATCCAGATTTCCCTTTCTTTCAGGTCACGCAGAGTGCGTGCGAGATTGGTGACCGTGACGTAGGGGACTGTCTCGGCGGCGCCGCTGGCGACTTTTACGGCCGCCTGCGTCAAGCCAACGGCGCGATCCTTGGGCGCGACGACCGCGTGCGCGCCGACGGCATCGGCAACCCGCAGGCAGGCGCCCAGGTTATGCGGATCCTGAATACCGTCGAGGATCAGCAGGAAGGCCGGTTCGTCCAGGGTGTCGAGAACGTCGTCCAGCGTCACGTGCCGCGGCGTCGCGTCGACCGTGGCGATCACTCCCTGGTGCCGGGCAGCTGGCGCCATCGCCTGCAGGCGTGCGCCGTCCACCGGCAGGACGCGGACGGTGGCGAACTCGGCGTGGCGAACCAGATCACGCAGGCGAGCGTCGTGGCGAGCGGCGTCGACGTAGATTTCACGTATTGCGCCTGGGTCGTGGCGCAGTTTGGCGAGGGTCGAATGGAAGCCGAAAATCAGGCGTGAATTCTGGGACATGATAGGCAAGGCCGGTAGACAGAGGGCGCGATTCTATCAGCTTGCCGCTACGCTCTGTCAGTTGGCTGGCCGCAGCTCGGAGCCTGGACGATGCCGCTACCGCTGGCTGACGATCGCTTCCAGGGTTCGCGAGCGCCAGTCGAGGACCGCCGTGCGCGTCGTCATCTGCTCGCCGAGGCGAGGGAATTCACGGTCAATGACGTCGGCGGCGAAGCTTGACAGGAAGCTTGACTTGAGCTCGGCACGCGCGCGGTCGACGCCGATCTCCTCGTACGGCACCGACGCCAGGAGCAGAAAACCATCGTCCGGGATACGTCCGGCGCGCATGTTGGCTTCGATGATTGCCGCCGCCTTGCGGATCGGGACGTCGAGATTGGGGCTGTAGGGGCCGATGATCAAGGCGATATTGGGCGTGTGCAGGAAATCGAACCCACGACCCAGACAGATCGTCCACTCTCGGTGCTCGATGTCGAGCAGGCGCTCGCGACTGCGGATCTGCGAGCGTACGCTCTCGATATGCTCGAGATTGCCGTGCAGCAGCGGCAGCAGATCGGCGCGCATCTGTGCCGGCATGTCGGGCAGCAAGGCGATGAGACGCTGGTCGAGGCTTGCCCGGTCGGTGGCGGTCAAGCTGGCCAGGTGTAGTTGCTCGCCTGCCGTGCCGTGGATCACCAGGGCGTCCTCGTCGGTTTCGAAACCGCAAACCAGCGGATAGACGGTCGCGTGATCGCTGCCGAAAATGTGTTCGACCTGGGAGCGTATTTGGTAGGTGTGGGCAACCGCTGCTGCCGTGTCGTAGTCGAAGCCGGCACAGCCGCGCCGTGGCTCACCCTGCGAGTAGTGGTAGGTGACCAGGAAAAGCACATGTCGGCCAGCGCTGACGACGCGCTGGACATGGTGGGCGAGCACTTCGCCAAGGTGCGGCCAGCCAAGGTCGAAGATTCCGCCGAGGTTGCGAAAGGGCATCAGCAGGCCGACCGGGGTGTTGGTCGCCACCGGGATATTGATACGCCCGTCCATGCACTTGAGGACGGCGATCGCCGTCGGGTGTTCGGCCTGATAGCGTTGGCGTGCCAGCCAGGCTTCCGGGCTGCGGTACATCGCCGCATGGCGCTCGGCCAGACCGAACAGCCAGTCGATACGCTCGGCGATCGGCTTTCCGTGAATATCCATGGCCACACCTGTCTCGTGAAGACACGGCCGCGCGCCGACCGAACGTTTCAGCGAACTGGCTACCCTGACGCTGCACCAGCGGAAGTATCGTCGGCGCTGGCCCTCAGGTCAATCCGCTGGCCTGTTCGACGGTCGGCGGGAGCACGCGACGAGCGCTTGGCCGCGCAGCGCTACCCGCTGCGGCAGGCCGCGCCGGTCAGAGGATCATGCCGGCGCCGATGGTGTTGTTCGAAGACTCGTCGATGACAATGAAGGCGCCGGTGCCGCGGCTCTCGGCGTAGGGATCGGCGAAAATCGGCTGCGCCAGTTTGAAGCGCACGCGGGCAATGTCGTTCATCAGCAGCCGTTCGCTTGCCTGCTGCTCCATGGTATTGATGTCGATGCGGTAGTCGATGCCAGCGAGCATGGCCTTGCTGTCGCGCGTGGTATGGCGAATGAGGTACTTGCGGCGCGGGTCGAGCGGCGCTTCGGCCAGCCAGCAGAGCATGGCGTCGATCTGCTTGCTGAGCGTCGGCAGCTCGCCGCTCTTGACGATCATGTCGCCGCGCGAGATGTCGATTTCGTCTTCCAGCAGGAGGGTCACCGATTGCTCGGCGACCGCGGACGGCAGCGATTCGGCGAGCACCCGGATGTCCTTGACGCGCGTTTCCCGCCCTGAGGGCAGCACCGTCACCGCGTCGCCGATGGCCAGTTCGCCGGACTCGACACGGCCCATGAAGCCGCGATAATCGTGCAGCTCCGGGTTGGCCGAATCCTGTGGACGGCAGACGTATTGCACCGGGAAGCGGAATTTCTCGGCGTGCGCGCCGTGTACCGCCGGCACCGTTTCGAGGACTTCGATCAGGCTCGGCCCGTCGTACCAGTCGAGCCGCTCGCCACGCTCAACGATCATGTCGCCGTGCAGCGCCGACATCGGCATGAAGCGGATGTTTTCGATCCCCAGTTTACCGGCGAAAGCCAGGTAGTCGGTCTTGATGCGCGCGAAGACGTCCGGTGAGTAGTCGACCAGGTCCATCTTGTTTACCGCCACGACGACGTGCGGGATGCCGAGCAGGTGCGCAATATAGGAGTGGCGGCGGGTCTGCGCGAGCACGCCCTTGCGGGCGTCGATGAGGATGATCGCCAGGTCGGCCGTGGACGCGGCGGTGACCATGTTGCGCGTGTACTGCTCGTGCCCCGGTGCGTCGGCGATGATGTACTTGCGGGTGCCGGTGGTGAAGTAGCGATAGGCAACGTCGATGGTGATTCCCTGTTCGCGCTCGGCCTGCAGGCCGTCGGTGAGCAGCGACAGGTCGACGACCTCCAGCCCGCGCTTTTCGGAGCTGCGCTGCATGGCATGCAGGGTGTCGGCGAGAATCGTCTTGCTGTCATAGAGCAGGCGACCGATCAGCGTGCTCTTGCCGTCGTCGACGCTGCCGCAGGTCAGAAAGCGCAGCAGGCCGTTGTCGGGGATAGCTTCCAGGGGGAGTGCTTGCATGGGTTCAATGGGATCGATTGCGGACATCAGAAATAGCCTTCCTTCTTGCGTTGCTCCATCGACGCTTCCGAGGTCTGGTCGTCGAGGCGGGTGGCACCACGTTCGGTGATCGTCGTGATTGCCGTTTCGGCGATGATTTTCGCGACGCTGTCGGCGTCCGACTCGACCGGTGCGGTGCAGGTGATGTCGCCAACGGTACGAAAGCGAACCATGACTTCTTCGACCTGGTCGCCGGGCTTGACCGGCGTCACCGCGGTGACTGGCAGCAGGCCGCCACTGCGGCGAACGACTGGGCGTTGGTGCGCGAAGTAGATCGACGGCAAGGCCAGTTGCTCGCGCTCGATGTACTGCCAGACGTCGATTTCGGTCCAGTTCGAGATCGGGAAAACGCGGATGTTTTCGCCCTTGAAGCTGCGCGCGTTATAGAGATCCCAGAGCTCCGGGCGCTGATTTTTGGGGTCCCACTGGCCGAATTCGTCGCGGAAGGAAAAAATGCGCTCCTTGGCGCGTGCCTTTTCTTCATCGCGGCGGGCACCGCCGATGCAGGCATCGAACCCGAATTCCTCGATCGCTTCGAGCAGGGTTATCGACTGGTGCTTGTTGCGCGGTTCGTCGGCCGACTTGAGAACCACCGTGCCGCGCGCCATCGAGTCCTCAAGCGAGCGCACGATCAGCCGCTCGCCGAGTTCGGCGGCGCGCTGGTCGCGGAAGTCGATGACTTCCTGGTAGTTGTGGCCGGTGTCGATATGCATCAAGGGGAACGGGAAACGTCCCGGACGGAAGGCCTTCTCGGCGATACGCAACATGCAGATCGAGTCCTTGCCGCCAGAGAACAGCAGCACCGGGTTGCTGCACTGGCCAGCGACCTCGCGCATGATGTGGATGGCCTCGGACTCCAGCCAGTCGAGATGGGAAAGGGTGACACTGGAAAGTGCGGCGTTGCTCATGATTGACCTGTGTGATTCATCGATTGTTTGCTTGTCTGTCTGTCCGGGTTTCAGGCGCGCTTGAGGTGCAAGCCGCATTCCTTCGATTCTGGATTCTCCCACCACCAACGGCCGGCGCGTACGTCTTCTCCCGGTGAGATCGCGCGCGTGCACGGCGCGCAGCCGATGCTCGGGTAGAACTGGTCGTGCAGGGCGTTGTAGGGCACCTGGTGCTGCTTGAGGTAGGCCCAGACTTCGCGTTCGCTCCAGGCAGCGAGCGGGTTGAACTTCTCCAGGCCCCCGCTGGCGAGGTCGACGCTGCGCAGCGGCAAGTCCTCACGGGTCGCCGATTGCTGCGCGCGCATGCCGGTGATCCAGGCCTTGCGGCCGCTCAGCGCGCGTTGCAGGGGTTCGACCTTGCGGAAATGGCAGCAGCCCTTGCGCAACTCCACCGACTCGTAAAAAGCGTTGATGCCGTGCTCGCGGGTCCAGGCCTCGGCCAGATCATGGCGCGGATAGTAGAGGTGCAGCGCCAGGCCATAGTGACTCTTGACCTTGGCGATCAGCGCGTAGGTCTCGGCCGGCAGACGACCGGTGTCGAGCGAAAAGATCTCGATGTCGAGCCGGTCGCTGACGATCAGGTCGGTGAGCACCATGTCCTCGGCGCCGAGACTGCTGGCGAAGGCGGCTGGCGAGAAATCGTCGGCGATCTCGCGCAACAGGCTGCGTGCGTCGGCGACCTTGCTCGCCAAGGCGTCCAGCAGGGCCGGGTCGTCGAGTGTGCCAAGGTGCTTCATGCGGCCTCCTGGCGATGTGCCGCGCGCCGTCGGAACAGCGGTTGCGGCTGGTCGACCGCCGCCTGGTAGGTTTCGCTGAACACCGCCAGGCCGGCGAGCGCTTTGTCGATGTCCTTGTCGGCACGTACTGCGTAGGCGTCGATGCCGCAACGGCGCATGTAGAACAGCTGGTCCTGCTGCACATCGCCGAGGGCGCGAATCTCGCCGTGGTAGGCGTAGCGCTCGCGCAGGAGGCGGGCGCTGGAGTAGCTGCGGCCGTCGGTGAACTTCGGGAAATTGACGCCGATGACCGGCAAGCGTTCGAGGTCGTCAGCCAGTGCTTCCGGACCCTCGCCGGCGTCCAGCCAGACGCCAAGCTCCAGGCCCGCGGCGACGATCTCATCCCGGCGCAGCAGCCAGACGGCGAGCGGCAGCAGCGTCGGCTCGGCAGGCAGGGCGACGGCTTCCGGTGTCTCGCCTTCGGCGAGCGTCAGCATCTGCCAGTGGTCTTCGATGACCTGCATGTGCTTGATGATTCTAGGCATTGACGATTTCCTTTATGTTGCTGTCCTTGCCGGCGACCTTGGCCGTGCGGCGACGGTCGCGGCCGGCGTAGGCGCGCGCCTTGAAGGGATCGGCACCGACCCGCTGCCAGGTGTCGATGAAGCGCTCGCTGGCGGTACGCTGTTCGAGATAGACATTGATCAGCGCTTCAATGACCTCGGGCACCTCCTGTGCATAGAACGAGGGACCGATGACCTTGCCGATCGTTGCGCTATTCCCCTGTTGGCCGCCGACGGTAATCTGATACCACTCCTCGTCGTTCTTGTCGACGCCAAGAATGCCGATGTTGGCGACATGATGGTGGCCGCAGGAGTTCATGCAGCCCGAGATGTTGAGCGAGATGTCGCCGATGTCGTACAGATAGTCGAGGTCGTCGAACTTGTCGTGCACCGCGGCAGCGATCGGCAGCGAGCGTGCGTTGGCCAGGGCGCAGAGGTCGCCGCCGGGGCAGCAGATCATGTCCGTCAACAGACCGATGTTGGCGGTCGCCAGGCGCTGGCCGCGGGCGAGCTGCCAGAGCTCGTGCAGATCGCCCAGCCTGACGTCGGAAAGGATCAGGTTCTGTTCATGGCTGACGCGCAGTTCGCCGAAGCTGAAGCGGTCGGCGAGATCGGCGACGGCGATCATCTGCGCCTCGCTGATGTCGCCGGGAGCGACTCCCGGCGCCTTCAGCGACAGCGTCACGGCGGCATAACCCGGCGTCTTGTGGGCGTGCACGCAGCGTTTGACCCAGTTGGCAAAGGCTTTGTCGGTCGCCAGACGGGCGCTATGCACGGGGTCTTCGACAGGCAGCGCTTCCCAGGCCGGCGGCTCGAAATGGCCGGAGATACGGTCGAACTCGGCGTCGGTCACCGTCGTCTCGCCGTTGCGCAGATGCGCCCACTCGGCCTCGACCTGGCGCGCAAACTCCTCTATGCCGAGTGCCTGCACGAGAATCTTGATGCGCGCCTTGTACATGTTGTCGCGGCGACCGTAGCGGTTGTACAGGCGCAGGATGGCCTCCAGGTAGGAAAGGATGTGCCGGCGCGGCAGGAACTCGCGCACCACCTTGCCGAGGATCGGCGTGCGCCCGAGACCGCCACCGACGAGGACCTTGAAGCCGATCTCGCCACGTTCGTCGCTGATCACCTCGAGTCCGATGTCGTGCGCCCGGATCACGGCACGGTCCTGCGCCGCGGCGTTGACCGCGATCTTGAACTTGCGCGGCAGGAAGGCGAATTCCGGATGAAAAGTCGACCATTGCCGCAGCAGTTCGCAGTACGGGCGCGGGTCCACCAGTTCGTCCGGCGCGACGCCGGCAAAGTGGTCGCTGGTGATGTTGCGGATACAGTTGCCCGAGGTCTGCACGGCGTGCATTTCGACACTCGCCAGTTCCGCCAAGATCTCCGGTGTTTCCTCGAACTGCGGCCAGTTGAGCTGCATGTTCTGGCGGGTCGTGAAATGCCCGACAGCGCGATCATAGCGGCGCGAGATTTCGGCCAGCTTGCGCAGTTGCGCCGAAGAGAGCATGCCGTAGGGGATGGCGATGCGCAGCATCGGGCCGTGTCGCTGGATGTAAAGGCCGTTTTGCAGGCGCAGCGGACGCAATTCGTCGTCCGAGAGTTCGCCTGCCAGATGGCGCGCCATCTGGCCGCGATACTGGCTCACGCGTTCGTCAATCAGTTGTTGATCAGTACTGTCGTAGCGATACATGGGTCGCTCCTTATAAGAATGAAGCCATGCCTGCCATTCCCTGGATCAGGCTGGGCACGGGCAGCTACTGGGCGATCAGCTTGCCGCCGATGACGAGCAGCATGCAGGCCAGGATGGGGCGAAGAATGCGGTCCGGGATTTTCGCCGAGGCGTGGCTGCCGAGCCAGATTCCGGGCAGCGAGCCGAGCAGCAGGCTGCCCAGCAGCGACCAGTCGATACTGCCCAGGAGCCAGTGTCCGAGGCCGGCAACCAGGGTCAGCGGCACGGCGTGTGCGAGGTCGCTACCGATGATGCGGATGGTCGGCAGCCGCGGGTAAAGGTAGAACAGCACGGCGACGCCGAGCGCCCCGGCGCCAACCGATGAAACCGTGACCAGGACGCCGAGCAATGCGCCGACAGTGATGGTGATCGGTGCTCGCAGCTGCGTATGTGCGCTGTCGTCAGCGTGGGCCAGGGCGTGATTCTGCAGCTTGTGGCGGAAAATGATCGCGCCGGCGGTGAGCAGCAAGGCGATTCCCAGCGACACCGAGATCACGTGCGAAACCTCGTCGCTCTGCTTGGGCAGGAAGGACAGTGCCCAGATGGTCAACAGCGCAGCCGGGATGCTGCCCGCCGCCAGCAGGCGAGTGATGCGCCAGTCGACATGGTCCTTCTTGGCATGCACGAAAGTGCCGCCGGCCTTGGTGATGGCCGCGTACAGCAGGTCGGTCCCGACGGCGGTTGCCGGGTGGATGCCGAAGACCAGCACCAGCAGCGGGGTCATCAGCGAGCCACCGCCGACGCCGGTGAGCCCGACGATGGCGCCAACGACAAAGCCCGACAAGGTGAACATCCAGTCCATCAACAAGCAGCCCCAGCGAAAATGAGCGCGCATGGTAGCAGCAGCGAGTTTGATCGAAAAAGAATATTCAGTTAGATTGTTATAACCAAGAGCGATTAGGGGTGGCGATGAAGCTCCAGCAACTGCGTTATCTAGTCGAGGTTGCGCAACGAAGCCTCAACGTTTCGGAAGCCGCGGCGGCGCTCTACACCTCCCAGCCGGGAATCTCCAAACAGATCAAGCTGCTCGAAGACGAGCTTGGCGTGATCGTCTTCGAGCGCAGTGGCAGGCGCCTGACGGCGGTGACCGAGCCGGGAAAGGCGGTGCTCGAAATCGCCGAACGCATCCTGCGCGATACCGAGAACATCCGCCGCGTCGGCGAGGAGTACGCCGGTGGGGACTCCGGCAGCCTGGTCATCGCCACGACGCACACCCAGGCGCGCTACGCGCTGCCCGGCGTGGTCAAGAAATTCGTCGACCGCCATCCGCGGGTGCGCCTGTCGCTGCGCCAGGGGCATCCGACGCAGATCGCCGAATGGGCGCTGAAAGGCGAGGCCGACATTGCCATCGCCACCGAAGCCCTCGATCAGTACCCGCAGCTGCTGATGCTCCCGTGCTACCAATGGGTGCACTGCGTGATCGCTCCTGACGGGCATCCGATCCTCGGCGAGAAGCCCTTGGCCCTGACCACCCTGGCGCGCTGGCCACTGATCACCTACGATTCGGCCTTCGCCGGCCGCTCGCGCATCAACAAGGCTTTCGAACTCGCGCAGTTGACCGCCAACGTCGTGCTCACCGCCATCGACGCCGACGTCATCAAGACCTACGTCAGTCTTGGTCTGGGCCTCGGCATCATCGCCAGCATGGCTTTCGATGCCGCCCGCGACGCCGGTCTGCAGGCCCTGCCCGCCGAGCACCTATTTGGCTCGAACACCACCCGCATCGGCCTGCGCCGCGGCAACCACATTCGTCGCTACGAGTACGACTTCATCGAATTGTTCGCACCGCAACTGACGCGCAAAGCGGTCGACATGGCCATTGCCGGCGCCCGGCCGGGGGAGGAGTATCAGCTTTGAACGGGCGCTGCCCGGAGCGATGGTGACGCTTCCCCGTGGCGCTTAGCCGTGTTAGGCTGCCCGCGAGTTTTCAGTTTCTCCTTATGAATCAATACCAGCTTACTAAAATGGTCGTTCCGGTGAGAGACCAGAAAATGGTGATCGGTCGCTGCTATTGAGGGTAGCGGGAGCGTATGGAAGCAGGGGGCGACGCGCTCCCTGCGCGGCGGTCTCTTGCAGCCGCAAGCGGGCTTTATTTCTAGGCAACGCCGCCGGACGCCTGTCTGCGGCCATCGTCAGTCTCTCCGGGAACCAGCGTTTCCGACCTGGTCCGCGCCTGGGTGTGTGGTGTGGATTCCAAGCAATGTCCGGGCAAGGCCTTCCCCGGGCGCAATGTCAAAAACCACAACGGTCCGAACGGACCTTTGTCTGTCGCCGACAGAGCGAAAAGGGAAAATCATGTCCAAGCGCCTTACCTTAGCCGACCGCGATTCCGCCAAGCACAGCTCCAGCAAGGATCGCCGCGACCAGCGTAGCCAGCTCGCAATGCCGCTCAAACGGCTGGCCGTTTGGCTACGCTCAAGGCTCGAGGGCCGCGCACCGGCAGACCGTGTTGCGAAAGCCCTGCCGGGGGCCTTGCGCTTCGAAACCCTGGAGCCCCGCTTGCTCTTGTCAGCCGACACCGGTTTGGCAAACATCTCGGCCGACGCGGCGCTCAGCCTGCACCTGACCCAGGGCGATGATACGGTGCTGGTGCAGGAGGTGGGCAGTGCCGGCGACGGCGGTGTCATCGTCGATGTCTCGCTGGGCGCGTTCACCGAGCGCTATGGCAGCGACGGCGTCGGCGTGCGCTCGATCCTGGCCGACGGGCTCGGCGGCGACGATACCTTCCGCTTCCATTTCGTCACTGTCCCGACCCTGGTTCTCGGCGGCGAGGGTGCCGACATGCTGATCGGCCCGAGCAGCGATGCGCGTTGGGAAATCAGTGGGCAGGACAGCGGTGTGGTCGCTTCCGTGCGTTTTGCCGGCGTCGAGAATCTCCGCGGTGCCGCCGACAACCAGGACCAGTTCGTTTTCGCGCAGGGCGGGCGCCTGAGCGGCACCGTCGCCGGCGGCGATCGTGGCTTCGATACCGTCGTTCTCGACGGAAGCTACGACGCCGTTGCTTACGAGGTTAGCGGCGCCGACAGCGGCAACATCGTTCGCGATGGCGACAATCTCCTGTTCATCGGCATGGAGCCGGTGCAGTTCACCCAGGCGGCGGGCAATTTCACCTACCGCGGCACGATCTTCAACGACAGCATCACCCTGCGTGATATCGCCGATATCACGAGTGGCGCAGGTCCGATAAACATGGAGATCTTCGGTACCGGCGAGACGGTGCAGTTCGCCAATCCGACCGGGTCACTGACCATCGAAGCGGGCTGGGGTAGCGACACGATCAGCGTGCACTCGCTGGACAGCGCCTTTGCCGGCGATCTGCTGGTCTACGGCAACGCCGCCGGTGCGCCGCCCGTGGTCTGGGATCTCGGCGTCGACAGCATTACCTTCGCCAACGACATCGACACCCACGGCGGCTACCTGGAGGCTTTCGCCGAGCACATCAGCGTCGCCGCGGGCGTCACGCTGTCGACCCGCGATGGCAGCGGCGAAGCCGATGACATCGTCTTTCGTGCGCGGCGCTTCGGCTCCGCGGAACTGGAAAACCTGTCGCCGGTGCTGGGTAGCAATCGCCAGGTGTCGATCGACATCGGCGCCAACGCCGTCCTCGATGGCAGTGCCATCTACCTCATCGCGCAGGCCGAGGACCGCAGCTTCGCCTCGCTGATCGGCGCCTCGAACCTGCTCGACAACGTGCTGATCTCGCCGCTCGCCGACAAGGTTGCCGGGCTCACCGCGATGCCGGTCAAGGTTCTGGTCAAGGAATCGCAGGCCGACATCGTCGTCCACGACGGCGCGCGGTTGAGCGCCGACGGCGCCATCGGCGTCTATGCCACCGCCAAGGCCGATGCCACCGGCGTCGCCTACGGCAGCCTGTTCAGTGTCGGCTACGCGCACGGCAAGACCACCGCCAGCGTCGACATCCGGGACGGTGTGCTGGTCAATGCTGGCGACGCGGTGGTGATCACCTCGGGCGCCGAGTCCACCGCGCACCTGGAAACCAATACCGACCGTTCGAGCGAGAGCACGCCCAACCCGGGGTCGGCACAGATCGCCGTCTCGCTGGCCGTTGCCAACGCCGACGCCACCTCGCACGTCACGCTGGCCGAGGGCGCGACGGTCACCGCCGGCAAGACGGCCAACATCGGTGCTTCCGGCGTCGTCGATGCCGAGGCCGTTGCCGAGTCGAGCATCTACTCCGACGGCAAGGCCGGGCTGGCCTTCGGCCTGCAGTTCTCCAAGGCCGATATACAGACGACGGTGAAGGGCAAGGTCACCGCCAACATGGCCGACGGTTCGCTGGTCAAGATCGAAATCGATCCGACGGTCAGCGAATTCGACTACAGCAGCACGCAGACCGTCGACGGCTTGCGTACCGGCAGGACCGTCAAGGTGGCCAACGCTGTGAACGGGGACTTGCCGGCGGGCACGATCTTCAAATACCTCGGGAACGATCTGGACGGTCAGGTCGATCTCGCGACCAGCGCACAAAACTACGCCAACGCGAATCTCTGGGAAGCGCACTCACCGAATCTCGGCTACGTCGATCTGGCGCGCAACATGATCTACGTTGGTGCGCACGCGCTGGAGACCGAAGATACGATTCTCTACAGCAACCGCCGCGGTAACAGCATCGCCGGCCTGGTCGACGGCAGCGAGTACGTGGTCATCAAGCTGGCCGACGATGCCGCCACCGCGACCCGCGACGAATCGAAATGGATCCAGCTTGCCGAGACCGAGCAGAAAGCCATCGACGGCGATGCCAGGGCACTCAGCTATACCCTCGGCGCGCCACCAGTGGCGGTCAATAGCAAGGCTTTCTCCGGCGCCGACGTCAAGGCCGACAAGGACGAGATTACGCTCGCCAACCCGGCCTTCAGCGGTTCCGGCGTCGATTTCTCGTTGCTCGGCCAGACCTTCGAACTGGGCCAGGCGGTGGTCTATCACGAGGGCAGCGCGCCGATTGCCGGCCTGCGCGATGGCGAGACCTACTACATCATCACCGGTACCAATGAATTCAACCTGATCGGCGACCAGCGTTTCGTCGGCGAGCAGCAGGTCAAGCTGGCCGAGACCGAGAACGAGGCCCGCGCCGGCATTGCCATCGCCATCGGTGCGGTCGCCGCCGACGCCAGCGGCTACAGCCTGGCCGCCAAGCACGTGCTCGACTCCGGCTTCGCCACCGGCATCGGCGTGCAGTCGGCCCTCGCGGCCAGCGACAAGGCACAGGCCGGCGCCGGCCTGCAGAGCGAGGATCTCGAGAAGAGCACCATGGACAAGGTCAAGGAGGTGATCAACGCCAATCTGCCCGATCTCATCTTCCAGGCGCTGACCAAGGACTATCGCGACAACGCCGCCAAATCAAATAGCGGCGCCAGCAACGCGCTCAGCGTTGCCGGCGGGCTGGCCTACAGCTTTGCCGATCATGCCGTGCTGACCACCATCGGCAGCAAGGCTGAGCTGAAGTCGAACGAAGACCTCGAAGTCCGTGCCGAGATCGAGGAGAAATTCCAGCTGATCGCGGAGAGCGATAGCGACCCGCAGGAAGACGCGGATGGCAATAGCGCCGGCTCGAGCGCCGCCAACAGCATCAGCGTGGCCGTCGCCGTCGGCAACATTAAGAACACGGCCACCGCCACCGTCGAATCGGGCGCCCAACTGGATGCCCTGCGCGCCAACCGCGTCATTGCCGGCGTCAGCTACCCCTTCCTGACCCGTCCCGATGCCTTCACCCCAACCACCCTCGGCGAGTTGATCGACACCCTGCAAACGGAAGGCGTGGGCGCCGTCGACAAATATCTTGATGGTTACCTGGGCATCCGCTCCGGCCTGTTCAACAGCTGGGCGCGCAGTACGGCGACTGCCGACAAGGTCGGTATCGCCGGTTCGGTCAATGTGCTGTCGCTCACCAACGTCAGCAAGGCGGTGGTCGAAGGCGGCGCGCTGATCAACCAGGACGCCGAGTGGCACAACAACGCGCTGAACGCACACGCCAATCAGGCCGCGCAGCGTGCGGACGGACGCGGCGAGGAGGTGGTCTCGGTCGAGGCGACGACCTACATGCAGACCGTCGACATGACCGGCATCTTCGGCTTCAACCTGCCGAGCGGGACCTTGGACCCCTTCAGCCCGGACTACGACCGCGACCTGTCGCTGCAACCGGTCGGGGCGGCCGGCAAGAAAGGCGGCTTCGGTGGCGCGCTGTTCATCAGCGTGCTCAACAACACCACGCACGCCACCATCGCCGACGGCGCACGCATCTACAGCGGCAGCGACGGCGGCTTCAACATGAAAGCCGAAGAGGCGATCTTCAACTTCACCTTCAACCAGGCCGGCGGCGGTGGCGGCAAGTACGGCATCGGCGGTACCGTCTCCTACGTTGAGCAGCACAGCGACACCCTGGTGCAACTTGGCAGCTCGGCTTTCGTCAGCGGCCGCAACGCGCGTCTCTACGCCGGCAGCCTGGAAACACTGATCAGCTGGAACGGCGGCATCTCCAAGGGCGAAGGCATCGGCCTTGGCGCCTCGGTGGCCATCACCGACCTCGAGCGCAAGACGCGCGCCGTGATCGGCGCCATCGAGCCAGGCGCCAGCAGCGGCTCGGGGGCGCGCTCGGATCACCAGATCAACGTCGCCGAAGGGGTCGACCTGCTGGCCAAGACCGACGGCGCGCTGTGGACCTTCGCCATCGCCGGTGCGCTGGTCAGCGACGAGCCGATGAAACAGACCGCCGAGGATCCGCTGGCCGGCGAGTCGGCGCCTGGCACCGCCGGGACGACGGCGCAGGCAGCGCCGGCCAAGACCGGCGTCGGTGTCGCTGCGGCGGTATCGATCAACACCGTCAGCGACATCACCCAGGCGTCGATCGACGACGCCGGCACGATCCTCGCCAGGACGCTGACCTTGCAGAGCAGCAACGATACCGATCTGATCGCCGCCACCGGCGGACTCGCTTTCGCCAAGCCCGATCAGAGCAACAATGCCGCTGCACTGGCCGGCGCTTTCAGCAAGAACATCGTCAGCGGTACCACCCGGGCCTTCATCCAGGATAGCGCCGCCACCCTCAGTGGCAGCAGCGGCACTGTCTTCAGCGTCGCCGCGACGCGCGACTCGGAGATCGTCGCCATTGCTGCCGGTGCCGGCGGCGCATTGGCCACCGGGCAGGGCACTTCCGGCGCCAGTGGCAACAGCGCCTTCTCGCTCGCCGGCTCGGTGTCGATCAACCGTATCGGAGGCTCGACGGAAGCCTTCCTGAGCGGCTCGGCGGTCGGACTGAGCGGCGGCCAGGCGATGCTGCTGGCGCGCGATACCTCGGACATTTTCGCCATCGGCGGTGGCCTCTCCCTGTCGATCGCCAAAGGTGGTGCCGGCGGCAACACAAACGCCGCCTCCTTCGGCGTGGCTGTCGCAGTCAACCGCATCACAAGCCCGGTCTCCGCCTACCTCGACAATTCCAGCGTCAGCATCCTCGCTAGCGGCGGTTTCGAGCTGAATGCCACGGCCGATACGACGATCAAGGCCTATACCCTCGGTGCGGCGGTCAGCGCTGTCTCCGGCACCCAGGGCGGCGGCATCGCCGGCGCGGGCGCCGGCTCGGGCTCGGTCAACAGCATCAACGCCGACGCCATCGCCGCCTTGCGCAATGGCAGCGAGGTCAGCAGCAGCGTCGGGTCCGTCAAGGTGGCGGCCAGTAACACCTCGGATATCACCGCCGACGCCGGCGGCTTTGCGCTCTCCCTGGCGCTGGGCAGTAGCGGCAACAGCAATGCCGCCGCCTTCGGCGCCGGCTTCGCGGTCAACAACATCGGCAGCGACGAGGATCGCAATGTCGTCGAAGCCGTCATCGACGATTCCACGGTCAGCGCTGGCGATGGCTTCGAGCTCGACGCCGTGTCGATGATCGGCATCAGTGCCCTGACCATCGGCGCCGCCGGTGCGATCAACGGACAGCAGCAGTCGGTGCTCAGCGGCAGCCTTGCCGGCGCCTTCTCGGTCAACAGGGTGCGCGCCAGCACGCTGGCGAAAGTGCGTGCCGGCAGCACTGTGTCCAGCACGGGTAATGCCGTACGCATCAAAGCCGACGAGCAGACGGCGATCGTCGCCGACGCCGGCGGTTTCGCCTTCTCCCTGCGCAAGGCGACGTCTTCCGGCGCCAGCCCCTCGATCGGCGCCTCGCTGGCGCTCAACGACATCGCCAATGTCAGCGAAGCCAGCGTTGATGCCTCGCAGGTCAGCAGCGGCGGCGCGATCACCCTCGATGCGACGTCCACCGGCAGTATCGACGCCTTGACCATGGCCGGTGCTCTGAGCGCGACGCTCGGTGGCAACAGCCTCAATTTCGGCTTCGCCGGCGCCGGTACCGGCTCGGGCAACAAGGTGGCCAACAGCATCCAGGCGCGTCTGCTCAACGGCGCCAGCCTGACCAGCCAGAACGGCGGCGCGGTCAGCGTGACTGCGTCGGACGAGCGTTACGCCTTTGAGGTGAGCGGTGTTTCCGCCGCGCAATTGAACGACGCCGGCCAGCAGGACGAGGATGACGACGATACCGCGGTCAACGAAGCCAGCCTCGATCAGAGCGGCGACGCTGCCATCCGCGCCAGCCTGAAGACCGCGTTCGCGGCGCAGGGCGTCGACTTCGACAGCCATCCGACGGTCAGCACGATCACCGCCGGCAGTGCCTGGCTGGTCAGCGAGGAAGGCGGCTCGGCCTACGTGCTGCGTCTCGAAGGCGGCGTCTTCAAGGCTTACGCGACGACGCTGATTCACGCCGATGCCGGCGCCGTGGCCATCGCCCTCGGCTTCAGCAAGGGCAGCGGGCAAAGTATCAACGCTTCGCTGGGCGCCTCGGCGGCAGTCAATTCGGTGACCAATACCATCGCCGCCTACGCCGACGCAGCCACCGTCGCTGCCGCCGGCGATGTCGTCTTCGACGCCAGCTCGACTGCGACGATCAATGTCCTGACCATTGCCGGGGCCGGCGGCGGCAGCGTTTCCAGCGGCCAGGGCTTCGGCGTCACGCTGGCCGGTGCCGGCACCGGTTCGGGCAACTCGGTGACCAATACCGTGCGGGCCTCGATCGGCAACGGCAGTCTCGTCAGCAGTGGCGCCGGCCACGACATCGCCCTGCGGGCCACCGATGCCAGCTTCATTGACGCCCGCGGCATCGCTGGGGCGCTTGCGATCACCGGCGGCGAGGGCGCCGCCGTGGCGCTCGGCATTTCGATCGCCAGCAACGACATCAGCAATACCGTCGAAGCGCTCATCGACCATTCCGAACTGAATTCCGGTGGCGGGCTGACGCTCGTTGCCGACAGCCGCTCGGTGATTAATTCGCTGACCGTCGGCGCCGCGGTCAGCATCTCCGCCGGCGGCAAATCGCTCGCCTTGTCCGGCTCCGGCGCCGGGGCGAGTTCGACCAACCGCATCGACAATACCGTTACGGCGACGATCGAGCATGGTCAGCCGGTGACTAGCGCGGCGGGAAGTGCGCTGCGCCTCTCGGCCAGCGACCACTCGCGTATCGACGCCACCGCCGTGGCCGGCAGCGTTGCCATCGCCGGCTCGTCGAATGGACTCTCCGGCGCCATCGCCATTGCTGCGGCGATCGCCGACAACGACATCGGCAACACCGTTAAGGCGACCATCGGCGACGGCAGCGTCGTCGACGCCGGTGGCACGCTGAGCCTGAACGCCACCGCCGACAGCGCCATTGACGCGTTGGCCGTTGGCGTTGCGGTGTCTGCGGCCGTTTCCAACCCGACCTCGGGCCTCAGTGTTTCACTGGCCGGCGCCGGCGCCAGCGCCACCAATCCGATCCACAACACCGTTGCCGCCCAGCTCGGCAGCAGCAGTGGCGCGAGTAGCCGCATCGATGCCGCCGGCGCGGTCAGCCTCGATGCCAGCGATAGCTCGACCATAACCGCCGATGTACCGGCGATCGCCGTTTCGCTGAGCACCGGCGGCTCGTTTGCCGTCGGCGTATCGCTGTCCGAGAACACCATCGGCAGCACCGTGGACGCCTCGGTCGAGAACGCCGTCGTCGATATCGTCGCCGGCGATCTCGGGCTTAGCGCCGACTCGAGTGCGACTGTCGACGCCAAGCTGAGCCCGGTGACGGCCTCCATCGGTATCGCCGCGGCCGCTCTCTCGGGAGCGCACGGCGTCTCCACCGTCGGTGGTCACACGCAGGCCTGGCTCGGCGCTGGTGCCGATGTGATGCTGCGCTCCGGTCGTGCCGACCTCGCGGCCGGCTCGACGGCCAGCGCCAAGTCCGCACCCAAGGGCGGCAGCGGCAGTACCGGTCTGGCGGTCAACGCTCTGCAGGCGACCACTTCCATCGAGCGCGACACGGCGGCCTTCGTCGGTTCCGGAGCCGCGCTGCGCGCGGACGGCCTGCGCATCGAATCCAATTCGACCTATACCGCAACCAGCGACATGCTCGGCGTGGCGCTCGGCGTCGCCGCCGGCAGCCTGGGCCGCTCCGAAGCCTATGTCAGCGGCGACACCGAGGCCCATATCGGCGCCGGCAAGGGGCGCGGCGCGCAGGCGCCGGCGACCATCGATGTGGCCAGCGGTGACATCGACGTCGTCGCCACTTCGCACAACACGGCCACCGCCATCGGCAAAGGCGGTGGTGGGGGCGGCCTCGCGGTGTCGATCTTCGCCGCCGATGCCGCTATCGGCGCTGGCGGTGGTGTCGGTGACGGCGCGACGCGCGCCTTCGTCGGCGAAGGTGCGTCGATTGCCGGCGGCACGCTCGACCTCGAAGCCACCGCCAGCGATGTCGCCACCAGCGACATGCTGGTGGTGTCGATCGGTGTGGTCGGCGGCAGCGGTGCCTTGGCGACGGCGGTAGGCAAGGGCGAAGTCGAAGCCTTCATCGATTCCGGACCGGCCGACGTTGGCGTGGCGACACAGCCTGTCGTCCTGAGCGGCGCGGTCAAGCTCGTTGCCACCAGCAACGAGACGCTGGCCGCGACCGCTGCCGGCGGTGCCGGCGGCGGCATTGCCGTTGCCGGAATGACCGCGACGACGACCAGCGACAGCGACGTGCGCGCCTACCTTGGCGATCGGGCCGGACTCTCGTCCGCGGGGCTGACGCTCAAGGCCGACGCGCAGTCGCGCAGCGCGGATGCGACGATCACCGTCGGCGCGGCCGGCATCGCCGGTGGCGCCGGCGGCAAGGCACAGGCCGACAGCAAGGGCCGCGTTGCGGCCACTGTGGGCAGCGAGGCGACCGTCGTCTCGCCATCAGGCAAGGTCAGCATCGAGGCCCGCAACGCCGCCACGCACGCGCATGCGACCGCTAACGGCGGCGCC